>NZ_JABMIT010000002.1:0-687319 GCF_013186635.1 Brevibacillus sp. HB1.3 | reverse complement strand
TATTTGTTGGTGCGGTCGAGAGGACTTGAACCTCCACGGTGTTGCCACCACTAGAACCTGAATCTAGCGCGTCTGCCAATTCCGCCACGACCGCATATGACATTCAATCTCTCGCTTTTTAAAAACTGGTGAGCCATGAAGGACTCGAACCTTCGACCCTCTGATTAAAAGTCAGATGCTCTACCAACTGAGCTAATGGCTCTCGAAAAATGGCTGGGGTACTAGGATTTGAACCTAGGAATGACGGAGTCAAAGTCCGTTGCCTTACCGCTTGGCTATACCCCAATAGCCATGAAGTAAAGATGGTGGGGAGAGACGGATTCGAACCGCCGAACCCGGAGGGAGCAGATTTACAGTCTGCCGTGTTTAGCCACTTCACTATCTCCCCAAGCTTGTCCTTCAAAAGCAAAGCTTATTCAACTTTCAAAGAAAAAGTGGTGCCGGCAATAGGACTTGAACCCACAACCCCCTGATTACAAGTCAGGTGCTCTACCAATTGAGCTATACCGGCGTGTTTTGTATAAATGGTGGCTCGGGACGGAATCGAACCGCCGACACGAGGATTTTCAGTCCTCTGCTCTACCGACTGAGCTACCGAGCCTCAAGCGTAATTGTTTCGCCATCGCTTGAGAAAAATGGCGGAGCTGACGGGACTCGAACCCGCGACCTCCGGTGTGACAGACCGGCGTGAACTCCAACTTCACCACAGCTCCATGTAAAACATTCAGTTGTTAAAAGTGGTGGAGGCTGACGGGATCGAACCGCCGACCCTCTGCTTGTAAGGCAGATGCTCTCCCAGCTGAGCTAAGCCTCCAGAACTCCTGCGATAGCAGGACGTTTTGCTAGGTGACCCGTAGGGGATTCGAACCCCTGAATGACAGCGTGAAAGGCTGCTGTGTTAAACCGCTTCACCAACGGGCCATTTGAATGGCTCCTCGGGACGGACTCGAACCGCCGACCGATCGGTTAACAGCCGATTGCTCTACCAACTGAGCTACCGAGGAATAATAGTGTTTTAGAATGGTGGAGCTGAACGGGATCGAACCGATGACCTCCTGCTTGCAAGGCAGGCGCTCTCCCAACTGAGCTACAGCCCCATCCTAACGCTTCCGTGACACGCTTTGTCATGTCAGTTATGTAAGTGGTGGGCCTAGGCTGACTCGAACAGCCGACCTCACGCTTATCAGGCGTGCGCTCTAACCAACTGAGCTATAGGCCCGTAATTACTTCCGGAACTTTAATCTATCACACTTTCAAGTTCATTGCAATAGAAAATTTGATTTTTTTTATTGTGTGGGTGAACTTTTTTGTGAAAGACGAGGTTAACAAAAGCAAAATCTATTATAAGTCATGTTCATCGTATATTTCAAATGTATTTTTATATTTTCATTAAGAAAAAGCTTGCCCGGTAAAGGACAAGCTTTTTCTTCGTTCCCAATTTAAATATCTAGATCGCGTACATTTGCCGCGTATTGCTCAATAAACTCCCTGCGAGGCTCTACTTCGTCACCCATCAGCGTCTCAAACACCATATCGGCATCCATAGCATCCTCAAGATCTACCTGAAGCAACGTACGGACTTCTGGGTCCATTGTAGTCTCCCACAATTGATCGGCGTTCATCTCACCTAGTCCTTTATAGCGTTGGACGTTCGGCTTCGGTTGAGCCTTTAAGGTAGCGAGAACCTCATCACGCTGCCTGTCAGTATAAGCATAATGCAGCGTCTTCCCTTGCTTGATGCTGTAGAGAGGCGGCTGCGCAATATAAATATACCCCGCTTCAATCAACTGTTTCATGTAACGGAAGAAGAACGTCAGCAAAAGCGTACGAATATGCGATCCGTCGACGTCGGCGTCCGTCATAATAACGACTTTGTGGTAGCGTGCCTTTGTAATATCAAAATCTTCGCCAACACCCGTTCCCAAAGCCGTAATAATGGCACGGATCTCGTTGTTGCCGAGAATTTTGTCCAGACGCGCTTTTTCTACGTTCAATACCTTCCCGCGAAGAGGAAGAATAGCTTGGAAATGACGATCGCGTCCCATCTTCGCAGAACCGCCCGCAGAGTCACCCTCTACAATGAACAGTTCAGATTCGGATGCGTCCTTGGAAGAGCAATCCGCCAGTTTACCCGGCAAAGCACTTACTTCCAGCGCACTCTTGCGACGAGTCATTTCACGTGCTTTACGAGCTGCCTCACGGGCACGAGATGCCATGAGCGCTTTTTCCACAACTTTTTTGGCTACACCCGGGTTTTCTTCCATGAAGGTGTTAAAACGGTCACCGAAGACAGACTCGGTAATGCTACGCGCTTCCGAGTTGCCCAGCTTCGTTTTTGTTTGTCCTTCGAACTGAGGCTCTTGAATTTTTACGGAGATAATCGCGGTAATGCCTTCACGCACATCGTCCCCGGAAAGATTCGGATCCTTTTCCTTCAGGAAGTTAAACTTGCGGCTGTAGTCGTTGATAACACGCGTAAGAGCCGTTTTAAATCCGGTTTCGTGAGTCCCGCCCTCATGCGTGTTGATGTTATTGGCAAAAGAGTAGATGTTGCTCACGTAGCTGTCGTTGTACTGAAGGGCAACCTCCACGACAAGACCTTCTTTTTCCCCTTCGCAATAAATCACATCATCATGCAGGGCTTCCCGGTTTTTATTCAAGTATTCTACGAACTGGATGATACCGCCCTCGTAGTGGAAGGACTCTTCCTTCTCATGATCTGGGCGCGTATCCTTCAGCGTGATGCGCAACCCTTTGTTCAGGAACGCCAGCTCGCGAATACGTTTTTGCAAAATCTCGTACTCAAATACCGTTGTTTCGGTAAAAATAGTCGGGTCGGGCTTGAAGGTAACTTTTGTTCCCGTCTCTTCGGTCTCGCCCACAACAGCAAGATCGGCATCCGGTGCGCCTACTTTAAAGCGCATGTAGTATACCTGATTATTTTGTTTAACCTCGACTTCCATCCATTCGGATAGCGCGTTCACTACCGAGCTACCTACCCCGTGAAGACCGCCGGACACTTTGTATCCGCCACCGCCGAATTTACCACCGGCGTGCAATACAGTCAAAACGGTTTCAACAGTGGACTTCCCGGTTTTTTCATGAATGCCAGTCGGGATTCCTCGACCGTTATCGGTTACAGATACGGAGTTGTCTGGATGAATGACCACCAAGATCTCGTCGCAATAACCGGCTAACGCCTCGTCAATGGCATTGTCGACAATCTCCCATACCAGGTGATGCAAACCCCGGCTGCTGGTCGACCCGATGTACATGCCGGGACGTTTCCGAACTGCCTCTAACCCTTCCAGTACCTGAATCTGACTCGCATCGTAGTTTGTATCTTTCGTCGTCACTTGATCCACTACTCTGTCAACTCCTCCACTTCAGCTTGTACAAAGGGAAACTGATCCAAGCTGTCCACGAACTGAGCGCGTCGCTTCAGCGTCAGAGAAGAAATAGGTGAACAGTAAATGGCATTCTGGGTGATTACATAAGACTTCGTTTCTTCCTCGCTATGGTCAACAACTGTCTTACTTTTTTCGAGTAAGAACGCTTTATTGATTTTTGAGGATTTCACAGTCTGATGATCGAGGATGGAAATAACTTCCTTCGTGCTCACCACAGTATCTCCACCAATGTGAATAAACATCCCTGTATCCCCTACCTTTCTCCGGAGATTTTCCCTTCCCTCACGTAAAAACGAGAGGCTTGCTGGAGAACCTGATGCTTTAAGCCTTCCACACCTGTGGTACTTACAAACGTCTGTACTCGATCCTGAATGGTTTCGAGCAGCAATGTTTGCCGATGTTCATCCAACTCTGACAAGACATCATCCAACAACAGAACCGGGTATTCTCCCACTTCTTCTTTAATCAGCTCAATTTCGGCCAATTTAATGGACAGCGCACTGGTGCGTTGCTGTCCCTGGGAACCATACGTTTGCACATCCATGTTGTTCACTTTAAGTGAAAAATCATCACGGTGTGGCCCAATAAGGGTGCTCCCCCGCATGATTTCCCGGTCGCGAACCTCTTCGTAGGCAGCAAGCATTTTATCTACAGCCTGATCTATCGTCATCTCTTCTGTAACGGGCGATGAGTTAACGTAATGCAAAGAAAGTCTTTCCCTGCCATCGGTGATGCCGGTGTGGATTTCCTGTGCCCACGTCTCCAGCTTCCGAATGAACTCAAAACGCTTCCGTAACAATTTTACCGCTAAATCGGCTAATTGGGTATTCCAAATTGCCAGCATTTCCAGCGAGTTACTTTTTTTCATGGCCAAATCCTTTAAAAGCTGATTTCGCTGGGCCAGCACTTTGTTGTAATTGCTTAAATAATAAAGATACGTAGGTGAAACCTGACCGATTTCCATATCGATGAAGCGTCTGCGCTGGGCAGGTGCGCCTTTGACAATGGAAAGATCCTCGGGTGCAAACATGACGACATTCAATGCCCCCACATAGGCGCTCAGCTTCTGCTGTTCCATTCCGTTGATTTTGGCCCGCTTTCCCTTGGTTGTCAACTGCAGCTCTAAACGAACAGAACCGTAGCGACGAAGAACATCGCTACGGATCGTGGCATAATCGGCATCCCAGGAAATGAGCTCCTTGTCACGAGGCGTTCGGTGGGATTTGGCCAGTGCCAAAACATAGATCGATTCGAGAGCATTCGTTTTCCCTTGAGCGTTGTTGCCAATAAATAACTGAATGGGACCGTCAAACGACAGGGACATCGTTTCGTAGTTGCGATAGTTGGTTAGCGACAGGTTCTTGAGAAACAAGAATCACGCTCTCCTCTCAGGGGCGTACCACTTGATAGCGACCATAGCCTTCAATCGCCACTTCATCGCCAGGATATAGCTTGCGTCCACGTCTGTTGTCCAGCTCTCCATTAATTTGGATCGGAACCTCAGCCAAAAAAGCTTTGGCCATTCCCCCCGTGTCAATGATTTCAGCCAGCTTCAAAAATTGGCCGAGAGCAATATAGTCTGTGCTAATGGAAACCTCACGCATGGCTTGGCTCCTTTCTTTTACGTAAAAACATTTTAGTACGTACGAACCGGCAAAATCAGATGGAGCATCCAGTCATGATCGGTCGGACGAATCACAAAGGGACTCATCGGGCCGCTGAAGCTCGCTTTGATTTCTGGGCTATCAATTGCCCGCAGCGCATCGATCATGTATTTGGCGTTGAAGGAAATTTTCAATTCTTCGCCATTCATTGCTTTTGGCATCAAAATGTCCGTTACTTTCCCGATCTCAGGTGCATTGGACGTAATTTCGACGGTTCCATCAGGCATAGTAACGAGTTTGACTACGTTCGATTTGCCTTCGCGACTCAGCAAGGAAGCGCGCTCGATGGATTGCAAAAACTCCTTGGTGCTCACAGTGATCTCCGTTTTGCTGCCTTGTGGAATAATTCTGGTCGTGTCCGGATAGGTTCCTTCCAGGAGACGGGAATAGAACAGGATATGCTTGGACTTCACAAGAATTTGGTTGTCCGCAACAACGATATCCGCGAGATTTTGGTCGTCATCTAATATTTTTACCAATTCATTGCAGCTTTTACCCGGAACTACCACGTTGTGGAAAGAAAGATCTTCTGGGCATTCAACCATTGCAGTACGGCTAGCCAAGCGATGGCTGTCGGTTGCCACAAAACGCAGCTTGCCTTGATCAAGCGACCACATTAAACCGGTCAAGATCGGGCGCATTTCGGAAGTGGAAACACCAAAAACCGTCTGGCGAATCATTGCCTTCAGTAAATCACAGGGAACACTGAAGACTTTATCTTCTTCCAGATGCGGCAATTGTGGATATTCGTTGGCATCCATTCCGTTAATGGTGAACTCAGCTTGTCCGGAACGAATTTTGGTTGCGAGACGATCATCCACTTGAATATCGATTTCATTGCTTGGCAGCTTGCGCACGATTTCGCTGAAAATACGTGCAGTCAACACAATGCTACCAGGTTGATGTACGGTTACTCCCCATTCTCCGGCTTCTTCCAGCGGGATCTGAACTTCAATAGACACATCAGAATCGCTTGCTGTTAGTGTCAAGCCTTCGTCATCGGTTTTGATTTTAATCCCGGTCAAAATTGGAATCGTAGTTCTGCTAGAAACTGCTTTGCTAACATGTGATACGGCGTTCGATAGCTTTTCACGCTGAACGGTAATATGCATCGACGTGAGCCTCCCTCTCCGGCGCCATTATTTTTGGTTGGAATCTGCATAATGGCTGCGCCTTTATCATAACTTATTAGGATAGATCTTTTTAACAGAAGTAGTAATAGGGCCTGTGGATTTGTGGATATGTGGGTCCAGTACGTAAAAGAGAGCCTATACACATGTGGGTAAGTTGTGTATAGGCTTTTTGCGTTATGCACAGGTTCAATGGTTTGCTTTTAACTTTTCAATGAGCGACTGAATGGTTGTTTGCATATGAGGGTCATTTGCCAGCGCACGAGAGATTTTCTCATGGGCATGGATGACTGTCGTATGGTCACGACCACCAAATTCATCACCGATTTTCGGTAAAGAGGCATCCGTCAGCTCTCTGGAGAGATACATCGCAATCTGACGGGGGAAAGCAACGGTTTTTGTCCGTTTTTTCGCCTTGAAATCTTCTAGTTTCAGGCTGAACGCTTCTCCGACCGTTCGTTGGATGTCCATAATAGTAATCACGCGTGGGCGGGAGGAAGGGATAATGTCTTTCAGTGCTTCCGCTGCCAGCTGCGTGTCGATATCGCGATTAATCAAGGAGGAGTAGGCAACAACACGAATCAATGCGCCTTCCAACTCGCGGATGTTGCTGTCGATCTGGTTGGCGATGTACGCCATTACCTCATTAGGGATATCAAGATTTTCTGCTTTTGCCTTTTTGCGCAAAATCGCAATCCGCGTTTCGAGGTCTGGCGGCTGAATATCAGTAATCAGTCCCCATTCGAAGCGTGAGCGGAGGCGATCCTCCAGTGTCGGAATCTCCTTAGGAGGCCGATCGGAGGAGATGATGATTTGTTTGCTTTCTTCATGCAAGGCATTGAACGTATGAAAAAACTCTTCTTGTGTCGATTCTTTGCCTGCCAAAAACTGAATGTCATCAATTAAAAGAACGTCAACACTCCGGTATTTATTGCGGAATTCGACGGCTTTGTTGTCACGAATAGAGTTGATGAATTCATTGGTGAATTTCTCAGACGACAAATAGACCACTTTCGCCGATGGGTTGTGCTGAATGACATAATGGCCAATTGCATGCATTAAGTGGGTTTTGCCAAGTCCGACTCCTCCGTAAATGAAGAGGGGATTGTAAGCTTTTGCAGGAGCTTCAGCAACCGCAAGCGATGCGGCGTGAGCGAATCGATTCCCTGAGCCGATGACGAACGTGTCAAAGGTGTATTTGGGATTTAAGATGCTGGGTGGCTGGTCATCCGCGACTGCTGGCGGTTCACTCATTTTCACCCGTGGGGCAGGTTGTTCGTCAGCAAAAGCCGCATCAGGGTTTTGCATCGCGACGAACTTTACTTTCATATTGATACCCGTCACTTCATATAGTGTATCGGTAATCAGTTGTGCGTACCTGGTTTCTAGCCAATCACGAGCAAAGTCGTTTGGTGCGACGACGATCAGTGCATCCTCTTCTAATGTAGTTGCCTTTGTCGCCTTCAGCCAGGTATCAAAACTGGGTTTGCTTAGCGATTTTTCTATCTTGGCGAGTACTTTGCGCCATAGTTCGCTAATCGCTGCATCCAACCAGAATCCCTCCCTCTGGGCTATCCGAAAAATTGATGAAGACCGATCCATTATGATCGAGAAAAAGTGCAAAAACCTACGTTGTTGTGACCTAATTGTCAACACAGCCGTTAAGAGCGACTGTGGATAAAAAAAGTCGAAATATAGGGATTCCGCTCGTAGAAGTGAAAAAAAGCAGACGGTTATCCTCAATCCTGTGAGTAACGACATACACATAGGAAAGAATCTGTCCACAAACTTATCCACACCCTGTGGAAAAACCGATTCACGTATCGGAGTTATTCACGCTTCAAAACAAAAACATGATAACAGATATAAAGCGTGGTATCAATGGTTTTTTCATACTTATCCACAAACACAACTTCTGGTACTTGCCACATATTCACATCCCTATATTTTGTGTACAAGCTGTAGATAAACTTGTCGAAATCTGTTTTTGTGGATAAAATGATATCCACAGACCCGGGAAATAGTTTTATGGGGATATTTGCCTTGGTAACGAAATTCCACTGTTGCTTGACTTTTTAGGCATATGTTCTTATAATGCAAAAGAATGTCTTTGCAAGACGGAGGTGTATACGTAATGAAACCATCTTTCAATCCTAACAACCGCAAGCGCAAAAAGGATCATGGATTCCGTAAGCGCATGAGCACAAAAAACGGCCGTAAAATTTTGGCTGCTCGTCGTCAAAGAGGTAGAAAAGTTCTTTCCGCTTAGGCCACACTTTTAGTGGCCTTTTTGTTTGCTTACATATGTCTGAAAATTCTTTGTTGTCATAAAAAGAGGAAGGTTTTCTCCGATGTGGAAACCTTTTGGGGGATAATCATTACCTAGCTACCGAAATCCTGTTATTTATTGAAGAGATAGGAGGGGGCCGATGGAGGAGAGGAAGGACGTAACTGACTTTTTTGTATCGTTGGCACGCGAGTTTCTTGATGAATGGCCTGTAGCTGGCTTGGTATGTGCCTATGCTGGTGGATCTGTCGGGAGGGGGGAAGCGGACACCTACAGCGACCTCGATTTACACATCTTTGTGGAGGGAGAAGATGATCCTTCCTGTGAAAATCGTCTGTTTAAAGGGCATATGATACAGCTGCAGGTTCAATCTGCTCCTACGGATGAAGAAGTATACGAGAATCTGTGGGCATGGCGTTACCTTAAGGAAGCAAAGATTATTCTGGACCCAGAGGATCGTTTCATTTCCTGGATGAATGACATATGCGCGTATATGGATTCCCCGGCTGGAAAAGCGAAAATGTTCGCACAGGCAAAAGCGGAGGTAGAATCGTTCCACGAAGAGGCGCAGGCTGCCTTAATGGAAGGCTTTCCGTACTCCGCTTATTTGGCTGCATGGGCGGGATGGATTGGTGCGCTACAAATGAGTGCCTTTTTCCAGGGGTATTCATTGAGTGATGCACAGTTGTACCAGCTTCTACAGAAAGCAGGACGTTCGGACGGATTGGATGGCTTTTTTCTGGAGACATACAGGAGTAACCAGGATGTACAGGATGCACTTATGCTATTGGCCGACTACCGGACTCATCTACGGTCAATAAATAAGGGGATTGAGATTGCGCTGGCGGCTGAAAATGATTGGTTAGTAAAGAGGAAGGTTCAAAGATTGCAGGAGAGAAATCAGCTGGATATGGCCGGGTTTTTAATATTTTCTGAGGCGATTTGGTTATATCATAGTGTGGGTCTTGATGAATGGCTGGAGAATCATTGGGCGGATCTGCCTGCCAAGTTTTCCTTGTCCCTTCAAAAATTGGGCTTTTTCCAAGCAGATGGGAAATTGCTCGCTCACCTGCGCCATGCAAGTACAGAAATCATCGCGAAAATTGGCTGATGGTCTATATTTTTTACACCGAATTTTTGATTTTGTTCTAAACCGAGTATACTTAGGGAAAAAAGTGAACGAAACAAGGATATACTGGTAGATGCTGTTTACGTTTTCTACTATAATTGTGATGTTAGGGGTTGTTTACCTTGCATCGTTCACACCGGCTCAAAAAAAATGAGCAATTCCAAGCTGTGTTTCAACGAGGAAGTTCAGCGGCTAATAAGCAGTTTGTCTTGTATTCAGCAAAGCAAGAGGGACAAGCGGCTTTTCGCGCTGGGATTTCCGTCAGTAAAAAAATTGGCAATGCTGTTGTCCGCAATAGAGTCAAGCGGCTTATACGCGAAGCAGTAGCTCGAATGGAGTCTGATATCCCAGTCGGTCTCGATCTCGTCATCATCGCCCGTCCGGGTGTGGAAGCGATGACGCTTGAAGCCATTGAGCAATCTCTGTTACATGTGATGAAGCGAGCCAAAGTGATCAAACAGGCACCCGTACATAATGGAAAAAGAGATGGAAAAAGAGGGTGAAACGATGATGGTGAAGATCATGGTTTGGTTGATTCGGGGATACCAACTGATGATTTCTCCGTATAAACCACCTTCATGCAGATTCGCGCCCACCTGTTCCCATTACGCAATCGAGTCGATTCGTCGATTTGGAGCGTGGAGGGGAGGCTGGTTGGCCCTTCGTCGCATCTTGAAATGCCATCCGTTCCACCCGGGCGGGTATGATCCAGTCCCGGATCAGCACAAATAAGATTACCTCATATTGAAGCGGGGAAAAGGAGGATCACCCTTGAGTAGACGTACACTCAGCATTCTTATGCTGACTATGCTGGTTCTAGTTTTGTCGGGCTGTAACCCCCAAGCAGCAGCACCAATTGGCCCTGACGCAACCGGCATTTGGGACAAGTATTTTGTCTATCCACTGTCCTGGCTAATTAAAGAGAGCGCATTGATACTCGGAAACAACTACGGTCTGGGTATCCTAGTTGCAACGATCATCATTCGAATCATTGTGCTTCCATTGATGGTCAAACAAATCAAGAGCTCCAAGAAAATGCAAGAGATTCAACCGGAGATGCAAAAGATCCGTGAAAAGTACAAAAATGATCCACAAAAAGCGCAAGCGGAAACAATGGCTATGTTCCAGAAGAGCGGTGTCAATCCGTTGGCTGGATGCTTGCCAATGTTGGTACAAATGCCGATTTTGATCGCGTTCTACCATGCGATCATTCGTACGTCCGAGATTAACTCGCAAACGTTCATGTGGCTGACGCTGGGACAAAAAGACCCGTATTACATCTTGCCAATCATTGCTGCGATTACGACCTATTTGCAGTCCAAGATGATGGGTCAAGCAAATCAAGGAAATCCACAAATGCAAATGATGATCATCATGATGCCGCTGATGATTTTGGCGATTGCTGTCACATTGCCATCAGCGCTGTCTCTGTACTGGGTATACGGTAACCTGTTTACCATTGTACAAACCTACTTCCTGTATCGTGATAAAGGGAAAATGCCTACTCCTAAAGGGGGAGCCTCCAAGTGAAAAAGGTGGTAGCTACGGCAAAAACGATCGACGATGCTGTGCAAAAAGCTTTACTGGAATTGGGAGTGCCGCGTGAGCGGGCAACGATCCAAGTTCTAGAGGAACCAAGCAGAGGATTGTTTGGACTGATTGGAGCAAAGGACGCTAAAGTGCAAGTAGAATTTCACTTTGATCCGGTTGCACAGGGACGTGACTTTCTTCAAGACGTTTTGTCGAACATGAAGGTGAATGCCAAAGTGGAGACGCGTACAAATGAAGAGGGCATGCTGTTTGACATCCAGGGAACCAATCTGGGAATCATTATTGGCCGCAGGGGACAAACTCTTGATTCATTACAGTATCTCGTAAACGTCGTAGCGAACCGTCATGCGGACAAACATGTACGTATCACTCTGGATGCCGAAAATTACAGGCTTCGTCGCAAGGAAACATTGGAGCAGCTCGCAGATCGTGTGTCGAAAAAAGCGTTATCGACCAAACGGGATGTACGTCTGGAACCAATGTCTGCTGCTGAACGGAAAGTAATCCACGCCTTCTTGCAAAAGAGAGCGGATGTGGTTACCTTCAGTGAAGGAGACGAGCCAAATCGTTATATCGTGATTGCACCGAAAGAAGCCTCTCGCTAGGCTTCTTTTTTTTGCCTAATTTAAATGAGCAAGCGATGACATTTTGAACCATCTCGTCAAAAAGTTGTCCACTGTGGATAATTGACCAAATGGTTGAGGATTTGCGAAAATGATTATACTGTGGATAACCAAAATGGACAGCAACCTTGGAGATAGGGTTGCTTTTTCCTATTGTGTGTTTAGCAGATGGATTGGCTGCACTTTCTTTTGGAATTTTTCTAGACGATCTGTTATGCTAGTAAGTTAGTGGCTGACTTGTAAGAGTGGAAAGCTTGAGGTGAACAGCATGAAATTCGATACAATAGCGGCGGTCGCAACACCGATGGGTGAAGGCGGTATTGCCGTGATCCGGGTAAGCGGTACGGAAGCGATCGAAGTTGTGGATAAGATATATAAAGGAAAGCAGCAGTTGTCCACTGTGGACAGCCATACGATCCATTATGGGCACTTGTATGAGCCAAACACAGGTGAACGAGTGGAAGAGGTACTGGTTTCCGTAATGAAGGCTCCCCGTACATTTACGAGGGAGGATGTAGTGGAGGTCAACTGTCACGGAGGAATTGTTTCCGTTGAAAAGGTTCTGGAGTTAATCTTGGATAATGGAGCAAGATTGGCGGAGCCGGGGGAGTTCACGAAGCGTGCGTTCTTAAACGGACGTGTCGATTTGTCTCAGGCTGAGGCCGTCATTGATTTGATCCGGGCCAAAACAGACAGAGCGATGAAGGTCGCATTGAATCAAGTAGAAGGGAAGCTGTCCAGACTCATTCGGCAGCTGCGCCAAAACTTGATTGAAGCGATGGCCCATATAGAAGTAACATTGGACTATCCAGAGCATGACGTCGAGGAGTTTACACAAAATTTCTTGCGAGGAAAGTGCCTGGAGGTTAAAGGTGAAATCCAACGATTGTTGCAGACCGCACAGCAAGGAAAAATTTTGCGTGAAGGCTTGTCGACCGCGATTATTGGACGTCCGAATGTAGGGAAATCCTCTCTATTAAATAGTCTGGTTCAAGAGGAAAAGGCGATTGTAACTGACGTTGCGGGAACGACACGCGATGTCATTGAAGAGTATGTCAATGTGCGCGGGGTTCCTTTGCGACTTATCGATACCGCAGGAATTCGCGATACAGAGGACATCGTGGAGAAAATCGGGGTAGAGAAGTCCAGACAGCTGCTGCAAAAGGCTGACCTCGTGTTGCTCGTGATCAACTACAACGAGCCTCTCTCCGCTGATGATTACGCGATTTTTGAAGCAGCAAAAGGGTTCCATGTGATTGTGATTGTCAATAAATTCGACCTGCCGCAAAAAGTGGATTTGGAAGAGATCAAGCGTCATTTCCCTCAGCAGCCGTTGATTATGACGTCCGCGCGTGAGGAGACGGGGATCGATCTTCTGGAGCAGGCTATTGGGGAGATTTTCTTCAGTGGCCGTGTGCAGCAGGATGACTTGACCTACGTGAGTAACGCCAGACATATTCAACTGCTTCGTCAGGCAGAACGAGCCATGGATGAAGCGCTGGGTGGAATCGATGAGTTGATGCCAGTAGACATGATTCAGATCGACATTAAAAAGTCGTGGGAACTACTTGGTGAAGTCATCGGAGAAAGCGTCGGCGAAGATTTGATTGACCAGATTTTCTCCCAGTTCTGTCTGGGTAAGTGATTAGGAGGGCAAAAAATGAACGTTGTACCTGCATATGAAGCGGGCTCTTTTGACGTCATTGTCATTGGTGCGGGTCATGCCGGTGCGGAAGCGGCATTGGCGGCTGCACGTATGGGTTGTAGTACATTGCTGTTGACGATTAACCTGGATGCTGTGGCGTACATGCCATGTAATCCTTCCGTAGGTGGTCCTGCCAAAGGACACGTTGTACGCGAATTGGACGCGCTTGGTGGAGAGATGGGACGCAATACCGACAAAACCCATATCCAAATGCGTATGCTGAATACAGGGAAAGGACCTGCTGTGCATGCCTTGCGCGCGCAAGCAGACAAATTTGCGTATCAGCATGAAATGAAGAAAACGATTGAAAATACTCCGAATTTGATCCTGCGTCAAGCGATGGTGGAAGAGCTGATCGTGAACGATGGAGTTTGTGAAGGGGTTATCACGCAAACTGGGGCGCGATACATGGCCAAATCCGTTGTATTGACGACCGGAACCTATTTGCGCGGAAAGATCATCCTCGGGGATCTTCAATACGAAAGTGGACCGAATAACATGCGTCCGTCTATTCGTCTGGCACATCATTTGAAGGAACTCGGTTTTGAAATGACTCGTTTCAAGACGGGGACGCCACCGCGTGTTCACAGCAGCAGTGTGGATTTCTCCAAAATGGAGATTCAGCCTGGTGATCCGGTTCCACGTGCTTTTTCTTATGAAACAACGGAATTTATCATGGACCAGCTCCCTTGCTGGCTGACCTATACAAATGAAGAAACGCATGGACTCATCAATAGTAATCTGCATCGTGCCCCTATGTATTCGGGAATGATCGAAGGAACGGGCCCGCGTTATTGCCCTTCAATTGAAGATAAAGTAGTCCGTTTTAACGATAAGCCGCGTCACCAAATTTTCTTGGAGCCAGAAGGGCGCAATACCGAAGAAATGTATGTACAAGGCTTGTCGACTAGCTTGCCGGAGGATGTTCAGCTTTCCATGCTGCGCTCCATGGCTGGAATGGAAGAAGTCAAAATGATGCGCCCTGGCTATGCGATTGAGTATGATTCGATCGTGCCGACGCAGCTTTGGCCTTCTTTGGAAACCAAAACCTTGCCTGGCTTGTTCACAGCAGGACAAATCAATGGTACCTCTGGCTATGAAGAAGCAGCGGGTCAAGGTCTCATGGCAGGGATTAACGCAGCACGCCGCGTTCAAGGGAAACCGCCCGTTATTTTGGGACGGGAAGAGGCGTACATCGGTGTCTTGATTGACGACCTGGTTACAAAGGGAACGCATGAGCCTTATCGTTTGCTTACCTCTCGCGCAGAATATCGCTTGCTGCTGCGTCATGACAATGCGGACTTGCGCCTGACGGATATCGGCCATGAAATTGGTCTGATTAGCGAGGAGCGCTACCATCGATTTAACCAAAAACGCGAGCTGATCGAGCAAGAAAAAGAACGTGTAGCCAACACGCGCGTACGTCCTGAAATGGCACATGTTCAAGAGGTTTTGCGCAACGCAGGCTCTCCTGAGCTGACAGATGTCATCGAGCTGGCTCAATTGCTGCGTCGTCCGGAAATCAACTACAGCCACATTGCTCAAATGGTCCCGGCACCAGAAGCACTACCAGAGGATGTGACCGAACAGGTTGAAATCCAGATTAAATACGATGGCTACATCAAAAAGTCATTGCAACAGGTTGAACGGATGAAAAAAATGGAGGAGCGCCGCATCCCAACGGATATTGACTACCACCAAATCTCCGGTTTGTCCAAGGAATCCCGCGACAATATGACCAAAATCCGTCCGTTGAACATCGGGCAGGCGGCTCGTATCGCAGGGGTTACTCCAGCAGACATTTCCGTGTTGATGGTATATTTGGAGTACAAACGCGTGGGAGTAGCCGAGTAAGGAGAAAAGCTATGACGAA
Source organism: Brevibacillus sp. HB1.3 (assembly GCF_013186635.1). Taxonomy (NCBI): domain Bacteria; kingdom Bacillati; phylum Bacillota; class Bacilli; order Caryophanales; family Paenibacillaceae; genus Brevibacillus; species Brevibacillus sp. HB1.3. Next base: position 671,947 of record NZ_JABMIT010000002.1, on the reverse strand, counting down.
AGAACAGTTTGCCGAGGTACTTGCAGCCCAGGGGATTTCTTTGACGGATCGTCAGAAGGAGCAGTTTGATCATTTTTTCCGCCTGCTGGTGGAATGGAATGAGAAGATGAACCTGACCGGGATTACCGAAGAGGGGCAAGTGTACAACAAGCATTTTTATGATTCGATTACGCCGGCTTTTTACTTCCCATTTGACCAGGTGCAATCAGTTGTAGATATCGGTGGGGGCGCAGGCTTTCCAAGCATTCCTTTAAAAATTTGCTTCCCGCATCTGAAAATGACGATCATTGATTCCTTGAACAAGCGAATGAGCTTTTTGCAGCATGTAGCAAAGGAACTGGGCTTGGAGAACGTAAATCCCGTACATGGGCGTGCCGAAGATCGTGGGCAAGAAGCGATGTATCGGGAGAATTTTGATCTCGTAGTGGCACGTGCTGTTGCGAGACTCAATCTGTTATCGGAGTTCTGCCTTCCTTTTGCCAAAGTCGGAGGACACTTCGTCGCTCTCAAGGGAGCGGAGATTACTCCAGAGCTTGCTGAAGCGAAAAAGGCAATCAAGACGCTTGGTGGAAAGACGAGAAAGGTCGAGACATTCCAGCTTCTAGAGGAAGCGGGAGAACGCAATATCGTCATCATGGAAAAAATAGAAGCGACGCCGAAAAGCTATCCGCGTAAAGCAGGAGTTCCTGCGAAAAAGCCGTTAGTGTAGGAGTCAATCATAAGTGAGGTCGTAGCCACGTGCTGCGGCCTTTTTTCGTATGGAAAGTTTAAATCAAATTGTTCGTTTCTGATGAAATGGAAAGTATGTCTCAAAAGTAGTCTCTCAGGTTTCTTGGATCATGGAGTCTACAACTCGTACTAGTTCCTTCGAAAGAATGACATCGTGTGAGAGAGTGATTAGACGATGCAAGCAACAGTACTTTCTTCCTTTTTCCGTCGGAACTGCCGACCATATTGCTTTGACACTTTCTTGCTTTTCTAGCAGGTATCATTATGGGATGGGGCGTGAGAGAATTATAAAGGATGTGAGCAGGCAAAGAGGTGCTGGTTTTCGAAAGTATAGTCTCGTTTGTTTTGGTTCGTTTCTTTTTGGACTAGCCTCTATTTAACGTGAAAGAAAGTTTAAACTTTCTGGAGCGCATAACAAGGTACCTCAGCGTCCGCATCTGGCATAACCTCGGTAAAACATTCCGCAAAAACGCGGTCGCTCCTCTATGAATAGGCTTCGATAGAAGTTTTTTTACGGTTTTCTTCGAGTGACGTAAATCATGATCCTGGGAGGGTAGCTGCACAAATCGTGACGGGAATGAGATTTTTGGGGGAGGGATTATTAAATTTAATGGTACGGTAAAAGGCCTGATGACGGTGGCAGGGATGTGGGTTGCTTCAGCCATTGGTTTGATGTTCAATGCAGGGATAAATGTCGCTGCGATCGTTGCCGCGATTTTTCCGTATCTGATAGTAGCCGTTCATAGACTTTTTCCTCGATTGTTTTCTGTCACCAAGATTTCACATCCTATTGATGAGAGCATTGGAAGTGATGAGAGGCCAAATCACCGTGACGATCACAGTTTTTATGCCGAGGATCACGATTGATGTTTCACGTGAAACGTTTTTCGTTAGCAGGAATTGGGCGAATCTTGCAGAATTACATATATATAAATGAACCTGAAGAAAGCGTATAGGGAAAGAAGATTAGGTCAAAGGCAATTTTACAAACCGATCGGATGGGCAAGAAGAGTCTGTTAAGCAGTATGTACTATAGGGCTTGTGAAGCTTTTTTTAAAGAAGGTGCATGCTGTCCTTAACGATGTAAGAGGAGGACCTATGTTAAAAGAGTAGGACTGAACTCACTTACGACGCCAATATGCCATTTTTCCTTAGCAGCAACAATCAAAGAACATATTCAATCCGTCATATCCGGACAATGGATTGGCGGGGATAACAAAATGTTTCTAGAAAGATTCTGTCGTTGATTGGACAGGACCTTTTTCAGTTTCTAGGACGTATTCAAAAAGTTGTCTTTTCAGCACGAAGAAAGCGGTGAGAAGCTGAAGAAGGAGGAGCGGGATGTAGGGGAGCTACATGAGCACCTTACTTTCGAGAGTGAACGCTTGTATCGTTTTTGAGCAATCTTTCAGGATTACTTCGTGATCAAAAATGACTTTTTGAACACCTCTTCAAAGACTTTAAAATAGCACGGATGGAACGGGTAGAAGTGGGGGATTTTTCTATGGCAGTTAAAGATTCATTTTCTCGGATTTTTGGCTTGACGGACAAGACAGATAACGAAGAAATCAAACAAATACCAGTCGAGGAGATTGTACCGAATCCATATCAACCTCGTACTGTATTTGATGACGAGAAAATTGATGAGTTGTGTCAAACGATACGAACTCATGGGCTCATTCAACCGATTGTCGTGCGAGTTCGCGACGGTCGTTATGAATTGATTGCTGGGGAACGACGTTTGCGCGCAACTAGAAAATTGGGCATGGAGAGGATTCCTGCGATTGTCAAAGAGTTTAATGACTCGCAAACAGCCTCTATCGCATTGATTGAGAATTTGCAACGAGAAGGTTTGACAGCTATTGAAGAGGCAGTCGCATATCAAAAGCTGATTGATTTGCACAATTTGACGCAAGAGAGTCTTGCTCAACGTTTGGGTAAAGGGCAATCGACAATCGCAAACAAACTGCGCTTGCTCCATTTACCACAAGGAATTCAAGATGCCTTGTTGTCCAGACAAGTAACAGAGCGTCATGCAAGGGCTCTGATTCCGTTAAAAGATCCAGAATTACAAAATAAAGTCCTGTTGGAGATTTTGGAGCGGGAATGGAATGTGAAACAGACAGAAGTGCGCGTAAAGCAGCTTCTAGAACTGGCCGAGAACCCTAAATCGGAAAAAGATGCGAAGCCACGCTGGAAAGCATTCTCAAGAGATACGCGGATTGCGATTAATACTGTACGTCAATCGATCGATATGGTGATCCAGACAGGCCTACCTGTAGAAACAGCAGAAGAAGATCTTGATGAATTCTATCAATTCACGATTCGCATTCCAAAAAACAAGGAAACAGGGAAATAAGTGATCGTAACAAACAAGGCGACAAGGTCGCCTTTCTTTTTGGGCAAATACTGATTATTTATAGGAAAATGAGGCTTTCAGTACTATTTGATTTCCAAAAATATGCATTTTCTGTAAAAAGGCTAGGTAAATCTGCATTTTCGGGACAAAAATCAGGCTTTTTTGTCTCACTATCTTAAAAAAACAGCGTACGACCAAGCGGTAAATCTGATAACATGGAGAGTACCAACCGGTGCATGCTTGCAGGTTTACTCGATAATCAATGAGGATGACTTTGCAGGGGCTTTTTTCGTCTTATCATGTACAGGCCATGTAAAGGTACTGAATGGCAACGGACGAAGGAATTTGTATAAAAGATCATCGTTTTACAAGAATACGAGCAAATCGTAAATAGACTCGAATGACTAACTAGATGAGGATACAGAAGATGACTTTGAAAGACGTACTGGAGAGTGTACTGGTCAAGCCACAAGCTTTCCTACACGACAAAAAAGAGGTGGAGAAGTTGGGAAAAATCATTGCGGTTGCGAACCAGAAAGGCGGCGTCGGGAAAACGACTACGTCCGTCAATCTAAGCGCTTGTTTGGCCGCATTGGGGAAAAAGGTGCTGCTGGTTGATATTGATCCCCAAGGAAATGCAACCAGTGGGATCGGGGTAAATAAGGCAGATGTTAAGTACTGCATTTATGATGTCCTGATCAATGATATCAACCCTGTCGATGCGACTTTGCCAACTGAAATTGAAGGATTAATGATCATTCCTGCCACCATTCAACTGGCAGGTGCGGAAATTGAGCTGGTCCCTACGATTTCTCGTGAGGTTCGTCTGAAAAAGGCGCTGGAAGTTGTTAAGGACAAGTACGATTACGTCATCATCGATTGCCCGCCATCCTTAGGGATTTTGACCGTAAATTCTTTGACAGCATCTGATTCGGTCTTGATTCCAATCCAGTGTGAATACTATGCGCTAGAAGGATTAAGCCAACTATTGAATACCATTCGTTTGGTCCAAAAACACTTGAATTCGCAGCTTGCCATCGAAGGCGTCGTGCTGACGATGCTCGATGCACGTACGAATCTCGGTCTGCAAGTGATTGAAGAAGTGAAAAAATATTTTCAGGACAAAGTATACAAGACAATTATTCCTCGAAATGTACGCTTGAGTGAAGCACCATCACACGGACAAGCCATCATTACGTACGATCCACGCTCACGAGGAGCGGAAGTCTATACTGATTTGGCGAAGGAAGTGGTAGGGGTATGAGTAGAGGATTGGGAAAAGGGCTGAATGCGCTTATTACTTCCAATCTCATCGAAGAAGGGGAACAGGTAAAAGAGGTTTCCATCAATGAGATTCGTCCTAACCCTTATCAGCCCCGGAAAGAATTCGAGCAATCAGCTATTGAGGAACTGGCACAGTCAATTAAAGAGCATGGAATCATTCAACCGCTGATTGTTCGAAAAAGCATCAAAGGTTACGAGCTGGTAGCTGGTGAAAGAAGATTGCGTGCTGCAAAGGTAGCGGGGTTAAAAGAGGTTCCGGTAGTCGTAAAGTCGTACACAGATCAGCAATTAATGGAGATTGCCCTGATTGAGAACTTACAACGGGAAAATCTGAATCCACTCGAAGAGGCAGAGGCTTATGACAAGCTGATTTCTCACCATGATTATACGCAAGAACAGCTTGCACAAAAGATAGGGAAGAGTCGACCACATGTAGCCAACATGCTTCGTCTGCTGCAACTGCCAGAGAAGATTCGAAAAATGGTATCGGCAGCTGAACTATCCATGGGACATTCGCGTGCTTTGCTTGGGGTAACGGATAAGAAATTGCAACAACAGCTTGCAAATGACGTGGTGGAAAAAGGATTGAGTGTACGTCAGCTGGAAGAGCTCGTGAAGCAGCTCAATGTTTCACGTGAAACAAAAAAGAAAAAGTCAGCGAAAAATGAGCCAGTTTTAATCGAGATGGAGGAACGGCTACGCAGCCGTTTTGGGACATCGGTCAAGATTAAAAAAGGGTCAAAGCGCGGCAAGATCGAAATTGACTTCTATTCACAGGAAGACTTGGAGCGAATCATCGAAATGCTGAATATAGAGAAGTAAGTCCAGGAGGTAGTCATGGCGATCATCTATTTGGATAACGCAGCTTCTACATGGCCGAAGCCACCAGCAGTTAAAGAAATGATGGCGGAGGTCATCGAGGATTTTGCAGCAAATCCTGGCCGAGGTGGACATGCACTGGCGATGAAAGCGAGTAAAGCTGTATTTCGGACAAGGGTGCAAGTGTCGCGGTTGTTTGGGATTCAAAACCCGAATAACCTCTTTTTTTATCTCAATGCCACTCAAGCGCTTAATCAGGCGATAAAAGGGTTCTTACAAGCAGGCGATCATGTTATTTCTTCGTCTGTTGAGCATAATTCGGTTAGACGTCCCATCGAGTTCATGCGCAAAAACAACCAAGTAGAAGCTACTTTTGTAGAGCCAAGAGAAGACCATCAATTCTATGTAGAGGATTTTGCCCAGGCAATTACGCCCTCAACGCGGTTAATCGCTGTGAGCCATGCTTCCAATTTGACAGGTGTCATCCTGCCTGTTGCTGAACTAGGGAAACTGGCAAAAGAGCACGGAATTACGCTTTTGGTGGATGCTTCTCAGTCTGCTGGTGTTTTGCCCATTGATGTAGAGGCAATGAATATTCATATGCTTGCTTTTCCTGGGCACAAAGGGCTTTACGGTCCACAAGGTACAGGTGGTTTGTACGTGAGTAGTGATATTGACCTCGAGCCCTTGATTCATGGGGGGACAGGCAGTCAGTCTGAAGCCATTGATCAACCGACAACTCGTCCAGACCGATACGAAAGCGGGACACTCAATACGGTTGGTTTGGCAGGGCTGCAGGCAGGCGTTGATTTTGTCATGGAAAAAGGTGTGGACAACATTCGTCAGCACGAATGGGAATTGGTGAAACAAACGATCCTTGGATTGCAGCAAATCGAGGGTGTACATGTCTACGGACCGGGGATTGAGAGCGAACGTGTGGGCGTGGTTGCTTTTAATATCGGAGACGTGGATGCGGCGGAGGTATCGTTTATCCTGGATCAACAATACGGAATTGCGACCAGATCGGGTTTTCATTGCACGCCATTGGGTCACCAGACTGCCGGTACCGAACAACGTGGAGCCGTTCGAGCCAGCTTTGGAATTTTCAACTCAGAGAAAGATGTAGAAGCGCTTCATAACGCTGTTCGGGAAATAGCAGCAGCGTTTGTGTAAGGGTAAGGCATCTGTAGGGGGACAGCGCAAGTGATCTTGCTGGGAACATTGGTCAACGCCGGAGCAATCATCTTAGGAGCATTGTTAGGCAGAATGTTGAAGCGAATTCCGGAGTCGATGCGACAAACCGTCATGCAAGGAATTGCTCTGGCCGTATTCATATTGGGTATTAAAATGTGCCTGGGATCGGATAACTTTTTACTCGTGATTATCAGTATTGTGCTAGGAACAGTAATAGGTGAATGGATTGGGATTGAAAAAGGCTTAAACAATCTGGGGCTCTGGCTGGAGAGGAAAGTTGGGGGGAGCCAAGGCAGTATCGCCACTGGTTTTATCACGGGAACGCTGGTGTATTGTATTGGAGCCATGGCTGTACTCGGTTCATTGGACAGTGGTTTGCGCAACAACCACGAAGTACTGTTTATGAAAGCAATGCTAGACGGATTCTCTGCGATCATTTTCGCATCAACGTTAGGAATCGGCGTCATCTTTTCGGCAGTACCCGTGTTTTTATATCAAGGCATGATTGCGTTATTATCTACGAGCATTTACAGTGTGGTGAGCGAAACGATGCTGAATGCGATCCTGGTAGAAGTAACGGCGGTAGGTGGCTTGATGATTATTGCCATTGGGTTAAACGTTTTGGAGATCAAACAGATCAGGGTAGCCAACATGATGCCAGCATTAGTGATCGCAGCAGTCGGAGTTCCCTTTATTGATTGGGTTTCAAAGCTGTTTTCATAGTTGGCACAGAGGCTCTTCCTTCGGGAGGAGTCTTTTTTTATGAAAAATCAACTATCATCGATAAAAATAGCATGCGATAATATGATACAAAAACTTGATTTGCGAGCAAGGATGGATAATTGGGACGTGACAGTAGAGTACGCCAGCATGTTGGGGAGAGAATGATTATGTTGGGTGTTATCATCAATCCTGTATCAGGTAATGGCACAGGATTGAAAGTATGGAGGCAAATTGAACCGACGCTACGACGTCAGGGAACGCCTTTTCATGTCAGGTTGACATCTGGAGAGGGGGACGACGAGAAATTATCAAAAGAGCTGATACAAAAAGAGGGAGTAAAAAAAATCATTGCTGTCGGAGGGGATGGAACTGTCCGAGGCGTGATAAATGGGATATACGATTCGAAACAAGATTGTCGATTTGGATTGGTACCGGCTGGTTCCGGGAATGATTTTGCTCGCGGACATGGAATTCCGATGAAACCGTTACAGGCATTAGAGCGAATTCTGTCGGAAAAAGGGGAAAAGCGAATCGATCTGATTTTATTGAATGGGAAAGTAGCCGCGAATTCAATCGGGGCTGGATTCGATGCACAGGTAGCAAAGGTAACGGATCAAGCTGTGTACAAAGCTTGGCTGAATCAGTACAAGCTAGGAGCACTTGCCTACATTATATCGGTGATTCGCGTCGTATGTACGTATCAGCCACGTGACATCGTACTGAACGTTGATGGTCTTGAGGATCGTTTAGAGGCAGTCTGGCTAGTCGTCGCTGCCAATATTCCAAATTACGGAGGCGGAATGTTAATATGCCCCGATGCTATACCGGATGATGGCATAGCAGATATTTGCGTAGTAAGTGGTATGAGTCGGCTGGGATTGTTAGCTGCTTTTCCGAAAATATTCACAGGAGCTCACCGTCATCATCCGGGTGTCCGCTTTTATAGGGGCAAGCATGTAACGATACAAGCAGCGGGACAGCTACCTGTCCATGCAGATGGGGAAAGCGTAGCGCCAACACCGATCAGTGCCCAAGTGATCGAAAAGTGCCTGACGATTTATGTGTAAAAAAAATAGACCTGTCATCCGTTGAGGGAGAGAACAGATCAAAAAGCAAGTTTTCTAAAGAGGGATGGAACCTTTTGCAGAAAGAAACGGTCAATCATATAAGACACTATCGAATCGACTAGGCGTAGAAGCCAGTGTTACGGCTTTTGCCAGTCCGGAAGCTATGGTATCTGCCATGTTCATGACGATGGAGAGGCGGGTATTTTGAAGGACAAAATACTCCATGAATCCTCCTACGTTGACAATCCCGGTAATGTGGAAGGAACCAACAGGAGGCAGCTCTTTTTTAACACCAGCCCCTGGTTTTAGTGGACCATTCATCACATTGATGTTTCCGACGTGGCTAAATTGACCTAAACAGGCATCGACGGCAATAAGTGTAGCTGTCGGATGATTCGCCTGGATGAGCTCTAACTTTTCCTTGAGATTCATGGCGTGTACAGGATCCTCAAGCGTTCCGTACACTTGCAAAAAACGAGGTGACTGTGCGATGAGCTTGGTTCCTACTAATGGGCCTAGAGCATCACCAGTAGAACGGTCTGTCCCAATACATACAATGACAAGGTCGTCATCGAACCGATTTAAGCGAAAGCGCTGGGCAAGGTGACCGGCGAGATGCTCGTCTGCGTTTTCACTGCGGTATTCCACTTTAAAAGGTGGCAAAGAATAATCCTTGCGATTATCGGATGTACTCATGGAAACCCCCACTCTTGCCGACTTGGCTTAAACCAACCTGTAAAAGGTTATATAAAAGTATTCACAGTATCGTACCGATATGACATTTTTATACCTGCTAATGGGAAAGTTACGTAGGTTTTGAAAACTCAGCAAGGCTGGCATGCATGAAAACGAACAGGTAAAATAAGAGGAGCTTATAGCAGTTTGTGTGAAAGAGATGAGGGGGAGTGAAATGGGAGGAGAGACAGTGCTGATCGCGTTTGATTCCACGCAGCAAGCCTTGCGGGCAGAAATGCTGCTGGAGTACGAAGATATTGAGATCGATACAAGACCAACGCCAAAAGAAATAACGGCAGGCTGTGCCCTTTCCATTGAGTTCCCACTGTCGGATTACTTACGAGCGAAAGCGATCATGATGGAACAGCAAGTGGTAATACGAGGATACTTCCGTCAGTTTTTCGGCCAATATTGCGAGGTGGACGAAAGCGGGGAGCAGAAGGAGCGGGAGGAATGAAGCAAGCTGGTTTCTTTGAAAGAATTTATACCCAGGTACATGCGTATATGACAGATGCAGATATGTGGGTAAATATAGGGATGGCTGTACTGAAAATAGTCGCGATCATCCTGTTATCGCGAATCGTCGTTTCTGTTGTGCAATCAGGCGTAAATAAAGTGTTCCAGCATCGCCACGGAAGCAAGATTCAAATGGATCAACGCCGAGTGGACACAATGCGGGTGCTCGTCAACCATATCGTTCAGTACGGCATTTACTTTTTGGCGATTCTCATGATCTTGCAGCTGTTGGGCATTGATCTGCGCCCGGTTTTGGTAAGCGCAGGGGTACTGGGGCTGGCAGTTGGTTTCGGGGCGCAAAGTCTCGTGCGTGATATTATTACAGGATTTTTCATTATTTTTGAGGATCAATTTGCTGTTGGAGACGTTGTAACGATCAACAACTTGACAGGTACGGTGCAGGAGATTGGTCTGCGCATTACAAAGGTGCGAAGCTGGACGGGGGAGGTACATATCTTTCCAAACGGCACGATTAATCAAGTGACCAACTTTTCATTGCAAAATACGTTAGCGGTTGTCGATGTATCTGTAGCATATGAAGAAGATCTGAATCAAGTTGAGTCTGTGCTCAAAGAAGTATTGGCTTCAGCTAAGACAGAATTGACGGATATCGTAGCTGAGCCACAGATTTTGGGAGTACATGCACTGGGGCCTTCTGAAGTCATCATCCGGGTTACGGCTGAGTGTAAGCCGAACACACATCACGGAGTCAATAGAAATTTGCGTGCGAAGATCAGAACGGAATTAACCAACCGAGGCATTCAAATTCCGTATCCAAAAATCGTCGCGGTGTCTGGAAAGGGAACAGTGTAGAGAGGAGAAAGAGATATGGAACGCAAGCAATTTGGACTGGGGGATGTCGTGCAGATGAAAAAGCCGCATCCATGTGGCACGAATGCGTGGAAGGTCATACGCATGGGCATGGATGTGCGGATCAAATGTACGGGCTGCGATCATAGTGTGATGATTGGACGACTAGAATTTGAACGCAAGCTGAAAAAGATACTGATTCGCGCGGAGGAAGAACCGCAAGCATAGACCATATTTCTTTGATCAACCCCTCTGTCTTTTTCTACAATGCCTGTAAACGATGAAGCGACGCGCTTATATGCTTCAGGGAGCGGCTTTGTCGTTTTAGACGGGAGGGGTTCGATGAAAAAGATGAGTGTTCGGTGGTTGCAATGGGTAGTAATGCTTGCGCTTTTCCTACTTCCATCACAGGGAGTGTGGGCAAAGTCGGTGAACGAATGGGGAGTGAGAATATCCCCGGCTGACAAATCGGCGGAAATAGACCCGAATCAAATCATTACACTGACGTTTTCGGGGCCGGTTTCGTTAAAAAATGGGCAAGAGCTCTCCGACAAGTCTGGTCTCTCGATTATTTCGCTCACGGACGCGAAAAAAAAGAAGGTTCGTTTTACGGTGAAGTGGAACAAAACAGATCGAAGCATGACCATTGATCCGGAAGGAAATCTGGAAGCAGGGGCGTCCTATCGAGTTAGCTTGCTGGCCAAAAAAGTGAAGGATCAGCGAGGCAATTTGAATCCAGAGCTAGTTAGCACGTTTCAAACGAAAAAACCTGTGGATAATATCGCTCCACAAGCAGTCATATTGCCCGGTCACGGGGCTAAAAATGTAAGGCTCCAGGATAAAGTGACACTCCAGTTTGCAGAAGAGATTACTTTGGTTGATGGTGGAGCCCTATCCAGCAAAACGGCTGGGCCATTAGTTCGTGTAACAGATGAAAAAGGGACTGTCGTTCCGCACACAATTACATGGAACAAAAGCAAGCGGATGCTGTCTGTGAAGCCAAAAGGAAAATGGCAGCCACATACGAGATACCAGGTAAGTCTCATTGCGGGTTTGGTTAAGGATACAGCAGGTAATTTAAATCAAGCGCAGTGGATAACTTTTCAGACCGGGTCGAAGTAATTCAAGCATGTGGGTAAAAAAAGGATGCACCAATTGAGGCGCATCCTTTTTCCTTTTGTACGATCAAATGTATCTCCCGGTGATGGTACTTAGGTTATGACTGATCATTATCCCCAGGCTGCATTGCCTTGGCTATGATCTATGTGGAATTGGAGAAGGTAAGGCTGCTGAGGATGCAAGCTTACCTTCAGATAGGCTGGATGGCAGCGGAGTAGGTTAGTCGCAGTCGCAACCTACGATAACGAGAAGGATGAACAGAACCAAGATCAGCGCGAAATCGTCGAAGCCGTTAAAGATACCCACTTGCTAACACCTCCTACCGTAGTTTCAATACTCATGCTATGTAAGAACCCACAACGGGGTATAGGCGGATGCCCCGGTTCCAAGAAAATAAGTTATGCACAGCATATCCACAGAAAATGTGGACAACTTTTTGCGAAGAAAAGGAGTGTCTGCAAACGATGTGGGAGACAAGAAGTTGTTAGTAAATACTTATCCACAGACTTATCCACAAAAGGGGATTTTCTCTGGATAAATCGACGGTTATTATTGAATATTTTAAAAATTTTTATTAGTAAGAAGGAATTTGGCAGGTGAAAATATAATTACACACTTATAATTTTGGCAAAAATAGATAGAAGAAAAGGGGCGATTGAGATTTGAAGAAGCAAGTATTTGCATCAGTTACGGCTTTGGCCATTGCATTGTCGACAGTATCCGTACCATTTATTCCTTACAGCACGCAGGCGGTAGCTCTTGCTGCTGAAAAGCCTTCTTATCAAACTCGCGCTGAGATCCCAGATGCGTACAAGTGGAAGCTGGATGATATTTATCCAACTGTTAAGGAATGGGAAAAGGATGTTGCAAAGGTTGAGTCTTTGGCAAACGCTTTCACTAAACACAAAGGCAAGCTGGGTACATCGTCTGGTGCGATGCAGGCAGCATTCGATGACTATGTTGAGTTGATGCGCTTAAATGACAAAGCATACGTGTACGCAAACATGTCTCTCGATGTAAACTCCGCGAATCCTGATCTGCAAAAGCTGGGAGACCGCGCTGAGAAAATGTCCACGCTTGTCACAGAAAAAACTTCATGGGTACAGCCTGAAATCGTAGCGATTCCTGATGGCAAAATAAAGAGCTTGCTGTCTAAAAAGGAGCTTGAGCCTTACAAACTGTTTATCGAGGACATGCTAAGAACGAAGCCGTACTCACTCTCTGCGGATATGGAGCAGCTCTTGGCGAAATCGTCTCCTTTGGGAGGTGCACCGACCAACATTTACAGCATGCTGTCCAAGGACGTGAGGTTCCCTAAAATCAAAGATGAGACAGGCAAGGAAGTTCAGTTAACTCGTGCCAATTTCATTTCCTATATGGAAAGCAAAGATCAAAATGTGCGCAGAGAAGCGTTCAAGGCCTATTATGGGGCTCTGATCGATTTCCAAGACTCGTTTGCATCAACATTGGCTGCCAAAGTAAAGGGTGATAATTTCTACGCAACGGTACGGAATTACAATTCTGCGCTGGAAGCAAGCCTAACACCGAACAACGTACCGACGAAGGTGTATGATGAGCTGATTGACACGGTGAATGATAATCTGCCATTGCTGCATCGCTACATTTCTTTGAAAAAGAAAATGCTTGGCGTGAAGGAATTGCACATGTACGACATTTACGTGCCGATCGTTCCATCTGATGACAAATATATTTCCTTCGACGAAGGAAAGAAAATCGTCGTTAATGGTTTGGGAGTAATGGGTGATGACTATGTGAAGGCAATGTCTGATGGCCTGGATGGCGGATGGGTAGATGTCTATTCGACCGATGACAAGCGCACGGGTGCCTACCAATGGGGTGCTTATGATACACATCCATATGTACTGTTGAACCACCAAGGTACGCTCGATGATGTGTACACTATCGCCCATGAGATGGGACACGCCATGCAGTCGTATTATACGAACAAAAATCAACCTTATATTTCGTCCAACTACCCAACCTTCACGGCAGAAGTGGCTTCTACCATGAATGAAACTCTGCTGTTCAAGAGCATGTACGCGAAGGCGAAGACGAAAGAAGAGAAGATGTATCTCTTGAATCACTATCTGGAAAACTTCCGTTCCACGCTGTTCCGTCAGACGCAGTTCGCGGAGTTTGAGAGAGCGATTCACGAGAAAGAGCAAGCGGGAGAATCTCTGAATGCAGAAGCGATCAAGAAGATTTACCTCGACATCAACAAGAAGTACTACGGAAAAGACATGGTTTCCGATGAGGAAATCGGTATGGAATGGGCACGTGTGAGCCATTTCTACAACTACAAATACTACGTCTATCAATACTCGACCAGCTTTGCCGCTGCACAAGCATTAGCGAAGCAAATCATGGATGAAGGTCAGCCAGCTGTGGATCGAGTTCGTAAAAACTTCCTCGAAGCGGGTAACTCTGCTCCGCCTATCGAGGTGCTGAAAGCAGCAGGTGTGGACATGTCCACGTCCCAGCCAATCGAGCAAGCAATGGAAATCTTTGAAGAGACATTGAATGAGCTGGAAAAGCTGGTAAACGAGAAGTAAAGAAGCAATAGAAGCAAAACAGGCCCCCTTCCATTACGGAGAGGAGCCTGTTTTTTTGTATGTATCAATAGGCAATGCCTACTCGCGCCCGAATGTATTCGGAACGAGAAAGCTGCTGATACGTAAACTCCGCCGTATCGGGCACGGAAATTTGCATCCCATCTAGAGGCAACTGGTGAGCCTCGACCCGGTAAGTGCCTGTATACTCGCCATCAGGCAAATAGGTCGGGCAAACAATGGTCCAATCGAGCTCGGACTGTTCCAAGAGCGAGTATGCCTTGTGATGTTCCTCGGCAGCACGCGTCAGTTTTTGTCTGGACTCACTGGATTGATAGCGGAGCAGGTCAGGAGAAACTCTGCTTTGCAAGATGCCGGCGGTGCCCACCGTAATAATGCGTGAAACACCTTCTCGTTTCATTGCTTCAATTATATAAGGGGTTCCCTCGGATAACGTCGTTGCCTTGTCTGTCCCGAGCGCGCTAATGACCGCGTCAACTCCACGCATGGCTGATGCAACATCCTTTTGATCGAGGACGTTTCCGGTCAGAACACGAAGATTTTCAGCAGCCAGAAGAAGAAGCTTGTCTGCCGAGCGAACGAGAACGGTTATTTCATGCCCATCTTTTAATGCATAGTCGAGGATATGGCTTCCTACGCGACCAGTGGCACCAAGGAGTAAGAGCTTCAATTTTTAGTCACCTCGTTACCTTTCCTTTTACCGTAGCAAACAGATTCTGTTTGTCTAGTCTATCATTTCTTTTTTTGTCCCACCACATAGAGCTATGATTAAGAGACAGGAGGAGACAAGTAAAAAAAGCTTCCACAAGGAGACAATTGTAATCTGAAAACCAAATCTATATACTTAAAAGGATATCAGGACGATGATAAGGGAGTGTATATAGATGGGTGCATCATGCGGGATTGTAGGTCTTCCTAACGTAGGAAAATCGACATTGTTTAATGCCATTACACAAGCGGGCGCTGAATCGGCTAACTACCCGTTCTGTACGATTGACCCGAACGTAGGGATCGTGGAGGTGCCAGACGAGCGTCTGGAAAAGCTGACACAAATCGTTGTACCGAACAAGGTAGTTCCAACTGCGTTTGAATTCGTAGACATTGCAGGCTTGGTAAAAGGCGCGAGCAGAGGTGAAGGACTTGGCAACCAGTTCCTGGGTCACATCCGTGAAGTGGACGCGATTGCCCATGTTGTTCGTTGCTTTGAAGATGAGAACATCACGCACGTAGCAGGTCGTGTCGATCCTTTGAGCGATATCGAGACAATCAACCTGGAGCTGATTTTTGCTGACCTGGACTCTGTTGATCGTCGTATTGACCGCATTGCACGCAAAGTGAAATCGGGCGACAAGGAATCCAAGCAAGAGCTGGACGTGCTGGAAAAATTGAAAGCAGCATTTGAAGAGGGTCAATCTGCTCGCAGCGTTGAACTCGATGACGAAGAGCGCAAATGGATTCGCGATTTGCATCTGCTGACAATCAAGCCAATGCTGTACGTGTGCAACGTAGCGGAAGACGGCATTAACGATGCAGACAACAACCCGCATGTGCAGACAGTTCGCCAGCATGCAGCGAGTGAAGGTGCAGAAGTGGTTGTCATCAGCGCGAAAGTAGAGGCGGAAATCGCTGAACTCGAGGGCGAAGACAAAGAGATGTTCTTGGAAGAGCTCGGTCTTACTGAGTCCGGTCTCGATCGCTTGATTCGTGCTGCTTACAAACTGTTGGGATTAGTAACTTATTTCACTGCAGGTGTACAAGAAGTTCGCGCATGGACCATCCGTCAGGGTACAAAGGCTCCGGGAGCGGCAGGCGTGATTCATACCGATTTCGAGCGCGGATTCATTCGTGCGGAAGTGATTGCTTATGATCATCTGGTAGATGCTGGTTCCGTGGCAGTGGCGAGAGAACGCGGGAAGTACCGTCTTGAAGGGAAAGAGTACGTAGTGGCAGATGGAGATGTTATGCATTTCCGTTTCAATGTTTAGTACGAAATTCTTGATTCGAACTAGGCGGTTTGCTATAATACGATAATGCGAGTATTTATGGAGTGCATGTTTTGTGCGTTTCGTTTTAGCACTCGCTCCTTGCCCGAACAGGGCCGCTAAAGTCCATAAGGAGGTGAAAAGGTATGCGCCAATACGAAGTAATGTATGTATTGCGTCCAGACCTTGAAGAAGAGAAAGTAAAATCCAATGTAGCTCGTTACAGCGATGTTGTAACTAACTATGGTGGCGAAATCTCTAAGCTTCAAGAAATGGGTAAACGTCGTCTTGCGTACGAGATCAACAAGTTCCGTGAAGGTTACTACGTTTTGATGAACTTCAAAGCGAACTCCGATGCTGTTGCGGAAGCTGAGCGTCTGATGAAAATCAATGACGACGTAATCCGCTTTATGTTTGTTCGTGATGAGAAGTAATCATTGTCGCGATCAGAGGGGGAACCAAGATGAATAAAGTCATTCTCATCGGCAACCTGACGAAAGATCCTGAACTTCGCTACACGCCAAATGGCGTTGCCGTTGCTACTTTTACTGTGGCCGTTAATCGTCCCCGCACCAATCAAGCGGGAGAGAGAGAAACGGACTTCATTAACATTGTCGCTTGGCAAAAACTTGCCGACCTGTGCGCAAGCTATTTGCGTAAAGGTAGACAAGCAGCCATCGAAGGACGTATGCAAACACGCTCCTATGATAATAAAGAAGGTAAAAAGGTATACGTGACGGAAGTCGTTGCGGAGAACGTTCAATTTTTGGGCGGTCGAGGCAATGAATCTGGCGGAGACAATTCGGGATACGATCCAGGACCAGGCATGGGTGGCGGTAACAAACCATCCGGTCAACGAAATAATGACTATGATCCGTTTGGTGATCCTTTCGCGAGTGCAGGCAAGCCGATCAACATTTCAGATGATGACTTGCCGTTCTAGTATCGTATAACTTTCACATTCCTAAGAGGGAGGGACTATCATGGCACGCAAAGGACGTCCTAATAAGCGTCGTAAAGTATGCTTCTTTAAAGTGAACAAAATCAAGCACATCGACTATAAAGATGTTGACTTGCTGAAAAAGTTCATCAGCGAGCGCGGCAAAATCTTGCCACGTCGTGTAACTGGTACTTCTGCGAAGTATCAACGTGCACTGACAATCGCAATCAAGCGATCCCGTCAAGTAGCACTGTTGCCTTACACTGCTGAATAAGTTGCAAAAGCTATAAAAAGGGGGGCACAATTGCGTGGCCCTCTTTTTTCCATAGTTTTCTGTACATGAGACATGAATAATGAGGTGCTGACATGCCGTCCAAAACGAAACACTTGGCTGAAAATGCCCTTATGCTGGGTATCGCACTGGTGCTGCTGTTTCTCGGTACATATACCATACTGGGATTGTTCCTCAGCTTCTTGATGCCTCTGCCGTTTATTCTTTTGGCTGTAAATCGAACAGTACCTAACATGGTGTGGGTTACGTTGGCCTTCACGTTTCTAGGATGGATCATTACCGGTCCCATCGAAGCCACACTCGCTTTTTACAGTGCTGCTTGGGGTTCAGTAATGGGGATCGTTTACGCGAAGAAGAAGGCAGCTTTACCAGCCATTGTGGCAGGTGCTGGTGTCTCTTTTCTAGGTGTGATTACCTATCTTGGATTCTTGACATTCGGAATGAATGTAGATTTGAATGCGGTCTTGCAAGAGACTTCTAAATTACGTCCTGCAATGATGTCAAAAGAACAGTTTGATCAGATGATTGCACTGGGCAAAATGATAATGCCTGCGAGTCTCGTGATGCTCAGCTTCTTATCTAGCGCCATTAATCATGGATTGGCGCGTCTGTTTGGTAGGCGTCTACACAGACCGATTCCAGCATTGAAGCCAATTCGGGAATGGAACTTCCCGCGATCATTGCTTTATTACTACTTCATTGCGATGATCAGTCTTTTGTTGTTTGCCGAAAGCATGCAGGGAACGTTCTGGGAAATCGCCTTGATGAACCTAAAAGTCATGCTGGATGCGATTTTTGTTTTGCAGGGCTTGAGTTTTTGTCTGTTTGCTGCCTATTTATACGGCTGGAAGAGACTGACTCCTGTACTGGTTGTCTGTCTATTTATTTTTCCACCCCTAAGTACTATACTTAGTCTAGTAGGGATATTTGACCTAGGAATTCGTTTGCGTGAAAAACTGGAAACAAGAGTGAAGAGGGGCTGAGGAAATGCCCAAGTTCCTGTTAAAGCGTTGGTACGGGATGCACATGGTCCTGGCACTCAGCTTTAGCTTGCTGTTGTTGGGGATTTTGACCTTGTTCCATTGGATGTACGGGGCGATCGGCATGGTTTGCTTGATTGGCTTGGTTCTTTACGCTCTTCAAGCAGAAAAGGGGTTTCAACGAGACTTGCGCCTGTACTTGGCGACGGTCACCCATCGCGTGAAGAAGGCGGGAGAAGGCGTTATCCAGGAACTGCCGATCGGAATTCTTTTATACAACGAGGAAAAGGCAATTGAGTGGGTAAACCCGTATATGACGCATATGTCCGGGGATGAATCCATAATCGGGAAAAGCCTTCAAGAGGTATTCCCCCAACTGGTTTGGAAGCCGGAGCAAAAACGGCTGGAGTTTACTTATAACGAGCGGGTATACGAAGTCATTGTGCGGTCCGATGAGCGCCTTTTGTATTTCAAGGATATTACGGACTTCAAAGAATTGACGACTCGTTACCATCGAGAAAAGGCTGCACTTGCCATCATTCACCTCGACAACTTGGACGAGGTAGGACAAGTCATGGATGATCAGAGCCGTACGCTGCTCTCTACAAGCGTGGCTGGTGTGATTACAGAGTGGGCCAACAAACATGGCATATATCTTCGCCGAATCACGGCCGACAAGTTTTTGGCTCTGATGGAACGGGAAGCACTTGATAAATTGGAAGAATCGCGATTTGACATTCTCGATGTAGTACGGGAAATGACGGCTGACAACAAGATTCCGATTACGCTCAGTATCGGGGTTGGAGCGGCAGCTACCACTTACATTGAGTTGGGACAAATGGCGCAATCAAGCTTGGATATCGCATTAGGGCGCGGTGGCGACCAGTGCGCTGTCAAGATTGGCAACAAGCTCACTTTTTACGGTGGGAAATCGAATGCGGTGGAAAAGCGGACACGTGTCCGGGCTCGTGTTATTGCACATGCTTTGCGTGATCTCATTCATGAGGCGGAGCACGTCATCGTCATGGGGCATAAACAGCCTGACATGGATTCCATCGGGGCATCACTCGGTGTATTGAAGGCTGTGCAGCTGCACAACAAAACGGCTTATATTGTCATGGATGAAGGCAATCATTCTGTCGAGCGTCTGATGAAAGAGATTTATGCCAATGAAGAGTTGGCTGAGACCTTTATCACGCCAGAACAGGCAATCCGACTCATCTCCGGTCGCACATTGCTGGTAGTCGTCGATACGCATCGACCATCGCTGGTGATTGAGCCGAAGCTGTTGACGGAAACGAGCCGAATTGTGGTGATCGACCACCATCGACGTTCAGAGGAGTTCATTGAGCCAGTACTCTTGTATCTGGAACCGTATGCTTCTTCGACGGCCGAGCTTGTTACGGAGCTCTTGCAATATCAGAGCGAGCGATTGAATATCGACAATCTAATTGCAACGGCACTGTTAGCAGGGATTGTGGTGGATACCAAAAGCTTTGCCTTCCGCACAGGTTCACGGACCTTCGAAGCGGCGTCTTTCCTTCGCCGTAACGGGGCTGATACCGCGGCTGTCCAGCGCCTGTTGAAGGAAGATCTGGGACAGTATGTAAAGCGGGCAAAAATTATCATGAATACGGAAACGTACCGTGACAACATGGCGATTGCCATAGGCGATCCGTCTGAGGATTACACGCAGGTACAGGTGGCGCAAGCTGCTGAGCAGCTACTCACTTTGTCAGGTATCCAGGCGTCGTTTGTTGTTGCAGAGCGATCCGACGATACGATCTTGATCAGTGGACGTTCTCTGGGCGACATCAATGTTCAGTCGATCATGGAACTGCTGGGTGGAGGCGGTCACCTCACTGGTGCTGCGACACAAATTCAAGGCATATCAATTAAAGAAGCAACACGTCGTTTGAAAGAAGCGATTGACTCGGTCGTATAGGCCAAAATATAAAGGGGGAAACGATGATGAAAGTCATTTTTCTTCAAGATGTAAAAGGCCAAGGGAAAAAAGGCGAAGTTAAGGATTTGTCAGAGGGCTATGTACGCAACTTCTTGTTGCCAAAGAAGCTGGTAAAAGAAGCGACAGATAGCAACGTGAAAACGCTCGACGCTCAAAAGCGCAGCGAAGATAAGCGCAAGGAGCAGGAAAAGCTGGATGCTCAGGAGCTGGGTAAAAAGCTGGAAGAGCTGACAGTGAAAGTAACAGGAAAAGCAGGCGAAGGTGGTCGCTTGTTCGGTGCAATTTCCAGTAAACAAGTAGCGCAAGCGCTGGAAGATCAGTATAAAATCAAAGTAGACAAGCGTAAGCTCGAAATGGATGCAATCCGTGCTTTGGGTGTGACGCAAATCAAAGTAAAACTGCACAACGAAGTAACGGTGACTCTGAAAGTACACGTTGTGGAAGAATAATGTCTCAATTGTGGGGGGTGTGACGTGAGCGACCTGTTTTTGGATCGTGTGCCGCCACAGAACAAGGAAGCGGAACAATCGGTACTGGGTGCCGTGTTCTTGTCTAAGGAAGCTTTAATCACGGCCATTGAGATTCTCCGTCCGGAGGATTTTTACAAGACAGCGCATCAGCGCATCTTTCAAACGATGGTGGACCTGTATGAAAAAGGCGAACCTGTCGATCTGGTTACGGTTACAGCGGATCTACAGGATCACAAGCTGCTGGATGAAGTCGGCGGGGTCACGTATCTCACGGAAATCGCCAGTTCGGTTCCAACGGCTGCCAACATCGAATACTACGCAAAAATTGTAGAAGAAAAATCACTGCTTCGTCGATTGATTCATACAGCTACCAAGATTGCCAATGACGGCTACTCCCGTGAGGATGATGTCACGCAGATCATCGCGGATGCGGAGAAGTACATCATGGAGATCGGTCAAAATCGCAACAGTGGCGGTTTTACACCGATTCGTGATGCCCTTCTGGAAACGTATGAGCGGATTGAGTTTTTGAGTCAGCGACGCGGTGATATTACGGGGATTTCTACGGGATATACAGATTTAGACAAGATGACAGCAGGATTGCAACGCAGTGACCTGATTATCTTGGCGGCCCGTCCTTCCGTAGGGAAGACGGCTTTTGCCTTGAATCTCGCGCAAAACGTAGCAGCCCGTGCAGGTGAGACCGTAGCCATCTTCTCCTTGGAGATGGGTGCTTCTCAGCTGGTTCAGCGTATGATTTGTGCGGAGGGCAATCTGGATGCGTCCCGGATGCGTTCCGGTACACTGGAGGAAGACGATTGGCAAAAGCTGACGATGGCAATCGGTACGCTGGCGAAAGCGCCGATTTACATCGATGATTCACCTGGGGTTACTGTACAGGACATCCGGGCAAAATGCCGTCGCCTTCAGACAGAGAGGGGCTTGGGCCTGATCCTGATCGATTACCTTCAGCTGATTCATGGACGAGGCAAAGGAGATAACCGTCAGCAGGAAGTATCTGAGATCTCTCGTACGCTTAAAGGGATCGCGCGTGAGCTGAACGTGCCGGTTATCGCCCTGTCGCAGTTGAGCCGTGGTGTAGAGCAACGGCAGGACAAGCGACCGATGATGTCCGATATCCGTGAGTCGGGGTCGATTGAGCAGGACGCCGATATCGTTGCCTTCTTGTACCGTGATGACTACTATGACAAGGAATCAGAAAACAAGAATGTCATCGAAGTCATTATCGCCAAACAGCGTAACGGCCCGACCGGAACGGTAGAGTTGGCGTTTCTGAAGGAATTCAACAAATTCGTTAACTTGGATCATCGCTTTCGAAATCAAGCAGGTTAATAGTTGGAATGGAAGAAAAGCCGGAGAAATTCCGGCTTTTTTTTCTATATTGAATTGCCGAACATATTAAGAATTAACTATATGAATGTTCGTATTTAGCGTTGACATAGGGAGTCTCGTTTAGTAAACTTAGATTGTTTCAGGCCCGAAAAGACATGATAATATCAGGAGGTGTTTTTCGATGTCAACAGTCGTTGTCGTCGGAACCCAGTGGGGCGATGAAGGTAAAGGTAAAATTACAGACTATCTAGCTGAAAGTGCAGAGGTAGTGGCTCGTTATCAAGGCGGTAACAACGCAGGCCATACCATTATTTTTGATGGTAACAAGTATAAGCTGCATTTGATTCCATCCGGAATTTTTTATAGTGACAAGACCTGCGTAATCGGAAACGGTATGGTAATCGATCCGAAGGCATTGGTAAAAGAGCTGGAGTACATTCACAGCTTCGGTTTTTCTACAAGCAATTTGAAAATCAGTGATCGCGCGCATGTGATCCTGCCATACCACATCAAGCTGGATGGCGTAGAGGAAGATAGCCGCGGTGCTAACAAAATTGGTACGACCCGTAAAGGTATCGGACCTGCTTACATGGATAAAGCTGCGCGTATCGGTATTCGTATCGCTGATTTGTTGGATCGCGATGAGTTTGCTCGCAAGCTCGAGCGCAACCTGGCAGAGAAAAACATGCTGCTGGAGAAGCTGTACAACACAACTGGCTTTGAGCTTCAAGAAATTCTGGATGAATACTTGGCTCTGGCAGAAATCATTCGTCCTTACGTAACCGATACATCTGTTGTCCTCAATGATTCTATTGATAGCGGCAACCGCGTATTGTTTGAAGGTGCACAAGGCGTATTGCTCGATATTGACCAAGGTACGTATCCTTACGTAACGTCCTCCAACCCAATTGCGGGTGGCGTGACTATCGGTTCTGGTGTAGGACCGACCAAGATTCACCAAGTAATCGGGGTGGCAAAAGCTTACACAACACGTGTAGGTGATGGTCCGTTCCTGACTGAGCTGAATGATGCAACCGGCGATCATATTCGTGAGGTCGGTTTCGAATATGGTACAACAACAGGTCGTCCACGCCGCGTAGGCTGGTTTGACAGTGTTGTCGTTCGTCATGCTCGTCGTGTCAGCGGTATCACCGGTTTGGCGATCACCAAGCTGGATACATTGTCTGGCATTGAGACATTGCGTATTTGCACAGCGTACAAATACAATGGAGAAATCATCGAGTCGTTCCCTGCGAACCTCAATCTGCTGGCGAAATGCGAGCCAGTTTATGAGGAGCTGCCAGGTTGGACAGAGGATATCACAGGCGTTCGCAATCTGAACGACTTGCCTGAAAACGCTCGTCACTACATTGAGCGCATCACGCAACTGACTGGTATTCCAATGTCGATCTTCTCCGTAGGACCAGATCGTGAACAAACAGTCATTGTCCGTGGCATTTACGGATAAGCTATCGGCTATATAATAGAAGAGAAAGCTGTCGAGTATTCGGCAGCTTTCTTTTTTTTGCAAGGGACAGACACGAAACAGCACCCTCTGGGCATATGGTTAGACATAGGGAGAAATGGAGAGGTGATCATGATGATGGGTTTTGGATTTGACCAAAAAGCCATGAAGCTGCTGGGCAAAAATGTACAGGTAAAGATGATCAATGGCGTCGTCATCAAGGGAACCATGACTCATTTCAATAATGGCTACTTATGCTTTATCACCACATACAAGCAACCAAATGACGCCGAGAAAACGAAAATACGCAGACTTGCGTTAAAAGACGTTACCTCGATGCAAGAGGTGTGAGTCACAGATGTTCATAACGAAATAAGCCATCTTTCCTAGTCAGTTAAGGGAAGATGGCTATATTTATTTTAGATCATGCCTCCATATGATCGGATGATCTCAGTCGCAAGATCACCTTGTTCCTCTGGTACGACTGCCGTTAACAAGACACTGCGATTCAAATTGTCATCGCCTCGATCAGCCATACCGCTGGCGTCAGGATCTACTGCGGCCATGACACTTGCATCCCTGCCGCTTGGGAAGTCAGCTGCCAGTGTAAGGTTGCCCAAGCTGGGAAAATCTCCGGATATGGGATTCAGGATCTGTTCATTTCCGTCACCAGGGAATTGTCCGATTCTGTCGATCTGAATGGTGGAAAAACCAGCTTGTCGAAGTGCTTTTTCTGCCTTTTGGGCATCATCTTCGGTGTGAAATCCTGCAAGAATGTTACGTTCCTTCACGTATATCAGCCTCCAGATATGATAAATACTACCAATTGTTTGTACATATAGTGACTCTATGTCTATTTTTTTATTCGACAGCAATTTACACTTGATGTTGTCGTTAATCTTATGGTAAAGTCGACATAGTTGGTTTCTTTAGGCAATTTGGCAGATAAATGGAAACTAAATTTTGGGATTTACGACCTAGTCGATAAATTAAAAATTTTCAGGAAATGGAACGAGCAAGTTGTATCTGTTTTCAGGAGGGACAAGTTATGCATTGGTCGGAATGGAAGGCCAAGCTGCAGGAACGGTCATCACGAATCGTTCGGGATTGCAGTGATCTGGCGAAACGTACAATGAAACGTACAAGCTCTTACATCCAGTCACATAAAAAACAGTCGCTTTCAATTGCGGCAGGTCTAGTTTTGACGATTGCTGCTGGAGCATCTGCACAATACTATTACACAAGCAATGTCAATTCTGTCTACCATGTCAGTGTAAACGGCAAAGAGATTGGCGTGGTAAATGATCCAAATGTGATACATAACTGGACAGTAGCAAAGCTGGAAGAGGAAAAGGCAAAAACAGGTCTCAACTTGCAATTGGCTGACTATATCACATTCGAAGAAGAGCGTGAGTTCAAGGCACCGTTCAATAACGATGCTGCTGTACAAGCTCTGGCATCCGTAGCGGATATCAAGGTTCAGGGCGTTAAGCTGACGATTGACGGGAAAGTGGTAGGTTACATGCCTGATCAGCAATCGGCTGATCAAGTACTGGCTGAAGTGAAGCAAAAATACTCCGGAGTTCCTGCAACGACAGGGAATAAGGCTGTTGTAGCAGCAGCATCCACAGTTCCAGTCAAACCAAATCCGGTAAAAGAAGTCGCATTTAAAGAAAACGTAGAGATGCAAACCGAAACAGTTGATGCATCTCAAATTTTGTCTGCCGAAAAACTCGAGGAGTTGCTGGTAAAAGGCACCTTCAAGGACATGAAGCACACGGTCGTAGAAGGCGATTGCATCGGTTGCATCGCGAAGAAATACGGCATTACCTCAAAAGATATTTACGCGAACAACCCAGGCGTTACGGAAAATACCGTCCTTAAATTAGGACAAGAAATCAATGTAACCGCAGTGCGTCCACTGGTTACTGTACAAGTCAAAGAAGAAGTAGATCAGCAAGAGGTTATTGCTTTTAATACTCAAATTAAAAACAATGACAAGGTTCCTAAAGGCGAAACGAAGGTCGTACAAGAAGGTAAAAACGGCAGTAAAACAGTTAAGTACGAAGTTGTGAAAGAAAATGGACAAGTCGTTAATCGCAAAGTCATCAAACAAGATGTAACTGTGCAGCCTGTAACCCAAATTATGGAGCGCGGTACAAAAGTTATCCCATCGCGCGGTACAGGTCGTTTGAGCTGGCCTGCTAGTGGTTATATCAGCAGCGGCTTCGGACAACGCTGGGGAAGCATGCATAAAGGGATTGATATTGCCGGTGCTGGTTCTGTCATGGCGGCAGACAATGGACGTGTCACATTCGCTGGTTGGAATGGTGACTATGGAAAGTCGGTTATCATCGACCACGGCAATGGAATGAAGACATTGTACGGTCACATGAGTGTTATTAGTGTGAAGGCCGGCGATGTTGTTAGCCAAGGAAAGAAAATCGGCGTAAAGGGTTCTACTGGGCAATCGACCGGCGTCCACCTGCATTTTGAGGTTCTACAGAATGGACGAAATCAAAACCCGATTCGTTACTTAAAATAGACTAGTAATTTATGGATAAGAAAGGGCAACTCTTAGGAGGGGCCCTTTTTTTGCTGGCAGGGATTGAATGCCAAGCCCTTCTTTACGTGGCATACATGGTGTATTGTAGAGGAATAGTGACGGTCAAAGTGGAATCCTTGATAGGAAGTTTAAAAAGTCGTCTTTTGATCACGAAGTAACACTGAAAGCATATTCGACATCGAAACTGTCGTTCACCTTCGAAGTCCGGTGCTCATGTAGGTCCCCTACACTCCGCTCCTCTTTCTTCAGGTTCTCGCCATTTTCTCGGTGCTGAAAAGCCGACTTTTTGAACGAACTATTTTTAGAAAAAGGAGGGCGCAGGATGGCAAAACTCCTCGTAGTTGACGATGAAAAACCGATTGCAGATATTTTGAAATTCACGTTTGAAAAAGAAGGATATCAGGTCGTATGCGCCTACGATGGTGATGAGGCACTTGTCGTGGTCAAGGATGAGCGACCAGATCTGATTTTATTAGATGTTATGCTTCCGGGCAGAGACGGAATGGACGTATGCCGAACCGTTCGCCAAACGTATGATGTTCCGATCATTATGCTGACTGCCAAAGACTCTGAATTGGATAAAGTACTCGGGCTGGAATTGGGCGCGGACGATTACGTGACGAAGCCATTTAGTACGCGTGAGCTGGTAGCCCGTGTAAAGGCTCATTTGCGCCGTAACCGCTCGAAAGTGGAAGAGAAGGATAGCCAGCATGTACTGCGCGTGCATGAGCTAGAAATCGATTTGAACTCGTATACCGTCGAAAAGGTGGGAGAAGCATTAGAGCTGACACACCGTGAGTTTGAGCTGCTAGTGTATCTCGCTCGCCATCAAGGGCAAGTATTGACGCGAGAGCATCTCCTGCAGTCGGTCTGGGGATTTGACTATTTTGGCGATGTGCGGACGGTAGATGTGACCATCCGTCGTTTGCGTGAAAAAATCGAGGATGATCCAAGCCAGCCGAAGTACATTATCACGCGGCGTGGTTTGGGCTATACATTACGTAATCCCGGCATGGGAGGCCAGCCTGGATGAGGCGGCTGTTCAAAACCGTTCAGTGGAAAATGGTTATCATTTACATGCTGTTGATTTTGCTTGCGATGCAATTTATTAGCGCGTATTTTGCCCGGGAAGTCGAGAGCTACTACATCAACAACTTTTCCGAGGCCTTGAATGGACAAGCCAGTTTGTTAGCGAGTTTGCTGGAAAGCGATTTGCGCCCGCATGACGGGAAGGAATCCAACACCGAACAAAACCGCCAGTACATCGACAACCTGATCAACAACCTGGTAAAAATCAATGGAGCCAATGTACAGGTCATCGATCAGACAAGAACGGTGGTTGCGACGACAGAGGACAAAAGTACAATTGGACAGCGAACCTCGCAGCCTGAGGTGACGGTTGCCTTGCTCGGGACGCGCAGTGAATCGATGCGGATCGACCCGAAGACAGGGGCGCGGGTGAAAGTATTGGCATTACCGGTTAAGGGCGATCAGATTGTATACGGTGCGGTCTACATGGTCGCTTCGATGGAAGGCACTTATGCGACGATTGGGAAAATGAACGGCATCTTGGGGACAGGTACGATGATCGCGATGGCCATTACGGCGGTGCTTGGGGTCGTATTGGCCCGCACCATCACCAAGCCTGTGAAGGAGATGACCCGTCAGGCACGATTGGTGGCAGATGGGGATTTTAACAGTAGTGTACGAATCTATAGCGATGATGAAATTGGCCAACTCGGTATGGCCTTTAATCATATGACCTTGCGTTTACAGGAAGCCATCTTGCAGCAAGAGGAAGAGCGTGAGAAGCTCGCAGGAATTTTGAGCAACATGACGGACGGTGTTATTGCCGCTAACCGAAATGGACAGATCATCCTGTTTAATCGGGCCGCAGAAGATATGTTGCAGGTGACGATGGCTGACGTCCTTCTCAAGAGACGCACCTTGTACGATCTGTTGGGTCTGCCGCCAGAAGATGAGATGTCGCTCTATGCGCAGGAAGAACCGCTTATCATTGAGATGACGCTGCCGAATAAGGAAGAAGTCATCCTGCGTGTGACGTTTACGCCCTTGCAGCACGATAGCAAAAAAATGGGTGGGATCATTGCTGTTGTAGCCGATGTGACGGATCAGCAGCGCCTGGAGCAGCAGCGTCGTGAATTTGTAGCGAATGTATCGCATGAGCTGCGGACACCACTGACGACCATTAAAAGCTACGTGGAAGCGCTGCTGGATGGTGCAGTGGAAGAGCCGGAGCTGTCCCAACGGTTCTTGAAGGTTACATCGTCCGAGACAGAGCGCATGATTCGCTTGGTAAACGATTTGTTGCAGCTATCGCGTTTTGATTCGCAAGGGGTCCGTCTGCATTGCAAGGAAGCGGACCTCAATCGATTGCTTCACTATGCTGCTGATCGTTTTTCCATGTTCAGTGAGCAACAGGAGGTTCAGCTCAGTCTGGATATGCCGAGCAAGCTTCCGCTGGTTTACATTGATCCGGATGCGATCAATCAAGTATTGGATAATCTTTTGTCCAATGCGATTAAGTATACGCCTCAAGGAGGCACTGTGGTTCTCATGGCAAAAGAGAATCACAAGCAAAGGCGGGTTCAAATCTCTATCACCGACACAGGAATTGGTATTCCGAGCCGCGATCTGAAGCGAATCTTTGAGCGCTTCTACCGCGTAGACAAGGCGCGTTCGCGCGGTCAGGGTGGAACAGGTCTGGGATTGGCGATTGCCCGCGAATTAGTACAGGCACACGGTGCAGATATCGAGATTACGAGTGAATGGAACGTGGGAACGACAGTCACGTTCTGGGTGCCATTTGCCCAAGGAGGAAAAACGGGATGAAGCGGATGCTAGAGCCTGCCAAGACCGTCTTACTCAATCTGCTAGTGCTAGCCAGCTTTGTTTTGACAGCGATGTTGTGGTCGAATCAACCCAACCTTCAATTTATTGAACCGGCAGAGTACACGCAGTCTAAGCCCGTTCAGGAAAAGCAACTCGAACAGCTCGTTACGCCGGAATCCGTTGTTTTTCACTATGGGGAAGATCGCCATACGAAAGCATCCGCAACCGATGCTCCTTACAGTTTGATCGTGCGAGAAATGTCGAAATGGATCTTCCTCGATTTTTCTCCGCTCACCATCTCCAATGAGAAATGGGAAGATATTGCCCGGGAAAAGATGGGGTTGGAAGTGCGCTTTCGGAGCACGGTTCCCTTGTCAATTGTAGGTCGGCTGGTAACCTTTCGGGATGAGTTTGACAACCGAATGAAAGGGATTGACCGATTGTGGCTGTATTACGAGAAGGACGAGGATGTCGTCTACGCGTTGTTTTTGTCGACGGAGGAAGGTCGCATGATGCGTTCTCGAACATCGATCAGCCCTAAGGATTTGAGAGAATCGTATTTGGCTTCTGGTGATTTAATGCCTGAGCAAATCATGAAAATCGTCAAACCAGAGCGAAGCTTCGTAGATTTGGAAGGATCGGCGCTGATGTGGAGCACTTACTATTTGCCCAAGAATCAGATGCGCATGCAGCAATTCCGCTACAGCTACGTACCTGTTACGAATGATAGACTAATCGAGTCTTACTTTATCGATCAATCGCTCGTCAGACAGATCATGGAGCGGGACAAAACGGTTATTTTTACAGATGGCAGCAGATCGATTCAATTGAGGTCGGAACAGCAGGCGTTCACGTTTACTGATCCGGCGTATCAACAGCGTGATCAGCAGCTGTCTGATGAAGAAAAGGTGCAGAGTGCCGTTACCTTCATGAATAAACACTTGGGTTGGCTTGATGAGTATCATTTTGAACGAATCAAGAAGAGCTACAATGAAAAAGACTTGATCACATTCCGCCAGTACGTGGGGGCGTATCCCTTGATTAGCGAGGGGGAGGCCAAGCAAATCGATACGATCCAAATGACCTCAGAGGCAGGCCAGGTTGTGACGATGAGCCGATCGCTGCTGGATTTGGACAAGTATATCGACAATAAAGAGTGGACGATCATGTCCGGTCCGGAGCTGTATCAATATATTCGGGACAAAAAACTGGCGGACACAGAAAAAATCACGAACGCTTATTTGGCTTACCATACCAAAGTAGGCGAGGGAAACGTGGACTTGATGCCGATCTGGGTTGTGGAATTGGCGAATCAGGCGAGCCTGTATATTCCTGCGCACACCAAGCAGGGAGGAGGGAAGTCGCATGGATTGGAGTAGAACCAAGACGATTCTGATCTGGGCCTTTCTTCTCCTCGATTTGTTTCTCCTGTATCAGGTGTATGTGACGCGCATTAGCCTGTGGAATGATAAGGAAGTCGCACAGAGTGAGAAATGGAATACAGAGCTGTACTTGAATCAGCAAAATATCACATTGGATACAGAAGTGCCGCAGGATACACCGGCAATGTCCAATTTGGATGCAGAGTATGTCGGGATTAATCCGATTTCCTTGCATGAGATATCAGAGCTTCAGGCAACGGTAGAAAAAATGGCGTTGGCTGCCAAGCTGAACCCACCGATGCAGATTCGTGGTCAGTTGAATCCTCAGGAGCTCTTGCGTCAAATTGGGCCGAGGCTGATTTATTCCGATCAATACGTAGCCGATCCGTATCAATCGAATCAAGCGCGGCTTTTGTATTGGCAGGTCTATGATAAAATGCCAGTATTCGTTGCACCGTTAGAAATGTATTTGGACAACGGAGCGGTACTTGGCTACAGGCAGACCTTTTTCCACCTTCGGAAGCAGCAGGGGGAACGACAGGTGATCTCTGGTTATGCGGCCTTACGCTCTCTGGTGGACAAGCAAATTATTACACCAGGGGAACGGATTGAAAATGTGAGCTTGGGTTATTACGGTTCTTACGATGCAGATATTCAGACGCTGGTGCCTGTATGGCGTGTGGTTCACGATGGCAAATGGCATTTTGTCAACGCGATTACAGGGGCTCTGGAGCGTCCGATGGTCACGCAGCGCTGAATAGATAGACAACCTGGGATAGATACGGGAAGAGGGATGTTCGGTGAGATTTAGTGTGTTAGCAAGCGGAAGTACGGGCAACGCCATTTATGTGGCAACAGACCGTGTTTCCGTGTTGATCGATGTAGGGATTACTGGAAAGCAGGCAGAAGCGGCACTGGAGACCATTGGTGTCAATCCAGCAGAGCTCAGCGCCATTCTCGTCACCCATGAGCACGTCGACCATATTAAAGGAGTCGGCGTCATGGCGCGGCGATATGGATTGCCGATTTACGCCAATGAAAAGACATGGTCGGAGCTGGATGGGCAAATCGGGACGATCAAGGAAGATCAGCGACGCTTCTTTTCTGTGGGGGAAAAGAAAGAGTTGGAGGATTTGGGCATCGAGTCATTCGGAATCTCGCACGATGCCGCCGAGCCCATGGGCTTCTGTTTTTATGATGGCAAGAAAAAGCTCAGTGTCGCGACAGATCTGGGGTATGTCAGCGATCGGATCAAGGAGACGATTCGTGGAGCAGATGCATATGTGTTCGAGTCCAATCATGACGTTGAGCTGCTGCGCATGTCCCAGTATCCTTGGAGCATCAAGCGACGTATCTTGAGTGATGTCGGGCACTTGTCCAATGAAGCGGCGGGCGATGCTTTGCTCGATTGTCTAACAGGTGGAGCAGAGCGTGTATACCTCGCTCACTTGAGTAAGGAAAACAACATGATTGATCTGGCCCGACTGACGGTCAAAAACATCTTGGAGGAGCGGGGGTTGTCTGTTGGTAACGATGTGCATCTGCGCGATACGTACCCGGATCGACCTACCAAGCTGGAAGAGCTATAAGATTGGTTTGATCCCTGCTTGACGACTGGCGATGCGCTCTGTGAGCTCCGCATACGTATGGATATGGAAAGTTAATTGTGTATCGAGCTCATTCACTTTGGCAGTTAGCTCGTCATGTGTCAGCAGTCCTTTTGCTACAAGCAGCTCGATTAGGGCATGCAGGACAAGCGTATTGTGGTAGTCTACTTCCTGAAGATCAGCCAGTTTGGCGATGAGGTGGACTTCTTTCAAGTCTATCAATCCTTTCTAAAAGCTTCTAATCTATCATATCCGTGCTCTCGGAGAAATATTCCGGGAGCTTTTTTGTATTCCACAACCTTTCCATAATTCTCACGCCATTTTGCCGAAAGCGGGTCGTATACTAAGGGTGTCAAAAGGAACAGACATTAACGGAATCAATCATACAAACCAAATACGGAGCATGTCATTGTGTATACGAGCATGAAAAACCTGCAAAGCTAGTAAAGGTAGAAGATAGAAAGGAGAGGTATGAATCATGGGTTTCTATGATGATTTCACTCACGTGGAGCGAAAAAAACAACGCGGTTCTAACATTGGACGTATGGTCGTAACGTCAGTAACGTCCGCGGTAATTGGGGGGATGGTCGTCCTGCTCACGCTGCCGACTCTCTCCAATGCGGGATATATTAATATGGTTAAGCCTGGAACAGAAAATGCGATAAGCAGCAATGCCTCCGCTTCTGCTTCTAACCTGTTTGCCAAGCCAGTATCTGTAAGTGTGGGATCGGGTACAGTAGAGGCGGTGAAACAAGTAGAAAATGCGATTGTTGGTGTAATCAACATCGGTCAGCGCAGAAACAGTTGGATGCAGAACTCGATGGATGTAGAGCAGGGCCAAGGCTCTGGTGTCATCTTTCAGAAAAAAGGCGGGAAAGCCTACATCGTTACCAACTACCACGTAATCGATAAGGCGCAAAAGCTGGAAGTCGCCCTGCCAACAGGGGAAAAAGTATCGGCGAAGGTAGTCGGCGCAGATGGTTACGCCGATCTGGCTGTACTGGAAATCGACGCCTCTAAGGTTACGGACGTTGCTGAGTTTGGGGATTCCTCAACCTTACAGGTGGGCGAACCGGCTATTGCTATCGGGAACCCATTGGGTATGCAGTTCTCCCGGACCGTTACCCAAGGTATCATCAGTTCCAAAGAACGCTCCATGCCCATGGACTTTAACGAGGATGGCCAGGACGACTGGGAGCTGGACGTCATTCAAACAGACGCAGCGATCAACCCTGGTAACAGCGGTGGTGCCCTCGTAAACATCGAGGGTCAGGTCATCGGGATTAACACCTTGAAAATTTCCAAAGCAGGTGTCGAAGGGTTAGGTTTTGCCCTCCCGATCAATGATGTCAAAGTAATCGTGGACCAGCTGATGGAAAAAGGCACGCTGCAACGTTCTTACCTCGGTGTGCAGCCACTCGACTTGGCCAATGTGCCACGTTACGAATGGAAAGAAACCTTGAATCTGCCTGACAATGTGAATACTGGCGTCGTCGTACAAACAGAGGTAGGCAAATTCTCTCCTGCGGGTCAAGCGGGCTTGAGACAATTCGACGTCATCGTCAAGCTGGATGACAAGAACATTTCCAGCAGTGCACAGCTGCGGAAGTATTTGACGATGAACAAAAAGCCGGGCGATACGATGGACGTTACGTACTATCGTGACGGTCTCCAAAAGACTGCCAAAGTGAAGCTGACCGCTCCACCACAGCAGTAAAAAGCACTGACCAAGCCATTTTGCGGGCAGTATGTGAAGGAATCAAACGTTGACGGGCAATTCCGGGATGCATTTTGTCCCGTTTGCATATATGCAGTATCTAAGTTCCCCCCTCTATCTATTTTAAATAGATCCCTTCTTAAGAGCGCCGAGCTGATACGGCGCTCTCTTTTTTTGTTCGTTTTCGAGCTTTCGGTGGAGGAGAGAAAAAAGAAGAAAACGCTCAAGTTCTTGGGATACCTGCTGGGAGGCGGTTCTGCCCAGCTCCATGTAAAAAAAGAAACCCGCGTCCAAAGTCGCGCAGCTACGTAGTGTCTCAGAGGTGGACGCTAAAGGCAGGTTTCCCTTTTTCCATTGCGCTTCGGATGGTATCCCAAAGACTTTCGCCGTTTTCTTCTTTTTTCTCTCTACAGCTTTAAATGTTCGTCGGAAGTTAAAAAATATAAGCTATAAAATATAAAGGCGTATGATTGCAAACACATCGAGGTCTTTTTGGTGGATTCATTTGTTTTGTTGCGGTTCTGGGGTAGAATAGGAAGCGACAATTATGAACGGAAAAGAGGCATTTGATATGGACATGAAGATGAAAAGCTTGCAAATAGAAGGTAAAGAAGTTGAGCTGTTGGTGGAATATCCGGTGCGGTTTGCTTGCATGGAGCATTTGGAGCAGGAGTTGGATGATTACGTAAATGATTTTGAGGCGGCGCCGGATACGTATGCAGCACAGGCGATTGAGGGCGATGGAGTAGACAAGCGTTGCCGGGAATGTGGAAAGCCTGGGCAGATTGCGCTTTTGAAAGAGAAGGGAATGTAGGATCATGCAAATTTCGATTATTACAGTAGGAAAGCTGAAGGAGAAATATTTGCGTGAGGGCATTGATGAATACAGCAAGCGTCTGTCTGCTTACTGCAAGCTGCAAGTGATCGAGGTCAATGATGAAAAAGCGCCGGAAGAGATGAGTGCGGCAGAGATGGAGCAGGTGAAGCGCAAGGAAGGCGAGCGCATCCTGGCGCAGATCAAGCAGGATCAGTATGTGATTGCGCTGGCGATTGATGGGCAGATGTGGTCTTCGGAGAAGCTGTCTGCGGAGATGGACAAGCTGGCTTTGCATGGGCGCAGTCAGGTGGCGTTTGTGATTGGCGGGTCGTTGGGGTTGGCTGATCAGGTGTTGAAGCGGGCGGATGCGTTGCTGTCGTTTTCGAAGATGACTTTTCCGCATCAGTTGGTGAGGTTAATATTGCTTGAGCAGGTTTATCGGGCGTTTCGTATTAGTCGGGGGGAACCGTACCATAAATGACGGCGAAATTTCTGAAATTAGCTGCTTGCCAGGTGTGGGAAGCAACATGATGCGAAATTCCCATTTTCCTTAATCTCTTCTATGAGGACGGACTTGGGCTTAATGTCATCTATACGGTTGATGACCCTAAGATGCGGGCCGTTGGGTTTAAGCATTCTGAGGGGATAGAGGTACCTGTGGAATTAGGAAGTTTAAGTTTGCCAGCCAGAAGTCTAAGCTGACGGGGACCATTCGGGGTTCGTTCTTTGGTATTAAAGAATATTAATGGAAGACGGAAGAAAGGGGCTGGTTGTGCCAGCCCCTCTTTCATTTCTTTTTCTCCAACTCCGCCTTTAATCTTGCATTCTCTTCGAACAGTTTCTGAACGTCCGGGACATCCTTACCGGAAAACCAGCCATACAAATTACAGAAAGCAAGATTTACGCAAATAAAGACTTTTGAAGGGTACTCTTTCGAGTCGGTTTCGTTACCTGACAGTGTAACGATTGAGGAATTGAAGAGAGGCTCGTTTGTAGAACGGAAGGAAAATGTTATTTTGCTGGGTGCCGTAGACACAGGAAAGACGCATCTGGCCACGGCAATTGGTGTAGAGGCGTGTAAACAGGGGAAAAATGTGAGGTTCTATCGGGTTGCAGAGTTGGTTTCCAATTGCAAACCAAGTTTCATGCTGGTAATCTACCGAGATTTCAGAAAGAATTAATGGATGCTGATTTACTAATCTTAGATGAGTTAGGATTTGTTCCGTTTCACAATGATGGTGCTGACCTACTTTTCCATCTAATCTCAGAATGTTATGAGCGAAACAGTGTCATTGTTACCTCGAATTTGGAATTCAGCCAATGGAATACGGTTTTCGGACATAACCGTTTAACCGCTGCCTTGATTGGCCGTCTTGTGCATCATGCCCACATCGTATCTTTCACAGGAGAGAGTTATCGTCTTCGGAATGCTCTTTCCCATCGTTAATAATTTAAAATTTAGCCTTATGCACATAATGGTTGCCGAACTCTACACTTTTTACTTGTCAAATACACATCAACTCGAAGATGAGCATTTGCCCCAAAAATGGTCAACTTTTTGATTAGCATTCACAAGGGTGAACTCTAAATGAACAAATCTTGAGGGCAATAGCTGTTTTTGTAAAATATTTACATCCACTCGCGCCTTCTGTAAAATATAGGAAGCTCGGTGTTTCTTGTGTTAAGGAGGAGTAGATGTCATATAGGGGAAGGTAAGACAGTTCAACGATCATTACGATCAGAGATTGAACATCATCTGAAAGAACGTGGTTACACACTGACTAGACTTAGCGAGATAACAGGTATTAATTAGGGAGTATTGAGCGACCTCTTAAATCGAATTCCACCACGGGCAATGACGATTGGTCACTTGGATGCATTTGCTCATGCGTTTGAGCAATCTCAAGGGTGGCTGTACGAATTGTACGCGGCAGAGTGTTTTGTGGACGGAAGAGTGTCGCGATCAAGGGTTATCCCCTACCTAGTTCGGTGCGCGGAAATTGGTCGGCGGGATTGTATTGATTCGATTGTCTCGAAGCTACTGGACAATCAGAAAAATACATCCATTCTCTTTCTGGTAGCCGAGCAACTCTTTACTAAAGGGAAACCTAAGGAGTCGGTTCTTTTTTATCAGCTCGTCATTGATACGGATAAAAACAGTCACAATGAGCGCTTTGTCATCGCACAGTATCGATTATTTCGAGCTCTACAAGGTACTGATTCCGAGAAAAATTGGGGGGCTGTCATACAATTTGATCCATATCGAAAGAGACTGCCGGAAAACTATCAATTGGATGCTCTATTACAGCTTGCTAATGTATGCTTTTCGCTTCACAAATGGAAAGAGGTAGAGCGTTATGCAGATGAGCTAAGAGAGTTGGCAACTGCTGTTTATCAGGATCAGTTGCGCGGGCGAAATATCAACAGAAAAATCCTTCCTCTGAAGACAGAGCGGCATTTAGTTGTATACTACGGTCAGGGATTCCTTTTGAAGAGTGCTGCCTTGGAAAAGCAAGGATTGTATGAAGAAGCGAAGGAATACATCTCTGGTTACGCTGATCTGAGTGGGTTTGAACTGTTGGATGAAACAGGACAGATGGAGGTAGAAAAGTTTCGACTGTGGGCAACGGCTAATCACTATACGTTAGATGTTCTCCTGGGTGACATCGATGTTCTGCCAACTTACACTCGTTTCCTTATGGATCACCCAAAAGAGATCCTTTCTGGCCTAATAGCCATAATGGAATCGGCCAATAAGGATGGATTTTTAGTGGATGGGATTCTCAAACAATTTTCAAATCAGATCA
Source organism: Brevibacillus sp. HB1.3 (assembly GCF_013186635.1). Lineage (NCBI taxonomy): Bacteria > Bacillati > Bacillota > Bacilli > Caryophanales > Paenibacillaceae > Brevibacillus > Brevibacillus sp. HB1.3. The sequence goes on along the minus strand of NZ_JABMIT010000002.1, from coordinate 634,804 downwards.
ATGATTTTAATGATTACGCTAACCTCATCCAGACGGATCGCTATTTTCGTTTTCGATATGAACTAGCTATGTATCGACTTCACAATGGTCAGTACGTGAACGGAATGGAGGATACTTTAAGCTGCTTGGTTTTATCGACTATCATGAAGAATGACAGTGCCTTCATACGTTGCGTTACACTATTCGAAGCTTTCCGATCACATGCAACAGATCAACAAAAAAGGGAGTACAAGCGAATCATGGAGGGGATACGAAATGAAGAGGTCGATTTTGCTATCAATAGCTTTAGTTTTGGGACTGTGTAGCAGCGTCACGAGTGGACAAGCAGCAATCCCTAAAGGAACCGTTATACAATATGAACACGGTGTTGGTGGGTAAATACTGACCGAAGGTAATCATCCTCTTTTGAGGATGATTTTTTTTACTATTCAAATTTTATCAACCGCCCACTTCCTGAATGCTAGTATATAGTTATAAATGTACTTTATTGTAAGAAAATGGGAGTTGATAACCATAGGAGCTATTGCCTATAAAAAGGGCGTCCCACCCCTTTGCCAGGATAAAGGAACGCCCACAGGAGGAGCAGTTACAGCTCCTATAAGTAAATGTACCACGCCACCAAAAGATCGGGAAGGAGGAACTTATCAAGATATCGGTCACTTAAAAAAATATGTGGAACAATTGCGCGAACAACTGATGCAATTGTATTTAGAGAAGAATAATTTGTTGGATGATGAAGTCGTGGAATTAAGCCAGCAATTGGATAAATACATTCTAGCAATTCAATTAAAAATGATGAAAAAAGAATAAGAATGAGATGCTAATTCATACTTTATCGAAAGGAATGAATTAAAATGAATTTTAAAAGAGTAATATCGTTTGGATTGTTATGCTTACTGTTGGTTTTTGGTAGTTTTCCCACAGCTTTGGCACAAGAAAACTCTTCAACATTTTTGGAAAATATTAAATTAGAGGATATTGGTAACCACTCAGATATTGAGGATTTCATTAGAGAGCAAGGCTTCGAACAATTATTAGAAAGCGATAGTAAGAAAAACGCGTTTGTGTCTGAGGAGTTTAATCTTCAAGAATTAGAAAAACCAGTGGCATTACGTGGTCTTGACATTAGTGAAGAAAAGTTGGATGAAATAGTTGAGGAATTAGGCTTGAGGAAACCCGAACCAGAAAAACTTAATTTCGAAGAAAATCTCCTGATTAAACGCTTTAAAGAAACAAACATGATTGCCAACATATGGTATCTGCGTTATTCTACGAGTGATTCAGCATTCTCAATTGACATTCTAAATGTCGGGAAAGATCCAATTGATTCTATAAGTGGAAAATTAACTAAGTACAACAACAAAAATGGAGAATGGACATTTGATAAAAACACCTTATTTAACGTAAAAAGTATTGGAACAGGTAATGTATATAGATGGATTCAAAGTAAAGATGCTGTTTCAGATTACTTTGAATATAGCATCACTGTAACGGAAGATAATACTGTTTGGTATTATGCCAATTCAAGTGGAAGTAATAAATATGAATGGCAGAGATACAATTTTGATGCTGGTTTATATAGTGAGATGCAACCATTAGGTGGTCAAAGGCATCATGTTGTTTCGGCAAAAGCATTAAAAGATTCTGGAATAAGCAATACTGGCAACTTTCCTGCCATTAGAATGATGTATGATGACCACCAAGAAACTCCAAGCTGGGGCAACAGCCATGCTGCCCAAAGATTTAAAGAGCAAGAACTTGAGTATTTGTCAAATGAAGATTATAAAGGTTTAATGAGATTCGAAGTTGACGCTCTTAAAGAAGTAAAGGACCCAGAGAATAAATTTAATAGTTTGGCGCACAAATATAACGATTACTTAGTAGCAGCGGCCGTCTTAGTGTACGAATATTTTGGAGTTAATTAAAGATAGTTCGGATTAAACCTAAACCGTAACTACATCCCCTCAATCTCTTCATAGCTAGACTTAAATTTACTTGGAAGATTGGGGGGATTGTTTAGCAAGAAGTAATACTAGAAGTTAGGCAGGTGAATAGCTTGAATAATTTAGTAATAAATGAAGGGTGTTCTGTCGGTGCAATTAAACTAGGTATGCGCGAAGAAGAAGTGCAACAACACATTCAGTCATATAAGGAAAAATGTCTTAATCCTAGAATATCATTTCATAGGAACTTTCGATGTGAATATGATTCAGAAGGAAGGCTAATTTATATTGAAGTTGTAAATGATTTGAAAAGACATTTTAATTGTTTATTCAGGGATATTGATGTATTTAACACCAGGGCAAGTCAACTTGTAAAGATGATTGACATTCTCTCTCCGTATGATAGAAATAGTGCACATGGTGGGTTTGTGTATAAATTCCCTGAATTAGGATTGAGTTTTTGGAGAGGCAACGTTTTAAGTGAAGAAGACATGGAAAAAGACTGGTTTAAAGAAATGGACCCTGAGATACAAGAGGATGAGATGAAGAATTTGTATTTTGAAACTGTAAGTATTTATTCGATTTCTAATTCCCCAAAAGAGTGAACTTTCTATCTGGAAACCCTTACCGCCGTTTGTATGACCATCTTTGAGTAGGTCATCTTGCTGGACGCGTACCTTTAAAGAGTTACCCATTTTTCACGTATCTCTACTGTAGCCCAAAAAGAAACCCCCAATTGATAATGCCAGTAATCCTTAGCGTACAGGATACCGGCGTTTTTTCTGTCATCCAGGGCTTAGCGTACAAAATCGGCATTTTGTTGGCGGTACCCCGAATATGTTTTTCTAATGTCGCCCATTGAAAAATCCCCTCCAAGTTAACAGTAAAGGGTCTTGCTTCTTACTCCCTACTTAAAGGGGATAATAGCATAGTTAGATTGTTGGTCTAAATATTGGGGTGAACATCATAATATCAAATTTGGGCTTACAAGATTATGTAAAGGACCGGGGGCGGTGGAGGAACTTTTGAACGGCTTGAACAATATTTGTCGGAGGAAAAAAACTAGCCAAAGCGTCCAATAGGATGTCTTCTTTTGGTCCAAAGTTCCGTGAGCAGAAAGTTATCTTAACACCTGCCGTTACCCGCTGTTTGAACATTAGCGGGTGCGGCATTTTTATTGCCCTCATATACTGAAAATGATAATCGTTATTAATAATGATAAAATAAACAAGAGCCCTCATCTGCTTCTGATCAAGAAGCTGCACAGGATGTACAACGATCGATCTTACGTATTACTGGCAAACGACTATTGAAATGAGGTATGCAACGTGAAAATCGACGTTAATCAGTTAGCGGAGCATTTGGCACACATTCCTTTTCAAGTAGAAGGAGTATATCGATATGCGAAAAATCCAGGTGTACCTTACGCTGAATATACAGATTTTTTTCCTGGATTTGTGTTTCCACTTACAGGGAAGGTACAATTTCAATTTAATGGAACGCCTTATATCTTTTCGCCAGGAAAAGTTGTGCATGGCGGTGCAAGAATGAAACTAGCTCAAAAAATGTTCGGTAACACAAACTGGGAATATATCCTTGTTTTATACCGGATACATAACTCAGAACTAGAAGAGACAAGCTTTTCCCATCAGCATTTTGAATTATCAACGGGTCAATCTCCTCGTCTGATTGAATTAATTATGCGCCTTTGGCATGTGTATAATCAGCCTGGTGGCATTTCGATGTTTCAGACCGAAATGCTGTTTCGTGATGTACTGAATGAAGCATTATTATGTGTTGCGAATAGGCAGAATAGCTGTGAATCACAAACTTTGTTCGAACGGATATCTCATTATATTCATGAATACTATGATCAAAGCCTTACAATAGCATCGCTTGCAGAACAATATAACGTGAATCGAAATCGACTGTCTTATGTATTTAGAAGACATGCAGGTATGGGACCAGCGGAATACATATTAAAACATCGTATAAAGATGGCGCAAGAAATGCTATTTACAAGTGAAGCGTCTGTACAACAAATTGCGCAAACGGTTGGAATTGCTGACCCGTTTTATTTTAGTAGAGTGTTCAAGAAACAACTTGGTATCTCTCCTACTGAATATCGAGAGAAGTTCATCAATAATCCATGCTAATTTCAACAGGCATCCATTCTCATCTAAAAATTCCTTTTCTATACTAATGGCAAACGAAAGATAACATGATGTTGGAGGAATTTTCGTATGCAAAAGATGAAAGGCCTGCTAATCTCCATCCTATTAGTAGCAGGCATACTGGGAGGTTGTAATGAAACACCTGCTGAACATAAAGGATCAACGACAGAAGGCGCATCTACAACAGCAGGTAAGGTAAATACAACTAAATGGCCAAGAACATTTAAGGATGCCTTAGGTAAAGAAATTGTTATTGAGAAACAACCAGAGAATATTGCTTCATTATGGTATTTTTATCCTGAAATACTAGTTGCATTAGGTGAGCCGCCTGCTGCTTCTACTGAAAAAGAGTATCTATCTTCTTTAACCTATTTAAAAGGAAAGCTGGATTCAGCTGATGAATTAGGAGAAAAATTATCACCTAATATTGAAAAAATCCTATCGATAGAGCCTGACATTATTTTAGCAACTGAGCATCATGAAAAAATGTATGATTCACTAGGAAAGATTGCGCCAGTTATTACGTTAAAATCCAAGGACATCTATGACGATTGGCAATATGGACTCCGTACAGTAGCCGAGATTATTGGAAAAGAAGATGAAGCGGAAAAAGTCATTGATAAAATGATGAAAGAAATTACAACTGGGCGCGAAGCATTAAAGTCGATTGAAGGAGAGTCAGTAGCCCTTATATTGTCGTGGGATGGAAAAACGTTTAATGTCCTAGGTGAAGGAAATCCGGTCTATATACTTGCGTTTGATAAAGAGAAGGGACTGGGACTTACACCAGACCATATATTTAAAGGTACGACTAATAAATTTACTACGTTTGAAGGAATATCAACTGTTGAAGCAGACCATATTTTCCTTATCGGTGACATTACCAAAAAGGAAAAATTAATGAATGACTTAAAACAAAGCAATGTATGGAATAATCTCAATGCCGTTAAGAAAGGAAATGTTCATTTAATGGATGCGTCCGCTATTACTGGTGGCCCATTAGCTATCGAATACGCTTTACAAAATATAACAAGTGCCTTGCGTAAGCTCTAAAAAGTCGAGAAAAATGAGGAGGGATTCACATGCATTACCAAGCTATTAATCTGAATGAGAAGCTATCTACATTCAACGATCTCTGGTCTCCGAAAGTCGTTGCTGAAATAAATGACTATCATTTTAAGCTCATTAAGATTGCTGGGGATTTTATGTGGCACGGGCATCAAGGTACGGATAAGGTATTTATTGTGCTCGAAGGAGAGATGTTCATTGCTTTTCGTGATGGACAAGTGAAAATTTCCAAGGGTGAGATGTTTATTGTCCCGGGGGGAGCCGATCATAAGCCTTTCGCCGAAAAGGAATGCCACATCATGTTGGTGGAGCCTAGAGGAGTAGTAAACACTGGCGGTAATGAGTCCGAATGAACAGCAGCCAATGCGAAAACGCTATTCATAGACACACAGCTAAAACTACTTTTGCTGGAATGAGATGTTCTGTGGCAGCTCCTTCTTACTTTTCGCCGATAGATCCGTTAAGGTGAGCCTTATCATAAGTAAAGGCAAGCTTTTACAGAGCTTGAGGAGAATTTGTCTCGCCAGCACATACCGTTGTACTCAAAAAGGCCCCTTATTATCAAGGGGCCTTAGAGAGCCGTTTATTCACATTATCGCGTTTTAGAACCAAACGTGCCTACTTCGTCTTCGTAGTATCAAGAAAGGAGCAAAAATAAAAATGAATATAACAATACCAGGCGCTCGTGTGATTGACGTTCGGGCGCGCCTCTTTACCACGCCACAAAACACTACGGTATGGGCTGCGTAAGCTGACTAACATCCGATCGGCAGCTATGCATCATTCAGCTACAAAAAGCGGATCGCCAGAGGAGTTCGCACGCTATCAAGTAGGTACTAACGGATGGTCGGGCAATGCCTATCATTTTGTGATTCAAAAGGATGGGGTGATTTACTGGTGCAACGATCCAGAGGCAATCTCCTACCATGATGGCAACGGCAACCGTCATGCGCTAGGTATTTGCCTAGTAGGTGATTTCAAGACACAGCAACCCACAGCGGCGCAGATTGATGCAACACAGCGCCTGTTGCAATACCTGCAGGTACAGATTCCAACCATGAAGCAGGTGGGTATAGTGGATAAGCCCAAACAGATTCCGGTTGCAATTAAGTTGAACGAGGTATTGCTCACGGTAACGGGCTTTTTGCAGGAGGGCGTTTCTATGCTGCCAGTCCGTACAATAGCCAATGCTGCGGGTGAGAAGGTGGAGTGGATCGAGGTAACTCAAGATGTGTGTGTAAACGGCAATCGTCTAAATAAAATTGGAAAGCTGAAAGGAGTGTAGATTCATGAATAATTTTTTGTGCAAGCAAAAGAAATCTGTGTTGCTTATTATCACGGGCGGTCTGGCTATTGCGGGTAATTACGTTGGCATCAGCGAGGAAGCACAAATTCAGATTCTAAACGGGATTGAATATATTCTGCAATAAGGTGTGGGAAGTGTCCAGGGAAGGAAATCTGCCGAACAATTAATTACAAAAGTTTACACTACAGGCTTATTAAGCAAATAAACTGTATTGTTTAGTAAAATGGATAGTGTGGTTTGGGACGTGTCAGTGTGATTATGGCATGTCTATTTTTTTTATCAAAAATAGGAACGTACGATCCCTTTTAGAAGGAGGCATTTCGTGATCAAACTTACAGACGTAGCTAATCAGAAGTTGCTGGATGCATTTCTAGCTCAAGCAGACAATCAACTACTATACCAACGAGTGCTTGCTTCACCGGGTGACAAGCAGAGGAGTGATGAATTGGATAGTAGACTTCAGGCGTTTTACGCTGAGGTCCAATTGACCAAATTTATTTCGTCACTCATTCATTTTACAGCTATCGAGTTGGCTGTTCGTAATCAAAAGATAGGCAACATATGCCAGCCTACAGACGAGATTGAAATGGTTGTAGACAACCTTATTAGCGACACTTACAAAAGTGAACGGGAGGACACATCTGAGTGGGAAGATGTATTAGCTGACAAACGAGTTTTGGATGCTGTTCAAACCCTCACAGAAAAGGAACAGGAGATACTTAAACTTCTATATTTGAGGAATCTCAAAGAAGCGGGAGCTGCAAGTCTGTTAGGCGTTAGCCAGCAAGCCGTATCTAAAACAAAGAAACGAGCATTACTGAAGCTCAGAAAACAGCTAGAGGGAGACGGAATACATGAGCCTATTAACGCTGGTAAAGCGAGCGCAAAATAATGATGAGAGTGCAATGGTAGAGATCATAGAAAGATTTGAGCCAAAGATCCGGAAGTCGTTGAAATTCACGGATATAGATTTACGTGAAGACATACATCAAGAGATAGTCTTCCGAATGATTAAAGCTGTCAAATCTTATAGACTGGCGAGTGAGAGTAACAGGTTGATTGATCGGGAACCATTATGATTCTAATAAATAAAAAAAGAGGGAATGAAAGGTTGTATTATCAATCATTTTTTTCACCTTATATATTGAAAGGAAATTCTAGAAAGAATGCCTTATCAAATTAAAAAGGTGGAATCACAATGTCTAAAGAATTGAAGCGTAAGAAAATCCTTATTGATGCAGGACATGGTGGCGACTTTCCAGGCAAGGAATATGAAGGTCGACAAGAAAAAGATGTTACTCTGGAATTTAGCAAAATCCTTCAAGAGCTACTTGAAGCAGAAGACGCACGCGTTTATATGACGCGTGAAGTGGATAGGGATTTTGGTGGAGACGATGCGGATGAGGATATCAACTACCGAGTAGATTGGATTAATAACAATTTCCACGCTAATAGAAGTGTTGATGTATTGATTAGTATTCACGTTAATACTGAGTATGGACGAGTCGGGACATTTTATCATCCAGATGGAAAAGCTTCTAAAACTTTAGCGAGAAAAATTGGTAGAAGTATGGATGAGTTAGCATACAAAGAGGACCTTGCAATCCTGCGAGATACTAACGTGGCTGGAGCAAAAACGCTAATCGAAATTGCACAAATTGACGAAGATTGGTTAGATGATTCCAAAGAACTAAAAAAACTTGCTAAGAAAATCGTCCGGGGACTTACAGACTATTTCATTGCATTGGATCAAGGGAGAATAGAAAAATAGCAGTTAAGAAAAAAGTTGAACCTCGTTTAAAAACTACCCAAATTTCTTTCTTAAAATTGCGCCGCATATGGAGAAGCCTACAAAATTCCACTCTCTTTAGAACAACAAAACAATCAGAGCAAAAACGAGCCTCTAGAATAGCTTCTAAGGCTCGTTTTTTTGTATTTCATTTTCATATAGAGACTATTTTTGTGTGAACTGCTCAGTATAGTTGGTTAGTTTTTCGATGTATGCATCCATTTTGTCAAAATCTTTTATGTACAATTCGGCTTTACCACCTTCATCATTAGTCTTGTCATAATAGGTGTCATTAATAATTTCATTTAATTCTTGTAATAGACCCGTAATTTCAACTAACTCCTCTGTTTTATTACCTGAGGTGTAAATCTTGTCAGGATGCGAAAATATCTCTTTAAACTTATATGCGATTGTTTTCAAGTCGCCGCGACCTAAAGCAGAGTCAATATTTGATGAGTACTGTAATATTCTATCAAGTTTATTTTTAGTATCGTTAATAATCTCTGGTTTTTGTTTATCTGAATTAATCGTCGTGGCCAAGTCATTATAAGAACTAAAAAGAAGATGTAAATTATATCCAGAAATAATTTCCAGTCTTGACTCAAGCTCTTTCTTGTCTATTTGAAGATAAATTGCATAGATACTAATCAATAAAGCCAAACCAAGTATACCCCACTTTTTTACCATGTAATTACACTTCCTCCACTTTGTACATTTTTTGCCTTTCAATAATTATAACGGATTATTCATTCTAAAGGTTACACAAATGTAATCAACTAAAAAGAGTGGCATTTATTTATAGAAAGTTTTTCTTGCTCTCATAAAATACAGAACACTAGTGGTGTAATAACTGCAATAGCAATAAGCAGGCAGCAATACATTCAGATGACCTGTCTATGGGACAGCGAGGAAGCTGGTATGAGTTTCAGAGTACACCCGTAAGCTTCACCTATCACCCGCTTGCAGTGAGAAGACGACCTAATCTACTTAGGTTCTTCGTAGAAGATTTGAAAGCTTTGAATGAGAAGTGGTAGGAGATTCAACACGGTAGGAACTAAAATTAATGAAGCAGCAGATGAGTTAACCTCATGCATTACTCTCAAAATTCAATAATGTATCTGACTACCCGAAACTTTTGCGAATCAAAGTACAAATTGAGAAGTTTATTGGTGAAACTGGGCAAAGTTATGTAGGATTGAACTTTAGCCGATCTCAGGAGGAGGTATACAGTTTAAACAAAGTTTCCCATTCTCATAGTATGATTATATTTAGCTAAGATCGAACAGCGAAAAAGGCGGGAGACAATGAACGAATTACAAAAAGAAGCACTGGAAGAGATGAAAACGGCGATACATAAATGGTTTGACGAACAGGAAACTCGAAAGAACGCAGAGGAAGTAGTCTTACGCACCACGCTGCAAGTAGGCATCTTTAACTTTGTCATGCTAGATTATCGACCGGGCAGGACTATGGTTGAAACTTCGAAATCTGTGGGGAGTGCCGCAGGCAAAAAATCGATGAAAGCTTCACCCTTTACCCGGGAGCAGATATTGCATGAGGTTCAGCCCCTGCTGGTGGAAATCGTTAGGGAGAGGCTGGACAAGCTGGAAACGTCTCCGTTGATCAACTACCGTTTTACCTTCCAAGCAACCTTCGCAACGACGGACGGGCTTGTGGAATTAACGGTGCTGGAAACTGTCTATGAAGAGAAAAAGCGGCAGCTTCTAGAGCGAATTCAGTCCTATATCGAGGAAAAGCTGGAAAAGGGCTCTAACCCGACAAACAGGCTGGAAACCTTCTTTTTTGCGCGTCATCTGCTTGATCCGCATTTGTTCCCCGAACCGCAAGCCGCAAAGACGATAGCTTTATTTGACCGGATTCAGGAGTTGAATAAAGAGCAGGTTGAGGCTCTCGCGGAGCATCGAAGAGATATCATTAGGGCTTTGACCGACTGGGTCGAGAATGTATTTTTGCCGCGTTACTATGATGTCACCCGTTCCGAATACAGAACCAATGAGTATGTAATCAAGCCAGATGCTGTTTTTGAGGACAAGGATGAGCCGAATCAGCCTATCGACCTTTTGTTGTACGGAGCGGTAATGATTATTCGATACGAGCCGGACTTCAACAAACTCAAGGGTCAGACTTTTTTGGAGCTGGCGAAGCAGCTTGGCAGCGGGAAAGCCGCGCGTATGCTGAAGGATGGCAGCGATAGCTTCTCGCAAGAAGACGTCCATTTGCGCCATGAATTGGTCGAATGCAAAGCGAACGATGTTTTTTCTCTCTTCACAATCGTTATTCGCAAGGAAGAAGCCGGGGCGTACGAACGGGCGATTTCGTTTATTCTCTCCCTGCTCCGAAAGGACTTCCCGAAAAGCTACAAGATCAAGTTGAAATCCAGCGTGAAGGAGTATTTGCCCATCAAGGGGCTAGCCAAATCGGACACACACCGTTTTTTTGCGAATGCTCTAGCTTATCCCGAGCTACATCCTTTATTGGAGGAATATGCTCGTGAGGCGATGAAAGAGTTTGAATGGTACGAGGATACGGAAAGCGAAAAAAGCGTAATGCCGGGCAGCTATGCTGTGTTCGGGCTGGGGCTTTCGTCCGAGCGGTATTTTCCGCTTGTTGAAGCCTACATGGACCTAGTGGATGATGAGCATCAGCTGGTGCATGACAAGTTCACAGTCGTTTTTGCCGAAACCTATGGCATAACGGAACGCTCGACTCCCACCTTGATCGCCTGCCTGCTGCGCTCCCACGATTCGCTAAAGCTGAAGATTCAGTCGGAGCTGGAAAGCGAAGACAAACTGTCGTTATTCGTACAGCAAATCGAGACGCTGTCGGATGACGAGGCTGAGCGGGTACTGTACCCGATCTGGGGCAAGGTGGAGAAGTTGGCTGCAATGGTTCGCAAGGCGGAGGGACAGCGCAAGGAGCTGATCATTCGTCTGCTAAAGGCGGCGGGGATAGCCTGACGGTGGCTCGGTGAAAGCGGCATTGATAAGTGTGCTTTTGAGTGAAACGATCTTATTTGGATCATTACCATGCTGAAAAGAAAGTGGGAGAAGAACATGTACATAAGCAAATGGTGGGGAGATTTAATTGGCGGTTCCGATGATTCGCTGGCATTAATAGACTATTTGGAACAACTGGACTCAACGAATGTGACGCTCGATCAGATTTTAAAGGACTTGGGTCTGGATGTTCTGCTTTCCGAGGGAGACTTGAAAAGCGGTGGAAGTATTGGATTTGATATCAAAAATGCTAATGGCACGTTTCGAGCAGAACTTGATATTGCCTGCTCAGCTTTAATCGATCTTTCAGCCATTGTGTTGGAGTCTCAAAAATCAGGCTATGTCGATTTGCGTGATTTGGATGAGGATAGGCAGTCGCGCAAACTTTATATAGATGCCTCCGAAGAAAAAAGGAACCTGCTTCGGGATGAGTTGTACAAGTTTTCCCGTGATCCGCTGGCTTACGAATTAGCCGAGCTTGTTCCGGTGGATGATATGAGAGAGCTTGCGGAAAAGGCAAAAATGATCGCAGATGAGCTGGCACCGTTAAGCTGAACCATACCACAGTAACGGCGAAATTTTTGGCCTTAACCGCGAGAATTGCCTCGAAGCCGGAGGGTGGGAAGTCTCCTCCAATCCTGTCGTTGCAGGCTCGACTAAAGTAGGACAAAGGAGAGAACATGGATTTTCAAGTGCTGCAAGTAAAAATCGAGGCGGCTGCGAAGGCTGCATTCGAGCAAGTAAGAAACAAATATGCAGGACAAAGCTTTTGCGGTTACGCCTTGTATTCCGACTCGGATGCAATTACCGTATGTCCGGCGGTAAACTCAACCGATCACTTGAACAAAATGATTGCCGGAGACCCTGATGATGCGATTTATTATCGCTGGAGTCCAGGGGAATGGGATCATGAATTTGAAGGTGCTGAATTCTTTGAGGATATTTCCAATCAATTATATAACGAAGTGATGAGTATGCAGTCGGCGGAAAGACACAGGGAATATAAAGAGAAGGTTTATGAGTGTTGCGTGGCTGCGCTTGATGCATTGAAAAAGGAAGGTTTTTTCTCCGATATGAGCGAATCGGGAGTATTAGTCTTTACTGTATCGGATGACACAAATGCACTGGAATGTGATTGGATTGCCCGATTGAACCGAAATGAACTTGCTCAAGAATTTCAGAATTGGATTGGCGGTTGAAAATCCAGTACGATTGGGGAGATTTTATGTCCGTAATACATGCCTACCTTGCGAAGTCGTCCCATCCTTACTCCCATGAGCGTCTTGCTTCTGAGTTAAGCGACTATTTTGATTTTGAAAGAAAGAACGGACTGGAAATTGGAGTATCAGCAAATCCGTTTACGAGAGAGAAATACTTGATTCTCCGTTGGCCGGGCTGGAATTTTACAGCTCATTTTGAAACTGGCCGTAGTGTAGATGAAGATGTAAATTACATTGCGAGCGTCACCAAGGATTGTCCGCCTGAAATCAAAGACTGTGCCGAACGCATTCGTTTCGTATTCTCGCCTGATGAAGGACGGGAATTCACGAATCATATCATTTGGGCGATAGACTATTTGGCGGAAATACCGGGCGCAATTATTTTTGATGAAACTCAAAAAACAATAGTGAGTTCCTGGTGAAGAGACAAATATTTACGGCGGCTTCAAATCACATAGGATAGGAGAGACGACAGTGCAACTTTCAGATTCAACCCATACCGAAATTACCGTGCTGTGTAAACAAGGCGATGATTTGGTGAAAGCAGGCAATCTTGAGGAGGGCAAGAATAAGTACGTCGCGGCCCTCCGATTACTCCCGGAAAATCATCGAGAATGGGAGGCCGCAACGTGGATATATGTGGCTATTGGGGATGTCCATTTTCAAATGAAGAATTACGATAAGGCATTCAAGTGTTTCTTTAATGCTGTTCAGTGTCCGGAGGGGCTGGGAAATCCTTACATTCATCTTCGGTTAGGGCAATTGTATTACGAACAGGAAAACCTTGAAAAAGCAGCAGACGAGCTGACCCGGGCTTACATGGGTGCCGGGATTGCGATCTTTATGGAAGATGACCCAAAGTACCTTGAGTTTCTGGAGACAAAAATAGAGATTTGAAGTTCTACAGGGAAGGAACAACAACAAAAGGAGCTGCCGAGGCATGCTCCTTTCGTATTTTTTGGGTGGCTTTTACAGAGCCTGGGGAGGATTTATTTGGAACCAAACATACCTACTTCGCTTTCATACTATCAAAAGTTTTCTAAAACGATTTTCCCAATGGTTCGCCCAGATTCCAACTTCTCATGCGCGAGACGTAGGTTTGCTGCATTGATTGGCTCCAGTCGTGCAGTCAGCGTAGTTTTTATCTTCCCATCATCGATTAAGTCCGCCAGTTCATTCAACAATTCGTGTTGTTTGATCATGTCATTGGTTTGAAACAAGGACCGTGTAAACATGAACTCCCATACAAACGTTACACTTTTAGAAAACAGCAAGTCCATTTTCAAGCTCCCTGCCCAGGTAGTTTTATTTGCAGGAACGATAGCGCAAATTTTACCTTGGGGGACAATGACTTCCGCCATATTTTGAAGATGTTGAACCGTATCATTCAAGCAAAGGATATAATCGACGGCGTCAATACCAACTTCCTTGAGCTGAGGGAGAAAAGGGTTGTTGTGGTTTATGATAAAATCCGCGCCGAGACCTTTAGCCCATTGAATTGACTCTGGACGTGAAGCAGTACCGATTACGGTCAAACCTGCTAATTTTGCAAGTTGAATAGCAATCGAGCCAACCCCTCCGGCTGCACCGATAATCAGTATGCTTTTGTTTTCACCTGTATTATTTAGGCTAATTCCTAAACGATCAAAAAGACCCTCCCATGCAGTTATCGAGGTAAGTGGTAATGCGGCAGCGGCAGCGAAATCCAAACTTCGCGGCATATTTCCCACAATTCGTTCATCAACTAAGTGAAATTCGCTATTACTGCCTGGTCGGGACACGCTGCCCGCATAATAGATCTTTTCCCCAGGTTTAAACAATTGGCAGTCAGGACCAACTTGTTCTACGATTCCAGCGGCATCCCAACCAAGAATTTTCGGTGAATCGGCTTCATAGTTATGACTTTCGCGAACGCCTACATCTGCAGGGTTGACGGAGATTGCTTTTACACGTACAAGCAAATCACGGCCTGTAGGTTCCGGTTTATCGACGTGCAAATCAATAAGGCTTTCCGGATTAGATATAGGGAGGTAGCGGTAAGCACCGACAGCTTTCATCTTTTGGTGAGTATTCATGGGTATCCATCCTCTCAAATAGGAAATGTTGTACAGTTGCATTGTAAAACGATCCAATTACTTTAAGTAAGTACGCATATTTTTATGGTATAGTATTAAAAATCAAACCATTGGGGGATAAGCTGATGGGAGACCGAAGAAAGAAATATGGAGTGAGTCCAGATATGCAAGCATGTCCGGTTGAAACAACGCTGGATGTTATTAGTGGAAAGTGGAAGGGGATCATTCTCTATCAGCTCCTGAACGGAACGAAAAGATTCAATGAATTCAGGCGCCTCAATCCGGGAATCACGCAGTTTATGCTCACATTGCAATTAAGAGAGCTTGAACGGGATGGCATCATTCATCGCGAAATATATAAAGAGGTTCCTCCAAGAGTGGAATACTCCCTTACTGAATTCGGAAGCACTCTCGAACCAGTCATTATGTCAATGAAAGTATGGGGCGAGTCTTATAAAGCACGGCTTAATGAAAATCCAATGATACAAGGGGAGGAGAGTTAAAGGTAAGTTGAGTAGTAACCTAAGTAGTGGAGCGGGAATGTTTGAGCAAATGTTCAGGGAGGGAATAGTTTAGAGAATAGATAGAATATTAAAGTGGGGAACAGTATGAAAGCGATCTTAATCGACGATGAAGAGTTGGCATTAAATTATTTGGAGCATCAGTTATTAAATATCGGCGATTTTGAAATTGTTGGCAAGTTTACGGATCCAATGATCGGCAAACGAGAGATTGAAAAAAATGAGATTGATATTGTCTTTTTGGATATTCAAACACCAAAGCTAAACGGTATCGAGTTGGCCGAACAGCTTTTAGAAGTGAAACCTCAATTACAAATTGTCTTCGTCACCGCATATGAGAGATATGCGATTAAAGCATTTGAGCTGAACGCCCTTGACTATGTATTAAAGCCGGTTGGCAAGCAACGTCTGCAAAATACCATGAAACGAATTCAATCGATGATGGAGGAACAGAAGACCTTCTCCCCTCAGAAATCGGAGAATTTACAAATGACTCTGTTTCAACAAGTAACGTTTGTAGATGGAGGCCAGGAAATCCCACTTCGTTGGCGAACTGCCAAGGTACAGCAGTTGTTCTTATATTTGGTTCAACACAGGGGAACTACGGTTAATAAAACGGCGATCATTGAGTTACTTTGGCCAGAGCTTGAACCGGAAAAAGCCCATCATCAATTGTATACGGCTATCTATCATATTCGCAAAACCTTGGC
The DNA here is from genome assembly GCF_013186635.1 of Brevibacillus sp. HB1.3. Lineage (NCBI taxonomy): Bacteria > Bacillati > Bacillota > Bacilli > Caryophanales > Paenibacillaceae > Brevibacillus > Brevibacillus sp. HB1.3. The sequence continues at coordinate 618,981 of NZ_JABMIT010000002.1, read as the reverse complement.
GCTATTTAGTAAATATTTCCAAATCAGCAATACATCAGAAGGGTACAAGGTAAAACTAGAGCAAATCATCTTGGATGTCGATCAGTTTGAGCATTTTTTCCGCTCTGACTTATCTTTATCTGCGGAGACGATTGACGAGTATGAACAAGCCATGGCTCTGTGTAAAGGAGATTATTTGCAAGAGCATAATTACATATGGGCAGAAAGCGAGCGTCAAAGATTACAATTGCAATGGGTGCAAACCGCTTTGAAAATGGTGGATTGGTATTACGCCAATGATGAATGGAACAAAGCCATCACGCTATGTTTGGACATTTGTCAGCGTTATCCGCTCGAGGAAGAAGCCTATTTTTTCCTTATGAAAATATTTGCTGACATGGGTAGGCACTCTTCGGTTCATAAGCAATACGATCAATTAACGAGTGTGTTATGGAACGAATTGCAAGAACAGCCTAATCCGGCTATCACAGAATGGTATCAGCTTTGGAAGCAGAAAAATAAGGAATAAACCAAGTGGCTTATTCCTTATTTGGGGATTCTAAAAGTGACGATCGTACCTTGTTCAGGTGAGCTATCAATCGTTAATCCCTGGTTATATAGTTGTCTTAGTCGCCGTTCAATATTTCGCAGACCTACGCTTGCTCTTTTTTTGCCATGCCTTGTTTGGCTGAATAATTGATTCAGATCTTCCTCTGTCATCCCTTCCCCATCGTCTTGGATTGAGACTTCGAAATACTCCTCCTTGTCTTTGATGTGAATCCAGACTGTTCCCCCACTTGTGCGCTGCATTAAGCCGTGTTTGATGGCATTTTCGACTAGCGGTTGTATGGATAAGGGTGGTAAGTAAAAATCGAGATCAGGGTCCAGATCCCATTCCACTTGCAATCGATCGCCAAATCGTTGCGTCTCGATATACAAATAAGATCGAACAAGATCAAGTTCATCGTGAAGCGAAATAACGGGTTCAGAATTATGAAAGTCAAAGCTTAAACGCAAGTAGTTGCTAAACTCCTCAAGCAGTGTCTGCATTTTCGTGAAGTCCTGGAGTCCCAAGGCGGCAATTGAATTTAATGCGTTAAATAAAAAATGAGGTTCGATTTGTGATTGTAACCATGCTCCTTCCATACGCAAACGTTCATCGAAGGATATTTTAAACTCTGTTAAGGCTTTTACCCTTGCCTTTAATTCCCAAGAATCGACAGGTTTCTTAACATAGTCGTTCGCCCCTGCTTGAAAGCCGGCTATAATATCCTCGGAACGATTGCGTGCGGTCAAGAGCAGGACAGGCAGTTCTAAAACAGAGAATCGTTCCCGAATGATACGTGTTAGTTCATAGCCGGATACGTGAGGCATCATGACGTCTGAGATGACCAGATCGACCGGGTTACGTTCCAGTATGGACAGGGCTTGCTGAGCACTGGTTGCCGTGCTTACTTCGTATTGATCTGATTCAAGCATCTTGCTAAGGATGTTCAGGTTAATACTGTCGTCATCTACAACGATAATTCTTGCTCTTCTATTAAGAGAAGAAACGGTTTCTGTCGATGTAGTGATTCGATCAGTCGTTGCAGCGGCCATTTCTAGTGAGGTCTGCATGAATGTCTGAGCGCTGCTTTCTGCTATTGGAACGGAATCTGTAGCTAGTGGGAGGGTAAAAGTAAAGGCAGAGCCTTTTCCCAGAGTGGAATGAACCGATAGAGTACCGCCGTGCAGCTCAACCAACTGTTTGGAAATATGTAAGCCAAGCCCGAATCCGCCACTAGCTCTGATTGCATTCAGTTCCGCTTGTTCATAAGGTTTAAAAATGGTTTGCAGAGCCTTCTCCTCGATACCGACCCCAGTATCCTCTACTTGGATATGCGCAAATCCGTTAGACGTTTTCGCGCGAATCGTGATAGTTCCCTCATCTGTAAATTTAATGGCGTTATGCACCAAATTAAAAAGAATTTGAATCAGCCGGTTTTCATCTCCCTGAATAGAAGGAAACGAATCGTCTATTTCCACTTGTAAAGCAATCGGTTTTCCGTCCAGCATCAGTTTCGCCATATCGAAAACACCAGCGAAGATAGACTGTAGGTTTAATTTTTTCTCATGCAGGCGAATGCTGTTCTCCTTTAATCGGGTTACATCCAGCAAATCATCTAGCATGAGCGTCAGACGTCTGCTGACATGCAGGAGAATATCCAGACGCTTTTTGTGTTCTTCATGAAGAGGTGTGTTTGTATCCTCGATAATCGCTTGTGTGATATTGATGATGCCATGTAATGGATTTCTCAGTTCATGAGAAGTATTCACCAAAAATTCATCCTTGCGCTTATCCTCTTGCCTCAATTTCTCAGCAAGATGTTTCGTCTCAGTCGTTGCCCGGAAAAATCGTCTAAACCAATATGCCGCAAAAGCAAGTACGGCAAAGATCAGGTTGAAGGGGTAGTGAATAAATTCTAAGCCTAATATGGTATAAGCAATCGTCCAGATCACATTCACCCCTACAAACAGGCAAGCTAGCAGGAGAAATATAATGTCTTCCTTGTCCCGAATGGCCTTCCAGAGTATGTAGGCAGAAATAATGACGGAGAGGAGCAGCACGATAGATAGCATTCTGCTCATCGCTAAAATAGTTCCAGCAGGTACAAGGAGGATGAAGATGGCGTATAAGCTGCACAAGCCACTGAAACCTTGTAAAATCCTTCTGTTTAGATAAGCAGGAAGCAGATGATGAAACAAGGGAGGGATGAAGGCGACTGCACCAACATAGACGAGATACGTCATCTTAACTGTCCAATCATAATCCAACTGCAACCAGACAAATAATAACTTGTCATCGGCTGTCAGCACAGTAAATATTCCACAAACCATGACCAATGAGAAATATACCAAGCCTTTATTTGTGGCACCCAAGAAGTATAGGAGCAAGGCATATAAACTATGGATCAGAAACACGACGAGTAATAATAGTTGCAAACTGATGGAGAGGATCGTCCGCATCTGTACAGCTTCTATCGTACCGAAGCGAATAGGTTTTGTAATTCCTCCTGCCCCGGCATCATTGGAAACATGGATAAGCAACTCTACTTGACCTTGTTCTGGTGTCAGTTTGACAGTATAGGGAATATTGCGTGCTTGATGCTCTATGGTGCTGGTTGCCGGTTGTCCCACCTGGGCCACTAATTTCCCATTGGCATAGACGGTCGAGGCAGTTCGAAGCTCATTGATCCTGAGACCAAATGTCTGTTCCTGTTCTGGATCAAGCAAGATGCGTAGTCGATACGTGCCGAAGTGGAAGGAGTCCGATACACCCTGCTCATGAACAAATGCCTCATCCCACTTATTGGGTACTTGAAGGTATGTCTGGCCCTCAGGTTTCTTCAAGCTGTTTCCCTCTATGAACTGAGAAGGGGAGAACTCCCACTCCCCATCCAACCGTAATGTTTGGTATTCCGTGAATTTCCATCCGCGTAAATCAAGCACACCTTGTACAGCCACTGGTTTTTCAGCGTAGTCAAAGGTAGTAAGGAAACTCATCCAGAGTAAGCGAACAGCTGTTACTACTAGTAGAGCAACAACGATCATTTTCGTCCATTTCCAGGCGACTGTTTTCATATTAATGATTACCCTCAATGAATAGTAGTAAGAAGATTGTTAGTTCCCAAATCCGAAGAATATCAATTTTTTCATAATGAATACTCTTCGACAAGATATTCAGGACACCTCTTAAAAAGAATATATCAAGGTAGACTAGGGAAGTTGTAGAGGTTATGTAGAGGTGCCCCTGTTAAGATGACATATTGGATGAAGTCTATTGAAAAATAGATAGTTTCAACAAAATATCCAGAATCCGAGGGGAGAGGAAGAAAGGGCTATAAAAAATTACAAAGCTACAAAATGGGTGGAAGCGTCCCACTGGCCGATGCTTTGAGGAAAGGCGGTAAGCCCTGTCAGCTTTTTTTCAGTTGAATACTGCAACTTATGTGCCGCTGACATATGACATAGCAGATGAAAAAGTGAAAGTGAGGCGAGAAAGTCGATTCACATTGAGAGCATCGGAAGCGTAACACAAATCAAATCTCAGAAAGGAATGGATCTGCATGCTAAGTAACGGTATTAATCTACGGAAAATAGGGATGGTTTTCCTGATTTTTTCGCTTGTCTTCACCAGCATGGTGGCAAGCTTAGGAACACCCGTCAGCTATGCTGCTGAAGAAGAGACCTATTACGTCTCTAGCAGTGGCGATGACACCACAGGTGATGGAACCCGAGATCTTCCTTTTGCTACGTTGTATACAGCCTATCAAAAGATTGGTAGCGCGGGGACTATATATGTTCTGGACAATATCAACTTATTGGCCAGCACTACAAAAAAATTCGATAAGAACAAGGTTGTTACGATCACCACGGCTCCTGGAGTCGGGGAGACTGCCGTGATTCAGCGTGACCCGGCTGGAGATGGCACTCTTTTAGATCTTAATCTGGGCCAGCTTACATTAAAAAATATTATCATGGACGGCAACTACCAAGGGGGGAAAATGGCCCAAGGTAGAATCATTAACGTCTATGATGCAAAACTGATCATTGAAGAAGGCACTGTTTTACAGAATAGTTATTCAAACTTTCCGGGAAGCGCAATCTATCTCGGTCAAATTACAGCGGTCTTACAAATGACTGGTGGAGTAATTACAGGCAATAAGAATAATAGTACAGGTGCGGTCTATCTTGGTGCGGGTACATTCAATATGACCGGAGGCCAAATCACTAACAACAGTGGCGGAGGAGTTGATATCCAAGCGGGAAAATTCGCTCTTTCCGGCGATGCAACTATTACGGGGAATACAATAGTAGTTTCGGGCCAACCAAAAGCACGAAACGTTAATCTGCAAGGCAGTACACTTCTTACGCTAAGCGGTGAGTTTACCGGAAAAGCGGGTATTACCGCGCAAAATCGTATGACTGCTGGAAGCAAGTTTGGACAAGCCGACGCGGGTGATCTAGCGGGGCTGGAGAATCTGATTGCGGACGACAGTCCTCTTTTTGCAGTTTACGGTGAAAGTAATGCTTTGTTGTGGAAAGCGCCACCGACAGTAACGTTTGAACAACCGTCCGGAGACAAGGTGCCCACTGGGAAACCAGAGTTCAAAGGAACGTCAACAGCGGGATCTAAGGTGACCGTTGAGATTAAAGACAAAGATGGCAATGTAGTAGATACTCCAATGGTAACAGTTGATGCAGAAGGCAACTGGACATTTACACCAACCCGAGATTTGGAAGACGGTGAATACACAGTTGAGGTAACAGCTACGACAGACGAGGGCAAGTTAGCCAAAGCAACAAAGTCTATTACCGTAGATACAACACCAACAACCGAACCTGTCGTTGATAAATCGAAGCTGCAAGCAAAAGAGGAGCAAATTAAGAACGAAAACCTGAAGGCAGAAGATTACACATCAGAAAGTTGGGAAGAACTGCAAAAGGCATTGCAAAAAGCAGAAGCGGTTCTGGCTGATCCAAATGCAACCCAACAAGAAGTAGAAGAAGCGCTCTCGGCATTGACAAAGGCCAGAGAAGAGTTGAAAAAACCAGGCGTACCTACGCAAGGGCCAGGCGGGGTGAGTGAAGGCTTACTCTCTTGGGTTGATGTAGAACGCAGTGCTGTGCTTTCGGGGAAACAAATCAATCAATTAACAGACTTGGCAGATCGCGGAGCATGGATGCCTAGTGGTGCTAGTTCCAATGATAATGTGCCTAACGCTCTGAATTTCAATAGCGGAATCCAAATTGACTCAAGTAAAGGGTATTACACTCGCTCTTCTATTGATTTTAATAATAATGCTACTACGGATCGGGAAATATTCTCCGTCCAGGCAAGTGACAGATATATCGGATTCCCATGGGAGTTTGGAGGAAAACATACAGCTGCAGTTGTTTATGGAGCTAATAATGGAAAATCCATAAGTTCATATTTCGGTAGAGACGAAGGTAGCTTGAGCGTAGACGTCGGTGATTACCAATTAAAAAATGGAGCGATGTTAAACATCTGGAGTGCACCAAATGATTGGGCACTTTCGCTAAACGGAAAAGTATTACAGGAGACAAATAGCAATAATCCCAACTTTGCATCTCCTATAACAAGCGGAAGTAAACCTTATTATTTTGGTGCAGGTCATAACAGTCGCTTTTACGGGAAGATGTCTGAAACGATCCTTTATAACCGTAAATTGACTGATGAAGACCGAAACAAAGTCAACAGTTACCTTGCTTTAAAATACGGATTGACATTGAAAGATGAAAATAATGCTCCGATTGATTATGTCGCTAGCAATGGCTCAACGATGTGGAAAGCTAGCAATAACACTGGCTACGGCAACCGCATCACAGGGATCGGTCGTGATGAAGTAGGTGCTTTGTATCAAAAGCAATCGAAATCTCAGGTTGACGGTGCCAATGTCACGCTTGCAATAGGCAATGCGATCCAAGAGACGAATGCCCAGAATACCACGACGATTGCAGAAGATAAATCATTCTTTGTTTTTAGCGATAACGGTGGAGACGTTACATTCGTGGCTCCATTAACAAAAGATACAGAAAGTCTAAAACGTATTGGACGCACCTATAAAGTAGAGAAAACGAATTGGCAAGATAGAGACATTACACTGCAAGTAGACAAAGTAAAAGGCGCTTCTGAGTGGCCTTTGTATCTGGTTGTTAGTGGGGATGAGCAATTCGATCAGAACGATGCATTCCATCCATTAACAGATGGCAAAGTAACACTGAATAGTGCTGAATTTGCTACTGGCCATTATTTTACGATTGCCACAATTGTCCCCGTACCAACAGCTGCTACAATTGAGGAAACAGTAGCCGATGGCAATAAAATAACGTTGACGTTTGATCGCCGAGTAGAGTTAACCGATTTAACTGGATTTACCATTACAGTGGATGGTACACCTCTAGAAAACGGTGGTCTCACTTTCAAAGTTGACGAAAACGATGCTACAAAGCTAGTGATCACCTTGCCAGCAGGTACGAATGTTTCCAATAAAGCAGTAAACATTTCCTATGATGGCTTGGGGAACTTAAAAGGTACAAACGGTGCTCCAGTAGATCCATTTAACAAAAATGTTGAGAATCCTGGGGCGACAATTACGATTACTGAACCAAGTACCGATCGAGTCACTGTAACGAAGCCGGAGTTCAAAGGAACGTCAACACCAGGATCTAAGGTGACCGTTGAGATTAAAGACAAAGATGGCAATGTAGTAGATACTCCAACAGTAACAGCTGATGCAGAAGGCAACTGGACGTTTACACCTACCCAAGATTTAAAAGATGGTGAATACACCGTTGAGGTAACAGCGACGACAGTCGACGGCAAGACAGCCAAGGCGACAAAGTCTATTACTGTAGATACAACACCAACCCAACCTGTCGTTGATAAATCGAAGCTGCAAGCAAAAGCGGGCGAAATCAAAACCGAGAATCTAAAGGCAGACGATTACACAACCGAAAGCTGGGAAGAACTGCAAAAAGCTTTGCAAAAAGCAGAAGCGGTTCTGGCTGATCCAAACGCAACTCAACAAGAAGTAGACGAAGCACTGACGGCACTGACAAAGGCGAGAGACGGTTTGAAAAAGCAAGACGAGCCTACGCCTACCGTCGACAAAACGAAGCTGCAAGCCAAAGCAGATGAAATCAAGGCTGAGAACTTGAAGGAAGAAGAGTACACAAGCGCGAGCTGGGCAGAACTGAAACAGGCATTGGAAAAAGCAAATGCAGTGCTGGCTGATCCAAATGCAACCCAACAAGAAGTAGACGAAGCGCTCTCGGCATTGACAAAGGCGAGAGACGGTTTGAAAAAACCAAGCGTGCCAACGCCAACACCTTCAGTGGACAAAACGAAGCTGCAAGCCAAAGCGGATAAAATCCAATCCGAAGATCTAGTGGGTGAAGACTACACAAGCGAGAGCTGGGAAGAACTGCAAAAAGCATTAGAAAAAGCGAATGCGGTTCTGGCTGATCGAAATGCAACCCAAGAAGAAGTAGACAAAGCACTCTCGGCATTGACAAAGGCCAGAGACGGTTTGAAAAAACCAGATGAGCCTACACCTACAGTCGACAAATCAAAGCTACAAGCAAAAGTAGATGAAATCGACGATGAAGATTTGGATGAAGATGACTATACATCTTCAAGTTGGAGAAAGCTCGAGAAAGCATTGAAGCGTGCAAAAGACGTATTAGAAGATCCTGACGCAACCCAAGAAGAGGTAGACGAAGCACTGGCTGAGCTTAAAAAAGCAAGAAGAGATTTAGAATCTGTCGATAAACGAGACAGAGACCGGGATAAAGAACGGAAAAAAGATCGGAAAAACACTCATCAAGTTCAAAATCCGTTCTTTACTGGAGGCAGCTCCGGTTATATAGAACCGAAGCCAAGTGAGCCAGCAAAAGAGAAAAACGACCAAACAGGCTACATGAACGGCTATCCAACCGGAAACTTCGATCCAAATCGCCAAGTGACTCGTGCAGAAATGGCCATGATTCTGGTAAACACAGGAATGGTCAAGACTACATCCGCAAGCGGAATGTTTATGGACGTAGCCGACCAGCATTGGGCAGCAGATGCGATTAGAAGAGCAAATGAAGCAGGTCTGATGAACGGTTATGCGAATGGTACGTTCAATCCGGGAGGCGGAATCACGCGCGCGGAAATGGCGACCATTGTATATAAGTATTTGGGATTAAATGGAGACGGTATGCCGAACAACTTCTACGATGTACCAGCAGATCACTGGGCAACGCAGATTATTGCGGCAGTAAGTAAAGATGGTTACTTGGCTGGCTATCCAGATGGTACATTCCATCCCCAAAAGACATTGACTCGAGCAGAAACAGTCACTATTATCAATCGTTTGCTGAACCATCAACAGTTAAGTCCGGTAACTGGACAAAGCTGGCCGGACGTACCTCCAACCCATTGGGCGTACAAAGATATTGAAGCAGCAACTAAAAAGTAAAGGGAACTCTCTCTTTCCTAATCCAAAAAGACCGGAGTGCATATTTTATATGCTTCTCCGGTCTTTTTCGACTACTCTCATAATCACAACGTATGAAAATTCATTCACATATACTGGAATTCGGGAATTCCCCTTGCAGGTAGGACTCCCATAGTTTATTGATAAACTCAATATTGATCTTGTTTTCAAACGCCTTGGAAATGAGGCCAAAGTCGTCCGATGCATAACCTGCCACTTCCGAATTCTGGGTTATCCGAAAAGTTTGCTTGAACACAAATTCCCTAATTTCTCTAATCACGGTATTTTCAGAGGGGGCAATTTCATCAACTGTTTTGTAACTAGAAATCCAGGCTACATCAAATTCAACAGCATCCCTAGCGTCTAATTTAGCGTCCCAATCAACATCTTTATGGAAGATATTCTCTAAGAAACTGTCATTCCTGATTATCGAAAGTATCTCACTCGCTGTTTTCAACGAAACCTTACCACCTTCATAATATACTAGGCAACGTTTTAAGGTATTCCTTCGAGTCTCAAAAGGGGAGAAGCCTTGGAAAAAGAGGTCTCTCCCATGATAAATTTTTGTTTTTCTTATATTTTACAGAATCCTCGTCAAGTCTCTCTCTCGTTCAACGTGGGTCATTAAAATATCAAGCTTTGGAACAGGAACGTCCGCCTTTCCAGTCAAAAGCAGTTTCAGTGCCAAGTAAGGAAAATTCACTCCGGACCGGCAAGAGATATACATGCCGCCGGAAGCTCGCGGATTGATTTCCAGCAGCTTGGGGATACCTTCCTTGTATTTGATTTGCACATTAAACAAATAGGAAAGCTGCAACCGCTGCTGCACGGCTTCGGCAATTCGTAGCAGTTCATCGTTGTCCTCAAGCTCGCGAATACGCCCTTCTACTTTCTTGCGGGGCACCGCTGCCAGCAACTGTCCTTCATAGGCGAGGCAATCGATGCTGTACTCATACGAGTCCAAATACTCCATGACCATTATTTCCTCAAACGTTTCTCGTGTGGACAGTGTGCGGACTACTTCTTCTATCGTGATTTGCTGGTGGGTTGATCGAAACAGTCGGTCAATCGGATCAAGCTGCTCCTCCACAATATAAAAGCCTGCTCCACCTTCGCCCCGGGCAGGCTTGAAGCAAACCTTGTTTCCGTCTTGTTTCAGTTGTTCATATGCTATTTGGAATTGTTCAGCTGTATTCACAATCGCATACGCGGGTAACGGTACTTCCGGTACGTCCTGAAAAAGTTGAAACAGCTTCCCCTTATCTGAAATATCCTCCAGCAACTGATGTTCCTGAGCAATCATAACCTGCGTGCCCTGCCGCTCAAACTCTTTGATATGCTTGGAGATTTCCACCAATCGATAGTTGGGGAGAAATACGTCGATCCGGTGCTTTTTACAAAACGACAGGCAATAGTCGATGTATTCTGGCACATCCAGCGTGGGCTCTAGTTCAGCATAGTCGGCGATTTGTAGCATCACACTATGACGTTTCGGGTGAGTCACATAAATCTCGAAAGTGAAGTTATCCGGGTTATTGCGAATCATTTCGACGATTGGATAAGCCGTAGCGAACGTTCGATTGAACCAAATCCGTTTTCTCATTTAGGCCAAAACCCCTTTTTGTTTTGCTTCATCCAGCCAAAGGGGGAACTCGTTTAGCAGCAAATCGTATAGGGCAGCATTTGAAATCGTGTCGATGTTTTCGATTTGAAAAAAGTTGGCATTATCGATGTAGCGCCCTTCGATCGTATCCAGCTTTTTCAACACACCGAAGTCTGCGTCACCAATACCTACAAATTGCCAAAACAATGGCTTTGTGGACGACTCGATAATCAGCTTTTGCACAGAATCCCCTGTGTCATTCGTTCCCTTTTTCACACCGCCATCGTTAATGAAGGTGATGTAGGTAGGCAGATGACTCGGTTCTTCCATCGTATATTTGGCGAGAATATCACGCATGACTAATGGCTCGTCATTTCGGCCGAATTTTTCGATAGTATTATTCTCCAAAATTGTGCGATTCACATAGTTCTCAAAATCCTTCTCGGTCACCGATGGAAGTCGGGAAAACCGATGATCATAGACCCAAATATCAAGTGCCTGGTCATCATCAAATTGGCTAGCTACTGCCAAAATCCGTTCCACTACCTTTTGTACCGTTCCGTTTTTATAGTAAGGACGCATAGAACCGGTTATATCAAGCACCAAGGCCACGCGCGCCTTCACCTGTTGCAATTTTTTCTTTTCCAGTACCACCTGTACATCTTTTACAAACGATATCATCTCTTGTCCTCCTTTATTCGAAAAGAAAAGCGAGTGTCTGTTCGACCTCGCTTTTCTTTACCTCATGCTATTTACGCAACGTTTTCCTTCGAGTCTTCTTGTTCCCCATGTTTTCCTTTTTTCATCTTATGCACGATGAAGGTACCAAGGAAGGTGAGAACCAGAACGCCGAAGAAGAGGTATGACTCGATGTGGATGCCTGCTGCGCCCAAGAACATTTTCACGGAGATGAGCGCAATAAGTACGAATGCGGTTGTTTCGAATTCCGGAATTCGCTCGATCAGTTTCAGGAAGATTTGAGCAACCCCCCGCATCATCAGGACACCGAGAATTCCGCCTAGGAACAGAACCCATACTTGGTTGCTGACACCAAATGCAGCTAAAACGGAGTCGATGGAGAAGGCAATATCCATCATCTCAACGGCAAGTACAGTTTTCCAGAAGCCTTTTCCTTTGTTCTCGGCCTCGTTTTCTTCTTCCCCACCGGACTTGAATAAGCGGTAGAGCAACCAGACGATGAGCAATCCACCGAGAATTTGTACAACCGGGATTGGGATAAAGTACAAGCATGCTGCCATTCCCAGATATAGCAGCAAATCGATTGCTTTTTGCGCTTTTTCATTATGGCCAAAGAAGTGGTCTGCCGCAATTTTGAGCAGGTAGAGTGCACCCATTACTTTGATCGCTGTCATCTTGACCAGGAAAACACCTAAACCGATTGCCAGGAAACGGAATAAATAGGCACCGAGCAAGCCGTAAAACAATGCGCGTTTCTTTTGCTTTTCTGGCAAATGATTTACCATTACTGCTAATACCAGTGCATTGTCAGCTGAAAGTAATCCTTCCAGAATGACCAATGAAAGAATAATTGTCCAGTTAGCAGGATTGGTCAGTACCCCCTGCAAAACCTCCCATGAAAAAAAACTTGAATAGGTTTCAATCAGCCCATTCAAAAACTCCATTTCTTCGTCCTCCTAGGTTATTTGCTGCCTGCGGACCAACGCATGTTCCAACCGTAGTAGCGATCCATCGGTTTATGTCCGTTGAAATATTCAACGAGACGCTTGATCTCAAAGGTATCTCCTTTTCTCTCGATCATGGCAATGGCACACATAATATTCCGAGGGTCGTGCACGTCCATGCGGACCACAATTTCCGGGTTGTCGGCTTGTTTGATCGTGACAACGCCATCCGTTTCGGCCCATTTCGCTACACCTTCATAGATATAGGCATAGATCAGGACACGATTAAACTCCCTCACATGATTGCCGTTAATGCGGAGATTTTCCCCATCAGTTCTGGATCCTGTACGGTCATCTCCGTCCAGCTCGATAAACGGGAAACGGAGATATTCACCAAAATGCCGGCCCAGCGCTTGGATACAACCTTTATTCCCGTCTGACATCTCATACAAACATCCAAGATCAAGGTCGATGCCATCGGATTTATTAAAGCCCAAAAAACCGCTTGATTTCTTGACTTTTCTATTCCAGTTTAGGTTCACACTGATTTGCCCCAACGCCCCGCTTGATTTTCGCAAGCTGATCGTTTCACCTTTTTTCGTCAGCTCAACCTTGGATAGATTGATCGGCGGTGCCGGTGGTTGCTCAACCTTTGGAGGCGGCGGAATGGTTGGAGACGGTTGTGGTGAAGAGGATTGCTCCTGTGCCACCTCTACGCCGAAATTACCGCATAAGGCAGTAAGTCCACCGTTAAAGCCGCTTCCAATCGCATTAAACTTCCATTCGCCATTGTAGCGATATAATTCACCTGTCACGATCGAGTTTTCTGTAGAAAAATCAACTAATGGAAATCGGATCATTTCAGCGAATGTGACAGGATGCAAGATTCGCAAATAAAGATCGGAAACCTGTCGAAACGTTTGGCCACGTGAAATGGCGTCGTAAATGGTAATCGTAAAGGCGATCTTTTCTACGTCAAGCGGAATTGCGGAAAGTTCCAGTTCGAATTGCTGTTTATCTCCAGCGCCGTCCCGCAGGGAGACAGCTCCGTTCGTTGATTTAGGATTTCCGTAGAATATGAAATCCTCCTCACGATTCACTTTCCCGGTTGCGCCCAACTGAAATGCCGATGCATCCAGATCAAGTTCGCTGCCGGTATGCCAGCCAAGACCAACAATCACCTTGGTCAGCCCTGGAAACTGCTTCGTTACATCAACCTTTTGTCCCTTAACAACCATCATCGTCATCACTATCACCTATTTTAGAAAACTCGGTTCCGCCAAGTCCGTGGCGTTGCCTTGGTTGCGTCTTGTCCAAAAAATGAAGGAAGGATGCTAGTCCCTACTATCAAACTAGCATCCTTTGGCTGGTACGAATTAACCTGCTTGTAATCCGAAGTTATTGCAAAGCGCTTGGAGGCCGCCGGAAAAACCACTGCCCACCGCAGCAAACTTCCACTCGCCCTGATAGCGATACAATTCGCATACGACGATAGCAGTTTCAACGGAGAAATCCTCGCCCAAGTCGTAACGAAGAACTTCTTGGTTCGTATTTTCATCAACGACACGAACAAATGCGTTGGAGACTTGTCCAAAATTTTGGCGTCTCGCTTCTGCATCGTGAATCGTAATCGTAATGGCGATTTTTTCAATCTCGGACGGTACTTTGGTCAGGTCGATCTTGATTTGCTCATCATCGCCATCGCCTTCACCCGTCAGATTATCACCAGTATGAATAACGGAACCGTTGCCGCCTTGTAGGTTGTTATAGAAAACAAAGTGCTGAATGTTGGTTGCTTTGCCGTCTGCGTGGAGCAAAAACGCCGCTGCGTCGAGGTCAAAATCAAATCCACCATTATATTTGTTTGTATCCCAACCGAGTCCAACGACCAGTTTGGTCAGATTCGGATTGCCTTTCGTCAGATCAATTTTTTGACCTTTAGATAAGCTGATTACTGACATGGCAAGTTCATCCTTTCCACGTTTCGTACTGGTTAATTAGCCGATGTTAACGCCAAAATCACGCGCCAGACCAGCAAGACCGTCTTTGTAGCCTGAGCCGATTGCGCTGAATTTCCACTCACTGCCATGACGATACAGTTCGCCAACTACAACAGCGGTTTCAATGGAGAAATCTTCTCCAAGGTCGTAGCGAATGAGTTCTTCGCCACTGCTTGCGCTCAGTACACGCGCATACGCATTGGATACTTGACCAAAGTTTTGGTTGCGGGTAGCCGCATCGTAAATCGTGATGGTGAAAGCAACCTTTTGGATATTCGCGGAAACTTTGGACAAGTCGATTTCGATTACTTCGTCATCACCGTCGCCATCACCAGTGCGGTTGTCACCGGAGTGAACAACGGAGCCGTCAGGGCTGGATGGATTGTTGAAAAATACGAAATGTTTGTCGTCTTCCACTTTGCCTTGGTCGTTCAGCAGGAATACGGACACATCCAGGTCGAATTCGCCGCCGCCATCATACTTGTTGGTATCCCAGCCAAGACCTACCTTGATTTGGGTCAAGCCAGGGTTCGTTTTTGTCAAATCAACCTTTTGTCCTTTTTGCAAAGATACTGCCATTTGTTATTCCTCCTAAAATTTGAATTCTTTATTGTAATAAGCATAACCTGATAGGTGCTACGTGTAGCGTCTGACCAGCTGGGAAATCGACGTATCGGTTGTTCCTTCACCAATAGCAGCAAACTTCCATTCACCTGAGTGGCGATACAGTTCACCCACGATCAGTGAGGTTTTCCCTGAGTAATTCTCCGTCAGATTGAATTTGCACAGTTCCTGACGAGAAGATGGATTCATGATGCGGATATATGCGTTGCCAATCATTCCGAAATCCTGACGACGACTGACACAATCGTAGATATTGACCACGAAAATCAGCTTGTGAACATCGGAAGGGACACGTGAAAGCTCGACAGATATCTGCTCATCGTCGCCTTCCCCTTCACCGGTAAGATTGTCCCCCGAGTGATTGACGCTTCCGCAACCGCTTCGCTTATTTCCGAAATAGACGAGATTTGTTTCTTTTGTAAATTTTCCATTTTCGTTCAGCATGATTACGGACGCATCGCAATCGATGTTGGCTTGTCCACCACCAAACAGTCCACCAAGTAGTCCGCCGGATTTTTTTACCGGGTCCCAGCCAAGTCCAACCAGCACTTTGCTCAAGCCGGCATTTCCTTTGGTCAGGTCAATTTTTTGCCCTTTTTGCAAACTGATAACTGACATGTCACCCTCCTACTCTGTCCGGGCTATACCCCAGTATTTTGCAGATTACAATTCGATTATTCCATTGCTATCCAATAAAATCTACATTTTTTTGCAAAAAACAACAAATTTCATCCATTTTGTGTCTTTTTTGAGCGTTAGCGTTTTTTTCATTTTTCAGGATCAAAGCGAGGCAAGTTCACGACTTGTTTTATGTTGCTTTGACCAGTTGGTGATACCATGACAGAACGGTTTGCAAAATCTCTTCTGCAGCGCTGATTCCCGACGCCTGCGTAAAGTGGAAGTTGCCCACAGCGCCGCCGTGATTACGACTCTGATAAATCTCCCCATGCGGTGGAACGATCGCCAGTTGCGCTGCTTCCAGCAGAGGCAGGTCTAGTAGCGAATCGCCAGCTGCGATCAGCTGCTCATCCTGCTCCAGCTCGCACACGTACAAGGTCGCATCGCGCTTGTTGACCGCCTGGGGCACGAGGTAGAGCTTTCGGCCCTGAATGGACATGCTCCAGTTTTGTTGCGCCACCCAGCGCTCGAAGTCGCGTAGCTCGTCGACAGGCATTTTTTCTCGATCAATGATGCTGTAGAAGAACAGATCCTCTGCCATTCTCTCCCGAATCACCCAACTGTCATTGCTGATCTGGGCGAAACCGGCCAGCATGTCGGGAAACGGCGCGCATTCGTTGACCATTCGGCTATGTACCTGACGACTCCACTGCTCGTCTATTCGTCCGTCACGGATTACATTGCCGCCGTTGCTGGTAATTGCATAGCGAGGTAAAAGCTCATTCTGGAAAATCAAAATTCGCTGATACTGTTCAATCGTTCTTGTTGTTACGGGTATAAACAGAGACTTTAGATGAACTTCATGAAGAAGTTGGATTGCCCGGTCAGACATGTGCGAGATTGGTTCGCCTTCAAGCACTTCGACTACCTGAAACGACTGCATTTCGTCCGTGAGAAATCGTTTCCCGTATAGGAGGGTCTGGTCCAGGTCACTTGCAAAAATCATTGGTTTTCCCCTCCCATCGTTCGGATAATACCACAGCAGGAATAGCTCATATCGGAACGTTCCTCCACGAATACACCACGATCCTTGGCGAGCATGATGATATGAGCAAGGTTAGGGTTTTCGACTGAATCGACAAGAATTTTCCATGGAACTCTGCGCAAAAGCACGCGTGTCGTTTCGCCAACTCCCGGTTTAATTAGATTCACATCATCAATTTGCAGCTCTTGCTGAATCCGCCCAATATCGTGCATGCCCTTCCAGGTCGGCACGTAGTCGTCCTCGTGGCTGATCAGTTCAGCTGCTTTTGCCTTTGCCTCGTTGGCAATATCCGCAAAATGCGCCGAAATCGTATTGACGAACAGGTTGGAAACATCTTCGTCCGCCCATTCCCGATAAAATTTGGCTCCGTGAAATTCACCAGCTGCAATGAGGTCGTCACGGTGTACGGTACGACTGATCAAACCGGACACGGTCGAGTTCAGGCAAGCGCTCGGGATCAAAAAATCTTCGCGAGTGCCAAACGTCTGCACGCAATACCCTGGGTCCGCGAGAACAGCCAAATCGGCATCAAGCCGCGTATGGAATTTCTGGTTAAAGCGGGAGATCGACTCGTGCAAGACCGATGTAATAGCGCCCTTGCCTGTCCAACCATCTACGAACTGAATTCCTTTGCCTGGATGATGCTCGAGAATATAGCGCAGTGCATTCTCGTCAATACCTTTTCCGCGAATGATCGAGATGCTGTAGTGCGGCGTATCCAGCTGGTGAATTTGTCTCAAATAGCGGCGGATCAAAACACCGATCGGCGTTCCTGCTCTTGCAAGCGAGGCAAGCACAATCTCCTTGCCTTTGCGTGCAAGGATGGATTCAGCCACTACTCCTGACGCCAGCGCCACTTTTCGTGCTGTCGTCTGCAAGGCCTGATGAAACAATGAGATGTACTCGGCGGAGGGCTGATACTCAACAGGCAGCATCTCGGAGTAATGTGTTCCCGCCTGAATCAATTCTTCCCGATCCTCCGTGTTGGTTTCTTCCATCAATCCGCTGATTTCTTTCAACAGGAATGTAACATCCTCTGCAGGGTAGCTCCCCATTTTAATCGGCTGCATGAGTTCTGCTGTGTATAATGAGCCTTGCTCCATTCGGTTTACCCCTCTCTGCAGTTAGCGAAACATTACGAGATACTTGTTTGGAATCGGCAGTTGGGCCAAGGTCGCATAAAGACTATTCAGCCGCTCCACGCTTGTCCCGCGTTCAAGGAACAGGAACAGCTCGTCATACCGCTGCTCCGGGATATTGTACATAAAGTTGCGAACAGTAGGATCATCCGGACTTTCGTACGCAAATGCATTTTGAACGGCATAGGTTTCCTTTGTTGCCGGATGAATCGGGCTTCTCGTCGTTGATTGATACCAAACCCCATCGCCCATGGAAGCGGCAATCATCATCGGCACGTACATAAACTCGCCTGTTCCCATACACAAGGTCGTACCCTTACGATATTGCTGCAAAAACTGGCCCAGCTCGCGAAGCGTGTCATGCAATTGACGCTGCTGCCCGGAAGTCATTCCAAAGCGTCCAGTTTGTTGCAAATACGGCAAGGTATTCACAAAGCCTGTCTGATCGATGGAAGAAAAGGACAGTTTGGTTAGCGCGGAGGTCTCCAGCGTGATGACAGTCGGCTCAGCTTCTGTCTGGACAAAGGCAGGCTTTGTCTGCTCAGCCTGCTGTTCGCCAAGAACGCCGTTCACCTCAATCTCTCCCTTAATCAGCGAGATGGCTGTGATCTCGATACCCAGCTCGGCTTCAAGCTCCAGAAACTTGCGGTGATCGTCAGGCGAGCGCCAATCCAATAAGGAAGCAACGATGTATTGCTTTCTCGGAAAATGCTGCTGAATCTCGCGAATGATGTTAAGCGCTGTTTTGCCTGTCGTAATCTCATCATCTACTAATACGATCGGACACGCAGAATGTAGCAAGTTTTTATCCAATGGATAAAAGTGATGGGCTACTGCGTGAGAATGTTCTTCTTCAAAATCAATCGTGGACGGAACCTCTTTGATCAGCTCTCTTGTTGTATGGATGTATTCTGCCTTACTGCCAAAAGCACTGAACATGCTGTGTCCAAGCGCAGTGGCAGTCTCGGCAAATCCGATGAACAACAAGGGCTCGGGTAATTCGAGGGGATGTTGCAGCAGTGTGTGAAGGATCTCTTCGCTCTTCTCCTGCTGAATGATACCTTGTACGATCGCCGGAAGATCACTGACTTCTTGGGAATAAAACTCTTCAAGGAGACGTGCCGCCAATGCCATACCACTTAGCACAGAGGCTGACGGCCGCACGGGCAAATGCTTTCCCAGAACCTTGCTGACAAACAGGAAGCTTCGTTTCTTATTGATTCGGGCAGCCATTTGGAATAGCGCTTCCAATGGAAGCTGGTACGGATTTTGTCGAACGTGGATGGTGATATTTAAATCACCGAGAATATTGAAACTGGATATTTGCTGTTCGAGCGAGCAGGTTGATAAAGTTGTTATGCTCATGGAACACCCCGTACACTTGTGATTTAATCATTATTTTCTTCGCCCAGCTCGTATGTGGCTTGATTTCGTTCATTTTGTTAGCGTAGTGACTTTTCGTTACTCCGTTTGTTTGGCTTTGCAGGATTGCCCTGGCGTCCTCGTACTCTTCACGTGTAATCACGGCAAGTGAGTGGACAATTTTGATATGGCTTGGGTGGATGATCGTTTTGCCGGTCAGGCCGTTTTCCTTGTCCAGCAAGACTTCTTTGATCAGCCCATCTTGCCACTGATTCAACAATTGCTGGCGAAGTCTGCGCCCTGATGCGCCGCCCAGCTTTTGTTCAAACGGAGACTGGCGGAGCTGTGGTTTTAGCAACCTTTCACCGTTGCCGAAATACTCCCAGACTGGACCAGATACGACGTATTCACTGCCCTGTCGTGTGAACATGTTTACAATGTCGCCAATGCAATCGCGAATCGTGGAAATCTCATAAATAGACACATCCGGTCCACGGCGCAATCCGAACAGGCTGGAAAAATCAGTTGCTCCCATGCGCACGTTCAGGACGAGGTGCCGGTATTTGTCCAAAATTTTTTTGATCGACAGCAGCTCGGCTGTTCGGGATTCTCTGTAAATAATGTCGGCGGACTCCAGAATCGGCATGCCGTACACAGGGAAAGGAACGTATCGGTTGCACGATTGCAGCGCTTCCAGATACTCCTCAGCGTTGCGGCTTGTAAACTTCGGGAACACAAACCCAGTCAGGCTGATCAAATCTTCTTGCAGTTCTTCCACAAGCCGGTTCATTTGGTGGACATCCCGGACACGCACGAACATGATCGGTATATCGTCCTGCTGGATCAAGCCGTTTCGTAGACGGCTGGAAATATCACGGACCTGCCGAATCAGCGATTGCTCTGCCTCAGTAACCTCATGATCGCCGATAGCGTCTTCCAGGCAGATGACCATGGAGACCAAGCCCTCGTGCTTTTGCGTCATGACATCATGAGAGATGGTGGTTCGTATGGCGGGCATGTAGAGTGTAGCTCCCAACGCGTGGGCTAGCACTTCCTTCTCGGTGTTTCGATTGATCGGAAGGGGGTGCACACTGAATAATTCTTCTTTTTCGTCCTCGAGCAAGTAATCAAAATGCCTCATAAAAGAAACGGCTCCCCTCTTCATCCCAACTCGCCATTGATAAAAAACAAGACTGCCCCTTGGCCCGAGGCAATCTCGCTTGTTACAACTGGAAATCGCCTGGATTCAAATTAACGGTCTGGCAGATTTCCCGAACGACTATTTTCTCTTTTTCATCAAAGTCACCGTCAGCGGCACCGATTGCGCAACAGACGCTGATAAGAACTCGTGCTGCTTCCGGATTATTTTTTATTTTGCCGATTGCCTTGAGTGCTTCCATCTTCCCGACGCCGTGGTCAAATTCAAATCCACTGACGAAATGGTTGAAGCGGCTAATTACATCGTTCATATCAAAAACTTTCAATTCTTCACTTCGATTGATATAAGAGGCCATCTTTTGCTTTTCAGAGGATTCAATGTGTCCATCAGCGGCCGCAACCAATGCACATCCGGCAACAACTGCATCCATGAAGTCACGATTCTGAAACTTCTTTACCTGGTCTCGTAAGGATGCTTGTGTGTTTTTAAGCCAATTTGTAAATGTGCCAGAAAATGACATTCTATTACCTCCATCGACAAATTTCTCACTTATACGTTTATTCTACAATCTTACATCAATAGATATATTTTGGCAAAAGAGATACATAATATGTAAATGTTCTGGTTCCCAGAATATGTGCTTGACAGTAGGAAGAAAAGCTAGAATAAACTATGGATATCTATTCGATCAATTCAACGCTTGAAGCGGGAAATAGGTGGTCACCAAATGAGAGCAAACCGTATGGAAGCGTTTAGCGATGGCGTGCTGGCAATTATCATTACAATTATGGTACTAGAATTCAAAGTACCAGAAGGCCACGACTGGCATTCGTTAATCGAACTAGGCCCAAAAGTTCTTAGTTATATCTTCAGTTTCGTTTATGTCGGCATCTACTGGAACAACCATCATCATCTGCTGCACATGGTTCGCACAATGAACGGGAGGCTTATGTGGCTGAATTTGAAATTACTCTTCTGGCTATCCCTTATTCCTTTCACGACCGCGTGGATGGGGGAAAGCCAGTTTGCGCCCACTCCGATGGCATTGTACGGGATTATTCTTCTGCTTGCAGCGATTTCTTACAGAATGCTTCAGCTCGCAATCATTAGACAGCATTCTGGAGATTCTGCATTCGTAAAGTCAATGGGCAGAGACTGGAAGGTGAAAATATCTCCCGTTCTCTATTTGCTCGCGATATTGACCGCGTATGTGGGTCCATGGGTATCCGGCTTCTTTTACGTACTCGTTGCCGCGATTTGGGTCGTGCCGGAAAAGCGAATCGAGCACATTTTGAGAAGCGAATAATTGGACCCGGGAAAAGTGGGATGACCGACATGGAAAATGCCCTCGATTATGAGGGCATTTCCCGATGAAAGCTGATTGGATTCGTTGTCATACCAGCGTAGAACCACCATCTACGACGATGACCTGACCGGTGGAGTATTTCTCACGCATTAAATAGAGAAACGCTTCGGCCGCATCCTCGGGTTCGCCCACTCGGCCAACGGGGAGGGATTTCCCGACAGTCTCGTACATGGTGTTTCGTTCTTCTTCAGGAATACTGTCCCATAACTCAGTACGCATGAATCCGAAACGGATAGCGTTGACACGAAGCGGACTCAGTTCGACGGCTAGCGCCCTTGTCAGAGACTCGATAGCACCACAAATGCTGGCTGCGATCGTCAATCCCTTTGGAGGACGAACTGAAGCGGTGCCGGAAACAAAAATCATGGAACCATTATGCCTGATTTTCTCTGAGCCATATTTCGCTGCCATAACTGCACCCCAGTACCTGATGGTAAAGAATTGGCGTGCCTTTTCCATGTCAACCGTGTTGAGATTTTCGGGCTGAAATGGCTCTCCAGCGGTGAAAACCAAGTGATCGAATTCACCAATACGGCTGAAAAATACGCGAATCTGCTCCTCATTGGATAGATCAACCACATATCCTTCCGTACCTTGGGGGAGACGCGAGACAGCATCGTCCACTCTCTCTTTTCGACTGGATACTACAACAACATAGGCCCCTTCCCGCGCAGCGGCTTCCGCTGTCGCAAATCCCATTCCAGAAGTTCCTCCGAGCAGGATAACACGCTTGCCTTTCAAACTACTGCAAAGTTCCAGATTTCCCATAAGATCGTCCTCCTTCTCTGTAGGTGATGAGTCGATTATAATCAGCTTCATAAAATGACAAACAGCTCTGTATTTACAGTACGATTCGGAAAAGTAGTATAAATCCTAGTAGGATATAGAGGTGTATGATCGTATGAATGATGAAAGAAGACGAAGGGAGCTAGCTGACTTTCTCCGGACCCGCCGTTCACGTCTTTCCCCGCAAGAGGCGGGATTACCTGTTGAAACTGCACGTCGTCGTACGCCTGGTCTTAGACGGGAAGAAGTGGCGACTCTGTCAGGGATTTCTTTGCCATGGTACACGGCACTGGAGCAGGGAAGGGATATTCAGGTGTCGGAACAAGTGCTGGAGAGCTTGGTGCGGACGCTCCAACTCAGCCATGACGAGCGCAATCATTTGTTTGTATTGGCAAATAGTTCTGTAGTTCCATACGTCACAGTAGACGAATCAAATTCCCCAGCCTTGCAACAAATTCTCGACAGGATGGGAAGCTACCCTGCCTATGTCATCGATAGACACTGGAACGTAACGGCGTGGAACAAAACGACAAGTACGCTTTGCGGAGACTTTAATCAGATAGCAGAGATCGAGAGAAATATACTTTGGAGAGTCTTCATGATGAAGGATACCGAGGCTCGCATTGTGAATTGGGAAAACGTCGCTACGATGCTGTTGGCACATTTTAGAAGCCGATACGCCTTGTACATGAATGATTCGTGGTATCGGGAATTCGTTGACAAATTGTGTGAACAGAGTGAGGAGTTTAGAGTGTGGTGGCGAAGACATGATGTATCCGGGACTTCGAAAGGGGAAAAAGTGATCCATCATCCGAAAGCTGGTCTGTTGAGTTTTCGTTACCATTCTTTTGCCGTACCTGAAAGTGGTGACCTCGTGATGAGGGTATATACACCCATCGAAAACACGGGGACTGATGAACAGTTAAAAGATCTGATAGACGAGTCTCGTTTAGCATGAAGCAGCGCTATTTCATAGAGACAGGATTGGTAAGATGAAAGGATGGGGATGAAGTAAATGGAACAAGAGCTCGTTGCCTTAGCGTGCGGAGTATGCAAAGGCGTATCAGAGCGCATTAGGATGGAAAGTGAGCTGTTTGATATTGCTGGCTTCGAAAATGACATTATGGAATGGTCAGATTTTGAAAACGAAGTTCCCCTGTTGGATGAGCGACATTGGCTGCGTTCTAATCGCCCGCCTGAGCGAGGTCAGGTTAGAACGGTGAAGGTCTCCCATCCTTTCCATATGAGGATGGGAGAACCCTTTTGGATCATGTACACGCCGGTACTCTCCAGTTTTAATGGCTGGGAGTCTCATCCGGAAGAGATTGAACAATCTTCTTTTGTACAGTGTTCCATTGAACGTGTCATTGAGCGGA
This sequence comes from Brevibacillus sp. HB1.3, assembly GCF_013186635.1. Taxonomy (NCBI): domain Bacteria; kingdom Bacillati; phylum Bacillota; class Bacilli; order Caryophanales; family Paenibacillaceae; genus Brevibacillus; species Brevibacillus sp. HB1.3. Next base: position 595,237 of record NZ_JABMIT010000002.1, on the reverse strand, counting down.
ATGAGTTTACAGCTTGGCTGTGCGTAAAGATTTTAGATGTATCGATGATTAAGGATTACAACGAGAGGTTTCCGGAAAAAGATGGGAGCACAGGTTATTTAGAAGGTTTTGAGATGTTCGGAGATCCTTACATATTCAACTATGAGAACTGGCTATTTATCAGTGCTGGTTCGCAGGGGAATATCGGCGTATGGGGACTCGTAAAACGAATAGATAGTCAGTACCATATGGTCGTATATGGAGATTGGGACTTTCATACGAATAATGCTTATGGAGGAAACATCCTGCTGCCTAAGGATCGAATCGATGGATGGCTCAAGCAGGCGATGGAGAATAGTCGTTATGAAACGATAGAGTAGTATGGTGAGAGCGTGAAAGAGGCTTAGGGGGTAAGGAAATAATGATCGAATATAGAAAGGAAGGAGCGATATGAATGAGAGCGTATATTCAGGCAAACAAAAGTGGAGAATTCTACAATGTAAATGCATTTATTGCTTTTGAAGGTTTCACTTCATTAGGATGGGAGATCATTAAGTTCCATGATATTCATGAAATAAAAGAAAAGAATCCAGAAGACATAGTAGTTGGCGGTATTGGCAACGTGAGAAAACGTCTTGAAATATTGGGGATAGAAAGAAGCCAAGGAGAGATAGATTACCCAGATTCTTTATCTAGTTATTTTGGCAGGAAAATATGGACTTCAACGATCCAACAGCTTTTTGAAAATAAACAGGATTGGAATGTTTTTGTAAAACCGAAAGACATAACAAAAAAATTTGCTGGAAAAGTGGTAAAAGAATATAAAGATTTTATCGGATTGATTGAACAGGATGAGGATACGAAGATTTGGTGTTCGGAAATCGTTGATTTTGTGACGGAATGGCGTTGCTTTATTCGATATGGAGAAATACTAGATATTAGGCAGTACAAGGGTGTTTGGGATTCAAAATTAGATCTACCTATTATAAAAAGTGCGGTTAAGGATTATATTGATGCACCAGCTGCGTATGGTTTAGATTTTGGAATTGATCGAGATGGGAATATGAAGCTGGTAGAGATTAATGATGGTCATTCTTTAGGGACTTATGGAATCGCGCCTTTAAACTATGCGAAGTTTCTCTCAGCCAGATGGTCAGAATTAACAGGGACGAAAGACTATTTAAGAAGCTTATAGTTTATGATTCGAACAATGCCTGAGGAGGCAAAATAAATTCAAAAAGGCTGACGTTTCACAGTGCCTCGGCACCGAACCGTCAGCCTATCGTGCAATTTATCCTACACCATCGGCTTCTAACAAGGAATAAAAATGATCTAGGTTTGGAGCTTTACCATGTGTTCTTTTTAAAGATCAAGCGAATATCAGATGGAGAAAAGCTTCTCAAGCTTACGTTAACTTTCCCCAGAATCATCATTCTTCTTCTTCTTGCTAACCCATTTCCATATCCCAATCACAATCAAGATGATGAGTGCGATATGAATCGCTCCAATGTGAGCAAGGCTGCTCATTAGCGCCGTAAGAAAAGTCAAAGTCGTCCGCTCCTTTTTAGCAAAGTGTGTGTCAACTTTGGGAAACAAAGGGTGAGGCTTGCAGATTATACAAGCTCGCATACTTTTGTTGTAAACGGATCAATTCGGAGTGGGTGCCAAATTCAACGATTCTCCCTTGATCCAGCACCATGATTCGATCAGCATACTGAGCGGATGAGTAACGGTGAGAAATAAAAATTCCCATTCGCTCCTTGGTCAACAGGTTAAATGCATCAAATACTTCTTTTTCTGCCACAGGGTCCAGTGCTGCACTTGGTTCGTCGAGAATATAGAGGTCTGCATTTCGGAAGAAAGCTCTAGCAATGGCAATACGTTGCCACTGTCCACCCGATAACTGAAGACCTTCTGTGAACCATTTTCCCAATTGAGTATCCAAGCCTTGTTCAAGACCTTCTGCCAAACTTCGCATGCCTGATTTTTCAAGTGCGTGATAGAGCTTTTCATCATGGCGAAGAAGAGAAAGATCACCGAACCCGACATTATTACGAATAGGCATCTCATATTGCATAAAATCTTGAAAGACGACCCCGATTTTTGCTCGAATCTGCTCCAAATCAAAAGCGTTCAAGTCGGTTCCATTTATCAGTATTTGTCCTTCATAATCCTTATATAACAAGGTAAGCAGTTTGACTAATGTCGTTTTGCCGGACCCATTCTCCCCTACAATCGCTAGCGACTCTCCTTTTCTTATTCTGAAAGAGAGGTTTTGAAGAACGGGTCGTCCTGTTTCCGGGTATGTAAATGAAACATTGACGAACTCGATACTTTCAAGAATAAAAGGGGCGTTTTCTTGAGGAGTAGTGATAGCCACTTTCTGTAGTTTGACAGGATCAGATGAATCCCTTTCCAAAAAGAGGAACAACTGTTCCACAAACATATTGTGCTGAGACAGTCCGATCAGGGAATGCATCAACGACTGCGATGTCGTTTGGGTTAATGTAATCCCCTGAATATAACTAACCAAATTACCTAGCAGAATCTCTTTTAGAAAAGCTGCTTTTATAGCGATAAAGCTCATAAAACCAATCATCGCAATCGTCAAGCTTTCGAAAACAAGTGAGGTCTTCAAACGAGTTGTGGCGATCTTTTTGTCTTCATAAAAAAACTGCGTGATCATATCTCGAAATTGTGTGATGAGATAGGAGCCAAGTTTATAAATTTGTACTTCCTTAAATGCTCGATCGTGGGTTAATAAGTGACTGATGTACCAGCCTCTTCTTTCTCTTTCAGCTCTGCTCCAACGAATATAGAACTCCTGTTGACTTAATCGCAAATAGGAATAGAAGGAGATAAGAGGAAACAAAACCAGAATGAAAACAACCCACCACTTCCAAAAGATGAGAAACAGCGAAGTAGATACTAGGGAAATAACACTGGATACAATACTAAGAACCAGCTCAAAAATCTGATAGGGACGGTAGCTAGTTTCTTGTTGTGCACGTTTTAGCTGATCTTGCACGTCTGCATTTTCAAAATCAGCTAACCCCATCGAATTTGCTTTTTCCAACACCATTTCACGGAGGCGATTTGATAGCAGGGATTGAAACAATCCTTCGACATAATTCTGAATGAGGGTAACGAGTTGTTTTACTAAAATGAAGGAAATGAAGAAAAGGAAGCTGATTAAGACAGTATCCCCTTCTTGGCTTACTCCACTAGAAACAGCGTTAACAAGTTCCTGGGTAACATACAGCATACCAACAGGAAACAGCCCTTGGAGTATATTCAGAATGACAATGGTTATAAAATATCCTTTTTGTACAGTCCAGAAAAGGCGAAAAATTTTCGGCCAGTTTCGAAAAGACTGGATGACAGTTTTTAGGGTAAACAAATCCTCTGTTGGTCCGTACATGTAGTCTCCCCTGCCTCAGCTATTTAAGCAAAAAAATGCAGTCCCATTCGGGTTCATCCATACTCAGGCAGCTTAGTAAGACAAGTGCTACTCCTGCTGCACCGACCAACAATCCTGGCAGGTCCCGAAATTGTCCATGCTCAACGTCTTGAAATCCGTAAGTATGATTATCGTTGAAATCGCTCAGAATCTGGTTTACCAGTTTATCGCGGTATGCTTCAAAAGCATCAGGGCCCGTGTCCATCATCATTCGTTGTAGCATCCAAAGTGTACCAGCATAGCCATGACAAAACGTCGGGGATTCGAAACCGAGCGATTCCACTGGTCGCTGGACAAGTGAGAGATAAGTTTGTTGAGCCAAAGACTGGATCTCAGTGTCGCTCAATGCATCACCAGCCAGCCACAATACTCGTGCTATGCTTGGTTCCCCGTAGCACCATGATGGATTATAGGCAAAATGGTTCTGCATCTGTCCGCATATTTCTTCTTCAAAACTGATTCTCTCCGGCCAAATTGGCCCATGCTCGTCTTCCGTTTTCCACTTCTCATAATAGGAACATAGCTTGCGAAGGGCATCTCGTTGTCCCTCCACCTCTACTCCTTCTAATAAAGCAAGAGAGAGCAAGGCAAACGGACCAGCAATCCCGTGGGAAATTCCGAGATTAAAGTTGCCATTTGGGTATCTCTTTTTTTCAAATTCCAAAAACTGATTCTCGCTCCTGATATGCCAGCCTGGAACACTCTCGTCAGCTAATTGGATATTTTTAGTTAATTGTATAATATATGACAATACTTTGTTAAGGTTTTCTTTACATGCCGGCTGCTCTTTAAAGAAAAGAAGATATCGACCGATACCAGCTAATCCTTCTATTATATCGTAATCAGACATGAATAAATTGTTCCCGATTCGCCCTCGAGCTTGGTCAATGAACTCATCAATCGCAGGCTGTATGAGAATATGCAGTTTTTCGATGAAATTTTGGTATCTCCCTCGATCACGGGCAAGAATGGAGGCGACCACAGGTGCTGCGGATAAACCACTCCACAGGGAAAACGAATCAAACATATCTGCGTTAATCACGGCTTGTACATGTACCAAATAGTTATGTGCGACGACATCCCATTGCTCATCGGGGTACAGTCGATCCAATTCCGCATAAAAGAGGACGATGCCCAATGCACCAGAGGCAAGCGAGTCTGTACCGGGAACAGGTTCGCCCAGGACCTCGTGAGGAAATTGAAGCTTACGGGCTACCTGCTTTACGACGTACTCAATATTGTTAATCAGCGTAACGTTATGAATTGGTTGCCAGCTCTTTGTATTAGAAAGCATGCGCAGTCTCCTTTGTGTGACTTTCCTCTTGCAACAGGAAATATCGCAAGTTGTGCAGAGTATGGCGGGCCAAGGTCATCACTTTCCTTTCCTGTTCCCGATCTACTCCAAGCAGCCTATTTATATGCAGATGGATGATGCTGCCTATGATTTGCTCCTGCGAATTATACAGCTCCGATTGGGCTTTCAGTGAATGCATGACCGTGGAAAAGTTGTTGATCGCCTCTGATCTGACTTGGAAAAGCTGGTGGAGAACGGAACCACCCTCTAACAGCTTCAGCTCTTGCCAATCATTCGTATAGCGTCCCGCTTTCAGGTAGAACTCTCTGTCTGTGCGGAAATCATCGAGGTAGGCTTTATACGAAACGATTCTGTTCAGGAAATTTAGCTTTTCGTCGATCGTATGCAAGAATTGATGCAAAAGGTCGATGATGCTGATTACTGCAACCTTCTCCAATGGTATATTCATCTGCTTTGTACGATGCAGTTGTAGCCATTGAGCCACAACCATACTGTCCATGAAAAATAGCTCTTCTGCCAGGGGAATCAATTGAGGTCCACCATATCGTTCAATTTCAGGGTCATAAGTATCGATAGTTGTTTTGGACAGATAGCCTTGCTTTTGCATTTCATATGTCCATGGATACATTTCTGAGAAAATAGATTGCAGCCCTTCGATGGATGTCGCTTGAAAACGCAGACGGATATGAGGCTTCGGATCGGTGTACCTCATGAAGAATACCTTTTGACAAGCCCCTTTTGTGAGCATCGCTTCGCATAAAATCTGAAGTGGAAAGGCAATGAACTCATCCATCCTGGTTTCGTCACAGTAAAGCTTGTAGAATAGCCAATCACTACCTGGCATTTTCAATCGTTCTTGATCAGAAATAAATGCGCGACGGGGCTGTACCCCTGTGACCACAGAAACCGATTCGGTTACAGATGCTTCGACGGGAGTATTTTTTACAAGTGGGAAGACACACTCCATATGAAAGGCACCGTCTTCCCCTTCAACTACACAGTCCTTTAGTTCAGCACCTACTTCTGTCAGAACGAGAGCCTCACCAGATTTCAGCTTTTGAAGCTCCCGGATCAACTCAGTGAGATGTCTTTCACTTTTTAGATCGAGCAGCATTTTGTTGTCATGGTCGGTGATATACACGTAATCTGGAACTTGGTATTGACGTTTCCAGATTTGAACGGCTTCCATCCAGTCTTCTTTTCTGTCTTTTTTGGAAACAGACAATAATGCTGGATCTACATTCCATGTAGCTGGTACCAGTATAATCTTTCCGTAACGCAGACGAGGCAGGACAGGAGCGTGACGAAAGCTGCCCCAGCTGAAAGGCATCCAATTTCGCTGCTTTGCCATCCCTAATTCGCACAGAAAACGATATACATTGGGAACGGAGCCTACGTAGTTAAGCATATGGCCGGTAACAGGAATGACTTCCTTATTCATTGATCGAGACTTTAAATAAAAGGAATCCGATGTAGCCCCTACAACCAAATCAGACAAGGGAATGTTTAAGGAGTGATGTTCGGTAGAGGGGGCTCCGATCAAAATCTCGTATTTCCGTTTGCTCTTTGAGAGAACGACATTGGTGATTCTTCCGTGCCGTGGAAAGTAAACAACTTCAGCAAATATACTGTCCGGGTATGCCTTCTGGTGTTCCTGATTGATCTGCTCCAGTTTTTCTTCGAACGACTCTCCAAGCATGTCAGTGAATCGTCCAAAAGATTTTCCGGCCAGCGTAGATCCGGTATTCCCACCAATATGAATAGTGAAATCACCGTTATCCATGGCTTCTGGTGAAGGGGCAAACAGGGAGGCATACAATTCCATCGAAAGCGGGACATGCTCCCATTTAGGTGATACCGGCTCCAGCTTTTCGATCAGATCGTCTGTCAATTCTATTTCCTTGCATCCTGTCAAAAGCGAGTGGGACAACAATTGTAATAGTATTTTCTCATTTATCTTGTCATGGCTAGAGGGGGTATAGTTTCTTTTGCTCATGGGATTTTCATAGGTGGCAGGAGCACCTAACCCCCTGTTTTCATCTAGTAAATCAAGTAAGGGAACTTCTCGTTCAAAACCGTATCGTTCAATAAAAGAGTCCTTATATTCCGCCAAATGGGGCCATCCAACATGAGTGGGTGATAGTCTCCACAGCAGTTCTGCTGCTTTGCTCAGATCCTTGGCAATCGATTTCGGAAGCGTCACCTGCTCAGTTGACAATGATAAATCTACCTGCAACTGTGACGACGATGACTCTACCGATTTCATTTTGGAGAGCATGGAGAGCAAATGTGTTTCTCCTTCGCCAATTTTCAGCTGGTCATAAGCGATGATTTCCTGCCTGATCGACAGCAGTTGCTGGTACAGTTCATCTATACCTTCAACTCGATCCAATACCGCCAGCAGATGATCAAACGGCGATGAATGAGTGAGACGCGGGCGAAGGCTTGTGAACAGAAACTCATTCTTGATCAGCTGAAACAAAAAGGATTCAATTCGGCTGTCTTCCGTATCGGGGTACGATTGTTTAATGATTTGCAATAATTCCATAAACAGGATCGGTTCTCTTGCATTTTGTAAAACGAGAGCAATCAAATCATTCATCGCAATCGAGGAATTTTCTATTTGGTAGCCATTGTGATTCTGACCGTATCGCGTAATATACGGTAGTGACAACCGATTACCCACGACCTCAGACATTGTGTTTGCCTGGATGCGAAGCTGCTTGACCACATCTAGATTCTCTTCCAGAGATTGAATGATTTTCAGGAGCCATTCCATGTCGGGGCGGCTCCGTTTTGTATGCTGCTCCATTTTGTTTACAAGGAGATTGGTGTTTGAATCAAAATATCCGTAGGCTATTCCGGAAAATAGTCCAAATGGCGTCGAACGCGTACTCATTCGGATTCCATATCGGAGCAAGCTCCTTGAAACTTGCTCAAGCTGCTCACGGTCAGACTGCTCCAGTTTGCTTAGCGATTCAAGCAACGAAGGACTGGCAACGGCAAGGCACTCTCGAATGATGGCTTGTTTTCTTGGATCGAGATTTTCCAGTTTCCAATCGGAATGACATAACTCTAAAAACATATGTATAGGCAACAATGGCGTTCGAAGCATGAAAAAATCCATCGTTCGAAAAAAGGATCGGGATTCTTTCTTTGCGTGTTTTTTCACTTTTGACTGACGTTCCACCTTAGATCCCTCCTTTTGTAAATGGGGAAAGGATAGTAAATGCTGGTGGTAGAAACGTCTTGCACCACGCATTTACTATCCATATAGCTGGGGCTACTGCCCCAGAAGATTTGTGCTCCACATTGGTTTTTAGTTGGACGTTATCCTATTTCTCGTCGGAGAATGGGCAACCTGGTGTACACATAGCCGTACATACGCAAGTGCAAGTGCTTTTGCAAGTTACTCTGGTAACCCAACACAATGTAGTTCTTACTGTGTTAGGTTCAGCGCCATTAGAGCCTACTGCGTTTACTTGTACATCCAAATCAAACATGTCTTTGTTCATTTCCGGTTCCCCCAATTTTTAATAGTTTTAGATGAGTGATAAAGCTGACAATGTGGAGCACAAAGAGTAATGGGTAGAGGAAAATATACCCAGTTATTCCAAAATGATTAAAGCAAATATTTCGATAAAACTCAACGCAACATTTTCAACATTTTTCGATATATCTTAAAATTCTGAATAAAACATTAGTTTGCTGAAAAAATATACCATCGATAATTTATGGAATGGATCTAGAGATTTAATTCCAAATACGGAGGGGGTTGATTAGGGAACGAGTAATAAGCCCTTGGTGGGATCTCAGTAAGGTTTTTTATGCAGCACGCAAGCTCGACAAAAGTGTTGTAAATGAGAAAAAAATTTTAAAAGAACTAAATGAATTTGTATTTATATAAAGTTATTTCGTGATAAGAAATAATCGAAAAATGTCGAATAATGAATGGAAGTATGACTCGTAAAAAAAGATTAATCGAGTAATTTCGGGGCGTTTTACCAGAAAATTACACATTAAGAGGAATTCTGCGAGAGAATTGCTTACAGGAATAAAGTAAGGCAGGCTTGGCTCCGAGTCGTACGATGAAATCAAAGGGGAAGATCCATCGTGTCGAAAACAATCGTTGAGAAGCTGAACCTGCAAAAATATCAAAAAACGGCTGTCTTACATAAACCAGAGGTGAGGAGAGCTTAGCCGTACTTAAAGAAGAAGAGGATTTGCGGCATGCGCCAAAAGAGCTCGCTTTTTACCAACCCCCATTTTTGGCGGTATAGATCAAAATACCTCTAGATGAGGATATTATGTTTGAAGAAGAGATGCTGGGTATTAAAGGAATCTCAAATGAGGTAATCCTTAAAGAGTGCAGATTAGTTCCTACTCAATTTCATCCATGATTAGAGGAAAAAACAAGAAAGGCCCGAGGGGAATTTATTCCTGGAGGGATATATACATCAAAATATCGAGTATTCTGTCGCTGACAAAACAAATGGTACTACAATTCAAAAAGAGTCAGTAATGAATTATCACCAATTACGTCAAAAAATAGCATTAGAATTAGTTGTTCACATACTACAAGTTCAATCAGTTAGAATAAATTATGATGATGCTAAAATTTAAGTGATAACGTAATCAAACACCTACTCATGTAAAATGGTTATGTTATCTAAGAGAATTGCCCTTACTAAAAAAGGAATGCGGAATATAGTGATAGTGAGTTTAAAACACTCAAATTTGAAATTGGAGTTGATTTCCAATTATGAGCGTCATCAAACCAGAGCAAGTGACCCCCGCATGTCCAGTGGTTTCGACAGAACAAATTCCATTAACCGTCGAACCAACCACGATCATTTCTCAAGCAGCTGTACCAACCATTAAAGTTCCAGTTGTACTTGTAGAGCCAACACTTCAGATCGTTGTAGAAGCAAATATTCCACTTAACCCACCAGCAACTGAGATTAAGAGAGTGGTAAAAAATGTATTTCTGAATCAGGTTAAACTTGTTCCTGTCGCATTTACGCGTATTGGTACTACAGACTTTTTCAATGTTACAAGAGCCAAGTTATTTGTAGGAGGATTCATTCGCAAAAATATTGAATATGCTTCTGCTGCATGTACTGGAGCACTTCTAGATACAATTGCGGATGTTCCTTTTACAGGATTTGCTGACATCACAACATTTTTAACAAGGCCAATTATTGGTATCTCTGAGGCGAGTAAAGCATTTTTCCTTAATGAGACGGATGGCCAAGTTCCACGTTTGGATAAAAATTTCTTCCAAAATCTTGTGAAATACAACGAACAACCATTTGGTGAGTTGGTAGCTGCTAACTTCTATGAACTTGATTTTTCACCGGTTATAGCAACACCTGAGGGAACGTTTAATAGCCTGACTGAAAAAATTGTCCTAGACCTTACTGTAAAAGTGTTACAAACACAACAGCTATTAATTGCTGCTACACAACAAATTGCAATTCCTCCTGCAGGTACAGTTGGTTGTGAAGAATAGGTTTTTATCTAAGAAGGTTATTCCCCATCGGCCAAACGGCCGGGGGAATGGCCTTTTTGCATTCCTGTGAAGGTGATGGTGCGGACAATACCTTTCATCGATGCAACTGAGACTAGGTGAAGCTAAGTCTAGGGAGGAGAGTGGTCTGGAAGTATTGAATTGCTATTTGTCAGGATTGTCCTATTAAATGGGAGCATATTAAAAATGAAGTCATTTTGTATCGAAAACGAGAAGGAAACGAATCGATAGGAGAGAGAGCAGTCATGCATGATAAGCAAACTACGGTGCCAGACCACACGGCGGTGCGGGTCGCGTTGTGGCGGGCATTGCACGCACAGATCGATTCTCCACCGCATGTGCTAGAAGACGAGATCGGTCTGCGACTGGTGGCCCCGGAAGGCGACTGGCGCCAACGTCCCGACATGGACCCAAAGAGCACCAGCGGATTTCGAGCATCTATCGTGGCTCGTGCTCGCTTTATTGAGGATTTGGTCACCGAACAGCTTGGACAAGGGGTCACCCAGTACGTTATCCTTGGCGCTGGCCTCGACAGCTTTGCTCAGCGCCGACCGGAAACCGCCTCTCAGATGCGGATTTTCGAGGTAGATCAGCCAGACACGCAGGGTTGGAAGAAGCAACGCTTGAACGAGCTGGGCTTTGGCATCCCCGAGTGGTTACGACTCGTACCCGTTGACTTCGAGGCAGGCTCGTCCTGGTGGGAGCAACTAAAGGACTCTGGCTTTGATGCTAGCCGACCAGCGGTGGTAGCATCCACTGGCGTCACCCAGTACCTTACAAAGGATGCGATTATGGCTACGCTGCGCCAAGTAGCGACGCTTGCTCCAGGCTCCACGCTAGCTATGACGTTTTTGCTCCCCTTTACCTTTACAGAAACAAAGAAACGTCCCGAAGTTGAAGAGGCAGAAAAGGGAGCGCGGTCAAGCGGCACGCCTTTCATCAGCTTTTTCACACCGCCGGAGATGCTGTCACTGGCCAGCGAAGCTGGTTTCCGAAAAGTCCAGCATGTATCCTCGGCAGAACTTAACCAGCGCTACTTTACCGGCCGCAGCGATGGTCTTTCGTTGCCAAGCGGAGAAGAATTCCTGATAGCCACTACATAGAGTGATAACTTCTATTGAGAAGCTACGTTGTCTTTCAGATAAACGTAGCTTTTTCTATGGAAACTGTATTTCTCTGTCATAATCCGTATGCTAAATTATGGAAAGGTTCTATTTGAATGTCAGAGAAGAAACTGACTAGGAGAGGAATACTTCTTGGCAAATCATTCACCCAAATACCAAATAAAAAAGAGCCATATCCTACTATTACTCGGGTTATTACTCATCATCCTATCCGGTGCGCGGATTTTGTGGATGGAATCGTTTCGTGATCAACAAGCGGACATTAAGAATGGGCAATTCGATTTGCGTGATTGGAATGCAGAAGGTGGCGACACTCTCTTACTAGATGGGGAGTGGGAGTTTTACCCCTATCAATGGCTGATGGATGGCAGACGGCAACAAGGTGTAAACGAGAAGGGGCCATCGCTTATTCAGGTTCCAGGAAGATGGAATGAAGCTTTGCATACAGACAAGTCAACTCCCTATGGATTTGCTTCATATCGCTTGCGGCTGTATGTAAATCCAGAAAAGGACCTGAATTATAGCATTCGTGTACCCAGCGTGCGCACGGCATCGGAATTATACGTAAACGGTCGTTTGCTTGCAAAATCCGGGCAGGTGGGGGAGTCGGAGGATGAATATATTGCGAAAAATCTGCCTTATTCTTCAACCTTTACGGCAGACGAAAACGGCGTAATTGACATCGTCATTCAGGCGGCAAATTATGTGGATGGTCGAAGCAGCGGCATTGTTCGATCCATTAAATTTGGTTCAGAAGAAGCCATTGCAAAGGAAATAAAAGTCTCCGTTTCTACACAGCTTCTGGCAGCCATGATATTTCTCCTACATTCTGCTTATGCGTTTATTTTGTTTTTACTGGGAGATAAGAAAAAGAATCTGCTGTATTTTTCTTTGCTGACATTATGTATAGCGCTTACTAGCGTGTTAAGCAATGATGAGAAGCTGTTCCACCAATTATTTTACATCGGCATTGAGTGGGATTTTCGATTAACGAATTTCGCCCTCGTTATTGGGGCCTATGCTTTGTTGGAGTGTATGAATCATCGCGAACTTCCTTATTGGAGCAGGATGTATCCTGTATACAGGGTGATCAATCTTGGGACTGCTGGCATTACGTTGTTTTTAGACCCTGATCAGGTGACGATGTTATTTCCAGTTTATTTTCTGGTGGCCGGTATTGCTGCAGTGATCACGTTGATAACCATCCTTAGGAAATTGATCAAAGACATCAAGGGCAATCTTTTACTGCCTTTTTCATTTCTTGCGTTGCTTCACCATTTTATTTGGTCGTTAATCTGGCGGGAAAGCGGTATGAGTCTTGTCTACTATCCATTTGATCTGATTATTTCGATGGGGTGCTTAGCCACGGTATGGTTTAAGGGTTATTTCATCATGCATGCCAATACAAAAGAAATTGCTGCAACCTTGCAAAGAATGAATGACCATAAGGATCAATTTCTGGCGAACACTTCACATGAATTTAAAAATCCACTCCATAGCATTCTGAACATGTCACAATCTGTTTTAAATCGGGAGCGACATTTGTTGCAGGAAAGGAGTATCAAAGAGCTTGAAACGGTTTTATCTGTAGGAAGACGGCTGACCTTGATATTAAATGATTTGATTGATGTGATGAGTTTACAGGAAGGCAACCCGCGCTTACAGAAAAAAGCCATATGGATTCAGCCCATCGTGACTGGGGTACTTGATATGCTGCAATTTAACGCAGAAGTGAAGTCTGTAAAAATCGCAAATGAAATCCCTGAAGATTTTCCGCCTGTACATGCGGATGAGAACCGGATGATTCAAATCGTTTTCAATTTACTTCACAATGCTGTGAAATATACGAATGAAGGGATCGTTTCCATTCAAGCGTTTGCCAAGGACGGAAGAGCTTTTATTGAGATTCATGATACAGGAATCGGAATGGACGAGGACATGAAAAAGCGCCTGTTCCACCCGTATGAGCAAGCCAGCACGAGCGAGACCATGATTGAAGGTGGCTTTGGGTTAGGTCTGAGTATAAGCAAGCAGCTGGTTGAGCTCCATGGAGGTACGTTGGATGTGTCCTCCGTTTTAGGAGAAGGCTCGACATTTACCTTTTCGTTACAGCTGGCACATATGGAAGCAGAGGAAGAGGTAGCTGTTTCTCGGTCATTCGAACCGTCAGTCGTACAACCTATGCCGATTCAGGAAAAAGCGGAGAGCTCTTGGGCTACGAAACCAACAACTTTATTGGAAGTAAATCGCGATCGTCCGCGCCTGTTAATTGTGGATGATGACCCTGTTAACCTTCAGGTGCTGGAAGCCATACTACCTCCAGACGAATATGAGGTAACAATGGTGACCAGTGGGAAGGAAGCATTAGCTATATTGGACACAGGGGAATGGGATCTGGTCATCTCCGATATTATGATGCCGCAGATGTCCGGTTATGAGCTGACAAGAATGATCCGCGAGCGGTTTACACTCACGGAGCTCCCTGTTTTGCTCCTTACCGCAAGAAGCCAACCTAAAGATATTCAAAGTGGTTTTTTAGCGGGAGCAAACGATTACGTGACCAAACCAATCGAGGGAATGGAAATAAAATCGCGGATCGAAGCGCTCACTACGATTAAACAATCCGTCCGGGAACAACTGCGATTAGAAGCTGCATGGCTGCAAGCGCAAATCCAGCCTCATTTTTTATTTAATGCGTTGAGCGCAGTAACAGCTTTAAGTGACATTAATTTGGATAAGATGCGCGATTTGCTTTACGAGTTTAGCAATTTTTTGAGGAATAAATTCAAATTTGAAGATATGGACGGGCTTGTTCCGATCGAAACGGAGCTAGGTCTGGTGCGCTCTTACTTGTATATTGAAAAGGTTCGGTTTGAAGAAAGACTGCAAGTTGTTTGGGAGATAGATGACTGTGAGGATGTAAAAATCCCCTTTCTTACGATCCAGCCTCTCGTTGAAAATGCGATCAAACATGGTGTGATGAACCGCATTCGTGGGGGGGAAATTACGATTCGGATTTCTGTTCAGGAAACGCATGTGGAAATAACCGTTGAAGACGATGGGATCGGAATGGACGAAGATCAAATACAACGACTGTTAGAAAGAAAAGCAGATAGCAGGTCAGGAGTTGGATTGATCAATACCGATCAGCGGTTAAAACGGCACTTCGGAACAGGGCTTCATATCGAAAGTACGCAAGGTACAGGGACAAAGGTAACTTTTCATGTACGCAACAAGTTGAATAGCAAGAATTTGAGTGAAAAATACCCCGATTCCTTATCGTAGGATCGGGGTTCTTTGTTGTTTTCCAACGATTAGTAAAACTTATGGTGACAATAACGAATTCCGATTGCTCGGGTTCTACTCACTGTGGTAGCTTAAAGTAAATAATCATATAAGATTACTCGGAATTAATTTTTTCTCGTGTGAGGTGCATAGCGTTGGTACTTAAGGTGACAGACAGTCCTTTTAGTCAGGAACAAGTAGAGCTCCTAAATCAGTTGCTGCCCACGCTTTCGGAGGTGCAAAAGGTTTGGCTGAGCGGATATCTTGCAGCTCTTCACAAAGTGGAAGCACCGCTGGCCGCTGGCTTTCAAGCCACTTCAGCTGCGAATGGAGCAGTCATTTCCAAAGAGGTGACAGTGCTTTTCGGGTCTCAGTCCGGGAACAGCCAAAAGCTTGCCAAGGTGCTGACCGGAAAGCTTCAGGAGCACGGCTTCCACGTAACCCTTTCAGCTATGAGCGACTTCAAGACGAATGCGTTGAAAAAGGTTGAAAACCTGCTTGTTGTGGTAAGCACGCACGGGGATGGTGAACCACCGGACAACGCCATTTCCTTTCATGAATTCTTACACAGCAAAAGAGCACCGCAATTGGAGGGCCTGCGTTTTTCCGTGCTGGCATTGGGCGATACCTCTTATGAATGGTTCTGCCAAACTGGCAAGGAGTTCGACAAGCGGTTGGAAGAGCTAGGCGGTAAGCGTCTTACTCCCCGGGTCGATTGCGATGTGGATTACGACGAGCATGCGTCCGAATGGATGAATCAGGTTCTGGCTTCCCTCAGTGAAACTACAGCGAATCAAGTTGCTGCTGCAAGCGCAATCGCGGGCAGTGCAGTGATCGGGTCAGGGTCACAGACCGAATATTCACGGTCGAATCCCTTTCAGGCGGTGGTCTTGGAGAACTTGAATCTGAACGGACGGGGATCAGATAAGGAAACTCGCCATCTGGAAATCTCCCTTGAGGGTTCCAGTCTCGAGTATGAACCGGGTGACTGTTTGGGGATCTATCCTAGAAATCATCCTGACCTTGTCCGAGAGTTGATAGACGCGATGGGCTGGAAGCCGGAAGAACTCGTTCCCATTCATAAAAGCGGGGAAGAGCGCACGTTGGAAGAAGCCTTGTCCAGTCATTTTGAAATCACGGTTCTCACTAAGCCTCTCTTGGAACAAGCCGGAAAGCTATCATCAGGAAACGGGTTGCGGGAACTGCTTGCGGAAGGACAGGAGCAAAAGCTTCGCGATTATGTTCGAAATCGGGATTTGCTGGACCTGGTGGAGGACTACGATTTGAAGGGCGTGTCTTCCAAAGAATTTGTCTCCATCCTTAGAAAGCTGCCGCCTCGTCTCTATTCGATCTCAAGCAGTTTGAAGTCCTACCCAGACGAGGTTCATCTGACCATTCGCAATGTTCACTATCAGGCTCATGGTCGAGATCGGTACGGTGTTTGTTCGAGCTATATCGCGGATCGTTTAGAGGCGGGAGATACGCTGCCAGTATTTGTGCAGCATAACCCCAACTTTAAGCTTCCAGCCAACCCGGACACCCCGCTGATCATGATTGGTCCCGGAACGGGTGTCGCTCCATTCCGAGCGTTTTTGGGAGAACGGGAGGAGCTTGGGGCGACGGGCAAGACATGGCTTTTCTTTGGCGACCAGCATTTCTCCACAGATTTCCTCTATCAGCTCGAATGGCAGCGTTGGCTCAAACAGGGCGTACTGACGCATATGGATGTCGCGTTCTCTCGGGATACGAGCGAAAAAGTGTATGTTCAGCACCGGATGCTTGAGAAGAGTAGGGAGCTTTACCAATGGCTACAGGATGGAGCGCACGTATACGTATGCGGAGATGAGAAAAGGATGGCGCATGACGTTCACGCAGCTCTGGTCACCATTCTCCAACAAGAGGGTGGACTTGATTCAGAGGAGGCCGTTGCGTACTTGAAACGGATGCAGCAGGAAAAACGCTATCAGCGAGATGTCTACTGATTTTCGAGAAAGAATGAGAGGGGAGATAGGAACCATGTCAGAAAACCATTTGCTTTCGCCAAATAGTGCTCCTCACAGCGATGTAGAGGACATTAAACGCAAAAGCGATTATTTGCGGGGAAGTCTGGCGGAAACGCTGGAAGACAGGATTTCGGGGTCTATCCCTGAGGATGATAACCGCCTGATGAAATTTCATGGCAGCTACATGCAGGATGATCGGGATCTTCGCAACGAACGTAGTAAACAGAAGCTGGAGCCGGCCTATCAATTCATGGTGCGCGTGCGTGCCGCTGGCGGCGTTGTCACACCAGAGCAATGGCTGATGATGGACGATATCGCCCAGCAGTTTGCGAATGGAACGATTCGCCTGACGACTCGTCAGTCTTTTCAATTGCATGGCGTGATTAAGTGGAACATGAAGCAGGTGATTCAAGAAGTAAACGAAGCCTTGCTTAGTACACTAGCTGCTTGTGGGGACGTCAACCGCAACGTCATGTGCAACCCGAACCCGTACCAGTCGGAAGTTCATCAAGAGGTGTACGAATGGGCCAAAAAAATAAGCAATCATCTGGACCCCCGGACCCGCGCCTATCATGAAATCTGGCTAGATGAAGAAAAGGTCGTCGACAGTCGAGATGGGGTAGAGCAAGAACCGATCTATGGGCCTGTCTATTTGCCGCGCAAGTTTAAAATCGGCATCGCCGTACCACCTGCCAACGATGTTGACGTTTTTTCGCAGGATTTGGGCTTTATCGCCATTCATGAGGAAGGGCGACTGCTGGGCTTCAACGTAGCGGTCGGGGGCGGAATGGGAATGACCCACGGTGATCCGAAGACGTATCCGCAGGTGGCACGGGTGATCGGCTTCGTTACACCGGAACAGGTACTGGAAGTCGCCGAGAAAACGGTCATGATCCAGAGAGACTATGGAGATCGTGCGGTGCGGAAGCATGCTCGTTTCAAATATACGATCGACGACCGCGGTATCGAGTGGTTTATCCATGAACTGGAGCAGCGACTGGGCTGGAAGTTGGAGCAGGTACGACCTTATCACTTCGAGCATAATGGCGATCGCTACGGTTGGGTAAAAGGGAGCGACGATAACTGGCATTTTACCCTTTTCATTCAGAATGGCCGTGTAAAAGACGAGGACAACTATCTCCTGAAGTCCGGCCTGCGAGAGATTGCCAAGGTGCATACAGGGGACTTCCGCCTGACGCCTAATCAAAATCTCCTCATCGGGAATGTCACCAGTGAAAGGAAGCCAGAAATTGAACAGATCATTCAAGCATACGGGCTCACCGATGGAGCTTCCTATTCTGCACTCCGGAGAAACTCCATGGCTTGTGTTTCGTTGCCGACTTGCGGACTCGCGATGGCTGAGGCAGAGCGTTATTTGCCTACACTGCTGGATGAGATCGAGCTGATCTTGGATGAGGCGGGTTTGCGCGATGAGGAGATCGTCATTCGCATGACAGGGTGCCCAAATGGATGCGCAAGACCTGCACTTGCAGAAATCTCTTTTATTGGGAAGGCTGTCGGTAAATACAACATGTATTTGGGCGGCGGTTTCTCCGGCAATCGATTGAACAAGCTGTATCGTGAAAACATCGGAGAAGCAGAAATACTGAATGAACTACGGCCCATTTTAAATCGGTATGCGAAGGAACGTGAGGAAGGCGAACACTTCGGAGATTTCGTCATTCGGGCAGGGTATGTGAAAGAAGTCAGATCGGGACTCGATTTTCATGAGTAGTACGACTTAGCAGTCAAATGAAATAAAAGAAGAGCCCGCGACAATGTGGGCTCTTTGTTGCTTGCATGCTTTTTAGGCTTCTCGCAGCTGCTGAATCACTTCCGCAGCGAACTGATCTGTAAACCTGATGTATCCATTTTCCTGTACAATCCGGCCTTCCTCCTTGCGGCGATCCAGCCATTCGCTAATCCATCCCGGAGCATAGCCGCCTTGCCCGAATTCTCCGCCAAAGGCAATCATTTTCTCATAGACAGCCAGGTACTGTTCGCGAGTGGTATCGGGATATGACTTCGTGTAAAGCCAAAACTGTACATCGTACATCAGATACGAGAGTTCATCCGCATGAAAAGAGAAAAAGCCTTTTTCCTCTACAATCCGTGTACAAATGCTGCGTATTTTCTGTTCGATTTGTTCCACTTCCGATACGGGCGTGCACAGCTCCTCCAGCAAGGAAGAGAATTTTCCGTGGGCTACTTTATAGAGAGCCGCTTCCTTGTCCTCCTCGGAGGTATCGTATTCTTCTTCGCTCACCAAGCCCCTGATAAACTCCTCGAAATTTTCAGCCAGGAAAGTAATTTCATAATCGTTTTCCTGATCGACGTGAATGACTTCGGGTTCACCATCTCTCCCGCATGCCCGATAATCTAGCATCACTACGTCATGACCTGCTGAGGGACAATCGCAGATGACGACTCCAATGTCGGGATAGCCCCAGTCTTCAATCATAAACTGGCTGCCGAGATCCCCGCAGAGCGAATAGCTTTTCTCGCGGCCAATGCCTAAAATACCCGTAATGGCAATGTGATCCTCAGCCCAGGAGGTAGGGTCCTCTGTTGGGAAGCACGTGTTCTTCGGAATGCCGCCATTCTGTTGCTTCATGAGTGCAAGATAGGAGGCTGGGAGCTTGTATCCCAGCTCTTCCTCGATCGATGCGATCAGTTCATCCGTGGGTGGCGCGGATTGATATTCCTTTTTTGCGTACTCGCTGTCGTCCCAAAAGTCTTCAAATGACATGTTCGAAAAAGGAACTTCCTCCGATGCTGAACCCTCAACAGCGGCTGCCCTTTTGGCTGCCATCCGAAGCTCCTGTCTTTTCTGCTTTTCCGCTTTTTGCAAGCTCCACTTTAACCATGATTCGGTATTCTGATTGCCGGTTTCTAATTTGTCTGAGGTGCGGAATGCCTGAGTCGCCTCTTCATATCTTTTCAAATAATAGAGGGCATAACCTACCCGAAAGTGCCAGACTGGGTCTTGTTGACCTGCTTCAGCAATTTTCTTCAATTGGTCGAGCGCTTCTTCATATAGCCCCAAGTTGTTATAAGCTCTGCCCAGTCGGCTGATTGCCTCATACTCTCGTTCCTCCTCGGGAACGGTTAACAGCAAGTCCACAATTCGCTGCTGTTCGTCTTCTTCATGCCAGCGATTCAATTGTTCGATAAGTACCTGATCCATTGCAACCTCCTAAACGATTCTTTTTCTTAGATGCCAGCCACGAGGGGCTACCACCATCTACCAAATGATTATGTATTCCTATAAGATTAATTTATTTCGTGTTGTTTGTGCATAGCTGATCTAGAAGGGGATTGAGTAAGATGGATATCCATGATGTATGGTTCGATTTTGCCGCAGCCTTTGTACAGAAAAAGAATGCTTCGGGCTGGAACACACTGACCTCACAGGAACAAGAGATTGCCGCCTTATGGTTGTTGGAAGCTGATGTATATAACGGCGGGTTTTTGCAGTTTTTTTGCAACTGGGGAGAAGAGGCATATATCTACGCAGTACGGGCCTTGCAAGCCATCGGGGCAGTCCATGCACTCGAAATCGTCCAGTCGGGATATGCCTGTATCGAGCATTTGTCAGAAGACAACCGCCTCACGCAACTCTGGGATATTCCACAGTTTCTCACCGAGGAAGAGGCAGAACGGCTGGATAAGCTTGATCAGAGCTTCTGGGAAGACCAGGATCGCATTGCAGAAGTCGCCCATCGATATTACGTACAGCAGTTGGGAATACCCACCCCGTCATAAGGAGACGTGGGTGGGTACGGACTATCATAGGAGACACCGATACCTATTCGACAGCACGTTCCCCTTCTGACTGGAGCATAAGCAGCAGCTCTTGAATAGCGGGAGCGAGCTTATCATTCTCTTCCATAATCGCAGTGAAAACGGGAATGGCGTCCTTTAGCAGCAAATAACTGTAAGAAAAATAGCTGAAGAATGCTTCCTGCTCATAACCCCGCGGCTCCTCTTCTTCCCACCATAATTCATCGTCTTCCTCGTCCTCTGGCCATAAGTACTTTTCGTCCAATAGCTCGTTCATGGTCTCAACCGCATTTTGTGAATCCATTTCGTCCACGTTTATAGCAGAAGCTACAGCCATATACAACTGAATTTCCTGCAAAGAGACTTGCTCTGGCTTTTGTTTGGAAAGCTCCTGTAGGAGTATCAGCAGCACCCACGGCGTCGTCTGCCACAAAGTGCTTTGGTGCTCGATTAGATTGGCCAACTCCTCATATTGCCCAGTCTGTATAAGCTGCGGAATGTCCGTCCCTCTGCCATAGGCTGTCGTCAAACGTTGCCACGGAATGTTGTTTGTCAGGTGGGTCAAAGAGTTCAACTCCATCTCTCCTTAGATATGACATATTGTCAGTATTTACCATGGTCACAGCAGAATTTATATGCTAATCTCCTCACTGGTAATAACAAACCAAATCCTTCATCCCTGCAAGAAATTGAGATAAGACAATGGTTTTTATGGGTTCGTCAGGTACCGTTTGCGGAATCCTCCCTGTTTTACCAACATTAAATAGTTATTAATCCTCTAATTATAATAGATAATTGAATCAATAAATAATTTCTATGATATAGTTATAGTTGTGAAAGGTAAGATGTTTTCGTAGCGTCTTGCAACGGGGCAAGGAGCTACTACTTCTTTTTTACAAAAACAGTAGATAAGGAAGGGTAATATGAGCTCCATACAGCAAAAAACAGACGTTATTTTGATTGGTGCAGGTGTCATGAGCGCAACTCTGGGAGCATTACTAAAAGAATTGGCACCGGAGTTGGAAATCAAAGTTTTTGAGAAACTCGCAAAAGCAGGCGAGGAAAGCTCGAACGAATGGAATAATGCGGGTACTGGCCACGCGGCACTCTGTGAGCTGAACTATACATCCGAGAAAGCTGACGGGTCTATAGATATTAGCAAAGCGATTAAAATCAATGAACATTTTCAGCTGTCCAGACAATTCTGGGCTTACCTTGTAAAAAACAATCTCATTCAGAATCCGCAAGACTTCATCATGCCAATACCTCATATGAGTATGGTGCAAGGTGAAAAGAATGTAAGCTTTTTGAAGAAGCGTTTTGAAGCGCTGGCAAACAATCCTCTCTTTCAAGGGATGGAGTACTCCGATGACCCTGAGAAACTGAAGGAATGGATTCCGCTCATCATGGAAGGCCGCGCGTCGAATGAACCAATAGCTGCAACCAAAATCGACTCTGGTACGGATGTCAATTTTGGTGCTTTGACACGTATGTTGTTTGATTATCTGAAGACGAAAGACGTCGCGATTAACTACAAACATGCTGTTGAGGATATCAAACGTACGAGCGACGGCATGTGGAAATTGAAAGTGTACAATATGGGCACCGGTAACATCGAAGAGCATATTGCCAAATTCGTCTTTATTGGCGGTGGCGGCGGAAGCTTGCATCTGCTCCAAAAAACCGGTATTCCAGAGTCCAAACATATCGGCGGTTTCCCGGTAAGTGGATTGTTCATGGTTTGTAAAAACCAGGAAGTGGTTGAGCAGCACCATGCAAAAGTGTACGGTAAAGCAAAGGTCGGCGCTCCTCCAATGTCGGTACCGCATCTGGATACCAGATACATCGACAACAAAAAATCCTTGCTGTTTGGACCTTTTGCGGGATTCTCGCCAAAGTTCTTAAAAACAGGTTCCAATTTGGATTTGATCACTTCTGTAAAACCGAACAACGTCATCACGATGTTGGCGGCAGGCGTAAAAGAAATGGCATTGACCAAATACCTGATCGAGCAAGTTATGCTATCGCATGAAAAGCGTATGGAAGAACTACGGGAGTTCATTCCGAATGCGAAAAGCGAGGATTGGGGTATCGTGGTAGCAGGCCAACGCGTGCAAGTTATCAAGGATACACCAGCAGGAAAAGGTACCCTTCAATTTGGTACAGAAGTGGTTAGTGCTGCTGATGGCTCCGTAGCTGCATTGCTTGGCGCATCTCCAGGTGCTTCTACAGCTGTTCAGGTTATGCTTGAGGTATTAGAAAAATGCTTCCCGCAACGTATGGCAGAGTGGGAACCGAAAATTAAAGAAATGATTCCTTCTTATGGCGTGTCACTCATGCAAAACCAAGAGCTTCTCCACGAGATTCAACGTTCGACAGACGAGGCGCTGGGTCTAAGCAAGAAGGAACTGGCTTATAGTTAATTAGTTAATGGCAATTTTTGGAACCTTCGATCCGTTTTGGATTGAAGGTTCTTTTTGATTTTGCAGAGTAGGATTGGGGGAAATGAAGGAAGAAGGCCCCGCCACACTTCATGGCGGAGCCTTCCTTCATCGATTAAACGTCTTACCAAACTACTCTACTACCGCCTCCAACGTCACTTCCACCTTCACAGTCCGCGTAACCGACTCATCTTCCTTAGAAGTAATCGTCACATACAGCGTAACGGTCTCTTCACCTTCGGCAGGCAGCTCCTTCAAAATCCCCTCATCGTCGATAAGCGTCTCATCAGAGCTTCTCGTCACCTGGAAAGTCACGTCATCGCTTTCTTCCGGGAGGGCAAGCACTGGTTGATCCAACTCTGTAGTGTTCGCAACCTCAAACTCGAATTGCTCTTCGGCTTCTTCAACTACCTTAGACAAGACCGCGTTTGTATCAGATTCCTTAATCATGAAGGATTTCCAAGCTTCATATTCTTTTACAATCTGTTCACCCTTTGGCTTGCTTTGGTCAACGACTCGACCTACGAGCTTCAGCTTGTATTTGCCTGGATCGAGCTTCTTCGCTACTTGGCCACCATCGTAGTAGGTACCATCGAGATTAGAGAAGGTGATAGGGCCTGGCGCGATCAACGCGTAATTGTTGAACACGGATGCGAGCGTACCGACGTATTTATCGTCCAAGCTCCATGCCTCAACAGAGATCTGGTTCACGTCTTTGGCTTGCAGCTCGGCTTCGAGTGTGAACGAATCCTCATTGCCATCGCCATCAGGCGTGATTGTCGTATCGGACAACTTCAGGTTGTCGAAACCGAAGTTGGTATCCTCACGCTTTTCTCCCACGTGTACAGCAAACGGCAGGCGCAGGTCAGGGTTTCCTTTCGCTGTCAGCAGGACTTCCCCTTCATACACGCCGTCTTTTGCATCGGAGTCAACGGACAGGTTGAGCTCAAATGTGGTCGCATCGCCTTTTTTAGCGGAGATGGAATCATTGGAGATTTCCACATCGATGTCATCGACATCTGGCGTTTTGGAGCCTGGTTTGTACGGATCCGTCGTGACGGACGGATGCATGATCACTTTTGCATCGTAAGAAACTTCCTTCTTGGACAGGTTTTTCAGCTGGAGCGTTTTCGTGACGGTATTGCTACCAGCCTTCAGCAAGCCAAAGGAAACGTTATCCGCATAATACGGAATGGTCTTCGGTTCAAAATCTTCGCCCAAAATGGTGAGCTGCTCTACTGTTGTCAGAACAGCAGGTGTTTTCGACGCGGCATGGCCGTTTACGCGGCCTGCACCTTGGGAGTACACATCGTACAGCGTGCCGTCTGGGCTATACAGCGGTTTGGAGGTATTCGCGAGCGCTGCCTTGATATCGGCAGGTGTCCAGTCCGGATGTGCCTGTTTCATCAGCAGGGCAAGACCGGAAACGTGCGGAGCCGCCATGCTTGTACCATTTAGACGGGCGTATGCCTTGTCGTACTTGGCGTCAGGGATCAGCTTGCTCCAAGATGGATAGCTGGACAGAACGGCTACACCTGGAGCAGCCAGATTCGGCTTGATGCTGTAATCGTCGCCCATGATTGGACCGCGTGAGCTAAATCCGGCGATGCGGTCGCCCGGGTCATTTGTGCTTGGGTATTTTTCTGAGAACGTAAATGTCAGTGTTTTCGCTTTTTCAGGGTTAGCCAGCAGCTCTTTTGCCAGTGTACGGCCTTCCAGACCCTTCATGTCAAAGGTAGGGATCGCTTCGATCTGGTCACCCAGAATCGTGCTGACGTAGCCCTCGCGATCACGGATATCCAGGTCAGCTACGCCATCCCCGTCGACGTCGTTACCGTTAAAGACTACGATAGCGACAGCACCAGCTTTTCGGGCGTTTTCGATTTTTTCCGTGAAGCCGAGAGAACCGCGGGAAACGAGAGCGACTTTGCCTTTTACATTTGCCTTTTCAAAATCGCTGCGAGAGCCAAGGTTGGCATAGACGACTGGCAGCGGTTTGGTTCCGAGGATGGAGGCGAAGTTATCCTTTCTGACTTGCCATGCCATCACAGGGAACTCGTAATTGGCTCCGAAGGACGAGGTTGCTGAGCCGTCATATTGCACAGTAGGGGAGTCTACCGCTGCAACTGTGATCGGCAGCCTCGCACCAGAAGGGGAGCCAGCCGTGTAGAAATGTCTGCCGCGCTCATCGTCGGCGGAATTCCCACCCGATACAACCGTAATCACACCAGACAGCACCGCGTTATTCACAGCGATGGCATCTGGAGAGTCAGAGTCCTTCTCCAAAGCGGAGCCAAGTGACAGGTTAATGACATCCATGCCGTCTTTCACCGCTTTTTCGATACCGTCGATGACCTGAGCGGAGCTACCGCCGCCTCGGCCCAATACGCGGTAAACGTAGAGGTCTGCACCGTAGGCAACCCCTTTTACTTGCACATCTGAGGTTTTGTTTTTGGCGCGTCCTACGATCGTGCCGGATACGTGAGTTCCATGGCTGGAGCCTTCATATCCTTTTCCATCGCGATCCTCTTCCACAGGGATTGGCGCTTGTTCATAAGGGTCTTTGTCATTGTCGAAGGAGTCATATCCGCCTTTATAAGCATCCTTGAGATCAGGGTGCTTGTAATCGACACCCGTATCGATGACGCCGACCTTCAATCCTTTCCCTGTCAAACCTTCCTTCCACATATCGAGCACGCCAATTTGTTGGAGAGGGGCCTGATCCCATTTGGTGGACGATGCTTTCTCGCTGACAGCATCTATTTCGGGAAGCTCATAATACGTATTTTGATAAATGCGTTTCACCTGTGGCAGTGCAGCCAGCTCTTCCAACTCGTCAGCTGACACCGTTACTTCCATTCCGTTGAATACATGCTCAAACTTGCGCTTTACCTTCAGTTTGACCTTGTTGTCGTTTGCTTCATCGAGGAAGGAGGCTTGTTCATCCTCTACTTTCGCCCGCAATGATCTAACGGAAGATTCTGAACCTTCGTCGTGTTTAGCTGTGATTGAAGGTTCACTTTGCAGCTCAATAATGACACTGACGTTTTTGCTAGAACTGGTGTTCAGCAGGGGGGAGATTTTCGAGATTTCGGAGCCAATCTCTACTTCCGCATTGGTATACTCGTTTACTTTTTCCCAATCCTGTTCACTAAACTCCGCCGCTGCCAGTGCATTGTAAGGAAGGCCACTCAGCATGAGTGATGCTGCAAGCGTAAGAGAAGCGAGAGTACGCATCTTCTTCATCAGTCCACTCTCCTTAAAAAATATGTATAAGACGATTTGCATAAGTATTTCTCTTCTCGTAAGACTATTCCTTTTATTGAGAAAATACTTTTTATCGGGTAAATTCGTCAAAAATCGACAAAATCGACTGTATTTTCGATCTATTCAAGGAGAATATGGTAGAAATTTGTTGTTTTTTGACAATTTATTTTCTATATTTTTCATAAGACATAGGTCAGGAGAGGATATTCGATGATCAAGTTGAAAAATATCGGGAGTTTCCAAGAGCTGCCGGAAATCGCGATGCATATTTATCAAGGAAATGTCACGGCTTTGCAAGAAGCGATTGCGGCAGGCTTGGATATAGAAAAGGGGATCGTGCTAAGCGAATATACGACGATAAGTCCGTTGGATCTGGCACTTGTATCGGAGAAGCTAGAAGTTGTTAAGCTGCTGGTAGAGCATGGCGTTAATCTGAATGTCAAAAATAAACCGGCTTTTTTGAAGGCCGTACGTTATGGCAAGGAAGAGATCGTTCGCTATGTAGTAGCGCAAGGCGCCAAGCTGGACATGGTCAATCAGGTGGGCTCAGGCGCTTATTCGGAGGCTTACTACGGCAACAAAAAGAACATCCCGCTCATTCAAGAGCTGGGACTGGATATAAGACTGCATGGCGGCGATGTATTGCGTAAAGCCGTGTCGGATCATGACCTTACGACCACGGCCTACTTGCTCGATCATGGGGTGGACATCAATTACAACAAACCGGATATGGTGTATCCGTATCAAGCGACCCCATTAACAGTTGCCACGCGCATGGGGAATGTCGCCATGGTCAAGTATTTGGTTGAACGCGGTGCGGACATTATGGTTGCGAAAAAGGGTGGAGAGCGGCCTTATACCATCGCGGTCAGCAATAAAAATACGGAGTTGGCTGCGTATTTGAAATCGCTGGAACCTGCCGAGCTGCATGATGTGGAGAACAGGAAGTACGAGCTGCAAAAATATAAACTGACCGACGAACTGATTGGCTTTCTTACCGGAGAAGAGCTGCGTCTTGAGCTGGCGGACAATGAGTATGACATCGCGTATATCGACTTTTTCACATTGACCGATACGATTGAGATGAAAATCGGACGGCAAAAGCTGCTGCGTTTGTCTGCCGAAATCGACAACTACTCCCATCTGCATCTCGTGTGGAATCCGAAGAAAAAAGGGAGTATCGGCTGCTATGATGAGGAGCATAAGGAGTATGCGGATTTTTGCAGCTTTACGGAGTTCCTTGCGCAGCCGGAGGTGTATCTGATCAAGTTTATGGAAGGCGAATTAGATTCGATGTAAAAGGAAAAGATCACAAGGGCCCTCGATCATTCGGGGGCTTGACAGTAAAATTTATCCAATGGTAAGATCGTGAGCAAGAAACGAAAGGAGGAGGATTAAACATGTTCGCATACGTAATCAAGCCTGAAACAAACCATGTAGCGATAAAATCTAACTCCATAGGTATGCCTTTTACGCAATTGCGCTGTTTAAGGGTGAGCCAACTCCGTTTCCCATAGACTGCGGATAACGCCCCTACGATAACACAATAGCCCCAAGCGTAAAGGCTGCGATACCATGCTGCATTTTTTCATCCAGACGGAAGAAATGAGCATGAAAGCGGCTTTTTCTATTGAAAAATAAAGAACGTACGTTCCTATAAAGAGAATAAAGGTGGTCTTCTTTTGAGCAACACGCCGATCAAATATTTCATCAATCCGGAAGTAAAAGTGGAAAACAATGCGGTAGAGGAGCTTCATCGACTTTTAGAAGTGAATGAAACAATTGCAACGCTGCAAAAGCATTCACCCGATTATTTTGACGATCCGAATACCGGGGTTTTGGAAGTAGCCATTACACCCGATTTTCACAAAGGAAGTGGCATTCCTGTAGGCACGACGCTGTTTACACGTGGTTTTGTACTGCCGCAAGCGATTGGCAACGACATTAACTGCGGGATGCGTCTGTATGTCACGGATTTGCACGAGGAACAGATTCGCACAAATCTGGATGCGATTGAGCGGAATGTACGCCATGTTTTTTTCGAAGGGGGCCGCAATATTCCCATGACGCGGCAGATGCGCGAAAAAATGTTCAAGGAAGGTCTGATTGGCATACTGGACAGCCACAAGGAAGCGAATGGCGAAGGAATTTGGCGTTATTACAACGAGAAGCAGCAGGAGCTGGATTTGAACCATGTCAATAAAATGGGGTCCTTTATCGCGGAATCGACGATTGGACTCGATGACTTTCTCGGTCCTGCCGAGCTTTCCCGGGATGCACAAATCGGATCGCTTGGAGGCGGGAATCATTTTTTTGAGATTCAGGTGGTCAAAAAAGTGCATCAGGGCTTTATCGCCAGTCAGTGGGGGCTGAAGGAAGGGCAAGTCGTCCTCATGATTCATACCGGCTCGGTTTCCATAGGTTATCACAGCGGGGCATGGATCAAGGAGATGCTGAAAAAGATGTACCCGACGTCCTTGAAGCACCCAGATAACGGCATGTATCCACTGCCTCTTTCGGAGCGTTCCCTTCCACAGTGGAAAATGTTTTGGAGTCTCCTGCACAATGCGGCGAACTTTGCATTTGCAAATCGATTGATGCTGGGGCTGATGATGTACAAATCGATTTCCGATGTGTTGGGCGATTTTGAACACAGGCTGTTGTACGATGCGCCACATAATTATTTGTGGGAAGAACAGCTGGAGCAGGTGGGCGGATTTTTGCATCGAAAAGGGTCGTGTACGGCGAAATCGGCCGAGCAAATGATGGGCACGCCGTTTCAGTATACCGGCGAACCTGTGTTTATCCCTGGTTCCATGGGCTCGCACAGCTTTATTTTGGCGGGGCTAGGCAATCGGGACAGCTTGTATAGCGCAAGCCATGGCGCAGGTCGTGCGCTCTCTCGCGGGGATGCTGTGAAAGTGGACGATGACCGATTTCGCGAGTTTCTCGCTAACTTCCGCGTGATTAATCCGATTGATCCGAAGCGGGCGGACTTGCGTGGACGGAGTGATATTTTGAAGAAATGGGAAGAAGAGCTGAAAAAAGAGGCGCCGTATGCCTATAAAGATATTACTCCGGTGATTCAGTCGCATGTGGATCATGGGATGGCTGAGATTGTGGCCGAAGTGGCTCCGATTGCTACCGTGAAAGGCTAGATAGGAACCTCCCCTCCGAGCATTCGGAGGCTTTTCTTCTTGTTAGGAAAAAAGGAGACCGTTCAGAATGAAACGGTCTCTCCTTGTACTTCACTCACGAAGGCATGCGTATTCTCTTCTGTGTCTTTGAAGAAGGTCATCCACGTTTCCGTTTGCCCTATTTTGGCTACGAGATGTGGCTCGTCGATAAACGTAACGTCCCTTTTTTTAAAATCTTCAAAAGCGGTTTGAATGTCATCCACTTGAAAGTAAAGGACGGAGCTGGCGTGTGCAAATTGTTCTTTTTCCGGTAGGCTCAGCATGAGGCGAAGTCCGTTACATTCAAAGAACGCCATATTGCCTGTCTGAAACAAAAGAGGGAGCCCGAGTTGCTCTTTGTAAAAATGGACGGCCTTTTCTAGGTTTTTGACCGGGATGCCGATTTGCCCTACTTTTTGAATCAGGTTCGTTTGCATGATAAAGTCCCCCTTTTGTTCGCGTTTCCTTATCAGCATAAACGAATCCCATGATTATTTCTTATCCAAAATCACTTTTTTTCTGAATGACAGAGGAGAAATCCCGGCATGCTGCTTAAACATTTTGCTAAAGGAAACAGGGTTACTGAATCCAACCTCAAAGGCGATGTCGGTCATACTGAAGTCCAGTTTGGCTAACAGCTGCTTGGCTCGTTGTATCCGGTATTCCGAAATATGCTGATGGGGCGTTTTTCCATACACTTGGGCGTACGTTCGCAATAAATGGTTGGGGGATAAACAAGCAATCTGTGCGATCTCATCGAGCTTGATTGGTTGATCATAAAAAGCCCGGATATAATCGTGGGCGGTACTGATTCTTCGATATAGCTCCTCGCGCGTTGATTGCCGAAGCGCGTGCAAAGCGTCCATTTCTTTTCTTACATCGAGATGCCCGAGCAATAGGGTCCGCATAATCTGGTGAAATTGTTCTTCATAACCAATGGATTCCGGATCAAGGATGGTGAGACGCTCTTTCAAAGCCGCTAACTGAAATGCCAGTGTATGGCTCGTATGATAGGTTTTTTCAAAGAAACCGATCGAAGCCGTTTCCTTATACGGATCACTGAGAAGACGATCGGTTGAATCCACGAACGTGCTTAAAATCTCCTCGCCAAAACCATGCCGGAAGAAAATACAAAGCGATTCCACATCCTCATCTTCGTCAATGGAAATGGTATACTCCCCCTCGTTTAGCAAGAGATACCTACCCTCATCCACAGCAAAAAAGCCTTTACTCGTCTTGTAATGTGCCCTTCCATTACGAAATGTTTTAATGGAAAGCTGCCCATCCCCTTCCCAGTAAAATTGCTTGCTTTTTGCGTGAAGAACATAGTTCCTGGAAGGCTTGTCGGTCATTTCACGATATCCTGCAACGTCTTATCGATATGGGCAAAACGGAACTGGTACCCTTCACGCTCAAGCCTTTCTGGAATGACCCAGCGGCTTTTTAACACCAGCTCTGTTTCCGTTCCGATCATTATAGCTCCCATTTCCAGCATCCATTTGGGAGAAGGCAGTCCGAAGCTCCGATTCATCACGCTGCGAAAATGCTGCATGAATTCACGGTTTGTGACGGGATGGGGAGAAGAACAATTGAATACGCCGCTTAAGTCCGTTCGCTCTTTCAAAAAGAGAATGATCTGGAAGATATCTTCGACATGAATCCAGCTAAAACGCTGATTGCCAGACCCTTGTACACCCCCGAGCCCAAATCGAACGAGATTTTTGTATGGATCGATAACCCCACCGTTTTCGCCCAGCACGATCGCCATGCGTAAGGCTACTTGTCTCGTATGCGGCAAATCAAAGGAAAAGAAGGCAGATTCCCACTCCTTGGCGACATCAACGGAAAAGCCTGTTCCAATCTCCCCGCTCGCTTCTGTCATGGGACGATCCTCCGCATGCCTATAGATGGTGGCTGTGCTGGAATTGAGCCAGAGCGAGGGCGGGTTTTTGCAAGCCAAAACAGCATCGCCGAGTATGTGAGTGGTCTCTGTCCGAGATTTCAGGATTTCTTCCTTGTTCTTCTCATGGTAACGACAGTTGACGGATTTGCCCGCCAGGTTGATGAGTAGCTCGGAATCTTCCAAAGCTTCTACGATTTTCGCGTGATTGTCCCATGTGATATGAGGGGAAGTTCTTGCGATGATCATGACTTCGTAGCCAAGTTGATTGAATTTGTCTGCCAGATACTTGCCGATAAAGCCAGTGCCGCCAGCCAGGATCACTTTCTTTTTCATAAGATCAACTCGCTTCCATCGATGTACATATTTCTTACAATAATTGTAACATAATGCAAGGTGGCGGCAGCATGTATCCGTCATTCTTATCGATTTTTTTGATATACCATACAATACACAGGGACATCATCGATTTTGGTTTGTTCTTGTAACGTAAATCCGAGCTTTTGATACAAACCCACATTCTCTTCCTTTTCCGTATCCAGCGCGATTCCCTGCGATTCGTGGTCCTCTTTTATGCTTTGAAACAGGTGTTGCATCAGGGCTTTGCCGACTCCCTTGCCTTGAGCCTCCGGTTTTACGCCAATCATAATGAGGTAGTGATGTTTCCATGGAGGAGCGGCAGAACGTGTGATGCGCATATAGGAATTAAGGAGTATCAGCGTTTTTCCAGAAAGTTGAAATACTAACGGGATCAATCTACCGATTAACAGGAATCCTCCTTTTCTATTCGAATGCTTGTTTGTTTGTGGTTTCTCGACGACGTAAGTGCCTAGCAAGCTGTCCTCGTCAAAAATGCCCCACACTTCCTCGTGAAACAGAAAGCTCTTATCAAACAGAAAAGATAGAAAGGCTGTAACGCTTTTTCTTGCTGTATGATCGAGCTCTGAATCCCCAAATACGTGCAAAAAGAAAGGATCACGCGAAAATGCCCTGCTCATGAGTGATACGAATGCGGGTTTATCCGACTTTGTGAGTTTGGAAAGGCGGTAGGAAGTCTTCATTTTTCTGTACCTGTGTCATCGATTACTTTCCCATAATGATTGACAGCAAAGCTAAATAACACTTTTACCATAAAGAATAAGCAGGCGATCAACAGAAACGGATGCATCCCTGGGAGCAATGGTATCCAGCCAAGGCCAACGGACAGGAGAATGCCTGCGACAAACAGCTGCGAACGATTCCCAAAAAGAGCATTCACAGCAAAAGCTCCTACAATCGTATAAGCCCATACTCCTATGGAATACGCGAGGTTTTGTTGTAAGAGAAGGGCAACCAGGATGATATGGACGTGAATGGCAATGAAGACGAGGCGATTTTTTTTACGTGCGGCATAAAAATTGCTGGTTGAGATCGTAAAATTCGCTAGACAGCCAGAAAATATATCGAATACAAGCAACAGTGCCAGCGTGCTGCGCCAAATGGGCAAGCTCTCCGTGAGTTCTGGGAATCGCAAATAGAGAGCAGTGGTCAGCACTCCGCCGAACAGCAGGATAGCTCCGATCGAGCCAATGCTCTGCTTTTCACCGAAGACGTCATGCAAAAAAGCGGGGATCCGTATTTGTTTCATGATAAATTCACTCCTATCCCTTAAAAATATGTAGTGAATATACTCATTTACTACAAAATAATTATAACTATCAAAACCACCCCATTTCAATCATTTTGTAGTTAATTTATTGAAATACTCTAAAACCTGAACTACACTACAGAAAGAGGTGGAGAAGATGAATGGATTCGAACGACGAAAACAGAACAAAATCGATCAAATATACAGCGCCGCTTTACAATTGTTCTCCAGACATGGCTTTCAAAAAGTCAGTGTAAATGAAATTGCGCAGAACGCGAAGGTTTCCCCTGCGACCATTTATAACTACTTTGGGACAAAAGAACAGCTCTACGCAGACATGCTAATGAACTGGATGGACAAGCAGTTGGAGCAGTACGAGAGAATTCTCGATTCGGGGAGTTCTTTTCCAGAAAAGACAAAGGACATCATGCTGTTGGAAGCCAAGAATTTGCATACCCTCACGGACGAGCTTCAGAACGCCCCCTTTGCTGAACTAAGTGGCTTGCTGCAACGAATTGAAGGCGAATACGAGCAAAAAATCAGGCATTTTTTTACGAGGTTTGTCGCGCTTGGGAAGCAGGAAGGTTATATTCAGCGTGATCTGACAGAAGAAATGATGATGATGTACTTCACGATGTACAAAAATGAGCTGGGACGCCAGTGGGAAGTATCGAATCGTGAGCGAGTAACGCTGAGTATGGAGCAATGGGTGGATATGTTTTTCTTTGGTTTGGTTGGACAGAAGCAGAAGTAGGACGAAAGTAAAAAAGCTCTTCACCCAAAATGGGAAGAGCTTTTATTGATTAGCGAAAATTTGAAAAGTCGGTATGCCAGTTAGATTTCGATAGCATGAAGTGTTTGGAAACAAAGGAACGTGAAAAATTCCAATCACTTTGGCGCAGGTGATCCAGCGATGTTTGCGCAGTCATAAATTGATAGCCGGCGATATATCCCGTAATAAACTCGCTCCAGCTGTTATAGGCTTGCTGCGCTTGTCTCACAGCCTGTAGCTTAAACTGCCGAGCTTCCTCTTTGCTGATATAGCCGCCTTCCCGTCTCGTACCACTCAAGTGGGAGACCCAGGCATAATCATAGGCGGCGATCCCTTCATCTGGGAGTCTTCGCAGATAGGAATGAACGATCTTTGCCTTGCCGACGCGATCCCGATCTGGTTCCAGAGAGTTGATATATTCCACGCGTCCTGACTCTGATAACGCTGATAAGAAATGGTGAAGCCGGGCAAATTCTTTCCGCTCGCCTTCTTTTAGCATCCACGATAGTCTCTCTTTCTGACTCGCGGCGTCTCTTATTCCCCGTTTGGTATAGTTATCTTTAATTTCGATGTAGATCGAATCTGACCCAATCCCAATAGCTGAATTCATACTGCCGGTGAAGAAGTGAAATTGTTTTTCCTTTTTATGCTTGAATGTGAACATGTATGAAAAGTCCACTCCTTGTTAATAGACTCGAGTGATGATATACAGCTTGTACAGTGAACCAAAGAAGAACCGACACAAGACCAAAAGAATCAGCCCATAGAAATAAATCTCCAACGGAGGGCTCGGAATCGTCATATACCTTACGTCGATCATTTGATTTTGATTGAGTTTGTTGAAATCGAACAAAGAAGTCAGTTCCAAATCCAGTAACATTTTCTTTGTGTCAGTCAGTACCTTAGGAGGTATATCCATTACCTGGCCCATTTCAAATTCTAAGATTCCGGTTTTTTCAATCTCGATCGTACTATACTTCGTAATGACGAGGATGGGTGTATCCCCCAAGTAGCCGATTTTTACGTAGCCTGAAGGATTAACTTTTCCTATGTCTCCGGTTTCATTAAGCGTCAAATAATTTTCGTATGCCGTGTAGCTATTTCCGTCTTTATCTGTTTTCGTATACTGATAGATTTTCAGAAAACGGAGATTCGTTAACTTGGCCTGAACGAATTGGTTGGGTCCAATCTGTTTTAAATCCTCTGGCGAAGATAATTTGACCAGTCCATTCTGGTGAAGCTGTATATATGAAATGGGAGTTAATTTTGTATGATCCACAAACGCGTTGTATAGAAGAGATTGAAAAAGCATGATGAGCGCAAGTGTCACTGTAGCTATGGCTACTTGGAAATGAATGGCTGGCTTTATTTGTTTATTCAAGTCTTTCCGTTCTCCCAGCTCCGAAGTCAATTGCTGCAAGGCATGCTTTCGTTCTTTGGCTGGTAGCTTCTTGACTTGTTTCAGCATGTTTCCACGAATCTGCGTGAGCAAAATGAGCGCCTCGTAATCGTGTGGACTGGCTGCGAGCAGCTGTTCAAATGTGACTTTTGCCTGAGCTTCATTACCCAGCTTTAGCTGACACTTTCCGAGCAGGCTTAGTGCTTCCGTATGGGTTGGGAGTTGAGACAAGATGTACTCGCATTCCTTCTGAGCCTCGGTGACATGTTGCTTGTGGTACCATATGTAGGCTCGAGCCAGGTAGCTGTCGATATCGTCTGGTTGAATGCAGATGATACGGGAATATGCGTCGAGTGCACCAGCCGTGTCACCGACTCGCTGGCAATACTCTCCCTGAAGGCGAAGCAATTCGGGGTCATCCGCAAATAAGGCAATAGCCGCGTTAAGTGAGTTGCTTGCTTGCTCCAGTTGATTTTCTTTCAAGGCTTGATAAGCTGCATCGCGGTAAGACAAGAATAGATCACGATCGAGATGGGGCGCCGCAAGCAAAGTGTCAAAACGCAATCCTGGCTCGTCTAGCTGCTTCAGATAGTATTGGCAAAAATTTTTCGAGTGCTTGTCCATATAAAAAGGCTCTTGAATAAGCTCCCGCCATTGAAAGCCATCCTCTAGTATTAACCAGACGCTTTTGGGCAAATGGTGGTGCTCGTGTAGAAAGTGAAACAGGCGGTCACTGACGATTCTCCTCAGATGTATATTCCACACGAAGTCAGAACGGAGCAGCTTTGTCCAATTTTCAGGATTGATCCTGGAAGGGAAATCGTCGTACAAAGCTTTTACTTGCTCCATAAAACTGTCTATCTGTCCAATTGGATCATTGCGATCTGGTGTGGCGTCAATATGCTGAAAGGACAGCCGACGTGGAACAGTGAGAATGGAAGGATCCTCTTCAATGAAAGTGTCTATCTGTTCAACCGGATCATGGCGATCTGGTGCGGCGTCAATGTGTTGAAAAGACAGCCGACGTGGAACAGTGAGAATGGGAGTATCCTCTTCTATGAAAGTGTCTATCTGTTCAACCGGATCATGGCGATCTGGTGCGGCGTCAATATGTTGAAAGGACAGCCGACGTGGAACAGTGAGAATGGGGGTATCCTCTTCCGGTTGTTCAGGGGTTTCTGCATCGGCTATGGATGTCATTTCTACCTTTGGTTTTCCCTGGCCCTTCTTCGCCATTTTAATAGCCAGATCGTATGCTTCTCGCAGTTGTTGGTAGCCCTCTGGATCATCTTCCGGGTGATGCAGCCTTAGCTTTTTCGCATAGGCTTTTTTTATCGTCGAAATATCTTCGGTAGGATCAATGTCCAGTATCCTCCAAATATTCACAAGTCGTCACGCACCTTTTACGTGTGATTCATCTGTTGCTTCATGATTATAATCTAATGAGGATAATTTTAACTATCATGGAAAAATAAAAAAGACGCAGACCTTCTTTCCTTGTGAGAAGAAGATCTGCGTCTTGGAAGCTTTCGGTCCGTAGAGTATCTCTAATTTGAGATAACCGTCACTGAAGACGACGATTTTCATGGGCTTTTTATTATGATTTGGTGGTATGCTTTTTGACTTCTGGCAAGATTTTCGTTGCGATTAGTTCAATGTTTTTCGCAATTTTATCAAAAGGTACACCGCCGAAATCGATTTGCGCCATGAAGCGTTGTTGTCCGTACATTTCGTATTGGTAAAGCATTTTTTCGATGATGACGTCAGGGCTGCCTACCATTAATGCATCACGATAATCGACAGACTGTGCAAACTGTTGCTTCGGGTAGCCACCGCCACGCAATGCGATAAAACCACCATTTAGATGCGGATAGAACTCGCGAAGCGCATCCGAAGTTTTGTCGGCTGTATAAAACAAACTCGTTGTGGCTACTGGCAGAGTCGCTGGGTCAAAACCATTTTGCTTCGCAGCCTCTCGGTAAGCATCGACGGAGCCTTTGAAGTTGATGGCTGGACCTCCAAGTGTGGTCAGCATCATAGGCACGCCAGCTTGACCGGCTTTAATCGCACTTGCAGGTGGTCCCCCTACTGCACGCCAGATGGGCAGACGTCCTTGTAAAGGCTGCGGCAGGATCGTAGCGTTTTGTAGCGGTGCACGGAACTGCCCTTCCCACGTAACGCGATCCTCGTTATTTAGCTTGAGAAGAAGGTCCATTTTTTCTTCAAACAATTCCTCATAGTCGCGCACATCGTAGCCGAGGAGGCTATATGCTCCTACTCGGGAACCGCGTCCGGCGACAATTTCTGCCCGACCATTGGAGATCAGATCCAGGGTAGCAAAATCCTCATACACGCGGACAGGATCCGATGTGCTCAATACAGTGGCGGAGCTAGCGATTTTAATATTCTTCGTAGCTTGTGCGATCGCACCCAGAATGACGGTATGTGCTTGCGTCGTAAAATACGTCTGGTGGCTTTCGCCGACAGCGAATACATCAAGGCCTGCTTCATCTGCCAGCTTGCTTGCCTCGATTAATTCCTTGATGCGCTGTTCAGGAGAAATCTTGGAGCCTGTGTGTGGATTCGGGACATGGTCGCCAATCGAATATAAGCCGAATTCAAGTCCCTTTTTGGCGTCGATACGATATTGTTCCATGTTGATTCACTCCTTTTAGTCTATCGGTGTCAATTTCGCTTCAATTTCTGCACGGCGTTCTTCGAGGAATGGAGGTAAGTCCAAAGCTTTTCCGAGCTCCTCGACGGTTGAATCTGCTGTGAAGCCAGGACCGTCTGTTGCAATTTCGAACAAAATGCCGTTTGACTCACGGAAATACAAGCTTTTGAAGTAGAAGCGATCCACGATCCCTGTTGAGCGGAAACCGAGTTTTCGAACGGCGTCATCCCAGTATTGCAGCTCGTCATCGTTGCTCACACGAATCGCCAAGTGATGAATGCTTCCTCGACCGGGTTTTTCAGGTGAGCCGTCTTCCTGCTTAATGACAATTTCTCCAAAGGATTTCCCTGGGACGGATTGATAAATGGCTTCTTGTTCTGAGCGTGATACTTCGGTATAACCGAATGTGTCTGTTAACAAACTGGCTAATTTGTCCAAGGAGCGGACAGTAATCTCAACCGTGCCGATTCCCAAGATGCGATGCTTTTCTTCGACCACGGATTCGTCCCATGGAGCCCAATTCGATGGAACTCCTTCGCCGTTGTTATTGATCAGGATCATTCGCAGGCCTTCTGGGTCTTCAAAATGTAAGGCATCGCGGCCAGCGTACTTGGTAATGGCGCCATGGTGAACATTTAGTTGCTCGAAGCGCTTTTTCCAAAAGGTCAAGCTCTCCAGTGACGGAACGAGCAGTCCGATTCGAGTGATCGCGTTCGTACCGCGTACGGTTTTTCCTACCATTGGCATTTCAAAAAACGACAACTCTGTTCCGGCACTGCCTGTCAAATCTCCATAAAACAGGTGATACATCGAAGGATCGTCTTGGTTGACGGTTTTCTTCACTCTGCGCAGTCCCAATACGTTTTGGTAAAAGTGATTATTCGATGGAGCATGTTTGGTTAACATAGATACATGGTGATGGCCTGGAATAGTGTGCATGGTAGTTCCTCCTCGTTTAACTTGACTAATCAAGTGATGGTGTAAAAAAATTACTCAGGCGGTAATTCCTTTTTTTGGCTATGCCTATGGACGCGTGTCATTAGGGTGTAAAGCGTTTTTTGTTCTTCTTCACTTAGTACCTCATCGAAGAATGACGACTGAAACGCTAGTTGTTCAGGAAAGGCTTGTTCCAGTACGGCTTCCCCTTTTTCGGTAAGGCTAATCGTTTTCGTTTTCCAATCCTGCTTGCGTACAATGTAGCCCTCTTTTTCAAGTCTTACGAGCATCCGAGAAATACCACCCTGTGTAACGGTTACCTTCTCAGCTAACTCCGACTGGGTGAGAGGCTGGTAGACACTTATTTGCATCAGGACGTCGAATTGCGCTGTTGTTAAGTCGAAGCGTTTGAGAAACTCATTTGACAGCTGGTTGCTTTGGGTGGTAAACCGCATCAAGCGTAACCAGATTAATGAGCCGATGGTGTTATTACGCATGTTAGTTTGCCTCCCTTCGCTGAGCTTATTATCACTTTACTACTCAATTGATAAAAAGGCAAGCGTTTACTAACTTCCTTCCACACCCATTTATTCTTCCAAGTATGATTTTATGTCGAATATTTGGTATTTATTTACAGTTTAAAGCGTGATATTTTGTAACTGTATACAAATTATTCAATTAACTCGAATGAAAGGGTGATCTATTTTCTTGTAATTCATGCATTTTCAAATGTTAGCTAAAACTTTAATTGATCTACGGAGGGATAGTATGAAAGGGCTGCTGCTTAAACTAAGATATTCCACAGCAATAGTGTTAGCTTTTGCTTTATTATTTAACACAGTATTACTATCAACAGCATCTGCAAATACACAAATTAATAAAATCCCCAAAATAGATAGCGAAGTTTTAAAGCAAATAACTAATAGTAAATACTTGGAAGATACAGGCGTTGACCTTAATTTAAGTGAAGACGAGTTGCGTTACTCAACTGAATTTGTATTTAACCATTTGGAATACATCGTATTTGCTTTACAGGAGGATCAAGAATATAGAGAGTTGTTTATGAATCAATCAACCATAAACGATGATCTAAAGGAAGAGTTAGAATCTGTATTAGAAATAAAGAGTGAAGAAAAGAAAAGTGAAAAATTATACTCACTGGTTGATCAGATTAGAGAAGATATCGAAGAAGAGTTTAACGCTAACGAGCTTTCTCCTACAATTTTGCCGAGTATCACCTCCGTTGTATTAAAATATGGTAGTGAAAACATAAATGACCCAAGAAGCGAAACGATTCAATATAGTTCGAGAGATAAGGTAGAAGCCCTCGCTCTTCCGTTACTTTGGCCAGTTGTGGCGCTCGCATTAAAGGGATTTGTAAAATCGAAATTCGGAAAAAAAATCATGCGTGAGATTTGGGATGAATTTGAAGATAGAGTTTGGGATGAAATTAGCAATGCTGCAGAGGCTGTATATGATGAGCATAAAGGAAAAATTGACTATTCTGGTCCCGAAAATTCTAATGGGAGAATAAAACAGGGAGAAGAAGTATTTACACTTTATGATGATAGAGGAGGAGATATATTTAGGTTTGATATTAGAAAAAGAGAACTACGGGGGAAAACGCATCTAGACTTCCACTACCATAAAAAGACGGATTCTGATCCTGATATGGAAGAACACTATGAGATATATACAATTACTCGGAATGGAACGTTGCCCAAGTGGGGTACGGATTAATAAGGTAATGCACACTATTTATGAAATAGGGGATCATTTATGGAGAAAAAATCAGGAGTATACTTTGGCAAAGAAATTGCCGTAAACAACTTGAGAGATATCCTATTTCACTATCATACTGAAGAAAATGCAGATTATGAAATTACCATTGATTGTAAAGAGTTCGATCCAAGAATTGAATTAGATACTGAAATAATTGGGTCTTATGTAAGAAAAGAAGACATAGAAGAATTGAATTTGAAATTAAAAGGGCTACCAGGGAACTTCCGTTGGTGCACATACAAACACTGGCATACGACA
The DNA here is from genome assembly GCF_013186635.1 of Brevibacillus sp. HB1.3. NCBI lineage: Bacteria > Bacillati > Bacillota > Bacilli > Caryophanales > Paenibacillaceae > Brevibacillus > Brevibacillus sp. HB1.3. The sequence goes on along the minus strand of NZ_JABMIT010000002.1, from coordinate 554,526 downwards.
GCAGAAATCAATGAAGTAAAATATGAAGCATATGGGAAGGAAACGCTAGATGGTGAACGGTTGCTTATATTAGAAGATTATACAGGAGAGTTGAATGATCTCAGATTAAAAATATGCAATCTCCCTCAGCATTTACAGCATTTACAGTGGGTGACATTGAGGAAAAATATTGATGGAACATATCCAAATATGCAAGAAAATTTTAGATCCTGGATAAACGAGATGTTAAAACTTTAAACTGTTTGTAAGAATGTGCCGCTCCTTTATTAGGAGCGGCAGTATCTTTATCTATTGTTGTTTTCAACCGTCTTCTTCATCGTTTCAATTAATGCTTTCAAGAGGGGCAAATTCCGGTTCTTCATATGATAAGCCAAATACAAATCATTAAAAACAGTATAGGACGGGTACATGATCTTTACTTTGTTTCTGGATAAATGGTCTTCCAGCATGAACGTAGGCAACAGGCTGATGCCAGCGCCGTGCTCAATAGCCTTCAGTACACCATGCAAATCGGGTACGACGTGTGTCGGATGCGTTTGTGGGCGTTTTTGAAAATGCTCGCGCCAAAAACGGCGGATGATCGGCAAATCCAAATCATAGCTGATCCATGGCTGGGAGCATAACCATGATTCAAAAGACTCCTTGTCGTCAAACGTTGGTTCCCTGAAATCGGGAGGTGCCACCAAAGCGAATTCCTCTTGCATGTACGGAATATATTCGACGCCTGGCGCGGTAAGCTTTTGCGACATGACGATGAGGTCTACTTTTTCCTCCAGCAGGAATTCGAGTATCTTGGAAGCGACACCGAGATAGGCGATGACGCTCATTTGGAAGCTTCCGATGTGCGGAGCTAGCTTCTCCCGGAAAAACTCATGCGCCGACCCGATCCGAATCATGGGCAGAGCTGTGGCTGCGTTCGATTTGAGCGTTTGTGTGGTTTCTTCCAAAGCCTCGATGAGCGGAATCACCTGTGTATAGAGCGCTTTGCCTCTCTCGGTAGGAATCATTTTGCGGGGAGCTCGTGTAAATAATGGCTCCCCAACCTCTGCTTCCAGGGAGGCCAGGTGCTGGCTCATGGCTGGTTGTGTCATCATCCTCGTTCTGGCAGCTTCCGATACAGAGCTATGCTTATAGATGCTGATAAAGCTACGGTACCATTCAAAGTCCACCATGTTGGCTATCCTTTCTTACCTGTGACGTTTCTGGTGCTGCGCTCCCCATATCGTAAACAAAATTCCGATGACCGTCACGAGTGAAGCGACCCAAGGAACGGCAGAAAGACCTCCTGCAAAGTTAAAATCGATCACAACCCCCCCGATATAGGCACCAAGCGCATTTCCCAGATTGAAGGCCGCGATGTTCAGTGTCGAGGCGAGCGTAGGTGCTTCCTTGGCTGTGTTCAGCATGTGGAGCTGCAAGCCAGGAACCGTACCAAATGCAGCAATCCCCAAAAGGAATACGGTTATCAAGGTGAGGAGCTTATGTTGATCTGTAAAGCTGAACACGGCGAGAACGAGTGCCAGTGCGACAAGTATCCCGAGCAAGGAAGGAAATAGCTTGCGGTCTGCCAATTTTCCTCCGTAAATATTCCCGATCGTAATCCCTACGCCGAACAGGACGAGGATGTACGAAACAGAGCTGGGGGAAAAGCCCGTGATATCCACCAGGATTGGTGAAATGTACGTAAACGCAGTAAATACACCACCAAATCCGAATACGGTCATCAAAAGCGCGATATGAACCGCTGGGCGTTTGAGCACGCCGAGCTCTTGACGCAGACTAGATGTTGCACTGGTAACCTTCGGAACGAGCATAACGATTCCGATTAATGCAATGATCCCGATAATCGTGATCGCCCAGAAGGTAGAGCGCCAGCCGTACGCTTGTCCCAGAAATGTTCCAATCGGTACCCCCAAAATATTGGCCAGTGTCAGTCCTGTAAACATAATCGCGATGGCACCCGCGCGTTTTTCCTTGGGAACCAGCTCAGCGGCAATGACCGAACCCACACCGAAGAACGATCCGTGGGTAAGAGCAGCCAGGATGCGAGCCAACATCAAAATCGTATAGTTCGGTGCGAGAGCGGCTAGCGCATTTCCCGCGATAAATAAAATCATAAGAAATAGCAAAAGTGCTTTGCGCGGCATTCTGTGGGTTGCCATCGTAATGATGGGAGCGCCGATAGCGACACCTAATGCATATCCGGTAATCAGGAATCCAGCCATCGGGATAGAAACGTTCAGACTGGTGGCTACCTCCGAAAGCAGCCCCATAATGATGAACTCTGTCATCCCGATCGCAAATGCCCCAAGTGTCAGAGCGTACAAGGCGAGAGTTGATCCTTTGCGAGTGGCTTGTGCCTGTTCAGAGTGACGGGCCATATTTTCTGTTGCCATGGTAGTGAGTAGCCCTCCTTTCGTTTAAAGAAAAGGCTGATAGGTGTTTCATCTATCAGCCTCACGTGTATTATTCACCTAATTTGCTTATTACTGCTTCTGTGACAGCGAGTGTAGATTGGGGATTTTGTCCAGTAATCAGGTTGCCGTCGACTTCTACATGGGTGCCCCAGTTTGGTGCCGCCACAAAAATGGCACCGAGATCGCGGATTTTGCTCTCCAAAAGGAAAGGCAGATAGGAGCCTAAGCCCGTCGCTTCTTCTTCTCTGTCCGTGAAAGCATTCACGCGCTTGCCTGCGACCAGCGGCTGACCATTCGACAAGGTCGCACCCACGAGCCCGGCAGGACTGTGGCAAACAGCGGCTACGATTTTTCCTGCTTCATAAAAATCTCGCAGTAATTGCTGGAGCTTTTGGTTATCTGGCAGGTCAAACATCGTGCCATGACCACCAGGAAGGAAAATGGCCTCGAAGCCGTCTGCTGTTACATCATCCAGCTTTTTGGTGTTTTCCAGATACTTGGCGGCGTCCAAGATTTCTTGCGGTGTTTGGTCGTCCACGCTGCCAGGGTCAATCGGACCAACTCCGCCCAATGGACTTGCTACGGTTACTTCAAAGCCTTTGCTTTCAAAGGTCAGATAAGCCTCTGCAAACTCGGACAGCCAGATTCCTGTCTTTTTGCCTTCCTGCATGTCTGTATAATTGGTGACTACCATCAAGATTTGTTTTGCCATCTATATGGGGTACAGCCGAGCCAGATAAAGGTCCAAAATGCCTCGTCCATTGAGTCCAGTGTTCAACATTACAGAGGATGCCAAGAATGTTTCTTTCTTGTAATCGTTGAGTAATCGTAGATTCCAGCGCTTTTAGAGTTGGAGAACCTTCCTTTTTCGATATACGTTTGAGGGTAGGTTCCCCTTTTTCATTAATGATTACTTGACCATTATCCGGATAATCAGCTACGTAGGAAAGAAGGCTTAAAAATTGATCCTCCATTAACTTTCTGTGATTTTCTTCCATTCTCTAATGATACCATCATAATCCCGTCCTAATCGGGCGATAAGCTGTCATATGACAGTAAAAACGCATCATGGTGACATAATGGCATCTTGGCAGTATGACAATTACTTTGTAATACTCGGGGAGACAAATCGCTTCGCAACGAATGAATGAATAATACGATTCTTTAATCAAAAGGAGAAACGAAATGAACAAAATTTCTATGCTCACTGTATCGACAATGATTACCGCGACTCTATTACTGCCATTACAAGGAACTGGTTTTGCAAAGCAGGCGGATCCCCTCGTTACTACTTACAGTCAAGCTTCGCAGACCAAAGCCAAGCAACTTATCGATGAAGCTGCTAACCATCAAAATATACCGGGCATAATTGTAGCTTCCTCAAACAAAGGATCAAAATGGGCATATGCTTCCGGTGAAGCAAGCATTTACGGTACTGACCCGGTTAAGACGAACTTTACTTTCCGGATCGGTAGTCTAACAAAGACGTTTACTGCAATGGTCGTTCTTCAGCTTGTTGATGAACAAAAACTGAACCTGGATGACACGATAGAAAAATGGCTGCCTGATGTTGTTAAGGGTACTGAATATGAAGGGGATCATATCACGATTCGGCAACTATTAAACCAAACAAGCGGTATTCCTGACTATTCAGAACACAAGGATTTTCTCGATAAATTTCTCCCAAACCCGTTACATTCCTTTACTGCTGACGAATTAGTTCGTACTGGACTGAACATGAAGGCAATCTCTAAGCCTGGAGAGAAATGGGTTTATTCCAATACGAATACGGTACTGGCAGGGATGATTATTAAGAAGGCTACTGGAGAAACATACGGGGAACATATTAGGAAACGTTTCATAGCTCCCCTTAACCTAACGAGCACTTATGTACCCGACGACTACTCGTTTATTCCAGGTGAACATGCACGAGGATACTTCGTACTCGACGGTCAATTCATAGACAGAACCGAAATGAATCCCTCTTGGGCAGATGCTGCGGGATCTATGATCTCCACAGCGGATGATATGAATACATTCTTCAGTGCTATACTTAGTGGCAAGCTATTAAAACCAGCTACTTTAGATCAGATGTTAACTGGGGTTGAAACTCCAGCAGGTGAATACGGCTTGGGGATCGTTGGAACAAAGCTGACGAATGGTATTACGATTTGGGGGCATGGCGGCAACGTTCCAGGATTCGCAACTTTCACAGGTGGAACTCGCGGCGGGGATTATGTACAAACCCTTAATATCAATGCGATGCCTTCTGAAATTAATACGTTGACTCTTTCCAAAAGCATTGCCGAGCAACTCATTGGCTCTTCATCACATTAAGAACACCAGCAAGCTGGCACTGGAAATTTCCTATTCCGGTGCCAGCTTGCTGCCATCTCGGCCCCGACCGTTCCCTCTGCCCGCGACGGAATGCCCGAGATAAACAGTCTCAAACTATCTTATAAACAGTCTCAATTTACGTTATAACTCACACCTGCGAGAACACATGGGACATTTTCCTGATTGGATTACCGATGGATACGGGTGCAATCTTGGGCCAGCCCAAACATCCAAACATATGCGAAGTTTAGTTACACCCCAGATGCTCTCATTTTTAAACCGCCGACATGTAACTGCCCAGAAGATCGATGCAGCCATACGTGACATTCTGAATCAATAAACATTCCGCAGCCACATGAAGGAGCAATGTCAGTACCTATTTAATTGATGGGGTCATACTATATTGCCTCCTGTATTTTTTGATTGGGATACAGTTGCTATTCTAAGGTCGAGTTATCTATAAAACAAATTATGTTTTAATAGCATATCCATAAATAAATTTATAGATAATCATTGAATAGGAAAAAGGCTTATTGCTCTTGGATTTCCAAAAGCAAAAGCCTTCTATCATTTTTCCTTTTTAACTCAACGGCTAAATTCCTTTTCGAACATGGCTTTATTAGCGACGACAGGTTCTGGACCGACCGCATTGATGTTCGTCACCAAAATATCCTTCCCGCCTAAGGTACCACCCGCTAACGTTTCAAACCCATGTATGCCGCCTCCATGAGCCCAATAGGTCTTTCCGTTCGGCAGTGTCACCTCATAAAGTCCGAGTCCATATTTGCCAATAGGCGATTCCACACCTGTTGTCATCTGCTTCATCATCTCGTCACTTAATAGTTCCCCACTCAAAAGGGCACTAAAAAAGGTGGTCAAATCTTTCCCTGTCGAGATCAGTTCCCCCGCAGCATTCGCCCATGAAGGATTATACTCTGTGAAATCATACAGTTTACCTTCCTTATTCATGTTATAGCCTGTGGCATGCTGGCCCGGGATTTTTGGATTACTACCACTAAAGGAGGTATTTGTCATGTGGAGCGGGTCGAGGATCCGTTTCTTCATCTGCACATCGTATGTTTCTCCTGTCACCTTTTGAATAACAAGACCAGCTAGTACGGTATTTGTATTCGAATAGTCCCAGCCTGCCCCTGGTTGAAATACTGGCGGCTTAGCCAGTCCCATACGTACAAGGTCATCAACGGTATATTGAGGGAATGAGGTAGCGTACCGCATGTCTGTACTCGTATAGCTTGCAATCCCGCTCGTTTGGTTCAATAACATACGAATTGTGACTTTGTTGCCATCATACCCATTACCCTTTACTACACCTGGGAGCCATTTTTCTATCGAGTCTTCCAGATTTAGCTTTTTTTCCTGAGCCAACTGTAAGACAACGGTAGCAACAAACGCCTTTGTGACACTGCCAATACGGAAAGTAAAGTCTGGCTCCATCGGATTTTTATGATCGAGGTTGGCTACACCGGCTGCATAAGACCAGTATTCTCCGTCTCTTAACCCAGCAGCAATGATTCCAGGGACTCCCTCAACTTTTGCTTTCTGATCAATGAAGTCCTTCATTTCTTTCCCCTGTTTTTGAGCTGCTTGATCCGGGGTGGATGGTTTTTTTGTATGATCCGTTTCCTTTTGTTGCGTGATTGCTTGGTCCACACTTGCTTCCGCACAACCGTAAGTAGGAAGTATCAGCGTTCCTATCAATAATGCAGATAACGTAAGGGACGCTCCTTTTTGCATAGGGAATGGTTTCATTTCTCATCGCTCCTGTAAGTTGAATTGTGTTGTCTTTACACATCCACCTTATTCTCAGGGCTGTAAAATCACATAGTGACAATACCGTTCGATCTATGGATGACATCGTGTTAACTGATCATATTTACGGCATGATAGAATGTCATAAAGGCTATATGACACGGCGCATTTTGCTTGACGGATCGAGAATTGGTGAGGCATGATGAGTCAGAAACATTCGGGAAACCCCTTACCATTTAAATGAGCAGGAGTACATGAAAAATGTTATTCAACATAAAAAAATGGTTCTGGTACAATTGGGTGATTTTAGCCTTGCGAACGATTTGGCTAGGCATCATCGTCATCGCAGATATTATGTATCCGGAAATGATAGCCGTTCCGTTCGGAGTCATCATCCTTAGTGCCCTTTTGGTTTATGCCATTCCATTGATCGTTCAATCTAGAAAAAAAGATTGGTATCTGGCAGTCGAAGTCGTAATGACAGGCTTTTTTTATCTATTTATGGCCTTTGTAGCGCCTGGATTGACTTGGCCTTTCGTTTTACTAGTAATCATTATTGGTGTGGCCAGTAGTCGCCGAACGTATATGTGGACGGGAATCTCTAGTGGGATTATTTTTCCGGCTTTAAACGGGTTGATTACCAATCGTCTCCCGTACGAGTTCATGTTTAGTTGCAGCTTTGGTTTTGCGATGGGGATGGCGTTTAGCATATTAATTGAGTCTCATAAGCAAGGCCGTATCATTCATGAACAGAAGCAATTATTGGAGCAGCATATTAAGCAAATCGAGGAGCTGACACTGATCGAGGAACGTAATCGGTTGTCACATGAGTTGCATGACACGATTGGCCATTCGCTAACCTCTCTGATTGTTGGCGTTGAGTCGCTCCGATCCTCGGTTCCTGATTCACAGGTCGAACGAGTTGATAAACTTGTCTCCATAGCACAGGGTAGCCTGGATGATATCAGAAAGCATTTGCATCAGCTCTCTCATGCTCATGCTCGGTTCAACCAGTCGTTAAGTGAGGTGCTCCTGGAACTGACGGGAGAATTTATGAAGTCAACAGGTGTAACGGTCAACTTCCGTGTGATCGGCAGTGAGACGCTCGTTATGCAAAAAATGAGCATTTCTTTATATCGTTGCCTGCAAGAATTGCTTACAAATGCGGTTCGTCACGGCCAAGCAAGTGTGATAGCTGTTGATCTGTATTTCGAAAGTCAGCAACTCCGTTTACAAATCGAAGATAATGGCAACGGACTGGAATCCACCGAATTCGGCTTAGAACTAAAGGGAATAAAAGAACGGCTTGAGCAACAGCAAGGTACGCTGTCCGTTCATTCACAATCAGGGCAAGGAACCGTTGTCATTTGTAATGTTCCCATACAGGCAGAAGCTGGACAGGGAAGTATCCGCCTGCTTATTGTTGATGATCAGGTGATGATTGCCGACAGCTTACAGCAAATTTTAAGCCAGCAGGACAACTTTCTCGTTGTGGGTACAGCGAGTGATGGGCGAGAAGCATTAGAACAGTGTGAGCGACACCAGCCGGATATCGTGTTAATGGACGTGCACATGCAAGGGATGAACGGACTGGAGGCCATTCTTCAAATGAAAGAACGCTGGCCGAACATGAAGGTTGTGATCATGACAACGTTCGAGGATTCGATACAGGCAGCAACAGCATTGGAGCATGGGGCGGAAGGATATATGCTGAAGTCTACTCGTCCAAAAGAGATGATGGAAGCGCTGAAGCTCATCTATAGCGGGGGAACGTGGCTTGATCAGTCGATCGCCACGCGCGTATTCGAAGAGATGAAGCGCCAACGTGAGCAATTAGAGAAGTACAGCCCGAATGATCCGTATGGATTGACGAAACGGGAAAAGGAGATTTTACAGCTTTTATCGGATGGGCTTCGCTACAAATCGATTGCCACCAAACTATATTTATCGGAGGGAACGGTACGGAATTACTGTTCCACTCTTTACTCGAAGCTCGGTGTCAGCAACCGGGAAGAAGCAATTGAGCTGGCGAGAACCGAGAGTATCCTATAAATGACAAAAAGACGGGAGAAATCCCGTCTTTACTCTTCCGGCGTTCGATCCAGGAACAGCCGCGTTACCTTTGTGTAATCCCCCTTTTCCACTTCTGTTTCCGTCGCCTTTTCTTCCAAAGGATCATGACCGTACATGCTTGGCGCTACTGTGGGCTCGTGCTCGGCAGAACCTCGCTTTTTCTCCATGATTCACCACTCCTTTTGCCAGTAGGGTGTGATGGATGGCTTATTCTTATCCCCGATTGCAGCATATGACATTGGAAATGCTATTTCAAAAGTACCGATCTTCAAGATCCGGTGCTTTTTTTGATGACAAATTGTCATATGGGGTAGGGAGAAACCGTTGGTAACAGGGCGTCTGAACCTTATGACAAAACGTTACTTGTTGTACAGGCAGTGCCCGGGCCATACTTTGAGCATACAAAGTTGTTTGGAGGAAAAAGAAATGAACTTGACGGTCTTTTACAGAAGTAGCATCGTCGCGGTATCGATTTGTGGTCTACTCATAACAGGATGCACGAATACAGCTCCATTAACCGAGACGGACAGCGAACAACAACAAGGGAAGAAGGCAGAAAATCTAAGTCCAAAAGAATGGTTAGAGCTGAACTCTTTTCAATTGAATAGCGCTGAGCCTGGGACTGATCTTAAAGATATTGAACCGCTGCGCCAAATGATCGGTTCTGCTTCAATCGTAGGTTTAGGTGAGGCAAATCATGGAAGTCGTGAAATTTATACGATGAAACACCGGTTTGTTGAATTTCTCGTCATGGAAATGGGCTTTACCACCCTTGTATTAGAAGAAAACTGGGGCAACGCATTGAAACTTGATCATTACGTTCTCACAGGAGAAGGGAATCCGAGTAAATTCCTAATGCCTATATTTCAAACAAAAGAAATCGTAGACATGCTGGAATGGATGCGTGAGTACAATGCCGATCCCGAGAACGAAAGGAAACTGCGGGTGGTCGGAATGGATGTACAAAATGTCAGCGAAAATGTATACGATGAGATCAGACAGTATATAAAAAATATAAGCCTGACCTGCTGCCCCGTGTGAATAATAAAATGAAGGAACTTGCCGAAGTTACAAAGGACCTGGAAACCTATTCAGCTTTGCCAGTGGCCATTCAGAAAAAACATCAGGAGCAAGCGAAAGAAATCACGGAAATATTGGAACAAAACAAAAGCAGTCTGAACGGCCAATCCAAGGAGTTCGCAAGGATTAAGCAACACGCCAAGGTCATTGAGCAATTTACTGGCATGTATTTCAACTTCTCGGAGAATCCATCTGATTTATTTTTGAAGCATGATATCGCGATGTTTGAGAATGCGAAGTGGGCTCATGAACAGCTGGGAAAAACAATCGTATGGGGTCACAATGGGCACATCGCAAAGAACAATATGTTGCAAGAGGTATACCCGAAGCTCGCCGGTCAGTATTTACTGGAGCATTATGGAAAGGAATATGTAACGATTGGAACTTCATTCGGGAAAGGCGAATATAACGCGTTTAACATTGAAAATAAAATTGTTCCAGCTACCATTCAATCGAATGATCCAAAAACATTCAATCATACTCTGGATCAAGTCTCAAAGGATCAATACTTTGTTGATTTACGGAATGCTACAGGTCTCACCCAAAAATGGTTAGAGGAAGAACGGCCGTTTTTGATTGGATTCGGTTCTGCTGATCCAAGCAAACCAAACTCTATAACAACTTCGCTTGGGCAAGCATTTGATATTCTCATTCATATAGACACAGTGAGCGCTGGCGAGCTTGTTCGTTAAATAGCAGAAAGAAACCGGCATTTACCCAAGAGCACTGGGCAAAATGCCGGTTTTATTATACAAGAAACCCCATCAAGCGTTTAACATTGTCGGTGTTTTCGCGGGATGTCAGCGACTCCAGCAAGGTGAATGCCACATCAAAAGCGGTCGATGGATTGTACGAGGTGATGAGGTTGTTGTCGACCACGATGGATTGGTCTGGGATGACATTGGCGCCCATCGCAGCTAGTTGCTTTTGTCTCAATTGGTTGTTCAGGTTGTAGGTCGTTGCGTTTCGTCCTTGCAAAATCCCGCTTTTCCCGAGGGGCAGAGCACCCACGCAGATGGAGGCAATCACTTTGCCCTGCTTTTCAAATTCACGTATGAAAGCGAGAACGTCCTCGCGATAAGCATCTTCATAAAAGCCTGCATGCTCAAAACCGCCAGGCAGTGCCAGCGCATCGAAGTCATTTACATCCGCATCGTCGATCACCATTTCGGGAATCACAGTAAAATTCCACGTGCATTTCAACTCCTTGCGCGTTCCCACCGTCACCAGCTCCGTTGTCCCGTCGCCCTCTTCCTTGTTCCAGCCGATTACGTCTGTAAATACGCTAGCCTCTACTGCCTCAAAGCCATTCGGTAATAACAAGCACACTTTTTTCATCGAAAATCAGCTCCTCTGTTCGAATCGTTCAAGCCGTACCGGTACTTACCAAGAATCATATGCTATCATTAGTTATTAGTAAAAATGAAAGTTCTGAAGATGATCTTCAGGATTTCTAATAATAAAACATGTGGGCAAGGGGGAGCGAGGATGGAGATTCGCCAGTTTCAAACCTTCAAGGCAGTCGTCGATTTCAACAGCTTTACGAAGGCGGCACAAGCGCTGCAATATTCACAAGCGACGATTACATCCCATATTCAACAGCTGGAGGAAGGAATGGGTGTCCCTCTGTTTGATCGACTGGGAAAGAAAATTCAGCTAACCGCCTATGGCCGCGAGCTGTACACGTATGTGGAGGAGCTGCTGGTTTCCTATGCCAAGATCAAGGATATATCAGCGAATGAGCAATCGTTGCAAGGCGAGTTACGCATCGGAGCATCGGAGACGATTACGATCTATCGGCTGGGTGACATTTTGTCCAGGTATAGAGCGAGCTACCCGGGTGTGAATATTTCGTTTGTAATGGACGACTGCAGTCGCCTGCGGGAAAAGCTGCATGATGGTCTATTGGATATCGTGATCACGCTGGAGCCAAAGCTCGATGATCCGAATCTGGTCGTGGAGCCGTTCTCTACGGAACGTTTGGTTTTTATCGGAGGGCGCGATCATTCGTTTGAAAAAATAGAGGATGCTGGCGAGGAATGTATGATTTTCAGCGGGGAGCATTGTGCTCTGCGGCGGTTTTTTCAACGCTTCTTGGAAAAAAGAGAGATCAAGCCGAAGCATCACCTGGAGTTCTCCAGTATGGAAGCGATCAAGCAGAGCGTGGCGAACGGGCTAGGTGTGAGCTTGATGCCGTATATTAGCGTCGAGGCCTTGTTGAATGAACAAAAAGTGAAAATGATAGCGTGCGAGGAAGAGCTGTTGTTCTATGCGCAAATTGCCTACCATAAAAACAAGTGGCTCTCACGGGCGCATAAAAAGTTTATTGATTTCATGCTGGAAAGTCGGGATATAGAGTAGAGAGGCAAGTAACCAGCCTGGCTTTATTCCTCAGCAATGGCTTATAGAGGTTTCAGTTGGAAGATGCTGCTTTGCTTGACAAAATAAATTTACATTTGTAAAATTTACTTCGTTATTTGTATTTACATTTGTAAATCAAAATTGCCTAGTGATTGGAGGTGAAGACAATGTCCAATATTCCGAGAATATCCGATTCTGAGTGGGAAATTATGAAGGTGATTTGGAAGCAAAATCCGAGTACCGCTGAGCAAATCGCTGTTCAACTGCCGACTGATATCGAATGGAGCGATCAGACGGTCCGTACTTTTCTGAACAGACTGTTGAAAAAAAAGGCGATCAGGTTTGAGCGGTCGGGAAGAAGCTACCTGTACTACCCGCTGGTTTCCGAAAAAGATTGTGTCAAAGCGGAAAGCAAATCGTTTTTAAACCGAGTGTTTGGCGGAGCCTCAAAGCTGATGGTAACCAACTTTTTGGAAGAGGTGGATTGGTCCAAGAAGGAGATTGAGCAACTACAGAAGATACTGGAAGAAAAAAAGGAAGAAAAACGATAGCAGCTACATAGATTGCAACCTCCCAGAGTCCATCGTTAGAGGTAAACAAACATGGAGATCCTATGCAACATTTTTTTATGGTTTTTCTATTCTACACTAGCGGCGAGTACCGTTGCCCTGCTAGTGATGACCATTCAAAAATTGTTTCATCATCATTTGAGTGCACGCCTTCAGCATGCGCTGTGGCTCATTGTGTTGGTCAGACTGCTTTTCCCTGATTTACCCAACAGCTCTGCAAGTATATTTAATATTGCTTTACACATAAAAAATGCCGTTTCGATCATTCATTTGGATGAATACCACTCATCAAATGAAATCTCTCGAAACAGCGAAGAGAAAAAAATACAACAAAATGATCTTAACATGGCAACTGAAAAAAATCATGCCATGCCTGAAACGTTATCAGTGCAGGAAGGAGCGCAACCACTCCTCTCCTTTTCCGATCAATATCCGTTAGTCTTGCCAATCATATCGACAATATGGTTTGGTGGGACAGTTACGTTTATCACCTATTTGTGCTCCTATCTTTTGAGGATGAGAAAGCGAGCAAAAAGGCTCACTCCTGTAACAGACCCACGGATCTTGTCAGTCTTGGAAGAATGTCAAAGGAAATTCGACATCAAAAAGCCAGTCCCGCTATATACAGGTGACTATGCAAAAAGCCCTTGTATTTTCGGATTGATTCATCCGTGGATATTTATTCCTGAGGCGGTCGTAAAAGAGCTGACCTCCACTCAGCTGCTGCATATTTTTTCGCACGAGCTGGCCCATTTGAAAAGAAAAGATACGTGGTGGAATGCGCTCAGTTCCTTTGTCCTGGCGATTCACTGGATGAACCCGATTGTTTGGATAAGTATAAAGAGAATGAAAGCCGACAGGGAGATCGCATGCGACGCCTACGTGCTGGATGTTCTCGGAGAAAATGAAGCTACTCCTTATGGATTGACGATGATTGATTTTTTGAAGCTGTTTGCGTCCAAATCCGCACACCCCCAGCTGCTGTATTTCGGGAGAACAACCAACCAAAATGAAATGGTAAGGAGAATCACCATGATAAAAGCATTTAAAAAGGGTTCGTATAAATTTTCTGCGCTCGCGATTGTCTGCATGATCGGTCTGGGTGCAGCGACGTTAACCAACGCTGCCACGTCGGATCCGGCAAGCAGTTCTGACAGTGCTGCACAAACGGGAGGAGACCAAATTCTCTTTGATTCCTCTCACCGAGTCTATAACAATTTGGAGAAAGCGGTTAAGGTATCTCCTACTGCGTTTAAAGTGCCCGATTTGCCAGAGTTAAAGCTTAAAGCAGTTCGTCTAGATTTAACGGGTAAAAAGTTTTCCGGGGTGGCAATGGACTTTAGAAGGGATGCAATGACTTATTTTGATGTCGTGGTTATCCCAAGTGGAGTTGAGCATAACGACATCATATGGACTCAGAGACAATCCTCAGAAATCAAGAAGGAAACCCTGAACCTGAATGGATTGAAAATCCTAAAACTAACGGATAATGAAGATTCGTTCTCGCGGTCTGTATATTTCTGGGAGGAACAAGGCCTTCAGTATAAGCTTGATGGTCCTGCATCTAATTCACAGCAAGAAATGCTAAACGTGATTTCTTCCATGAAATTCCCGGATAAAAACATGTTAAAACGATACAAAACGGATGACCTGTTCAAAACGCCTGTCTATGACACAGAGGATTTGCGCTACGCTCAAGATTCGCTCGGATTTGCTCCTAAGCTGCCATTGCAACTGCTTGGGACATTTAAAGCGATAGGTGCCGATGTATACTACAGAGATACGGACCATACATCAAAGGGGTTCTTCGTACGTTATGAAAGAACCAATAAGCAAGCAAAATTTAAAGAAAGCTTCTATCTTGATCAAGATAAGGACACCAGCATGTTTCAAGCGATCAAAAAGAACGGCAGTGCTACTTTCGAGAGAATCGATGGTCAAACATTCAACGTGAAAGCAAATCGTCTGCAACTAGAGGGGAAGGAAGTATTTAAAACAGAAAAATATAAAATAGATGAAGCATTGAGTTCACCAGACGAGCACGACAATATCAGTTATTTTTGGGTAGAGAATGATTTGTGCTACAAGGTAACGTTTATTGAAGACATTCCACAGCAACAAGATATTGTCGCTGAGTTAATAAAAGCACAATCGGTGGATGAAAAAAATTAGAAAGTAAGAAAAAAGGGAGTTGTACGGATTTTTCGTGCAATTCCCTTTTGATGTAAAATCGGCAAAACGTTTTCATTGCATGACCGTTTGGATAAATTTCTGAAAAGTACATAACTTAATTGACATTCGTTTTTCTTCAATGCTAAGATCGAAATGAAAGTAAACGAAAGGTAAACAGAAACAAAACGAAACGATACAATTTAAGATCGTAAGGAAGTGAAGTCATATGCTGGCAGCCGAACGGCACAGCAAAATCCTCGAACAATTGAAGGCAGAACAGAGCGTAACCGTCAGCCAATTGAGTCTGGCGCTGGATGTGTCGGAAGTAACGATCCGAAAAGATTTGATCAAGCTCGAAAACGATGGTCTGTTGACGCGCATTCACGGAGGTGCGACGATTACGAATTTCTTGCCATTGGAGCGCAGTTTTACAGAGAAGCTGGAAGAGAGAAGCGAAGAGAAGCAAGCAATTGCCCATCAGGCGCTATCGCACATACAGCCGGGGGACACGGTTATTCTCGGGGCAGGGACCACGATGATGGAGCTCGCCAAGCTGCTGCGCGGCTTGAATGAGCTGACGGTCGTGACGAATGCGGTCAACATCGCAATGGAGCTGAACAGTCAAGGTAAGCATCACGTCATCTTGATCGGTGGAGAGATGCGCCACAAATCCTTTGCTCTCGTTGGTTCTGTCGCAGCGGACAATTTGCGAGGACTTTCTGTCTTCAAATGCTTTATCGGAGCAGATGGAATTCATCCGGAAAATGGGCTAACAACGCTCAATCTGGCCGAAGCGCAAATTAACCAAGTCATGATGGAACGCGCCAGAAAAGTCTACGTGCTGGCTGACCACAGCAAGTTCGGAGAGACGCATTTGGCGAAGTTCGCCGGGGTGTCCGATGTCGATCGGATTATTACGGATGCGGCGGCACAGCATCTTGTCAGTAAGTATGCGGAGCTGGGCATCAACCTGGAGCTGGCGAGCTTGCAGGGCGTAACCAGGTAAACTACCAGATCAGAAAGGAAACGGAGGGATCAATATGGCGTTGGTATCATCGACACAGATGCTGCGCACTGCAAGGGAGCAGGGGTATTGTGTGGGGGCATTCAACGTGCACACGATGGAAATGCTCCAAGCAGTAGTGGAGGCGGCTTGCGAAGCAAACGCACCGCTCATTTTACAGACGACAGTCGGTACGGTCCGGCATCTCGGACCGGAGTATGTAGCAGCAATTGCCCGGGTAGCCTCAGAGGAGGCCCGGGTGCCGATTGCTCTGCATTTGGATCATTGTCATGAAGAGGAATTGATCATGCGATGTATCGAAGCGGGTTATACATCGGTCATGATCGATGCGTCGATGCATCCTTTTGCGGAAAATGCGGAGATGACGCGGCGTGTAGTGGAGCTGGCTCGGGAGCGCGGTGTCAATGTGGAGGCAGAGCTCGGCAAGGTCGGGGGCGTGGAGGACGATCTCGTCGTCGATGATGCAGATGCTGCACTAGCTGACCCAATCGAGTGCGAGAGATTTATCGAGTTGACTGGCGTAGATACGTTGGCACCCGCGATTGGTACGGCTCACGGGATTTACAAGGGGGAGCCGCGCATTGATTTTGCTCGCATCGAAGAGATTGCCCGTCGTGTTTCTGTGCCACTCGTGTTGCACGGGGGCTCAGGAATTCCCGAGGAGCAGGTGAAGCGGGCAGTTCAGCTCGGCATGGCAAAAATGAACGTAGCGACAGAGCTGCGTATCGCGTTTTCACAGGCGATCAAGAGCGTTTTTGACAACAACCCGCAGGAAAACGACCCGCGCACCTATATGAAGCAGGCCAAGCAGGCAGTCAAAGAAGTCGCACTCGCCAAGATGGAGATGTGTGGTTGTATCGGAAAAGCGAATGTACGTTAATCCAAAAAGAATAGGAAGGGACGATTTTACATGCGTATAAACCTCGATGATGCCAAAGCGTTGCGCGAACTGGACACGATTTCTGCCCTGCAAGATACGGAAAGCTACGATGAACAGTTTAAAACAGGTCTAAAATTATCTGATAGTTTAGATGTATCGAATATTTCTGTTAAAATCGAAAATATTGTCGTGCTTGGCACTGGTGGCGGTTCGGCTGCGAGCGTCAATTTGATCAAGTCGTATTTGTTTGACGAGCTGCAAGTGCCACTTCAGTTAAATCAAGGCTACACCATTCCGGCTTTTGTGGATGCGAAAACGCTTGTCATTGTCGTTAGCCACTCCGGCAATACAGAAGAAGTCGTCAGCGGCTACGAAGCGGCTATCGCCAAAGGAGCACAGATCGCTGTCATTACGGCGGGCGGAAAAGTGTTGGAGATGGCTCGTGAACACAATCATGCGTGCTTGCTTGTGCCGGGTGGAATGATGCCGCGAATTGTACTTGGCTACATTTTTTTGCCGATTCTCGCCATCCTGACGAAGCTCGGGCTGATTTCCGACAAGCGCGCGGAGGTCGAAGAGACGATAGCCCTGTTCGAGGAGTGGAAGCACATCTATGGAACCGATTCTCCGATCGAGAAAAATGCAGCCAAACAAATCGCCATCGAGATGGATGGATTGGTACCTGTCGTGTACGGAACGCTTCCGTTTTTCGATGCTCCTGCATGGCGTTGGAAAAACCAGCTCGGGGAAAACAGCAAGCTGATGGCATTTTGGAACGCCATACCGAGCCTTCACCACGACGAGGCTGTGGGTTGGGATTCCCCGTCCGCGTTGCTGAAGGGCGTTCATTTTACACTCATTCGCGATCAGGAGGACAGCGAGAAGACGACACAACGTGTAGAGATCAGCGCTGATATTTTACGTGAGCGTGCTGGTGGGGTAAGGGTGGTTCATTCCCACGGCGTGTCTCGAATGGCTCGTTTGTTTTCTATCGTGTACTTGGCTGACTTCGTGTCGCTCTACGCTGCTTTGATTCGCGGTGTTGATCCAACCCCGGTAGAAGTGATCAATTTGTTTAAACAAAAAATGGGGCAGCCGCTCGTTACTGTGCAGGTGAGATAGCATGCTCGTAACGGTAACACTGAACGCGGCCATCGATAAGACGTATCGCCTCTCGCATTTTCGTTCTGGAGAGCTGCATCGCACGGCTGATGTACTGAGCTTGCCGGGCGGAAAAGGGATAAATGTAGCGCGTGTAGCAAAAGCATTGGGGCAGGATGTTGTCGCAAGCGGTTTTGTCGCTGGTCACAACGGGAGGTTCATTGTGGAAGGCTGCGAACGTGAGGGGATTACGTCCTCCTTTATTGAAACGAGCGGAGAATCCCGGCTGTGTCTCGCTTTTCTCGACGATCAGGAGAAAACGGTGACAGAAGTGCTTGAACAAGGTCCTGCGCCCAGCGAAGAAGAGATCGGTCGCTTGCAAACGCGTTTGATCGAGCTGGCGGATCAGGCACAGTACATGGTTTTTTCCGGAAGCTTGCCAGGTGGCGTTCCAGCAGAAACATACGCTGCGCTCATCCGAGGTGTCGTCGAGAAAGGAACCGCATGCGTGCTCGATACGAGCGGCCCGGCCCTACTGGAAGGATTAAAAGCTACACCCGCGCTCATCAAGCCCAATCGACCAGAAGCGGAAGCGATTCTCGGATTTACGCTGGATAGCGAGGAGGCACGTTGTAGAGCGATATCCGAGCTGCGTGAGCGCGGTGCCCAGCGAGTCCTTCTCTCATTAGGCGAGGAGGGCGCGTGGTTTGGTGATGGTAAGGAGACGTGGCGTATTTCCGCGATCCCGTTAGCAGATGCCGAAGTGAAAAATACAGTGGGCTGCGGTGATTCCATGCTTGCGGGTGTCCTTGTCGGAAGGCTGCGAGGCTTGGCTTGGCCAGATGCGATTTGGCTGGGGATGGCATGCGGCGCCGCGAATACACGGTCGTTTGGAGCGGGTATGATCGCGCCCGACGATGTGCAGAGGTTGAGAAGTCAACCGATGCATGTGGAGCGAGTCGAGTAAAATAGCTGGTTCAGAAGGGGGGAGTAGCATGCGCCATGTAATTGGCCTCGATGTCGGTGGTACGACAATGAAAGGGGCGGTCATGGACGAGAATGGGCGAATTCTCCTCCAGGCTGCCAAGGAGACCAAAGTCCATAACAACTTGCCTATCTTGATCGAGCGAATGGCTGCCTTGATTAAGGAACTGCGGGATCAATCACCCGTTCCCATAGAGTCAGTAGGGATCGGATTTCCTGGTCCTTTTGATGCGGAAAATGGGATATCGGTTCACTCGCCCAACTTTCAATTGCATCAGGCAGACTTGCGGACACCGCTCACGAAGCTGGTGGAGCTGCCGCTTTTTTTTGAAAACGATTTACGGACAGCGGCGCTCGGAGAAGCCACATTCGGTGCGGGTCGGAAGGTAAGTCACCTCATTTTCGTGCCGCTTGGTACAGGGGTGGGGGCAGGGATTGTAAACGAAGGCAAGCTGGTTCGGGGCAGTCACGGATTCGCGGGAGAGATTGGTCATGTGCGTTATCCAGGGCTGACTGCTCCATGCAATTGCGGCAAGCTCGGTTGTGTGGAGACGGTCGCATCTGCTACAGGTATTGCCAGATTGGCCCGTGAACACTTGGACAAGGAGCTCGATGCAAATCCGCGGCAAGCAAAAGCCTCTCCTCTGTTTACTCTGTGTGATGGGCAGCTTGAGCGGATTACGGCTGAGCAGGTTGCTATGGCAGTGGAAAAAGGTGATGCGGTGGCGACCTGTGCATGGAACGAAGCGTGTGAAGTAACGGGCTGGGCTCTGTCTGTGTTGGTGAACGTATGCAACCCACAACTGGTAGTGATCGGCGGTGGCGTCTGCCGGGCTGGGGAGCTTTTACTCTCCCCCGTACAAGCGAGTGTACAAAAGTACGCCATGGATGTCGTACACCAACAGACAAAGATCGTCTTGGCCGAGCTCGGTGCAGATGCGGGCATGCTCGGTGCTGGCGCCTTGGCCCTGCAAGCAACGAGTAAGGAACAAGGACCCGTGAAATTGTAAAAAGAGGAGTGTACATCGATGCAGCAACGGTATGACTGGGCAAATCATCAGCTGCTAGAGCGAAATCGCTTGGCGGCGCGGGCTTACTTTTTGTCTTACCCGGAAGAATCGGGAGCAATGACGTATGAAAGAGGCGCGACACCGTGGTTTCAATTGTTGAATGGGCATTGGCAGTTTGCTTACGCAGAATCACCATTGCGTGTGCCGGAAAACTTTTTTGCCACTAATTATGATGCGACGGAGTGGGCGCGAATTCAGGTGCCGGGGCATTGGCAGCTGCAAGGGTACGGGAAACCGCATTACACGGACTTGTACTATCCGTTTCCAGTCGATCCGCCGCATGTGCCGTCAGATAACCCGACAGGCTGCTATTTGCGAGAGTTTACCGTAGCATCTGGGTGGAAAGATCAGCAGGTAATCCTGCGGTTTGAAGGGGTCGACAGCGCTTTTCATGTGTGGCTGAACGGAAAGGAAGTCGGCTATAGCCAAGGAAGCCGCTTGCCATCTGAGTTTGATGTGACGGAGCTGTTGCAGGAAGGCGGGAATCGCTTGGCTGTTCAAGTGTACCAATGGTCGGACGGTACATATGTAGAGGATCAGGATATGTGGTACTTGAGCGGAATTTTCCGGGATGTTTCCTTGATTGCCAGACCGAAGCTGCATGTGAGAGATCTGGCAGTCGTGACTGATCTGGATGAGGAATTCCGCCATGGTGTGCTGCGCGTACGTGTCCATGTAGAAAACAGTTCCACTGTTGCCTATGACAGGGTGAGCGTGACCGCAAAGCTGCTGGATCAATCCTACACGTTTATCGCTTCGCTAACCAACACCGAAACAGGCGAGCTGGCAGCCGGACAGGAAAAGGTCGTGACCTTGGAGCTTCCGGTGCAGGAGCCGAAAAAATGGTCGGCGGAGGAGCCGAACCTGTATCACCTGTTGCTTGCGATTGAGCAGGAGTCGGGCGAAAAGACAGAAGTCATCCCGATTCGCGTGGGCTTCCGACGAATCGAAGTAAAGGGAAACAACTTTTACGTGAACGGTGTAGCGATTCGCCTGAACGGCGTGAATCGCCATGATCATCATCCTGATCTCGGGCGTGCTGTCCCGTATGAAACGATGCGTGAAGATGTGCTCATGATGAAGCGTCACAACATCAACGCTGTTCGTACCGCACATTATCCGAATGATCCGCGTTTTTACGATTTGTGCGACCAGTACGGATTGTATGTCATGGACGAAACCGATTTGGAGACGCATGGCTTCCAGTTGACGGGCAACATCAGTCAGCTAAGCGATGATCCAGAGTGGGAGCAGACATACGTAGAGCGCATGGAGCGCATGGTGGAGCGCGACAAAAACCATCCGTCGATCATCATGTGGTCGCTTGGCAACGAATCCGGCTTTGGCTGCAATTTCCGGGCAATGGCCGCTTGGTGCCGACAAGCGGACCCGACTCGACTCATCCACTATGAAGAGGATCGCGAAGCAGAAGTGTGCGACGTATTTTCCACTATGTACTCCTCGGTTGAAAAAATGATCCAGCATGGTGAAAATGAACATCTGCAAAAGCCGCATATTATGTGCGAGTATGCTCATGCCATGGGAAATGGACCCGGTGGCTTGCGCGACTACGCCAATGTGTTTGACAAATATCAACGCTTGCAGGGCGGCTTTGTGTGGGAATGGATTGATCACGGCTTGCGCCAATATACGCCGGATGGGCGAGAGTATTATGCCTACGGAGGCGACTTCGGGGACTACCCGACGAATGGCAATTTCGTCATCGATGGACTGATTCGTCCGGATCGCTCCCCATCCCCAGGGCTGCTCGAATACAAAAAAGTGATAGAGCCGATCGTCGTAGAAGCAACTGATCTAGAAAGCGGACTTGTCACCATTACAAATCGCTATGATTTCCGTACGCTTGCGCACGTGAGAATGGTCTGGAGTGTGACAGCAGACGGACAAGTGGTGCAGAGCGGAACACTGTCTCTGCCACATACAGAAGCAGGAAGTCGTACCAATGTAGCTGTTCCGTATACCTTGCCTGCGCAGGTGCAGGATCGAACCGACTACTGGCTGACGCTCTCCTTTGTGCTGGATCAAGATGAGAGCTGGGTGCAGGCTGGACATGAGCTGGCTTGGGCACAATTTTCCTTGCCAGTGACCGCTGCCCAGCAGGTTACGGTCGCTCCCTACCAGCCTGTGTTTGGCAGAGTAGATGCGAATGAAACGAAAACGGACGTGACCCTTACAGGAGCAGATTTTCAGTTCGTTTTTGACAAAGTGAGCGGGGTGCCGACGAGCTGGGTGTTTGCAGGCAAGGAGCTGTTGGTGGCAGGACCTCGCCTCACGTTTTGGCGTGCTCCGATTGACAATGACATGTACGTAGTGGAAGAGTGGCGCAAGGTGTACCTCGATCGTTTGCAAAACCGGGTGGAGCATGTAAGCATCCAGCAGGATCGAGAAGATCGTGTGGTCATTACCTGCGATGTACGGATTGCTCCGCCTGTATACGACTGGGGTTTTGCATGTCGCTACACATATACCGTATTCGGAAATGGCGAAGTGCAGGTAGAGGTTCTAGGCACACCCAAAGGTACCCCGCCAGCAATGCTGCCACGAATCGGCTTGAAGCTATTGGTCGCCAAAGATATGGAGCGCGTCTCGTGGTATGGTCGCGGCCCGGGAGAGGCGTATATCGACAGCAAGGAAGCCAATCGCTTCGGGGTTTATCACGCGAGCGTAGATGAACTGTACACGCCGTACGTGTTCCCACAGGAAAATGGCAATCGTACGGACGTCAAATGGATGTCGATCACGGATCAGCGGGGCATTGGACTTTTCGCGATGGGTCAACCGACATTGGAATTTAGCGCACTTCGCTATGATACGGACGATCTGGAGCAAGCAAAGCACACGACAGATCTCGTAAAACGAGAGTATGTTACACTGCATCTCGATTATCGACAAAACGGGCTGGGTAGCAATAGCTGCGGACCTAAGCAATCCGAGCAGCATGCCTTGCGTCCAGAGGAGTTCCAGTTCCAGATGAGGCTAACGCCTTTTTCGAAGGATACGATTTCTCCGGTTCATCTGTATAAGCGGAATTTCAATTTGAGTAACTAACCGCTGATTGCTCTCGAAGGCATCGCCGAAACGTTGTACAATCTAGTTGAAGATAGAATAGTGCAACTAATCGAAATACGGTGGTGGTTTGTCACATGAAGTCATGGTCGCTCTTCCCGCGCAGAAGCATTCATGCCAAGCTGCTCGCTTTTATGCTGATTGCAGCCATTATTCCGCTGATTACTCTGGGGAGTATGGCGTATTGGAAATCGTCGATGGTCGTTCGCGAGCAATTTAGCAAGTCAGGCGAGTATATCGCGACACAGCTGCAAATCCAGATCGACAACTACCTGAGTCAAATGAGATACATGGCCTATGACATCAATACGTACGTGTCAGACCCGACATTGGTCGTTATGCGGGAGGAACAACCGAAGACCTACACGGGCTTCCTGGAACAGAAAAACTTCGAGCGATACCTGGGGGCGCACCGCAACCTTGATACAAAGGGCATTTTTATCGTGACGCCCTCCGGTTACTTTTTCGGGGAAAATGTGATCAATGGAAAGGATCTGATGCGGGAATGGTGGTGGAAGGGGCTGCCCGCCAAGCTGGATGAAGAGCGATGGATCGGTTTTTACACGCCCAGGCATTATGTCGGGTTTCAGGATGAGGCGGAGCTGCGCAATCAGGAGAAGGTACTCGGTCTGGTCGTTCCCGTTCTCAGCGGTTATGGCGTGTTGAAGGACAGCCGGATTTTGATCGAGATGAAAGCAGGCAAGCTGTTTCAATTGTTTTCCCAGTTGGAAAAGGACATGAGTGCGCATGTGACGATCACTGCCAAAAATGGCGAGCTGATTTACCAGACTGCGGGTACGTTCGTCCAGCAAGAGAGCGATATCGTCTGGAACAAACCGCTGGAGTCCAACAACTGGATGATTCAGGTGCGCTTACCGTACGAACAAATGAACCGCTCTGCGGAAGTGATTCAATCCTTCTTTATCGCGGCGCTGATTCTTTCGGCAGTGCTGGCCCTTCTTTTGGCGTATTTATTTTCCAGACGAATTACAGGAAAAATCAAGCGTCTGCAAGAAACAATGCGGCTGGTAGGAACAGGCGAGCTACAAACTCGCGCAGAGGTAGATACAGAAGACGAGCTGGGGCGGTTAGGGGTGAGCTTCAACCAAATGGTGAGGCGGATTCAGACGCTAATCGCCGAGGTGAGTCGAACCGAGCAGTTGAAAAAGGAAGCAGAGCTGCGTGCCGTTCACTACCAAATCAATCCACATCTGTTGTTCAATACACTCAATTCTATCCAGTGGAAAGCGAGATTATCTGGTGCCAATGAAATCGGCAATATGCTCTATCATCTCATCAAAGTGCTAGAGGGTAACCTCGATATCACGCAGGAGCTCGTCCCGTTGGAAAAGGAGCTGCAAACCGTCGAGCATTTTCTGCAAATCCAAGAGCTGCGGTACGGACCTGTTTTTCAATTTGAACAGACCGGAGTAGAGGCTTGCCGCCGCTATTTGATCCCGCGAATGACTCTTCAGCCGCTTTTGGAAAATATCTTTTTCCACGCATTCGAAGACGGGCACGGAACGATCCGGATCAGTGTTAGTGAAAAAGAAGGGCTTGTGACGCTGCTGTTGCAAGATGACGGTGCAGGAATTGTGCCGGAGAGATTGGCCAGACTTCTCGATCCTGATCTGGAGCGTTCTAGTAAACGGGGACTCGGCGTGTACAACGTCGATCAGAAGTTCAAGCTTCATTTCCGTATGGAGCACGGCATGAAGATTTCATCTGTCAGAGGAGAAGGAACCACAATTCAAATCACGTGGCCGAAAAGGGAGGATATTCCTGATGAACATCAAGGTAATGATTGTGGATGACGAAGTGCTGGTGCGAAGAGGATTGAAGGCAATGGTGCCATGGAGTCGCTATGGGATGGAAGTGGTAGCAGATGCACCGAATGGTCGGAAAGGCTGGGAGGCTTTCCTGCAAATACAGCCCGAGCTGGTGATTACGGACATCGTGATGCCAGAAATGGATGGGCTTGAGCTGTGCAGGCGGGTGAAGGAGCACGCACCACAAACAAAGGTGCTTCTGCTCAGCTGTCACCGCGATTTTTCTTTTGCCCAGCAGGGAATCTCTCTCGGGGTGTCCGGATATTTGTTGAAGACGGAGTTCCAGGATGAGGAATGGGGTACGTTGTTGGAAAAGCTGCGGACTGAGCTGGCAGGCGAGAGTGCGCGACCTGAAAACGTTCGTGAACGCCCGGATGAATGGAAGCGGGAATTCGGTGCGTGGTTGACTGGCTTAAGCCGGGATTTCGAGCAAAGCTTGTCTTTCCTCCTGCAAACACACTGGTCGTGGATGAACGATTCCATGCGTGTTTGGCTCTTGGAAGGGATGGGCAGTGCGAACCAGGAGGAACAGGAGCGGGCATGGGTAGCAAGTGAGCTGGAAGGCGAATGGGAATGGCTTGCATGTGGTGATATTCGTTTTTTGCTGACCCCCGCAAGTACTGGCAGGCAGGTAGAATCCTTGCTCGTGGAGTGGAAGCTGGCTGGAAAGGTGACGAGCTGGGAGACTGCAAGCCCGTTAGCTGGTCTCGAACCTTGGATTCAGACGATACGGATGCTCTACCAGCGCACGCAGCGGGCGCGCAAGTACGGCGTCATTCAAGACCCGTGGCAGGAACCGATCAAGCAGGCTGTTCATTACGCACTCGATCGTCTGGATACGCCATTGACCGTTAGTGAGGTAGCCTCACAGGTGGGACTGAGCCGCAGTCATTTTAGCGTGATGTTTAAAAAGGGAGTGGGTGAGAGCTTTGGGGAGTTCCTCGATAAGCGCCGGGTAAAAATGGCCCAAGCGATGCTGAATGAAACAACCCTGTCCATTCAGGAGGTAGCTGAGCGAGTCGGTCTTCCTGACCCGAAATACTTCAGCAAATGGTTTAAAAAATATACAGGGATGACCCCCAGCCACTACCGTTTCAAACAAAAGGAGGAGTCCAGTCGAACAATCGTCCACTCCACCGCGCAAACCTGATCAGAACGAAAAAAAGGAAACAAATTCACACACTATTGCGAACAATTAGCGGTTTCACCGTTTTTTCCCCTTCATTAAAATAAAGAAAAATGTGGGGTAAATCTAGGGGGGATCACAGATGAAGAAGGTTGCGTCAAAATGGATGGCAACTGGCATGGCACTTCTTTTGGCCATCGTAGCTGGTTGTTCACAAGCCCAGCCAGCAGGAACAGACGGCACGTCTAGTAGCACAGGTACGACAACGCCAGCGTCGTCTGATAAAAAGGAAACGGTTACATTGCGTTTCGCGACATGGGATACGGACCAAATGCTGAAGATCCAACAAGATATCGCGAAACAATTCGAACAGAAAAATCCGGGTGTGAAGGTACAAGTCGAGGCATATGCAGATGGTTTTGATCAGAAGCTGGTAGCGGCATTCGGAGCGAAAAACCCACCGGATGTCATGTACATGTGGGATTTCCCCACGTACAACGCCTCGCTCGAGCCATTGGATGAGTACGTAAAGAAGGACCCATCAGTGGCAATCGCCGACTTTTACCAAGGCCTCTTAAACTATAATCGATTCGATGGAAAATTGTTCGGACTCCCAGCGGGCTTCTCGACGCGGGTCGTCTTCTACAACAAAAAGCTGTTTAACGAAGCAAATGTACCACTCCCGACAGACGACTGGACGTGGGAGGATTTCAAATCGGCAGCCAAACAACTGACGGTTCGTGAGAAGAAGCAGTACGGCTTCGCTGTTCGGTCGGAGCCGGATACGTACGATTTGCAGCAGTTCGTGTGGAGCAACGGCAGCAGCTTCATCAGCCCCGATGGAAAAGCCATCGAAGGCTACATGAACAGCAAGGAAACAGCAGAAGCCCTGCAAATTTTCAGTGATTTGGCGAAGGACAAGAGCGCTTTGCTCGTCGGTGGCAAAAACCAGCAAAGTGGCAACGACTTGTTCAAAGCAAGCAAGCTCGCAATGTATGACAACGGCGTATGGTCGCTCGAGTCGTACAAGAAGGCGAATGTCGATTTTGGTACGGTCGTGATGCCGCAATTCCCTGGTAAGCCTGGCAAGGGAGTCATTGCAACCTCCTCCGTATCGATCGCCAAGGATTCCAAAAACAAAGAACTGGCTTGGGAGTTTTTGAAGTTCTTCGTTTCCAGCGATGCGATCAAGATGCGTACATCTGATTTGCCTGTGCGTATTAGCGTCGTACAAGAGAAGAAGCTCGATCAGGACCCGCTCTACGCGCCGTTCTATAAGACATTGGAGCAATCGACTGACACGCCAGCCTTCCTGTTGAATCCGCATTGGAACGAAATCAATCGGAACCTTTCCGCAGCGGTTAATGCGATCATGATGGGACAAAACGCCGAGGAATTACTGAATAAGGCAGTCAAAGACTCCCAGAAATTCTTGAAATAACGGGAAGGGGTCAGGAAATTGAATACAGAGAGTGTTGTGACACACAAACAGCCTGCCATGACCGTTCAACCGAAAAAACTGGGGGGAAGGGCGTTTCTTACGCCCTATCTTTTTATCTTGCCTTGGATTCTCGGCTTTCTCGCTTTTACGCTGGGACCGATGCTGTTTTCGCTGGTCATGAGCTTTTTTGATTGGCCTGTCGTTGGTGAGGTTACGTTTGTCGGCTTGGACAATTACATCAATATGTTTACGGATGATCCATTGTTTTGGCAATCGCTCTGGGTCACGATTAAATTTGCGCTGTTGTTTGTCCCGTTGAATTTGTTCATCGCGTTGTTTTTGGCCATGATGCTGAATCAGAAGGTGAAAGGCAGCGGCTTTTTCCGCACAGTGTTTTACTTGCCGAGCGTGATTTCCGGTGTGGCGCTGGCGATGATCTGGGCGTGGGTATACGACGGGGAATACGGTATTTTCAACTATTTGCTCAGTCTGGTTGGGATTACAGGTCCAGATTGGCTAAACGATACGTCGTGGGCACTCGTTGCCATGGTAATCGCCAGTCTGTGGGGGCAGGGCTCCATGGTATTGATTTTCCTGGCGGGGCTCAAAAGCATCCCGGAGAGCTTGTATGAAGCGGCTTCGATTGATGGGGCAGGGGCGGTGCAAAAGTTTTTCCGCATTACACTGCCGATGGTCAGCCCCACAATTTTGTTCAACCTGATTATGACGATCATTAGTGCGTTCCAGCAGCTGAGTCTAGCACTCTTGCTCACGGGAGGCGGACCGTTGCAGTCCACGTATTTCTATGCCATGTACGCGTATGACAATGCCTTCAAATACTTCAAGATGGGGTATGCTTCGGCGAACTCCTGGTTTATGTTTGCGATCATTTTGATATTGACCTTCCTCGTATTTAAAACGTCCGGCAAATGGGTGTATTACGAGGGCGATAACCGCAGGGGAGGGGAAGAAGCTTGATACGCAAAACAATCGCTTATGCGAGCTTGATCTTTTTCTCTTTCCTGTTTCTCGCACCGTTTTACTGGATGATCTCTACTGCGCTCAAGTCGGACGCTGAGATTTTGCAGTATCCACCCAAATGGATTCCGGATGTGCTGCATTGGGAGAACTTCGGGAATGCGTGGATGTCGCAGCCGTTTAATCTGTATTTGGAAAACTCGTTGACGGTGACGATCCTGACTACGATTGGGCAGTTGATATCGTCTTCGCTGGTCGCGTACGGCTTTGCCCGGTTCACGTTTAAAGGAAGAGACTTTCTGTTTATGGTTGTTCTGGCGACGATGATGATTCCGTGGGAAGTGACGATGATTCCGTTGTACATGGAGTTCAACTATCTGGGCTGGATCAACACGCTCAAGCCGTTGATTGTCCCTTCGTTCTTTGGATCAGCGTTTTATATTTTCCTCATGCGACAGTTTATTTTGACTATTCCTCGTGAGCTGGATGAAGCGGCGCGTATTGATGGTGCGGGTTCATTTCAGATTTATGCCCGGATTATTATGCCGTTGATGATGCCTGCTCTGATTTTGGTGAGTGTATTCAACATCTTGGGCACTTGGAACGACTATTTGGGTCCACTCATTTTCTTGAATGACCAAAGTCAGTACACGCTGACGCTGGGACTGGCGCAATTTAAAGGGATGTATGAAGTAGAGGCTACCGGGCTGATGGCGGTAACGCTCCTGATCTCGCTTCCGCCGTTACTCCTCTTTTTCCTCGCACAACGATATATCGTAGACAATTCAGCTGGTGTTGCTATTAAGTAAGCAGTTATCAAGTAAGGAGGGAGCCAGAGTGGGGAATCGGGCGAAGTGGGAAGGCTGGGCATGGTCATTTCATCAATTTGGTGAGCGATTGTTGCGGATGGCGGTAGCGCATCTCATGTGGGTGGTGTGCACGCTCATGGGAGGCATCGTCTTTGGAATCTTTCCAGCGACAGCGGCTCTGTACGACGTACTTAGCGGCAAGTGGAATGACCGTAGGCTTCCGTCTGCCTTCTGGCATGCTTTTCGCCACTACTTCTGGAGGAGCCAATGGCTTGGCTGGGGAACGGTGCTAACGGGGGCAATCCTGTGGGTCGATGTGGTGTTTTTTCTTCGCATGGGTTCTCTGTGGGGGCTCTCGATCGCGGCTGTTTTTGCGGGGATTGGATTCTTGCATGCGGCTACCACCTGCCACGCTTTTTCCCTGCTTGTTCGGAAGGATGCAGATGTGAAGCAGACGCTCAAGCAGTCGTTTTGGCTAGTCGCGGCCTTTCCGTTGCATTCGCTCGTCACGCTAGGAGGCTTGCTCCTTCTCTTGATTCTCTTGCTGGCGATTCCTGTTTTGCCGATCTTGCTGGGGGCGAGCCTGCCTGTCTGGTGGATGAACGCGAGAATGAGTCGTTTGTTGGAAAAGCGCGATCATAAACGATCGACCAAGCAACCTCGAGGTGAGACATATGCAGTTTGATTTAGGAATGGTTCCTTTTAGCCGATACGGGTCGTATCTCGTACTCTCGCGACTGGGTAACGCCAAGCGAGCAGAAGGGCTGTATTTGCGCAATATTCGTGGAGGAGACAACCACGATGGCGCGATTTTTCGAATCGAAATGTTAGCCGATGGTGTGGCAGTTCCATTTGAGACGGAGGCTACACCAACCTTGCTGCGACTGTACGGGGATAAAGGCGAAGTGAAGCTGTGCATGAGCGAGCCGCAGCTGGTGCAGGTACGTGGTCAAGGCGTTGGTTTACGACTGGTGCTCGAATCGATGGCGGCAGATTATGCGATTCAAGCTGGAGCCGGATGTTGGGAAATCAATCACTTTTCCACGGAAATTCGCTTGAGAGTGATTCCGCTTGCCGGATCACTTGTGGTCAACCCTACGAAGGCATCGCGTGAACAGCAAGTGGGCGTAACCTTTCTTCCCGACGAGGAAACGGGTGTACTGGAAGGCGTGTTGGAGGAGTTCCACACGGTATGGAAGGAGCGCAGCTACCCTGCCTTTGCCGATGGATGGGCACAGGTAAAAAAAGAGTACGACGAGTGGCTGGAACGGACACTCTCTGTATCTGAGGAGCATCGCGAAGGCTTGAATGAAGCAAGAGAACTCGCGGCGTACATCACCTGGTCTTGTGTGGTGAGACCTGAAGGTTATTTACCACGGTCTGCGATGTACATGTCCAAAAACTGGATGACGAATATCTGGAGCTGGGATCATTGCTTCAATGCGATGGCACTGACGCAAGCAAACTTGCCGCTAGCGTGGGATCAGCTCATGATTTTTATCGACAGGCAGGATGAGAGTGGTGTCTTCCCCGATTTTATCAATGATCGGTATGCGTTGTGGAATTGCTGCAAGCCTCCGATTCACGGCTGGACGCTGCGCTGGATGCTGGATCGGAACGATACGATTACAAACGCGATGCTGGAAGAAATGTACGAGCCGCTTGGTCGCTGGACCGACTGGTGGTTCCGTTACCGCGATGATGATCAGGACGGGATTCCGCAGTACAATCACGGTTATGACTGCGGTTGGGACAACAGCACGATTTTCCTCGATGGAGCGCCAATTGAAAGCCCGGACCTACCTGCGTATTTGATTTTGCAAATGGATGTGCTGGCGGAATTGGCGAGTAGACTGGGCCGTCCCGAAGAGGCAGCGAGGTGGCAGGAAAAGGCCGAAATGACGCTGCAACGACTGCTGGAGAAGCACTGGAATGGCGAAAACTTCTTCGCGACCCACTCCGGCAGCGACCAGCCCACCCAAGGAGACAGCTTGATTCGTTATATGCCTCTCGTGCTTGGCGAAAAGCTGCCGCAGGACATCCGGGCCAAGCTGATTACGGACTTGCAGGAGCGATTTTTGACAGAGAATGGACTGGCTACAGAGAGTCCAACCAGCTCCTTCTACCGCCCTGATGGCTACTGGTTAGGCCCGATCTGGGCGCCAGTGACGATGCTCTTGGTCGATGGATTGCGGCGAGCAGGTGAAGTAGCGTTTTCTCAGGAGATTGCCAGACGCTTTTGCCGAATGGCAGCGCGCAGTGGCATGGCAGAAAACTTCGATGCGCTGACAGGAGATGGACTAAGGGACCGGGCCTTTACGTGGACGTCCAGCGTGTTTTTGATGCTGGCGCATGAGTATGTGTAAGGTAGTTTTATAGGAAAAACAAGAGGGCATGATGGATGGAAAATCGCATCATGCCCGTTGCTTGTCTATAGCACTTTACTGAGAAATGCCTTGGTTCTCTCATGCTGGGGATTGTCAAAAATCTCGGCAGGCGTGCCTTCTTCGACGATGTATCCGCCATCCATGAAAATCACCCGATCGGCTACTTCACGAGCAAAGCCCATCTCATGTGTAACCACGACCATTGTCATTCCTTCTTTGGCCAAATCCTTCATCACCTGAAGAACCTCTCCGACCATTTCTGGGTCGAGTGCAGAGGTAGGCTCGTCGAAGAGCATGATGTGAGGGTCCATGGCGAGCGCACGGGTAATGGCTACGCGCTGCTGTTGACCACCAGACAATCGATCAGGGTACACGTCTCGCTTGTCCGCCAAGTCTACTTTTTTGAGGAGTTGCAGCGCCTTTTGTTCATTTTGCTGACGCGCTGAATTTTTGACGTGCTTGGGTGCGAGCATGATGTTTTCCAAAACAGTGAGATGCGGGAAGAGATTGAACCGCTGAAACACCATGCCGACACGCTCTCGCAGCTTGTTGATGTCCACTTTGGGGGAAGTAACCTCCATGCCCTCAATAGTGACTTTGCCAGATGTTACTTCTTCCAACTGGTTCAGGCAGCGCAGAAACGTACTTTTTCCCGAGCCGGAGGGACCAATGACACAGACAACTTCACGCTCTTTAATGGTAGTCGAGATGTCTTTTAAAACTTCCAACGAGCCAAAGCTCTTTTTCAAATTCTCTACATGAATCATTTCGCAAACCTCCTCTCAAGGGAACGGGACAGCAGACTGAGGATGTAAATCATCAGGAAATAGAAGACCGCTACTACAGCCCAAATTTCGAATGAGCGAAAGTTGCTAGAAATGATAATCTCACCACTGTTCATCAGCTCACGGATACCAATGACCGTTAAGAGCGAGGTGTCTTTTAGCGTGACGATGAATTGGTTGACGAAAGCAGGAATCATGCGGCGAACAGCCTGAGGCAAGATAACCAGGCGCATGGCTTTTCCGTGGGATAGTCCGAGGGAGCGAGCAGCTTCCATCTGTCCTTTATCGATAGAGAGAATCCCTCCGCGAAAAATTTCAGCCAGATACGCTCCGGCGTTGAGGCTGAGCGCAAGAATACCTGCGGTTGTCTCTGGAATTTTGATATCCAGGACAGGCGGCAATCCAAAATAAATAAAGAAGATTTGAACCAACAGCGGTGTGCCGCGGAGAAAGTCAACGTAAGCGGTTGCAATGCCGCGGAGTATTTTAGAGCGGCTGGTGCTCATTAAGCCAAAAAGCAATCCGATCAAGAGAGCGAAAAACAGGGAAATGATCGTTATTTTTAACGTGACCACAGAGCCTTGGGCCAAGACAGGAAGTGCGTCGGCAATGACATCCCAACTACTGCTCATTTGGACAACTCCATTCTTTCTAGGGTGAAAAAAAGGCGCGTCTTGCGCCTTTTACTTTTTCGTGCTCAAGTATGTGTTGATGATTTCGTCGTATTTCCCGTTCTCTTTCAGCTTCTTCAGACCGGAGTTGAGCTTGTCCTGCAGCTCTTTGTTCCCTTTTAAAACCGCGATGCCGTAGTGGTCACCATTGAGACGATCACCTACAATTTTCAGCTTGGAAGCAGGGTCTACCGTAATTTTATAAGAGATAACTGGATAGTCCTCGATGGTTAAATCAGCGTTGCCGTTTTGAACCTCTTGGAACATGGAAGGGCTATCGTCGAAGTATTTGACAGTCGCTCCGTACTTTTGCCCGAGCTCATCAGCAAAGGTCGCGCCAGTCGTGCCTTTTTTGATTGCAATCGTTTTGCCAGCCAAATCTGCCTCTCCATTGATCGTTGTGTTGTCCTCACGTACGACCAAGGAAAGACCTGCTTGATAGTAGGGTTCAGAGAAATCTAAAATTTCTTTGCGCTTATCATTGATGCTGATCCCCGCAATGGCACCATCCAATTGCTTCGCTTGAACAGCTGGAATGATTCCTTTGAAGTCCATCGGCTTAATTTCTACCTCAAAGCCCTCTTCTTTGGCGATTGCATTGATCAGGTCGATGTCAATTCCTACGTATTTTCCGTCTTTTTCAAACTCAAAGGGTGGGTATGTTGCATCTGTACCAAACACGTACTTTTTTGCACCGGATGTTGAGGTAGCCTGATCTGTGCCAGTGCCACACGCACTTACCGTAAGCGCCAACAAACCAGAAACCACAGCAAACATTAGTTTTTTCATAAATGACCCCCAAGTATATTTATATTAGATATGATATGGACATGAATATAGTAATATAGAAAAGTCTGCAAAGTCAAAACAAACTGAAAGTAATTATTATCCATAATTGTATGAATGATATCATGGTTAGATAACAGAAAAGTCTTTTTATACCTGCTATAATGGTAGGAAATGTATACAAGGGATGGGAAAACGATGAAGCACGTCACCATATTGATCGCCGACGATGAAGCGGAGATTGCGGAGCTCGTTGCCTTACATGTGAAAAAAGAAGGTTACCACACAATTATCGCAGCGGATGGAAAGGAAGCACTCCAAGCGGTGCAGACGCATTCGATTGATTTGGCGATTCTCGATATTATGATGCCTGGACTGGATGGCTACGAGGTCACCCGTCTCATTCGTGAACAGCACAATATGCCGATTATCTTTTTGAGTGCCAAGACGTCCGATCTGGATAAAATTTCGGGATTGGTGATGGGCGCAGATGATTATATGACCAAGCCATTCAATCCAATGGAATTGGTCGCTCGTGTGAATGCCCAGCTGCGACGCTTTAAGCAGCTGAATCAACCAGCAGTAGCAGTAGCGAGTAACAAGGTCTTAGAGGCAGGGGGACTTGTCATTTATCCAGAGCAGCGAACTGTGAGCCTGTACGGAGAAACGATTGAGTTAACACCGAAAGAGTTTGATATTCTCTACCTGCTGGCCAGATATCCAAAGAAGGTGTTTAGTGCGGACAATATTTTTCAGATGGTGTGGGGCGAAGCGTACTATGAAGGTAGCAATACAGTCATGGTGCACATTCGCACCTTGCGAAAGAAGCTGGGAGAAGAAAAAACGAAAAACAAGTGGATCAAAACGGTCTGGGGAGTAGGGTATTCTTTTCATGGCTAAGATGATACGGAGCTTTCGGTTCCAAATGGTCAAGCTACTGGGCCTAAGTCTGCTTCTATCTGGTGCGGTTACCTATGTGATCTTTAAAACGCTACAGTTCTACTATCGAACACAGGTAAGGTTTGAAAGCTTGTTGACGCCGATTCGCTATTTTATGCGAGAAATAGGGGACATTTACTTCTTTCTGATTATTTTTGCTCCACTAGCCATACTGTTTTTCTTCCTGCTAACCAAACGGTATGCCGTCTACTTTCAGGAGATTTCCAGAGGAATTCATCATCTTGCAAACGGCGACTTTACCCATCATGTTCAAATACCGTCGAACGATGAGTTTGGCGATATTGCCAAGGACATCAATCTGGCGGGTGAAAAGTTGCAAGAAGCCGTACAAAGAGGAGATTTTGCCGAAAGCAGCAAGGATCAGTTGGTTTTAAACCTGGCGCATGACCTGCGGACGCCACTGACTTCTGTTTTAGGGTATTTGGACATCATTTTGCGGGACGAGCAGTTAACGGTGGAACAAGCCCGACATTACACGAATATTGCTTTTACCAAGTCGCAGCGTTTGGAAAAGCTGATCGATGAGCTCTTCGAAATTACGAGAATGAACTACGGCATGCTCACCATCCAACAGAACTTGATAGACCTGAGTGAACTGCTCATGCAGTTAAACGAGGAGCTATATCCTTCCTTGGAGAAAAATCAGTTGGAAACGAGAATGAATGTGGCATCACGATTGACGGTTTGTGGGGATGGTGAGCTCTTGGCACGCGTTTTCGAGAACATCATGACGAATGCCATCCGTTACGGGCACGATGGGCAGTTTGTTGATATCAACGGTTTTCTTGCGGGCGACGAGGTCGTTGTGCAGATTATCAACTATGGCAACGAGATTCCCCCGGAAGATCTGCCACATCTTTTCGAGGTGTTTTATACAGGTGACAAGGCCCGAAGCCATCAAAACGGAAGCACAGGTCTCGGGCTATTTATCGCCAAAAATATCGTCGAGCGCCACGAAGGGACGATTTCTGCCGAGAGCAATTTGATTCGGACGATTTTTGAAGTACGCTTACCTTACGAATTAACTCCCTCACTTTAAAAAAATTTAATGATTACCCCACTTTTTCTTTTAACAGTTTTCCTTATCCTGATCGGGTGACGAGCCAGGGTGGAACCTGTAATAGAAAAAGTGGGGTTTTTTGATTGGCTAAAAATGATCGGGGTTTAAAGTTTTTGGGGAGGTAAGGAATATGAAAAAACGTTTGTGGATCTGGCTGGGTGTGGGCGTGCTTGTGGCCGGGTTCGGTGTCTATGCAGCTTCTTCGGGAGAAAAGAAGAATGGCACTCCTGTCATGTTATCAACGGTGGTAACGGCCGATTTGGAAAGCACGATTTTGACGTCGGGCCTGGTCAAAGTACGAAATGAACATACATTGTTCGCTAACTATGCAGGTGAATTGCGGAATTTCTCCATCAAGGAGGGAGACAAAGTGACGAAAGGGCAGGTGATCGGCAATATCGACATGTCCGATGTCAGCAATGAAATCATGGATATCGAGGCACAGATCACCATTCAGGAAGCGAATATCGCAAGGCTCTCCAAAGGTGTGGAGCCTGAGGAAGTCACGAAAATGCAAGAGCAGCTTGCCCAGCATGAACGCGAATACCAAACGGCATTAAAAGATTACCAGCGAACGCAATCGCTGTTTACCGCAGGCGTGTCTACCCAACAAGCTTTAGAGGAGGCGAAGCAAAAGCTACAGACCGCAGAATCAAGAGTAAGGGTCGCGAAGCAAGACTTACTTTTGAAGCAAAAAGGGCCAGACAAGGCAGAGATTCGCTCCTACGAGGCGCAAATTCAAAAGCTGAATTTGGAAAAAGCAAAATATGAAAAGCAACGTGTGCAAAGCAGCATCGTGTCACCGATTGACGGGACGGTGCTCTCCATGAAGGTGAAACAAGGGAAGTACCTAAGTAAAGGCGAGGAAATTCTCACGGTTGGAGATACCAGTGATGTTATGGTCGAAGCAGCAGTTGGAGAATCTGACTTGCGTAAAATCAAAATCGGACAGGATGCGGTGGTCTCAGGCATTTCCTTAGGTGGAGAACAGTTGCAAGGTAAGGTGTCGCGCATATCTCCTATGGCTGTAACCAGCAAAGAGCCGGGTGGAGAGAGTACGGGAGTGCCGGTCGCTGTCCATATAAATGAGACGAGGGAGTATTTGAAGCCAGGTTTTCACGTGGATGTGAACATCGTCCTGCAAAAAGCAGCAAACGCCATGCAAGTCCCCATTGAGGCAGTCGTGATGGACCAAGATGGATCTTCTTTTGTCTGGGTAGCGGAAAATGGCAAGGCCAAGAAGAAAAAAGTGACGACTGGAATTGAAAGTGAATTGTTTATCCAAATTGAAAGCGGATTGGATGGCAGTGAAGAATTGGTAGCGAATCCACCGGAAACCTTGCAGGAAAATGAAGTGATCTTCCAAGCATCTCCCGAAGAGTTTGCGGGGTAAAGGAGGATACCTATGCTGAACATTGAGGGGTTAACCAAACAGTACAAGACGGATGAGCTGGAGCTGTTCGCTTTGCAAAATATCAATATTCACGTAGCTCAAGGTGAATTCGTGGCGATCGTGGGACCTTCTGGTTCCGGAAAATCGACGTTTATGAACATGCTGGGTTGTCTGGACCGGCCAACCTCCGGATCGTATGTCTTGGATGGAATTGATGTTACGCAGTTGAAGGATAGTGGGCTGGCGCAGGTACGCAATCAAAAAATCGGCTTTGTCTTTCAATCGTTTCATCTGTTGCCACGTGCTACTTCGCTGCGAAACGTTGAGCTGCCGATGATGTATGCGGGCGTCGGCATGACAGAGCGCAAAAAAAGAGCGAAAGCGGCGTTGCAGCGTGTCGGGCTTGCCCAGCGGATGGATCATAAACCAACGCAGCTGTCCGGCGGTCAAAGACAGCGGGTAGCTATCGCCAGAGCGTTGGTTAACCAGCCAGCCATTTTGCTTGCTGACGAGCCGACAGGGAATCTGGATAGTCGTTCCAGCATCGAGATCATGGCGATTTTTCAGGAGCTACATGCGCAAGGGGTAACGATTCTCCTCGTCACACACGAGGCGGATATCGCTCAGCATGCCGAGCGCGTCATTACGTTTCGAGATGGTCATATCATCCGAGATGAGCGAGTGGAGAATCGTTTGTTTGCTACTCCGTCCGAGGTGGTGATCCTCACGTGAATTTACTCGAAAGCTTTCGTACCGCTCTGGAAGGGATTGGGACAAATAAGCTCCGAGCTACCTTGACGATGTCTGGGATCATCATCGGAATCATGTCTGTTATTGCCGTGATTACACTAGGAAACGGCAGTCAACAGGCCTATACTGATCAGTTGGAGAAGCTGGGTGCTACTAATTTCAGCATTACTGTTTGGTGGGGCCAAGGAAGCAAGATTACTGATTTGACAGTGGAGGATGCTTATGCACTTCCCCAACAATCGCCCTACATTGAAGCGGCCGTGCCGTTCACAAATTATTTTGGAACGATTCGAGGCCCGAAAAAGGGGAAGGACGCAAGTATACAAGGAACAAATGAGGATCTGTTAAAGGTTCAACCCAACTTGAAACTAGTTGCAGGTAGATATTTTACTGCGAAGGAAGTAAGAGAGGGAAAGCCGGTTATCGTTTTAACCGAAAAGTTAGCGGCAGGGCTTTTCGGACGTGAAGACCCGATTGGCAAGCGTTTGACTTACCAAGCAGCATCCTTCGTCGTTATTGGCGTGGTAAGGGAAGCCAAGCTGATGGTTGACGCTGGTCGATCCGAGGGTGCCTATGTGCCGATTACCTTTCTGCACAATAGGGACGGGTACGAGTACGTTCATACGATAACCGTAAAAGCCAAGTCGAAGGAAACGATGGAAGCAGCCAAGAGTCAAACAGAGAAATACTTAAACCGCAGGCACGATCGTGAAAACTACTACCAAATCGATAGTATCGAGAATGCACTGGGGGAGATGGATTCCTTTTCCGGCACGCTCACCACGATTTTTAGTGTCGCAGCCGGGATTGCGCTGTTTGTTGGTGGGATTGGCGTCATGAACATCATGCTCGTATCCGTCACGGAGCGGACGCGGGAAATCGGCATTCGCAAAGCGTTAGGGGCCCGTTACAGAGATATTATGCTGCAGTTTTTGATTGAGTCGCTGATCGTCTGCCTGATTGGTGGAACGATTGGCGTGCTGCTCGGCATCGGGACAGCCATGTTTGCCTCGCAATATGTTGATGTGCCACCGCTATTAACGTGGGAAAGTATCGCAATTGCCTTCGGGTTCTCTAGTGCCATTGGTATTTTCTTTGGGCTCTATCCTGCTCATAAGGCAGCTAGGCTCCATCCGATTGACGCGTTGCGATATGAGTGAGGAACGAAATAGAAATGACTAGCAGATATCGCTGCTAGTCATTTTTCTATTAGTCCCGAACTCGGAGTCCTATGAGTAATGAATCGAAAGAAAGTTCCAGTAAAATAAATAGCCAGTATATAGGATGGAAAGTATCGCTGCTGCGCTATTCACTACCTTCCAGCGATCGGGCTCCTTGGCTGTTCCGATTCGCAGGAGTAAATAAGCAGCGGCGGCCAACGAAACAATCGGTAGGGATGCGACAACGAATTGGTAGAAGGCCGGGTAGCCATAGACAAGCTCTGTGTTTGCATAGGTGAATTGGATGATAAAAAACAAGCTATGAAGCAGAGCCATAATCGGAACGATCTTCGAAATAGCGTGCGATTGTTTGCGCCATTTGCGTAGCCCGAAACGAGCGATCCAGACGAGCGAAAGAAGGATGAACACGATTCCGGGAATCACATATAGAGCCAGGAGAACAGGCGGACTTTCGATGAAGGAGATACGAGGGAGCGAGAAGTTCATCGGTCCTGTCATATAAAATTTCCCTTGTTCCTCGTGAAAATATAGCTGTTCCTCACCGTCGATCTCTTGAAAGAAATGATCGTCTACCTGTACAAACTTTTTCTC
This sequence comes from Brevibacillus sp. HB1.3, assembly GCF_013186635.1. NCBI lineage: Bacteria > Bacillati > Bacillota > Bacilli > Caryophanales > Paenibacillaceae > Brevibacillus > Brevibacillus sp. HB1.3. The sequence continues at coordinate 514,854 of NZ_JABMIT010000002.1, read as the reverse complement.
AAGGGATTGCTGTCCTTCATTCTGGAATAAACCAGTCACGGATATCGTCTGGCCATCCAATGCTTTCACTGTGTAAGGGTAGCTACTAAGCAGCCGAAGCCCTTTGCCCCAGCCATTCTCGGGCGTCAGGGTAAGCAGATATTGGCCTTCCAGCTTTTTCATTTCGTCTATGGTGCCATCAACAGGAGTTAAGGGCTTGCGGACTTGCTCTGTCAGTAGCTTGTCGGTAAACGCGTTCACGACCTTGCCGTGCAGCTCCAAGCCCGGATGCGTGGCGTTCACCGCAACAAAGATGCCGATTGATTCTGAGGGAATCAGCACCATTTTCGAGATAAAGCCATCAATCCCACCGTTTGCCCATAGGGTAGGAATGCCGTTTTTCGTCTCTCCTTTAAAAAAGCCGTAGCCGATCCCGTACATGCGCTTGTGGGCCGCGAATTGCTGGGCATGCATAAGCTGGACAGTTTCTGGTTTGAGCAGAGATGTGCCGTTATAGCTGCCGCCAGAAAGATGGGCGATCATATAGGGGGCGAAGTCAACTGGTGTCATATTAGCGGCACCACTCCCTGGGAAAATAATCCCCGAGTAAGGAATCGTTTGATAGGCGTTTCCGTCGTAATAATAGCTTTTAGCCAGCTTGCTCTTGTCCTTTGGGAGATACAATTCGGCGGAATCCATACCGAGCGGGCGGAAGATATTCTCCCGCATATAGTCATGCAAAGATTGACCGGAAGCTTGTTCGATTACACTCCCTAACAATCCGGTGCCCGCATTGCTGTATTGAAATTTGCTGCCTGGCGTGAAAATCGTCTCCTGCATCTGAAGCGTTTCATTTACGGGCTCGGTCGAGAATTCTGGTATCACACTCTCGTGGTTGTCTCTTTTATAAATTTTTTCATCTATACCCGCTGTATGTGTGAGCAGGTGGTGGAGTGTGATCGGGCCGTAACGATTATTGGTAATTTTGTAGTCTTTTAGGACGGTGTTCAAATCTTCGCGTAAGGAAAGCTTGCCTTTTTCCACGAGCTGCATCGCTGCAGTAGCAGTAAACGACTTGGTCACGGAACCGATTCGAAACACCGTACGTTCAGGATCAACGGGGATTTGCTGTTCGACGTCGGCAAAACCATAGCCTTTTTTAAAAATGATGTGGTCTCCCTGGGTAATGACAATGGCTGCGCCCGGGATATGCAAGTTGTTCATTTCATTTTTCATGACGGGATCAACTACTTGTTCGATGGAAAGAGCAGTAAGAGGGGAGCGAGCATTGACCACAGATAGGGGCTGTATCAGCATGAGGCACGATACGAGCAGAACGGCAAACCATTTTCGTAAAGCAAATAATGTCATGTTTCATCACCTTTCGCGTTTTGCGTCAGTCAATTGTTGTAAGCCAGCGACAGGGATGAGTATAGGACGATGAGTGTCACGGTGAGAAGTAACAGAATGTCATTGTTTGTCGTGATAGTAGCTGATCGTCATCTGATACTATAATGGAGAGAAAGTTTGGGTGAAGATGAGGTGTGCCAATTGCTTGCATTTGTTAAACGATGGTTATGGGTCGACTGGATGATCTTCACCATCCACTTTATGTGGGGTATGACGATTATTCTCGGTTTTGTCCGCCATGACGATCAATTGCCTTATCCGACAGGGATTACATGGATCGTGTTGTTCTTCGTGCTTGTCGTCCCCAGTTGTTTGCGTCGATACTCTCGTAACCTATATTTGTTCGCTGAGATTATTTTGAGTGGAGGCTTGTGCATTGCCTTGAACTTCTTTTTTGAAGGAGTAAGATGGCAGTTTATCCCCATCGCTTTTCTCATCGGGTATCACAGTGTGGAACGATCTTATCGCTGGACGGGACCATTGGCGATTTTGGCGATTCCGGTGATTCCGTTTCTTGTGGGCGAGGCAATTGGGTTTGATTTCGGGCCAATAGTCGTAAGTGATCTAATCGTGTACCATTTCGCGGCATATGCGCTTGGTTTTGCCTTTCAATTGCTTAGCCGTATGCACAAGCAAGGCCTGATCATTCAACATCAGAACCAAATATTGGAGCAATACACTTCCCAGGTGGAGGAAATCACGCTGCTGGAAGAACGGAACAAAATGTCCAGAGAGCTGCATGACACGATCGGGCACACGATGACATCGCTTATTATGGGGATGGAGATGCTTCGGTCTAAAATACCAGATGCGGAGGCTAGTCGGCTGGACATGCTTTTGCGGATGGCCCGACAAGGTTTGGACGAGTCCAGAGGGATTTTTCACAAGTGGGCTCAGAATGGCTATGAATCTGCTACGACGATGGAGTCCGCCTTCGTTGAATTGATCGAGCAATTTCAAGTGGCTACAGGGGTGTCCGTCAAGCTGCGTATGTACGGTGCTGAGTATGCGTTGAGCCGTTCCATAAAGCTGACTTTGTACCGCTGCTTGCAAGAAACACTGACCAATGCTGTGCGACACGGAAAAGCATCACAAATTCAAGTGGGGCTTTACTTTGAAGAAGCCCAGATCCGGTTGCAGGTCGAAGATAATGGGCAAGGAAATGGGACAATCGAATTCGGCTTTGGTTTGCAATCGATGAAGGAAAGGCTGGAAGCACTTCAGGGACGATTATCGATCCATTGTATGGACGAAGGAGGTGTGACGGTCATTTGTAGTCTGCCAGCTATGCAGGCTGTACCAAGTGCAGGCATACGTATCCTGATCGTCGATGATCAGCCCTTTGTGAGGGAAAGCTTGCAACTCGTTTTACAGAATCAGCAGGATTTGCAGGTGGTCGGGGTCGCAGAGAACGGCTTGATGGCACTGGACATCATTCCAAAAGAAAAGCCCGACGTCGTACTTTTGGATGTTCAAATGCCTGTCATGGACGGGGCGAAGACACTACAAGCGATACGCGAGCGGTGGCCGGATATGCGTGTCATTATGTTGACGACCTTCGAAGAAACAGCCCTTGCGGCAGAAACACTGGGGAGCGGCGCGAATGGCTACTTGTTAAAATCGGTTAGTCCGATCGAGCTGGTAGAGGCGATACGAGTAGTTCATCAGGGTGAAGCATTGATTAACCATAAGATTGCGGATGTCCTTTTCAAAGAAATGCGTTTGCAGCAAGAAGAGCTGAATGGACTTCGCCAAAAGCAAGGACGCGAGTGTCCCTATGGCATGACGGAACGGGAAAGAGGCATACTGACCTCGTTAGTAGAGGGGCTTCGCATGAAAACAATCGCGGAGAAAATCTTTCTTTCTGAAGGAACAGTGCGCAATTGCACCACAGTGATTTATGCAAAATTGGGTGTTAAGAATCGCGAAGAGGCCGTTAAAAAAGCGCGGGACGAAGGGCTTACTGGTTAGATGGCAAGTATTTTTTGGTAGTTATGGTAGAATGGACAGTATCGAATGGAGGTTATATCAAAGATGAGTCAATTGCCAAATTGCCCAAAATGTCATTCAGAATACACGTACGAGGATGGAAGCTCCTTGGTATGCCCGGAATGCAGCCATGAGTGGACGTTGCAAGCAGACAGCGACAACGGTGAAGATAACAAAGTCATCAAGGACGCGAATGGAAATGTCTTGAACGATGGCGACACCGTAACCGTCATTAAAGACCTCAAGGTTAAAGGGACTTCTTTGGTCGTGAAAATCGGAACAAAAGTGAAGAATATCCGTTTGATAGACGGAGACCATGATATCGACTGCAAAATCGATGGTTTTGGTCCAATGAAATTGAAATCGGAATTTGTGAAAAAGGTGTAAGCCGGGAATGTAACGGACAGGAAAAAGCTGACTGCATGGTAGATTGCAGTCAGCTTTTTTCGTAAAGGCAAAGTCTTGTTAGGTGAGACGATGAATGGACCAGACGATGCCCTCGCCGCCTCCGCCTAAGTTGAGGTTGATGGTCAATCCATTGGCAACATAGAACAAACCGAGAGTATCACCTGCATGGAGTTGAACGTCACCTGCGAGCGTGACGGTTCCCGCCCCCAGAATGGCTCTTAATATGAGTACGAGCGCAATGTTTACGTTGAGAACAGGAAAATCACCGGTAATGAGATTTGTTGCAGTAGGGGTGATTCTCTGTACTTCAATTGCAGGGGTGATTTCCGGGTCTAAACTACTGGTAATGGCTTCGCTTGTTTCATAGTTAATGGTTGCTTTGATGGCATAAGTTCCAGTCGCTGGTACCGTATAAGTGCCAGTTAGCGGGTTGAAACTTGGACTATCATAGTAGGGGCTCGCTGTTGACCAGTTAACCAATTGGGAGGATTCACCAAGGGTTACAGTTGATAAAAAGGCTGAGAAGTTTTCAGTGGTGAAAGCAGGTCCAGTAGCGCCAGTGGCCCCGGTAGCGCCAGTTTCTCCGGTGGCACCCGTCGCGCCAGTCGGTCCAGTAATCCCCGTCGCACCTGTAGCCCCGGTGGCACCCGTTACACCAACGCCCGTGGCCCCTGTAGCCCCCGTTATGGCACCTGTGCTGCTGGATGAAACAGACAGGATGTTGTCCAGTTTCGCTTGCAAGAGCATTTCTTTTTTCGTAACGTCTTGCAAGGTTTGGCGAACGCTTGCATTCACCAGAAGGAGATCGCTTACCGAAGCAGGAACAGTCAAGCCTGGTAGTGTACCAATGGCATATTGCATGTTTTCTGCTTCTGCATGAATAATATGCCCGAGGCTTAGCTCTTCGATGGCGATGGAAGTAAGGAGGAGATTGATAGCATCGTCTCTCGTTACAGTAATGGTGGGAGTAATATTGGGAATATTGGCTTGAGACATGGCATTCATCCTTCCTGTTACATTCAAAAACTTATTACTATGCTATGAGGCTTTATCTGTGCGCGTGCCTGGCTGTATAGAAACGGAAAAAAGCCAATCTGATTTCCAGATTGACCTTTGTGTTAACTGGTAAGCACCGTGCTCATCAAAAAATAGACCACCATTGCTTATGGCATGTATACATTCACCCACAGGGTGGGTAACTTTTTCATGATCACGAGGGGAGTCAGGTCAGAGACTCAAAGTACTTTTTGTTGTAGAGAATGCTAGGGTGAGTTGGGTTGTATAAATAGGCAATATCATTGTGGTGACGTGATTTCTCGTTGTCCCCCATTTGAGAATAGCATAAGCAGAGTTGCAGATGAGGTAGCCAGGTCCAGGAAACATGGTCGATGTGTGCGAGCTTTTCAGCAGGTTCCTCTACTTTTGTTGCGAGATCATACCAAAAAATGGCGAGTAGCCAATTTTTATCTTCGACGTGATAGGCTCCGATCTGGCAGCATGCTTCCGCCCGTGGGCGATCGTAGTTGAACGTACGGTATAGCGACGAGAGAACATTATGTCTCTCACAGAGGTGGGAATAGCAACTCGCCAACTTCAGGCAAGCGTTAATGTTGTCCTCTACCCAGCCTTGTTGGGTGTTCAGGAACTTCGTGTAAAAAGTAATGGCCTCTTCATGATACTGATTGTCGCGTAATTCATTCGCATAATAGTACAAGTCCCGTGGGGAGAATTCTTCCCCTTTGGCATCCCTGCGTCGATAGATTTGCAGATTGCGGTCCGTGTATTCCTTCTGCTTGTTATGCGTGATGGATATGTCACTGTTGATGACGTTACCGCTCACTTCCAAATACTCATGGACGGGCCCGATCCAGCGAAAACCGCGGTCGCGTTTTACGAGGCGATTGCGGCGAATGCTGTATGCCACATTCCCATTGCTGTCTACAGAGAGGTTGTAGTTCATCGTGACACTGTCGATACTGTAATTCAACGTAAACCTCAACTCGCGGAAGAGCTGACGGTCTTTTTCCAGAAGGATATCGTCTGCATCCAACCAAAAAATATAGGGGCATGTTGCCTTGCTGAACGCATAGTTGCGTGCGGCTGAAAAATCATCAATCCACTCAAAATCATAAAGGGTACAGCCATAGTTGGACGCAATTTCTTTCGTGCGGTCTGTTGAACCTGTGTCGACGATAATGATTTCATCAACCAGATCCGCAACGGTGGAGAGGCAACGCTCCAGAGCGTCTTCTTCATTTTTGACGATCATACATAAACTGATTGAAATCTGATTCGCTTTCCCCGCAGTCATGCCATTTTTTTTGCGATACTCGCTCACTCCTGCCAGATCAGACTGCCGGTAGATGTGGTACCCAGGAAGGTGCGTATCTACATGCAAAGAAAAGCCCATGGCTACAGCCCGGACGCAAAAATGCCGATCTTCTCCCCAGAACGACAAGTTGGCTATTCGTTTAAAACTGACGCCTGCCTCCAAGACCTTTCGACGAATTAACGTGCATGCACCGAGACCTCCTACCTCGTACACACCCGGTTTACGCAGCATCTCTAAAAAGTTTTGGTTCTCCGCTGATTCGGACTCGCCTTCGCGTGTCAACGTGTATTGATCCATCAGCCAAACTTGAGGAAGCTCAATCGAATCAGGCTGCCAGCGTGTCCAGTAAATGTTGGAGATAATATCTTTATTGGCTTGAAGCAGATGTTGCAGGGTGTGAGGGTGTAAAACGAGATCAGAATCGATCAAAAACAAGTAATCGAAACCCTCTTTGAGCGCATAGGAGATAATCGTATCTTTCATTTGCGCTACCTTCCAAATATTTCGCTCCGTCCAATAATGGGTCATTTCATTTCGGACATACGTATCATCGTCTGTGTTTTTGAGGATGACAGTTCGTTTGTTCGCCTTCTCGAAATCAGCCAAGAGTGTACTGGATACTGGGTCTTTGTTATCGTCAATGAACATGTAATGAACCAATTCATTTTTGGTAGTCAACTCCGTGAGGGATTGAAGGAATTCCTCCAAAATAATCGGGAATTGTTGAATGGGACTCCCGATTAAAATACGTTTTTTACCCATGGTACACCCCCATATGTAGCCTTTGTTCAAATGGTTGCCTCAGGTTTACTGAATAGCAGTAAACCATTGTCCACTTTTGCGACAATTCGGTTCTCTTGTTGAAGTTCTTTTAAATAAGAGCGGATAATCGAGGTAGTCAAACCGTAGCGGTGCAAGTCATCTTCAAACGCATACTTTTTCATGACCTTTTGGACTACCTGTTCGAGAGTGCTTGGCTGCTCATGAATCCACGCTTCAAGAAAAGCAGAGGTGTCTTTCATAAGGGTGAGATGCCTGTTAATTAGTCCTGTGACTGTCTTGTAAGGTCCGCCATGGTACAGCACATAAGCCTTCGATTTCATCATAGAGAGCTTCTTGAAGCTTCTTCTGGCAGCCTTCAGATCGTGAAAAAAAAGCAGCTCCTGCTTGTTCAATGTTTTAGGACCAAACAAGGCATCGCCGCAGTAAAGGACATGATCAGGGGTAATAATGCCGACCATTCCCGGCGAATGTCCAGGTAAGGAGACGATTTTGAATGGAATGGTATGGACGTGAAAGATACCATCGGTCGATGGAAGATAATCCGTTACGAGCGCACGTGTATTCTCTTTGTTTTCATCAGGCTTCGTATCAGACCCTCCACCTGCGTCGAAAACCAAAGGCTCGAGATGCGGATTTTCGATGATATAGGATGCTAGATGTGTCGCATAGATGCGTAGATTGGGGAACCTTTTTATCAAATAGGGATTGCCACCGTGGTTAACAGCGTGACCATGTGTATGAACAACGGCAAGGATTTGATACCCTCGATCGCTGATTCTCGCGCATACTTTCTCGATGACAGTGGTATTCGGGCCGCTATCAATGCAAACAGCAGTTTTGCTGGACCTATCCAAATAGACGCCGATCCCGTATTTACCGGAGACCACATAACTGTTGCCGGCCACTTCGATCAATTCCAAACGAGCCATATCCCTTACTCCTTCATTAGATTCAGGTTCATATGTGGATGATCTTGGTGACATTGCCGATACGTACCTTTACGGAGTTCGGTACAAAGGGAGGCTTTTTAGGTGCAGAAACTCGATTAGCGAGCACTTTTTTCTGACTACGCACTTTTACCACGTTTGTTACAGGCTTGGGACGCTTGGTTTTGCTTTTGTTTTTATCGGGAGTAGGGACGGACGCAGCCTGTGTTAATAATGGGGGTTTTTGACGTACTGATTTCCGGCTTTTGGCTGTATCGATGCGTGCTTTGTTTGCGAGCAATGGAGGGGTTGGCGTAGGCACAGGTGGAACGTCAAGCTGTACAGGTTCCTCTTCTCGAATATCTCCTTCTATCTCCAATTGCATCGGCTCGTCGTAGTGGGAATCCTCTTCCGGTTCTATTGAGTAAAAAGCTTGTAATTGCCGCAGATGATTTTCTATCAAGGTGGCTATTTGGTTATGTGGAAACCCCCATGCCTTTACCAATTCCGATAACTCGGCTATCGCAGCAAGGACATGTGTGTACATTTCACTAGTGGAATGGAGAGGGGGACGCGACTCAAAAAGGAAGCTGTGAGCAATCTGCTTATTATGTATGTGGGTATGCAGTCTGACCAGCAGATTGGTCATCGTTGAGATTTGGTAGCCAAACAGCATAAGCTCGTAATCCTTGGCATGATGAAAGCGGGATTCCAATCCTTTGACTAACTGGACGATGGAATAGGTCAGCTTTAGAACGGTTTGGTCATCGATACCTCTGTTCTTCATGGCAATTGACCTCGAATTCCTGAAATGATTAATCGTTAATAATCGATGGTGATGTCATCCAATTCATCCCCGAAATCGGATTCTTCCATCTCAAAATTTGATTTAAGCTCCACAGGGTACATGTGAATGGCCGCATCCAGCTTTTTTAACAACAGCCACTCAGCCATCAGGACCGAATCCAGAATCGAAATGACTGTACGATTAAAGGTGATGATCTCATCATTGGATGGGTTGTTGGGGAAGTCCAGATTTTTGCCAACGAAAGCAAGGGCTTTGTCAGCTTCGGCGTTTAGCAATCTGGACAAGGCTTCTTCCTCTAAGGCAATCGATTGCAGCAAATGACTCAAAGCTTCTTTGCGCGTAGGCACATCATATGAAGGAACTTTATCTTGTAAGGTCATCATCATCCCTCTTCAATAAAATTAGGATCTCTTGAAAAGCAGTGTGAGTAGTAAGGGTTATTCTTTGAAGCAAGGAAGGTCGGGGATGTCAGGGGTGTCAGGTGAGTCATCGTGATAATGATGGATCTCCATCTGCTCCAGCTTAAGAATGTCCTCCAGCCTGAATTGCAAGAGCATCTCTGTCTTGATGACATTGCGCAGCATTCGTTCAACACTGTTGTTTAGGGCAAGCGCATCATTGATCGAGAGGGATTGCTCCTTCGTGATTTTTTGGATCTTTTGCCCCTCTGCATTAATAAGGTGAGAAAGTCCAATTTCCTCGAGCGCAATGGAGGTCAGAAGCAGATTTAATACTTCATTTCGCTTCAATATGATTTCCGGTGTTATATTGGGGACCGTGGGCATTGACATCGTTATCTACATCCTTTGTTTGTATGACTTTGTATACAAAATAAGACTTACCCGAAATAGAAGGCGTACGTAAAAACGATAGGATCGTCACAGGATCGCGTAATTGGTAGTGAATAAACGGAATCTTCCTCGCAGTACATGTTATGTAACCGCGATCTTAATATGACAACTTATCGTACTCATCGACAAGGAGGCAAAACCTGAGGGCTGTTGCACAAAGGACATGAGTCATGCGCTATTCCAGCAAAAGGTCCGAAACCCAAGGAAATGGCGGCGTTCTGAAAGAAGCAGTCCACTCATAGAGTAAAGGGGGGATAGACTACGATCTCAGTGATGTGTGTAAAAGGAGATGAGCAGCATGTCTGAGGCGCCCAAAATTTCCTTATGTATGATTGTAAAAAACGAAGAAGAATGCCTTCACAAGTGCTTGGAAAGCGTGAAAGATCTTGTGGATGAAATGATTATTGTAGACACGGGGAGTACGGACAACACCGTAGAGATATGCAAGTCATTCGGAGCGGTCGTGCATTCGTATGAGTGGCAGGATAACTTCGCAGAAGCGAGAAACTTTGGACTGGAAAAAGCAACGGGCGACTGGATTTTGTGGATGGATGCCGATGAGGAAATGAATCTGGAAGACAGCAAGAGCTTGAAGGAGCTGCTTCGCGGTCAAGAAGATTCTCTTTTTTATATCCATCTAATTAATTACATTGGAGATGAGATAAATGAAGACGATGCTTTTCATATCGCTCACTCACGTTTGTTTCGCAATGGCATCGGTTTTCGCTTCCATTTTCCCATCCATGAAACGCTCAACGTAGAAGAGGTTCTTCCCAATCTGACCGAAGATCTCCACATTCAAATCTTGCCTGTACGGATATACCATTACGGCTACATGAATGAATGTACTGGCAGAAAGAACAAGTTCGAGCGCAATATTGGGCTACTCATGAAGGAACTGGAAAAAGAGGACCACTCTCCATGGATTGAGTATCATCTTGCCAGTGAATTCTCACGTATCCAGGAGCATGAGAAAACGTTCAAGTTCGTGAATCTGTCTATTATCGGGTTTCTCGAAAACCATATGATGCCTCCTTCGCTTCTTTATAAGCTCAAATACTCCACGTTGATCTCGATCGGCAGTGCTGAAGGAGCGTGGCCAGGAATTGAAAAGGCAATCGAGATGTATCCGGACTACGTTGATTTGCATTTGTATAAAGGGATCATTCAGTATTTGAAAAAGGACTATAAACGTGCTTTGATGACGTTTGATCACTGCTTGGAGCTAGGGGAGAGCAATATTCGGCATCTGACCTTGAAGGGATCGGGAAGTTTTCACGCCTGGTACTACAAAGGGCTTTGCTACGAAGGTTTGGATCAAGTGGAGGAGGCTGTGACCGCTTATCAGACGACATTGGCAATGGCGGAGAATCATGCGCCTGCCAAGGAAGCATTACAGAAGCTGTGCTCGACGACTGAAGTAAGTCATACGTCAAACAACAAATAGCATTGTGGCGAAAAGCTGTTTACGTCGATGGTTCAGACGTAACGGCTTTTTTTCGTAATGGCAGAGCATGAACAAAATGACGTTAATCATTTTTATTACGGTAAAAGGTTTAATAAACATAATGTTTCATTTGCGGCAGCGGATTGTTACAATAAAAAACGCATTTTATCGGTAATAATAATCATTATCAACCATAATGAGTGAGGGACAAAAAATGAAGCGAACAAACGGAATGAAACGTCTTGGCTATATGCTTTGGACGCTTGCACTGGCAGGTACGGTATTACTGACTGGGTGCGGCAGCGCAGAGCAAAAACAGCCAGCAGCAGGTCAAGATAACGCGAAAACTGCACAAAAGCGCATCGTAAAACACGAGCTGGGCGAAACGGAAATTACCGGGGACCCGAAAAGAATCGTCGCGCTGGAGTACTCCTTTGTAGACGGACTATGGGAGCTGGGAGTGACGCCTGTAGGAATCGCGCAGGAGAAGGATAAGGACGTAGAAGGATTGATCGGCAAAAAAATCGAGTATACCCCTGTGGGGACTCGCCAGCAGCCGAGTCTGGAGGTCATCAGCTCGTTGCAGCCGGATTTGATTATCGGTGATTTGAATCGCCACAAGGACATTTACAAGGATTTGCAAAAAATCGCACCGACGATCATTTTGAAAAGCCGCAACTCGACGTATCAGGAAAACCTGAGCTCGTTTGTCACGATAGGGGAAGCGCTGAACAAGCAAAAAGAAGCAGAGCAGCGCCTGAACAAGCACAAGGAGATCATCGCAGAGTTTAAAAAGAAAGTACAAGCTGGCGATTCCCGCAAAGTCATGCTGGGAGTATTCCGAGCAGATTCGTTGTCTGCACATGGTGCGAAATCGTTTGATGGCGAATTGCTCGAAATGATTGGAATCAAAAATGCAATTCAAGACACACCAGAGCCAACGGTAAAAATCAGTCTGGAGCAAATGGTGCAGTGGGACCCAGATGTGATTTTTCTGGCGGAGGCTGACGACGCGCTGTTGAATGAATGGAAGCAAAATCCGCTCTGGAACAATATCACCGCAGTCAAAAATCAGGAAGTACACAAAGTAAATCGTGACCTCTGGACGCGCTATCGCGGACTGAAATCCGCTGAACGCATTGTGGAAGAGGCAGTGAACCTCTTATATAGCAAGGAAAAATAACATACGATGCAAATTCCGGAAAAGACCGATCGCTGATTTGGTCTTTTCCGTGTTCCTGCACGTGGTAGTAGATCGAGGTGGCTTGTATTGCAGAAAACAACGACACGACAACGAAAAAGTACCTTTGTCCTCATTGTGATCGGCTTGGTAATCCTCTTGCTGATCGGTTTGTTGCTGAGCTTGTTTACCGGAGTAGCTTCGCTGCAGATTCGATCATTAGTGACGCATTGGTTATCGGGAGAATACTCCAAGGAGCTTTTGATTTTTCAAACCATCCGCGTTCCAAGAGCCGTGCTGGGAGCCATCATTGGGGCGAATTTGGCTGTGGCAGGCGCCGTGATGCAGGCCGTTACCCGCAATCCGCTGGCATCCCCGCAAGTGTTTGGCGTGAATGCGGGGGCTTGTCTGGTGGTCGTACTTGCGATTGTGCTTTTACCGGATATCGGGAAAGCCAATCTCATTTATTTTGCATTTGCTGGAGCGATTCTCGGGGGACTTGTGGTCTTTGGTTTTGCAGCTTCCCGCGGGATGACCAATCTCAAGATCGCTTTGGTAGGAATGGCCATCCACCTGCTGCTCACCTCCATTACGAAGGGAATTATTATTTTTAACGAACAGATCTCGAATGTATTGTATTGGTTGTCTGGCTCCATTAGCGGAGCGGCTTGGGCGGATGTGCAATTGATTTTGCCATGGTCGATAGCGGGACTCCTGCTGGCGATCTGGCTGTCCGGCTCTTTGTCTGTGTTTCGACTGGGGGAGGAAGTCGCGATGGGGTTGGGACAAAAAATCGCCCGTGTCCGACTGCTGTCTTATGTTGTTGTCGTTATTTTGGCAGGTGCCTCTGTTGCTGTCGCCGGAGCTGTTGGGTTCGTCGGACTGATGATACCGCATATCGCAAGGAGGCTCGTTGGTACGGACTATCGCGTCGTCATCCCTGTGTCTGCACTTGGTGGTGCTGTCTTGGTGACCTATTCCGATGTCCTGGCTCGCTTGATTTCCTATCCGTTTGAGTCTCCTGTAGGAATTGTAACGGCTCTTCTGGGAACCCCGTTCTTTCTGTACTTGGCGAGAAAAAAGGGGAGGGAAATGGTATGACTTCGCGAAAAAACACCCTGCTCCTGATGGGCCTCGGTGCCTTAGTCTTAGTGGCAGCATTGCTTAGCATGGGGATCGGTCCGATCTTTATCGGCCCTGATCAACTCATTCGAGTGATTATGGGCGAAGCTTCATCGCTTACGTTTATGATTGAAAACTATCGATTACCGCGGGCGTTGCTCGCGATTCTTGCTGGAGCGGGCTTCGCGATTGCTGGTGTGATTTTGCAAGGAATGATCCGGAATCCGCTGGCATCACCGGATGTCGTAGGGGTAACCAAAGGTGCGGGCTTGTTCGCAGTTGTGGTCATCATTTTGTTTCCGACCGCTTCACCACTTCTCCTCCCAATTGTCGCATTTTTGGGAGCACTGGCGGTAGCGATTGCCCTTATCTATTTCGCTCGGAAAAGCGGTGCACAGCCAACTACGTTTGCCTTGGTTGGAATGGGAGTAGGGGCGATCTGCCAAGCGTTGACGGAATTCATCATGGTGAAGTATCCGATGCAAGCTAATGATTCTCTTGTCTGGTTGGCAGGGAGCTTGTGGGGGAAAGGCTGGGATGAAATTTACGCTTTGCTGCCGTGGCTGCTCGTATTCATTCCCATTAGCTTTGCCCTGTATCGAAAGCTGGACATTATTAGTCTGGATGAAGGGAGCTCCACCGGGCTTGGACTGAATGTCGTGCGAACACGCTATATGCTCTTGCTGCTCGCCGTTGCGTTGGCGGGCGCATGTGTAGCGGCGATTGGCTCAATCGGCTTTGTGGGATTAATTGCGCCACATATGGCGAGAAAGCTGTTCGGTCATCAGCATCGTTATCTGTTGCCAGGTGCGGCGGTTCTGGGAGCGTTGATTCTCGTCATTGCAGATGCATTGGGGAGGGGACTGAATCCTCCGTTCGAGATTCCCGCGGGTATCGTGACGGCGGTCATCGGTGTTCCGTACTTCTTGTATTTGGTGCGTCAAGAGAAGAGAAAGTAAAAAAGAATCCCCTCCGAGTAGAGTGTACCACCCACCGTTTTGTGGGCGGACTTTTTACACTGTCTACTCGAAGGGGATATTAGCAGCCTAGGTTTTTTTCAATGTCCACATTTCCCTTTTTACTCTTGTTTAAGCCATGCGTTAGCCAATGTCATGGCCCCACGTGCTGCTTCCGTATTTGCCAAATCATTAAGCATGACGAAATCGTGGATGATTCCTTGGAAACGTACCGTTGTTACAGGTACACCAGCCTCACGAAGTTTATTTCCATAAGCCTCCCCTTCATCGCGCAATACATCTGCTTCCGCTGTGATAATTAATGCCTCCGGAAGTCCTTTCAACTGTTCTGTCGTTGCACGCAAAGGGGAAGCAGTGATTTCCGCTCTTTGTTTCGGATCGGTTGTATATTGATCCCAGAACCATTGCATGGCGTCACGACGAAGGAAGTAATTCTTGGCAAACTGATGATAAGAAGGAGTATCAAATGACGCGTCCGTTACGGGATAGAATAGCAGTTGCTTGTTAATTTGTGGACCTTTCCGTTCTTTCGCCATGAGAGTAATAGCTGCTGTCATGTTTCCGCCAACACTATCCCCTGCTACTGCCAGTTTTTCAGGGTTCATGCCGTACTGTTTTCCATTCTTCGATACCCACTCCAATGCTGCATAGACTTCTTCGATCGCAACAGGGTACTTTGCTTCCGGCGAGAGGCTATAGTTGGTAAACACGACTGCGGATTGGGAACCAACTGCAAGTTCACGTATCAATCGGTCGTGCGTATGCTCGTTTCCGAATACCCAGCCAGCTCCATGCGTGTACAAAATTACGGGGAGGTTTTGAGGGGCGTTCTGCGGCTTCACAATCCTGATGGACACAGTCCCTTTTGGCCCTCCGTTAATGGTAAGGTCTTGAATATCAACAGGTAATTTCTTAACAGGACCAGACTGAACCTGATCCACGGCCTTTCTCCCCTCTACTGGTCCAAGATCGAATAAATAGGGAGGGTTAGCTGTTGCGTCTGCGAATTTTTGAGCTTCAGCCTCGAGCACTACTACTTTACTTTCTACTTTATTTTCCATTTTCTTTTCCAACTTTCCTTGTTTTGTTTGTTGAGAAGCATCTGCGTGTAAGAAGGTAGTAACACTGTAACCGCCAACCAGTAATGTGAGCGCAATACCAGAAAGTAATGCTTTACTCTTGTTCATGAACAAATTCTCCCTTGCATTTTTTTACATGAGTTGAACTATTCTTGTATTTGGTTTTGTAAATTAAGTTTTTTATAAATTAAATTGCACACAACTTATTAGGTAGCGATATAACTCGAATATCCGGTCTCTGTCAAGCGCTTTACAAACCCGAAGCATTCTACTTACGGGCCCTTTTGTTTAGATGACTCTCAATTCAACTTGCATGTTGCCGTTGCGAGTTGCTCTTGAATACGGACATACTTGGTGAGCCTCTTCTACCAATTCCTTTGCTGTGTCTTGGTCAACGCCGTTTACTTTCACCTCCAGAACCGTGTGTAATTGGAATCCGCCCTCCGCATCTTTTCCAAACGAAACGTTAGCCGTAACCGTCGTACTCTCCAGCTTGATCCGTTTTGTACGGGCAACGAGGTTCAGTGCTCCATCGAAGCAAGCTGAATATCCAGCTGCAAAAAGTTGTTCAGGATTAGTGTAAGCACCGCCAGGTCCACCCATTTCCTTTGGAGTGCGAATTTCAAGATCAAGTACGCCATCGGACGATTTCACTACTCCGTTCCGTCCGCCAGAAGCAGTTACAGAAGTTGTATAAATTGGTTGCATGAACACTCTCTCCTTTAATTGTTTGCGATTATATTGTACGCAATTTAATTTACCACTCACTTAAATTCTTGTCAACATGAATAGCTATTTAATTTCGCGCTATTAAATTTGACATTACTTACCCTGAACGTTATGATTCTTTCAAAATATGCTATATCGGAGTGGATTTTATCCATGAATAATGATGAATTTCTACAACTAAAGAATCAGCTTTGTTTTACCGTATATGCACTGTCCCGTGAAATTACTCGTATGTATCGCCCCTATCTGGAAGAAATGGGCGTAACCTATCCACAGTATCTTGTTCTGCTCGTTTTATGGGAGTATGGCGACTGTACAGTAAAAGAGCTTGGAGAACAGCTTTACCTAGATTCAGGCACGTTAACCCCACTCCTGAAACGAATGCAAGAATCAAAATTGGTCACACGAGACCGTTCGAAAGAGGATGAACGAGTTGTCGTGATTCGCTTGACAGAAAAAGGACAATCTCTAAAAGAGCAATCCTGTAAACTGCCAGAAGCTTTATTAAATAATAGTAGGCTCGATCCTAAGGAATTTAGTGAGCTTCTCCAAAGTAGCCAACTTCTGCTTACGCACATCCATCATTCAAACGAAGCCGTCAATTCCAAAAGATAACGTTACTTTTTAAAGGAACGGACCGTGAATACCAATTTACTAAGAAGAGCCTGACCAGTGATGGTTGGGCTTTTTTCCTGTCCTGAAAATATTTATCCAATCCTTGTAAGAAAAAAACCGATAAAAAGGTATGAAAATGTGGATTGGAGCTTTGACATCGTAAGTCCAGCGCATTGAGGAAGCCATCGCTTTAGTCCTTCATAAATTGGCGTGCAGCTGATCATCCTACTACTGACAGCTCATTCCCGACGATTTCCTTTCATGGTAAACTGTCATGTAAGTGTCATGCTTTATCCATTCTGTCCTACTAGGTGGTACATACATGCGGTCTATATGGAAGATATACAAAACAGACTGGATTAACATTTTCAAGGTCCCGACTGGGATTTTTCTAATCATCGCCATCATTCTCATTCCTTGTTTATACGATTGGATCAACATCAAATCAGTATGGGACCCTTATGCCAATACGCAAGGGGTCAAGGTAGCGGTGACGAGCGAGGATCAGGGAGCTACGGTTGAGGATAAAAAGGTCAACATCGGAGAGGAGCTCATAAAGAGCTTGCATAACAACCAGAAACTAGGGTGGACCTTTGTGGATAAAGAAGAAGCCAGAAGGGGTGTGGAGCGGGGCGATTACTATGCCAGCATCCTGATCCCGGCTGACTTTTCCGCAAGAATCACGGGAATTGTTCATGGCAACCTGAACAAGCCCGAAGTGATCTATACGGTCAATGAAAAAGTGAACGCCGTCGCCCCCAAAATTACCTCGTCGGGAGTTTCGGCGATTGCCAAGCAGATCAACGAGAGTTTTACGGAAAGCGTCAGTGAAGCCTTGCTAACGAAGCTTACAGAGATCGGCATTAAAATCGAAGAGCAATTGCCGACCATCCGTAAAATCGAGAGTGGCGTTTTCCAACTGGAAAAAAGCCTGCCTGAGATTCATGCCGCAGGGCAAAAAGTACTGGAGATTGAGAAGAAACTTCCCGAGATTCACGAGAAAGCGCAGATCATTCTGGAAGTGGAAAAAAGAATCCCTGAGATCAATCAAGCAGGGCAGGCCGTCCTCAAAATTCAGCAAAACTGGCCGAGAATCAATGAGGCGGCGTCTGTCATTATCGCGATGGAAGACAAGCTGCCTGTGATTGAGCAAGCCGTCGGACGAATTGAAGAGCTGGATCAAAATTTTGATAAGGTCGCAAACGCAGTGACTACGGCCACAGAAAAAGCGAGTCGAGCCATTGAGATCGTTTCGGCTGCGCAACAAGCGTTGCCGCGTATCGCGGATCTGACTGATAAGGGCGCGTCTGTTGCCGATCAGCTCAATGACTTTTTTACGAAGCATGACGGTGCTTTTGAAACGATTGCACCGCTGATCAAGCAAAATCTCATCTTAGCCCAGCAAGCATCGGATGCGCTCACACAACTCACAGACAAGCTGTTGCAAATCAATCCGGATCGCCTGCCTACTGCCAGTGAGGTAAATGCCGTGAAAGACAGGTTATCCAGAGCTGCAAATGTTTTGGGGCATACCGCATCGCTTGTAGAGAAAGTAAACAGTTATCTTCCTGGGCAGCTATTGAGTCATTTCGCAGAGAGGCTGCGCACGATTGAGAACAGAATGAACCGGCAAATCGAGATTCTTGGCATGATTGCAAGCGCGATTGAAAACGGCAAGCAGCCTGCAAAAGATTTGGTGGAGAGTCTGAATCAGCTCTCGAAAAACACTAGCGCGGAATTGGGAGACATCCTGTCCCGTTACGATAGCGAAATCGTTCCGAAAATATCCGAGGGCATTGACAGGCTGAAGGTGATCACAGGAGAAACTGCCGATCTACTGCATAAGGCCCAAGAAAAGCTTCCGGATGTCGAAGCGATTCTCAAAGAAACAAAGACAGGATTGGAGCTGGGATTGGCAGAATTGAAGCGAATCCAGCAGGAGATGCCGCAAATACGGTCACACGTCCACGAGCTTGCAACAACACTCAGAAGCAAGTCGGATGCTTTTGCAAATGCCATTCGCGTAGCAGCGCCATTCTTGAAGAGCAATCTTCCTGCCATCGGGAAAAAGCTCAACGAGGCAGCGGCATTTGTCCAGAACGATTTGCCCAAAGCGGAGGCGGATTTGACCAAGCTGGCGGATTTTGTGCGCTACAAGCTCCCGGAGGTGGAGACAGGAGTCCATAGAGTTGCCGCATTGGTCCGCGATGATTTGCCTAAGCTGGAGAGTGCCATTGGGAAGGCCGCCGATAAGCTGAGAGAAGTGGAAGCGAACAACAATTTCGCCGACCTTGCCAAGCTATTGCGCGGCGACATAAAAAAAGAGAGCGAATTCCTCGCAAGTCCCGTGCAAATCAAGGAAAATCGCCTATACCCGATTCCGAATTATGGTTCGGCCATGTCGCCGTTTTACGGTGTGCTGTCTCTCTGGGTAGGTGCGACCTTGTTGATTTCCCTGCTGAAGCCGAATCCGGAAAATCCAGGCGGAGTGTACAAGCCGTATCAGTTGTACCTTGGCCGCTTGGGAACGTTTGTGACAATCGGGCTGCTTCAGGCGGTATTCGTCACGCTCGGTGATATTTACATCCTCGGGGCCTTTGTAGCGGATAAAGCTCCGTTTGTGTTATTCGGTATGCTGGTCAGCCTGGTGTTCGTCACGATTACGTACACGCTCGTGTCCGTCTTCGGCAACGTGGGTAAAGGTATAGCGATCATCTTCATGGTATTCCAATTCTCCAGCTCGGGCGGTACGTTCCCGATCAGCATGACCGCGCCATTTTTCCAAGCGCTGAACCCATACATGCCCTTCACGTATGCGATCAGTCTGTTACGTGAAGGGGTGGGCGGCATCCTCTGGGAAACGGTGATCCGCGATATACTCGTCCTATTCGGCTTTATTGGTATCAGCCTGTTTGTGGCGCTCGCGCTGAAGCGTCCGTTGAGCGGAATCATTGAAAAGTCGATGGAGAATGCGAAGAAGACCAAGATTATTGGGTAAAGGAAAGGTTACACGGAAGTTGATTGGAATTAGCAGGGTGTCCTCACGTAGATATCACTACTGGAGGGCACCCTTTTTTAAGGACAAGTGATTTTATGGTTTGGTAAAATATGGGTTATCAGTGAATCGTAAAGGAGGAATGAAGCATGGGGAGATGGTTTGGATACATTCTACTGACGATTTTGATAGGCGGTGTGTGCTTTTTTGTCATTACTCCAGAAATCACCTTGATATTGAGTATGTTCGTCATGATCGGAACCTTGTTTTATATTGTACACATTTTGAAAAATGAACTGCCCAGAGTAGTCCAGGATCGGCTGGAAAGACGATTCCATAAGACAGATAAAAGACTCGAGGAATTACAGAACCTATATAGGCAGGAGGCTGAATAGGGATGTTTTGACACCTTCTGTTGGTGCCCTCTCTATACGAGTACATGATACCTTTTTCAACAAGGTGGGGGTCACCACATGGCGGTGCATATATTTGTAACAATAAAAATCAAGAAATAATCCACGAACGGAGGTAAAGAAGGTGTTTGTAAATAAAACTAAAGTATTTCTTGCTTTGTCATTTTGTAGTGTTGCTATTTTGAGTGCTGGGAGTTTTCTCGGCTATCAAGCTTATGCAAATGATTTGTCTTGATCGAAGTTTTAGATCAAATAGAACAAAGAAAACAACTAGTTGAAAAATTTGAAGAGAAACTAGCCGCGTACAAAAGCAAAATAAACAAGGGATTGCAGTCTAAAGACGCCAAACAAGAAGCAGAACAGTTATTAGAAGGATTTCAAGAAGAAAAAAGAGCTATTAGTATACAAAGCGAGTAATAAAATAAGCCGCCGACGAAAAATTCGTCAGCGGCTTTTCGCATCATCTAGGGTGTCCTTTTTTCTTGAACAGGCACAGAACGTGTCGCCAGTCGGGCAGCAGATACCAGCCCCAGTATGACGATAAACGTCTGAAGGAGCAGGGAAATGGTAATACCAACAGAAAGTGAAAACGAAAAGGTAGTCATCACAGAAACGATGGCTCCTCCCATCCCAATGACAATCGCAGGCGTGAACGTATCCGCGATAGATAGTTCAGCAGATACTTTCCCTTCCTCACCAGATTTTGCAAGAGAAAACGCAATAGCGCCGCTTGTCGGGTGAGCCAAACCGATTCCGAAGCCCATAATGATCTGGCTAACAATCGCGACCACGATACCGTACAGGTCTTGTTGAATCAACGTCAGCGGTACGGTGCAAGCGACTCCGATAAGCATAATGACGAGACCGATGATAATTCGTTTTTTTCGACCGGCCCCTTGGTCTTTTTTGTCCAGCTTTGCCTGTACATTGGCTGCCAGCGACCAACTAATCGCTGCGGAGGCAACAGCTAAACCAGCTTTGTCGGCGGTTAATCCTAAAATCGAAGTGAGTCTAAGGACGAGATACGTTTGTGTGCCGTAATAGGCAGCGACAAATAGACCCCGAGACGCCATGACGGCAGGTAAGCCTGGGCGTGCGACGAGCGTTCCTTTAGGCATCAGCTTATACAACGGGACACTGAGGGCAAGCAAACCCGCGATGGATAGCAGGAAACCGTAGATCGAGGGAATTTTGCCGAGTCCAAAAAGCAAGGCACCAGTCCCTATAGCCAAGAAAAAGGGCAGAAGAAGACTACGATTGTTTGCCGCGCTTGCTTTTGGCGGTTGTAAGCCTCGGAAAGAAGGAGTGGTTAAGAGTGCAGACAGAAAGATAAAGGGAAGGATCAACCAGAAGACATATCTCCACGACAACTGTTCAGCAATAATCCCGGCAACATACGGTCCGAACAGGCCTGGAAGAATATAAGCGCTGGAGAAGACAGCAAGAATCTGAGGGCGAAGGGAATCGGGGTAACGCAAAGTAATCATGGTATACACGCAATTAACCAAGGCACCGGCTCCGAAGCCTTGCATCACTCGCCCAAGCAGTAAAGTAAGCATATCTGGCGCAATCGCAGCAACTACAATGCCAAGGGCAAAGAGCACGATCGTAACAAGGAAAGGCTGGGCAGGCCCTTTTCTATCGACGAATTGACCTGTGACCACGGTTCCAATCAGCTGAGCCAACAAATAAGCACTGAATACCCACCCATAGAGATCCTCACCCTGTAGCTCTCGGGAAAGACTGGGGGCGATTGTCGTGACAGCCAAGCCTTCAAATGCTGTAGCAGTCACCACAAGAATAATACCAATCGTCAATGCCCGGTAATGTGCGCTCCAAATCCCTTCTGTGCTCATCATATTCACTCCTTTTTTGTATATATTTCGCCTTGAAAGTTGTTATAAATACTGTTGCTACAACAACTAATTATATACAAAAAGTGACATCTTGCAATGGTTTTTGTTTTTACAAGTTTTTCACGTTCTCATAAATGATATTAAGTGTTCTTCGGAATTGGTTCACTTCTTCTTCGGTCAATCCTGCAATGGTTTTCTCGTACGCTTCAATGGAGGGAGGAAGGACCTCGTCTTTTAAAAGTCGCCCTTTTTCCGTCAGATAGACGCGAAGGGAGCGGCGATCCTTTTTATCTGTTTCGCGATGAATGAACCCTCTTTCTTCCATGAGAAAGAGCATCCGCGCGATATTCGTTTTATCTTTATAGGTGCGTTCTGCCAGCTCGTTTTGGGTCAGACCTTCTTCTTCCCATAACACGACAAAAATCATCCACTGATCGATGGTGATGTTATACGGATTGCATACTTTTTGATAATAGTTGTTCAGCTTTAAATCCGTTCGTTTCACGATGACGCCGATATACTCATCCAATCTCATTGCGAAACCTCCTAGGTTAGGCAGTCAGGGCAACTGTTGATAAGACAACTATAAGGATGCTTCCGACAAGTGTCAATTTGCAGGGCTGATATGTTGGACGCATGAAAAAGCCAAATTTGCTCAAAATAACAGCGGGATTTAATACTTATCAAAAAGGAGAAGGAATAGATGACTCCAATGCTTAGAAAAGTTACCGTGTTGATGATTTGCGTGGCATTACTTGGTGTGCCGGGAATGGCAGCAGCCAAGGAATCGCAAGGAAATGTAAAGCAGGCAGAATGTATAAGGCCGAAAGAAGTAAAGCTACAGGGCGATATGCGCAGACTCTGGATTGACCACTTGCTGTGGGACCACACCTATATGGTAAGTGCCTTGGCAGGGCTGGAAGACAAAGACGCCGTACAGGCACGCCTTTTGAAAAATCAGGTGGATATCGGAAACGCAATCAAGCCGTATTACGGAGAGGAAGCAGGTAAAAAGCTTACCGAATTGCTGACAGCGCATATTACGATAGGCGGCAAAATCATTGACGCAGCCAAAAAAGGCGATCAGGCTACTGTGGCAAAGCTGGATAAGGACTGGCACCGGAATGCGGATGATATCGCCAAGTTCTTAAGTAGCGCCAATCCCAATTGGAACGAGAAAGAGCTAAAAGAGATGATGTACGTGCATCTGAAGCTGCTCACTGATAATCTCCAGGCGAGATTGAGAAAAGACTGGCAAGCGGATATTGCTGCGTTTGATCAAGGGGAGGATCATATCATCTCGTTGGCGGATGCTCTGACAGCAGGTATTATTAAGCAGTTCCCGAACCAGTTCTAAAAGAACTTCCCTAACAAAAAGAACGCCAGCACTTGTCGTATCCCGTGCTGGCGTTTCTTTCTTTTTATCCTTGTGCCGTCTTTTTCAAATAAGCTCTCCATGTGATGCACCATTGATCAGGATCATCCAGCACGGACTCTAGCACACGGTGACCTGTACTATTGTGCGGCGCTGTTTTGACAATCTCCGGATTTTCATAAGCTTCCTGTGAAATGTGGGTCAGTGCCGCAACGTATTCGTCGAGCTCTGCCATGGAATAGGACTCTGTCGGTTCCAGCGTAAACGGCTCCGGCACGACGTACGGGTGGTGACTGGTCCAGTAATGGTGGGCAAAGTCGACCATCCGACGCTGAACATCGTATGTAGTGACGCCCGTGTCTTCTTTTAGCTGCTGCCAGCTGTAGCGAACCTGCTCCAGACGTCTGCCTTGTATATACGGAGCGCTCGCACCGCGGATTTGCAGGATTTTGTGATAAAGATAGTTGTTGTTGAGGCAAGCGATCTCGGCAACTTCTTTCAAGCCGTCAGCACCAAGAGCACGGACCCAAGCGTAAGAGCGCAGGACAGCAGGCGGAACGCCGTAAAAGCTGCGGACCTTCCCGATGCTGTTTTTCAAGTCACGCTTATAGAAGTAACGCTCTCCATCGAAGTCTACGATCGGTCCTGGCAGGAATGGCGCAAGCTCGGCAGTGACACCGATGGCGCCTGTGGCAGGTCCGCCGCAAGCGTGTGGGACGGAGAAGGTTTTGTGCAGGTTGAAGAAGCACATGTCAAAGCCAGCTTCCAGCGCGCGCGTAATGCCGAGCAAGCCGTTGGCGTTTGCTTGGTCGTAGCAGCATAGTCCCCCTGCGGCGTGGACGACATCTGTGAACTCCTTGATGCGAGAGTTGTAAATGCCTGTATCCTCTGGATTCGCTACGGCAAAGGCAGCGGTTCGCTCCGAGACGAGGCCCTTTAGCGCTTCCAGATCAGGGTAGCCGTTTTCGTCAGCAGGTACATAAATGATTTTGAAGCCTTTGACTGCGGCCGTTGCGGCTTGGGACGGGTGGGAAAAATGGGTGGTAATAAACTCGTTGCGCTGCTCTCCTTCGCCACGAGATTCGTGGTATTTGCGCACGATAGAGGCTTGGGTAAACAACGCCTGTGTGCCGCTGCCCGGTTGGAACGAGAATTTGTCCATTCCCGAAATCTCGCGCAGGTACAGATCGAGCTGATACGTCATCTCCAGCATCCCTTGGACAGTGGACTCGTCTTGCAATGGATGCAGCTCCGCCATTTTCGGCGAGCGCACGAAGCGTTCATTGATTTTCGGGGAGTATTTCATCGTGCAGGTGCCTTGCCCGATCTCTACGTTAAAATCCGACCCCAGAACCTCCTGCGAAATGCGGGAGTAATGACGGATCACGCGGTACTGACTGATCTCGGGGAGATTCGGCCGTTTTTTTCGGCGCAGGCTGTCTGGCAGCGAAGAGATGCCATCGCCTACGGTCTCTACGATTTGTGGCTCGACGGGTGGTACCTCGACGCCACGCTCACCGGTCTGGCTCAGCTCGAAAATGACAGGCTCATCCCACTTTGCTTGATGGAAGCGGCGTACCTTATGGTCTCTCGGAATCCGTTTCATTTTGTCGATGGTTCCTTCGGATGTTTTCATGGGCGGTTTCCTCCTTTTACGTTTTTACAAAATGCTTTTCATTACAGCAACGAGTGTATTAATATCCTCCTGGGTATGAACCTCCGTGACACAGTAGAGCGCACATTGACCCAATTCCGGGTAGTATTCAGTTAAATCAACTCCGCCGAAAATTCCTTTGGCGAGAAGCGCAGCGTTGATGTCTTTGACGGTTTTACCTGTTTGCGAGAAGTCGATTACGAACTCCTTGAAGAAAGGAGCGGCGAATTTGGTCTCGACTCCGGGAATGGAAGAGAGCTGTTTGGCGGCGTATTGGGAGCGCTGCATGATGCCTTGCCCGACTTCTTCCATGCCGACGGGTCCCATCGTCGCCAAGTACACGCCTGCGGTAATGCCCCATAGCGCGGTTTGCGTTCCGACGGACTCCTTGCCTTTTTCACGTTTGGCAAAAGAGGTGCGGTCGTACGCGACATCTCCGAAGCCGTATTCGCCTTCGACCTCTGTCGGAGCGATTCCAAACAAGCGGGACGGATATTCCATGACGTAGGTCGGATTGTCATGCGTCGCAATAAAGCCGGATTGTCCACCGCCGTAATGCATGTGTACGCCAAGCGGCTGCAAATCTCCGCACACGATGTCCGCGCCGTAATTCGCCGGAGCTTCCATTACGCCAAGAGAGATGGGATCGACGCCGACTACGCAAATGGCACCCGCTGCATGAGCCAAGTCCGCGATCATCTGTCCGTTTACTTCCACAGAGCCGAGGAAGGTCGGGTTTTCGAAGTAAACCGCTGCTGTATCTACACTGAGCTTTGCTTTTAGATCATTCAGGTCAAGTCTGCCTGTTTCGTTCTCAAAATCGATCAAGGTGACGGTAAGATCAGGAGACGTATAATTTTTGATGATCATGAGCTTGTCGGGATGGATATTTTTCGAGACCAACAGCTCGGTGCGTTTGGTGATACGTGCTGCCATGCGCAGAGCAGTAGAAGCGGCCTGTGCCCAATCAAAAGTCGGAACGTTCACGACATCCATATCGACTAGCTCAGCTACGAGGCTTTGGTACTCGAACAACGCCTGAAAGCGCCCTTTATCTTCATAAGGCTCACCAGCATAGGCGGTCACAAACTCTGCACGGGAGTTGATTTCATCACAGACAGCCGGAACAAAATGCGGCCAGCAGCCTGCGCCGAGGAAGCTGATATTTTCTTTCGTGGTTTGGTTTTTGTTCATCAGCTGATTGACGTGGCGCTCCAGCTCGTATTCCGTCAAAGCTTTCGGGATGTTCATTTTGTCTTTTAGGCGCAGCTCCTCGGGAATGTCCGCATAGATATCCTCGATGCTGGAAAAGCCGATTTCGGAAAGCATTTTCTCTTTGACTTCAGGTGCAGAATTCGGAATATACGGGTGGGCATAACGCTGTACGCTCATCTCAGGTTCCTCCATTCCTTCGTTGGAATATTCAGTCGGAATAACGAAAAATTAAGCCAAACCGCCGCCGTCGACGACCAGTACGGAACCCGTCACCCAGGATGACAGATCGCTGGCAAAGAACAGGACGGCATTGGCAATATCTTGCGGAGTACCGAGTCGCTCCAACGGACGTCCTTGAGCCGAGGAGGCGAGGAATGCTCCTTCATCCTTTTCCAGCTGACGCGCTTCTTCACGCAACAGAGGTGTGTCGGTATCACCGGGTGACACGCAATTTACTCGGATGTTTTCTGGACCGTGGTCAATCGCCATTGCCCGCGTCAGGTTAACGACGCCTGCTTTTGCCGCGCAGTAGGCCGCCGCCTTGTCACCGCCCTTGATGCCCCAGCCAGAGCCAGTGTTGATGATGCTACCTCCGCCTGATTTCGCCATGACAGGTATGACGAATTTGGAGAGGTTGTAAGCACCCTTCAAGGAGACATCGACGACCAGATCCCAATCGTCCTCTTCCAGCTCGACGACCGTCTTTCTTCTGATCACGCCTGCGTTGTTGAACAAAATATCGATGCGACCGTACGCTTCCTCGATCGCTTGCGTTACTTCACGACAATCCTGTTGGGAAACTACATTGCATGTAAAATAACGGGCTGACCCGCCCTCCGCTATGATTTCTTGTGCCGCCTTTTCCCCGAGCTCCTCGTTGATATCAAGCAGCATGACGTTTACTCCAAATTGGGCCAGTCGTTTCGCTGTGGCAAGTCCGATACCGGAAGCAGCACCTGTGACCAAGGCTACCTTTCCTTGCAGATGGAATACCTCGTTCGTGTTTACCATGGTTGATCACTCCCCCTAGTTGAAAAGTTTATATTGCAATCACTGTGCCAAGTGCGGAGTGAATCTCGCTGGGTAACCTGCTCCTTACTGGATCGCAAAAAACGAGGCTCCGACTGTGTCTCGTACTGTCATGACAGTGACAAAAGTGGCAATGAGTTGTCATGATTGGCAAACATCAGTGGCAAAATATTTGTGAACTGTCTAAATATTTCATAAAATAGAGAGTAAGAACAATAAGCAGGGAGGATATCCATGGTTTCGTTGGATCTGTGCAAACCAGCCATCGAAAAGGTCATTACAAGCATTTCAGATATATTGAACGTGGATGCAGCCGTGATTAACGAGCGCGGTCTCTTGGTCGTGAGTACGGAGCGCTACTTGAAACAAAAAGGTGAAAATGTGCATGTGCCCTCGATTGAATTCGTGTTGGCAAAAGGACAGTATGTGGTAGACAAACCCGGCTCCATGGACATGTGCAAAGGATGCCGTTTTCTCGACAGTTGCCCCGCCAAAGTCGAGCTGCTCTCTTCTATTAAGGTAGCCAATCGTGCAATCGGGGTCGTTTCCCTCACATCCTTTACGAAGGAAGGTCAAAATCGCCTGTCCAAGCATACAGAGAGATACCAGCAAATCCTGACAGAAGTCAGCGAGATGATTACAGCGATTGTACAGTCCCATGTTACGAGACAGATCGAATCGTCTGATGACTCTATGCGGCTGTTGGAGGGAGCGCTCGATACCGTTGCCGATGCGTATTTCACCTTTGACCGAAGTGGCAATGTCATTCACACGAACACCAGCGCACGTAGATTGCTGGCCCAACATGAACTGCTGCCAGCGGAGGTTTCTCGGATGCTGTTGCCGTCATTATCCGGGATGGCCGCGCATTCCTTGCCAATCGCCAATTGTCTCGTTGACAAGCTGGACGCTCCGACCGAGGCCACGCCGATCATCGTCAACAATCAGCTCATCGGCGGCGTGCTCCGCGTGCAGAGGGAATCGCTAACCGTTCCGCGTTTGATGGATCATCAAGGGAGCCGTACGCCTAGCAAAACGGATAGCCTTGCTCAAATCGTGGGAAACAGCCCAGCCATCAAGCAGCTCAAAGAAATGGCGTTCAAAATCGGTAACAGCAACTCCACGGTACTGATTACCGGCGAAACAGGGACAGGCAAAGGGCATCTGGCAAAAGCGATTCACGAGGCAAGCACGCGGGCTTACTACCCGTTTGTCGCCATCAATTGTGCCAGCATTCCGGAGAATCTGTTCGAAAGTGAATTGTTCGGTTATGAGGACGGCGCGTTTACCGGGGCCAAAAAGGGAGGAAAACCGGGGCGGTTCGAAATGGCAGAGGGAGGTACGCTTTTTCTGGATGAAATCGGCGATATGCCGCTCTCGTTACAGGCAAAGCTATTGCGCGTCTTGCAGGAAAAGGTCGTGGAACGCATCGGCGGCACGCGGTCGTTTCCCATCCATGTACGAATCATCGCGGCGACGAATCAGAACCTGGAGGAGCTCGTGGAGAAAAAAGCGTTTCGTGCCGATCTATACTATCGGTTGAACGTCATTCCGATACACGTCCCGTCACTCGCAGAGCGCAAGGAAGACATCGAGCTTTTGGCTGTTTCATTTATGGAAAAGTACGGAGAACAAGCAGGACGCACTTTCTTCGGAATAGCACGAGAGGCGATCAACCTGCTCACACACTATCACTGGCCGGGCAATGTACGGGAGCTGGAAAACGCCATCGAGTACGCCATGAACATGGAGCAAGACACGGTTCTGACTGCGGACAGCCTGCCTCCGCGCCTTCGTGCTCGTCCTCCGGTGGCTCCTTTGCAGTCAGGTCCAGCTATCAAAGCGAGGGTCGCAGATGCGCAAGCGGACGCCATTCGCGCTTCCCTTCAAAAGCACGGCAGTGATTTGAAAGGAAAGCAGCGGGTAGCGGAAGAACTCGGGATTGGGCTCCGCACTTTGTATCGGAAGCTAAAGCTACTCGGTATTTAAGGAATTTGGGCAAGAGCTTGGTGTAAACTTAGGAGAGAAACGATGTGGGAGGAAGAAGCATGAGTGAGCTGAATGCCTTATTTCGGAAAAGAATCGGCATGCCTGAAAATGAATCGATTACCTTCGATACATTGGATCGCCTCCTTGATCTGACAGCATTGGCGATTCCTTTTGAAAACCTGTGCGTTATAGATGAGCGAACGAGAGTAATCTCCAGACAGTCCATTATGGAGAAGATAGTGGTCAGAAACGAAGGTGGTCTCTGCTACGAGCTCAATCCGATGCTGTATTTCTTCTTGCTGGAAAATGGCTTTGACGCCCATCTGATTCGCGGCGTTGTTTACAGGCATGACGTTGGCGAGTATTACACGATTGGCCGGACGCATGCCACGATTTTGCTTACACATGAGGGGCAAACGTATTTACTCGACACGGGCTTCGGTTCGAACCTGCCGTTGAAGCCTGTTCCGTTAACTGGGGAGACTGTGTCTTCCCGCAATGGTGATTTTCGGATCAAGAAAGAGCAGACGGAGTATGGCGATTATGTACTCGAAATGAAGCTGCGGCACAAGGATACGGACTGGAGGATTGGCTATACGTTTGATTCGCAGAAGCTGGTGACGGATGAAACGGAATTAAACGAGATTCAGACGATTATCGCTGATCATGAACAATCTCCCTTCAACAAAAGCCCATTGCTTACACAGCTTACGGAGAGAGGCAATGTTACGCTGACGAACAGTTCTTTTACGCAATGGCTGGATGGTGTTATGACGAAAGAGACAATTGATGGGGAACGGTTTAAAGAGCTTGCGAAGCAGCATTTTGGGTTATGAGAAAAAAGTAGAAGCGATTAAAAACGAAAAACCCATCAGATGTTCGTAACCTGATGGGTTTCATCATGAGGCTACTGCTGTGTTTTCGAATTTTCCAGCAGCTTCATCGGATCAACGGGTACACCATTTTCGAGAACCTGGAAAGCAAGATGCGGTCCTGTGCTACGTCCCGTACTTCCCAACAGCCCAATGAGCTGGCCTTGGGTCACAGTAGTGCCAGCGGTGACCTCCAGCTTTTCCAAATGAGAGTAAACGGTTTGATACCCGCCTTCATGCTCCAGAATGACCTGGTTGCCCTTCCCTGTTTTTGTATCGTATTCAGCCTTGATTACCTTACCTGTGGCGGCTGCCTGAACGGGCGTATTCAGGTCGTTTAAGATTTGCAAGCCGATTGTTTGATCCATAGGGCTTTTGATTGTACCTTCTGCGGGGACGACGAAGGTCTGTTCGTTCCCTAGTGCTTTTTTTGCATCCGTCAAAGTAAAGACGCCTAAAGCCAAGACGACCACGATACCAGATAAGGTCCACGTATACGCTTGTTTTTGAAAGTGACGAATCATTTCTATTCTCCTTTTTACTTGTTTTTTGGAGCTGGAGAACCCGGCTGTGAAGTGAATTTGTTTGGGGTCGGCATATAGCTCGAGCATTTTGATCATGGTGTATCCGTAGCGGGGCACCTCTGTCTCCTGTAAATAAGTCAAAGCCAAGGCATCACAAGCCATTTCCTGATCCTGACGCATGCGGGAAGCGGCGTACCATAACAGCGGGTTGAACCAGTTGAGGATCAGCAGCACGCTCATGATGCTGTTCACAGGAATATCTCGTCTTTTCCAATGCGCCAGCTCATGTAAAAAGATGTGGCGCAGCTCATGCTCATTGAGCTTGTCCAAAAGATTTGCCGGCAGCCAGATTTGCGGTCGCCAGATTCCTATCAAGGCTGGGCTTGTCATCTGATGGCTCATGCGCAGGGGAATGGATTTGGAGATGTCCATCTGCTTTTGGCAGTGGGAAAAGACGCGCAAAACAGCTTCATCCTGTACGAACCCATCGTTTTTTAGCTGAGAAAGCAATCGGTATATGCTGCGAGTCATGGTGATAGTGAAAATGGCGACACCGCCAATCCAGATGAGGGAAAGCAGGCTGATCCAGGAAAAGCTCGCTTCGTTTGCCAGAGAGGCATCTAGTTGAAGGGCAGGTTCATGCCGATGTAAAGCTTCAGCAGCGAGAACAATCGGTTCTGGAGGCGGGTGCGCTTCCTGCATGGATGTCCAAGGCGAAGGAGGCAGCCAGTTATACAAACTGATCGAGCTGTCTATCGACCAAGGAACCGCGAGCTTCCAGAGAAGCAGGAACCATACGGCGTGGTGCCAGCGAATGGAGAAATGCTTTTTGCCGAGCTGCTGGCAGAGCAAGATCAGGAGCACAAGAAGACTGGCCTCTATGGAGTTATATAGTGTCCACGTAAAAGCTTGATTGAGTGTGAGTGTGAGCCATTGCCAATCCACCAGCTTATTTCTCCTTTTCAGAAAGGATTTTTTTCAGCTCGTCAATCTCTTGGGAGGATAGCTTTTCCTCTTTTAAAAAGTGAACCAGCATGGGCTTTAAGGACCCGCCGTACACGCGCTGCAAAAAGGATTGGCGCTCTTGGCGCTTGCATTCTTCCTCAGTGAGCACAGGAGAGTAATAATAGACGCGATTAACCTGCTCAAAGGTGAGAATACCCTTTTGCAACAGACGGCTGAGCAAGGTTTTGATTGTGTTGTCTTTCCACGTCTTGTTGTCTCGCAGGGCGTGGATGACATCGGCTGCTGTAGCGGGTGACTTTGCCCAGATGACCTTCATAATTTCCCACTCGGCATCCGAGATTCGTGGTTGCTCGTCCAAGTCAGACACCTCCATCGATTACATTTGTAGTCGTTGATTCTGTTTTTAAGATTACACTTGTAGTCATCAGGTGTCAACTATCATTTTTGTAAATCCGTTCCAGACAAGCGTCGTTGGAAGATGACGAGCGAATTGATACACTGAAGAAAAATCGGATAAAGGCTGTGATAGAGATGAATCTGGCCGAGCAGTTTGGCAATATGGATATTTACTTGTTTGATCAGTTGTTAAAGGGGCGGGTTACGAAGGAAATGCAGATACTCGATGCCGGTTGCGGTTCGGGGCGGAATTTGGTCTACTTTTTGCGAAATGGTTATTCGGTGTACGCGGTTGACCAATCGGAAAAAGCCATCGAGGCTGTACAACGAATGGCATCGCAACTGGCGCCGAGCTGGTCAGCGGAGCAATCTCGTGTGGAACCGATTGAGAGCATGAGCTTTGAAAACGAAAGCTTCGATTTCATCATCAGTAATGCCGTTCTACATTTTGCTGAAAACGAAGAGCACTTTTGCCAGATGCTAGAGGAGCTGTGGCGGGTACTGAAGCCAGGAGGCATTCTATTCATGCGCCTTGCTTCTTCGATTGGGATTGAGGATGCTGTACAGCCACTAGGAAACGAACGTTATTTGTTGCCGGACGGAAGCACTCGTTTTCTCGTAAATGAACGGACGATGGTAGACATGACGGAAAAACTGCAAGGTGTGTTTCTGGAGCCAATCAAAACGGTGAATGTAGCCG
Organism: Brevibacillus sp. HB1.3; assembly: GCF_013186635.1. Taxonomy (NCBI): domain Bacteria; kingdom Bacillati; phylum Bacillota; class Bacilli; order Caryophanales; family Paenibacillaceae; genus Brevibacillus; species Brevibacillus sp. HB1.3. The sequence continues at coordinate 482,235 of NZ_JABMIT010000002.1, read as the reverse complement.
GACAGCGCTGCATGAGTACGTGGGTAATCAAAAAGAATGGCTAAGCACCAAAAGCCGCCTTCCTGTAGGAGAGGCGGCGTCTTTTTTCTCACTCAAAAATCACGCGTCTGATCAAAAATAGTAAAAAGCTCGTCCACATCTACTTCTACACCCGCAGTAGCCAAATTCTGTTTTGCCGACTGAAGTAGCTCATCGAGCACAACGAAAATTTCTTCCCGTTCAACCGTTTCAATAAAGAAAGTCCGGCGATCCATTTTGTTGAAAGTCTCTGTGTACTCTTTGACTAATGCACGCAAAGCAGTTTGTATTTCTTCTGCATTCGTCGCGCCTTCGCTGCTTTGCTTTTCGAGCGCGCTGATCGCGGTATTCATTTTTTTATACAGACTGGCAGCCTTGTTGGCGTTGGTTGTTGAGATGTGCTCCCTGCCATCCCAATCGCGAAACGGATTGGTCAAATTATTGGCCAGCCATTCGGGCTTGCGCGGCTTGGTGATGGACAAATCCAGCCCGTTTTTTACTTCTTTTTTATAGGCAGCTTTAATGGTTTTGGCCGCTTCTGCCGGGAGGCTCGTCATCCAGAGACTGGAGAGCTTGGGACATTGATCTGGCGAAGGGAACTCGTCCCCGGAGAAGCCAAACAGATCGTAGGTCGTAAACGTCAGTAGCTCCTTCAAGTGCTTGATACTGCCCAGATTGCTGAGGGTACCAGGCTTGCCCCGCAGACGGATGTCCTGAAGCGAAGGATAGCGTTGGACGAGTGGCTGCAAGTCCAGCTCCACTACATTATGCAGATCGAGTCCTCCTAGCCGGTCGAGACCACGGTGAAGCGGCAGCGAATCTGAGAATGAGGCGGTCAGCCAATGCCCATCCTGCTCGGCATCTATGAACAGGTTGGATGAAATGTCCTTACCTAGTATGAGATCTCTTAGACAATCGTTCAGATGCAGTGACGCCAGCCCGTCCGCGCTTTGGAGAGAGAATCTACTGAGATGGCTTCCTGTCAGATCTAGAGAGGAGCCATTGGCTTTTTCCAGGTGAAGCTCCAGAATAAACGGATTGCTTTTGACAAAGGCAAGCAAGGAATCAGTCAGCTCCTCTGCATAGATTCTTGTCAGGCAAGGGAGCTTTTCCAATTCTGAGATGTCCGTCAGGCTTCGTAGGGTGTCAGCATGAATGACGTTGTTAGATCGGCGCAGGCTCTCACCGCCCAGCGAAATCATCTGGTCATCCTTTGCGGCCTGTTTAAACTGCTGGCGACGTTCCTCGGGAATTTGATTCCACTTGTGTTGACGGTACAGGCTCCCTCCGACATCCCACCTCCCGTAACTCCTCGTCTCTTCTGTCACGAGAGGTGGTACATTCCCTACTTTTATGTAGCCTTTGGGCACCGATGGATCAACATACATGTGATCGAGCTTGTTGTTCCAGAAGAAGTAATCGCAATATAAGGGCTTCATCTGGTACAGCTCTGATTCATCAGGCAATGTATCGCTGCTCCAGTCCAGCCCGAGGATACTGATGAGATTGGATTTACTCGTGCCAGACTCTTTTATCGAAGTGACCTGGCAAGCTGCGTACTTTTGCAGCTTCTCAACAAAAACACAGTAGATGTCTCCGACTGTGGGCGTCATCCCTACCATCCTTTCTATCTTGCACGGCTTGTTATTATCGCCATTTTTACATATTTTTCATAGGTTGTCGTTGTTCTTGCCGTTTTCTATAATGAAAAAATAAACACGGATCGGACATAACGGCGTGTGAGAGGCGGCGAAGAGATGAAGAAAGAAGAGAGCACTCAGAAGTGGATGAGCCGCGTATTGGAAGCCATTGTTGAAACGTCTCGCGATCATTTGTTAATCACGGACCATGAGGGGTACATCCGGCTGGTTGGCGATTCGTCCTATGAAGTGTACGGTATCGGGAAGGAAGAGCTCTTGGGCAAGAACGTCATCGAGCTGGAAAAGAGGAAGGTCTTTTCTCCATCTGTCACGCGAAAAGTCATGGATGCCAAGACACCGCAGACGATCATGCAGGAAATACCCGGCGGTCGAAAGCTGATGGTGACGGCATTTCCCGTCTGGAACGAGGATGGCAGCATGCATTCGGTCATCAGCTATTCCCATGACCTGACTGAAATTATGGAATTGAAACGGCGCTACGAAGGTCTGACAGAGCAGCTCAAGCAGTTTGAAACGGAGATTGAGGAGCTGCGCGAAAAGCATCAGGAGGGCTTCGTGGCAGTGAGTCAGCCGATGCAAGCTATTGAGCGTCTCATCAAAAAGGTGGCGGCTGTCGATTCGACTGTCCTGATCCTCGGGGAATCGGGGGTCGGGAAAAATGTGATCGCAAAAGAGATTCATCGCAATAGCCGTCGTGCAGGTGGACAATTCGTGGAGATCAACTGTGGCTCGATCCCGGAGGGCTTGCTGGAATCCGAGCTGTTTGGCTATGAGGCAGGTTCGTTTACAGGAGCCGCCAAGCAGGGCAAGCAAGGGATTATCGAGATGGCGAACCAAGGGACTCTCCTCTTGGATGAGCTGGGGGAACTGCCGCTGACGTTGCAGGCCAAGCTGTTGAAGGTAATTCAAGAAAAACGGCTGCAACGCGTTGGGAGCACACAGTACCGCGACGTGGATTTTCGATTGATTGCCGCCACCAATCGCGATTTGGAGAAGATGGTGAAGGAAGGAAAGTTTCGGCAGGACCTGTATTTCCGCTTGAATGTTGTCCCGATCCACGTCCCGCCTTTACGAAATCGGCCAGAGGATATTGCAGCTCTCCTCAAGCGCATCGTGCGCTCACTCAATGAACGCTACGGAATGGACAAGCGTCTGGACCCTGCTGTAACACATGCCTTGATGCAGCACGAGTGGCCGGGTAATGTGCGCGAGCTGGAGAACGTCTTGGAGAGAATGGTGGTCACAGCGGACGAAGAGGTGATCACTTCTTCGCATCTACCTGCCGAAATCAGGTTGGCAGGGGAAGAGCAGGCAGCCATGGAGCCGAGTCTGGCTACTTCCAAGATGTCGCTTCGGGAGGCACTGGAGCAGGTAGAGGAAAAATGGCTGCGCTATGCATCCGAGCACTTCCGGACCACGGGAGAAATCGCGGAGTTCCTCGGCATTAGCCAGCCCTCTGTCGTACGGAAGCTGCAAAAGTATCGGATTCGTTCTAGGTGATTCAAAAATGAATAATTTATTCAAAAATGAATTGAGTATTCTGGTGTTTTTGATTCAAAAATGAATAATTTGATATACACGTAGTGTGGGAAGCGTGATTTCATCATGCTCTGGCGTTTGGCATAGGTATTGCTACATATTGTAGTTGAGTTTACAAACAAGCAATCCAACCAATACCATCTCGAACGAGGAGAGGAAACGATATGTCCAAACAACGTCAATTTGTAAACGTAGCTGCAGGTGTGCCAGGTCCTAAGGGAGCGGCCCTGATTGAAAAAAGAAAGCAGTTCGTTCCAAAAGGTGTCGGCAACAACACCCCTGTTTTTGTAGAGTCTGCTTCAGGTGCACTGGTTACGGATGTAGATGGCAATACGTACATCGATTTTGCCGGAGCGATCGGTACACTGAATGCCGGACACTGCCCGCCGGAAGTAGTTGAGGCACTGAAAGCGCAGCTCGACAAATACATTCATCCTTGCTTCCATGTAGGGATGTATGAGCCATATGTGGCCTTGGCTGAGAAGCTGACGCAAATCACCCCAGGCAGCTTTGAAAAGAAGACGATGCTCGCAAACAGCGGAGCAGAAGCAGTAGAGAACGCGGTGAAAATCGCACGCAAATACACAGGACGCCCAGGCATCATTTCTTTTAGCCGCGGCTTCCATGGTCGTACGCTTCTCGGCATGTCACTGACTTCCAAAGTGAAGCCGTACAAATTCCAGATGGGTCCATTCGCTCCCGCTACGTATAAAGCGCAGTTCCCGTATCCACTGAATAAGCCGGAATCCATGACAGATGATGAGTACGCGCAATTCTGCGTGCGTCAGTTCGAGGACTTCCTCTTGACTGAGGTTGCACCGGAAGAAGTGGCTGCCGTGATTATGGAACCGATTCAGGGAGAAGGCGGCTTTATCGTTCCGCCTGTGTCCTTCGTTCAAGGCGTCTATAACATTTGTAAAAAGCATCAAATCCTGTTTATTTCCGATGAGATCCAAACAGGCTTCGGTCGTACTGGCGCCATGTTTGCTTCTACTCATTTCGGTATCGAGCCAGATATCATCACCATGTCCAAATCCATCGCGGCAGGCTTGCCTATCTCTGCGGTTACGGGACGCGCAGAAATCATGGACGCGCCAAACCCGGGTGAGATCGGCGGTACCTATGGAGGAAGCCCGCTTGGCTGCGTAGCGGCGCTGGCAGTCATTGAGAAAATGGAGCGCGAAGACCTGTCTGGCCGTGCACAGGTGATCGGGGACAAGATCAAAGCGCATTTCCACGCGTTGCAAAAAGAGTTCCCTGTAATCGCAGAGGTGCGCGGACTGGGTGCGATGTGCGCCGTAGAATTTATCGATCCTACAACCAAACAACCAGCGAAAGAGCTCGTTGCTGGCTTGACCAAAGGCTGCTACGAATCTGGCGTCATCGTTCTTTCTGCTGGCGTCCACAGCAACGTGCTGCGCTTCCTGTCTCCACTGGTTATAACAGACGAGCAACTGGAAGAGGCGCTGGACATTATGACGGATGTTCTGAAAAGCCAATACGTGACGAACTAAAACGCCCGAGGGGGGTCTCCATACTCATGAAAAAGCATCTCTACATCAACGGACAATGGAAAGAAGCAAAAGAATACGCACCGCTCTACTCCCCTTATTCCGGGGAGCTGCTGGCTGAAATCGCTCAGGCAGATGATCATGACGTCGACGAGGCAATTAAGGCGGCAAAAGCTGCTGCCAAAGTTATGGCGAAAATGCCAGCAAGTCAGCGCGCTTTGATATTGGAGAGGGCCGCTGCGATTATGGAAGCACGTAAGGAGGAATTGGCGGTCATTCTCGCACAGGAAGCCGCCAAGCCACTTCGCACGGGTCGTGTAGAAATCGCTCGGACAATCCAGACCTACAAGTTCGCGGCAGAAGAAGCGAAGCGCATTCACGGAGAGACGGTGCCGCTCGATGCAGCACCGGGTGGTGAAGGACGTCTTGCTTTTACGGTACGCAAGCCGATTGGCGTCGTCGGCGCGATCACGCCTTTTAACTTTCCGTTCAATCTCGTGGCGCACAAGGTCGGGCCTGCCATTGCCGCAGGAAATACCGTCGTGCTGAAGCCAGCGAGTCAGACGCCGCTTAGCTCGCTGATCCTGGCCGATATTTTCGCAGAGGCAGGCTTGCCAGCAGGAGCGCTCAACATTTTGCCTGGAAAAGGCGCAGTCGTAGGCGAAAGGCTGGTCAGTGACAGCCGAATTGCCGCGATTACGTTTACGGGAAGCCCTGCGGTTGGAATTGCCATGAAAAACAAGGCGGGACTTAAGCGCGTGACCTTGGAGCTTGGCTCCAACTCCGCAGTAATCATCGATCACAACGTAGAAATTACGCAAGCGTTGATTGATCGTTGCGTGACGGGTGCCTTTTCCTTTAGTGGTCAAGTGTGCATCTCGTTGCAACGCGTCTATATTCACCAGAGCAAGTACGAGGAATTCCTGGAGAAGTTTAAGACTGGCACAGAAAAGCTCGTGCTAGGTGATCCGCTGGACGAAGCGACAGACATGTCCTCCGTGATCTCCGCCAAGGATCATGAACGCATGGGCGCATGGGTACAGGAAGCAGTAGAAGCAGGCGCACACGTAGTTACTGGCGGGAAGCCAGTCAGTGACAACCTCTTTGCCCCTACGATTCTGACCAATGTGGGTGCGAATGTTGCCGTCTCTTGTCAGGAAGTATTCGGTCCAATTGTAGTCGTTACACCGTTTGAGACGATGGACGAAGCGATTGAAGCGGTAAACGACTCCCGATTCGGCTTGCAGGCAGGCATCTATACGAGTGACATTCACGCGGCTATGCGGGCAGCGGAAGAGCTGGAGGTCGGAGGCGTGATGATCAACGACATTCCGACCTTCCGCGTAGACAACATGCCATATGGCGGTGTGAAAGACAGTGGTTTTGGCCGCGAAGGTATCAAATACGCGGTCGAGGAATTAACGGAACTAAAATTAATCGCGATCAAGCTGTAGCAGCGAATGACGGGCCCGAAGAGGCTCGTCTTTTTTTGAAAATAGCGTCTTGAAGGCGATTTTCCCTATCCCCATAAATTGTCATATATGAAACCGCTTCATAAAGTTGTTAGGTTTAGATGGTTATGTTAGTCTAGCGAGTGGAGGCAGACTATGTTCATTTTTGCGGAAGAGTGTTTAATTACACTTTGCTTGTTGCGCAGATGAAATAGTCGTTTTTTTATGCGTAAAGGGCATTTCTTACATGAAAAGGGGACAATCATGATTAGTCATTGGAAAGGGGCCAGTGGGTTCCGATTATTTCACTGGATCTCCCTGGTAGCGATCGTGGCTTTGTTGGCAGGCTGTTCACCGTTTCAGGGGAATGAAAACGGTGCAGATAAGGGCCCTGCGCCAGCCAAACCTGAAAAAATCGAGCGTTACCAAGGGGAAAAGAGCAAGGCAGTGTCGATGGTCTACACGACGCAAAGACAGCTTGCTCTTACTTTTAATGGGATGGCGGATAAGGGCACGATGAAAAGATTGCTAGATGAGTTGGACAAGTACCACATCAAGGCAGCTTTTTTCATGCCAGGAATGAGAGTAGCCGAGGAGCCTGACATTGCCCGAGAAATTGTCGCAAGAGGTCACGAGATTGAAAACAATACGTTGAACAAATCGGACTTACAAGGCCAACCTTACGAGAAAATGTACCAAGACATCGAGTTGACCAATGAGGTCATTCAAAGAGAAACGGGCCAAACACCGCGGTATGTTAGAACGAAGTCGGGAGAATACAACGACGACCTCCGTTTGGTAGCTGCTCACAATGGACAAGAAGCGGTCGTGTCCTCCAGTCTGTTTCTGCACAATTGGCAAAAAGAGACGGAAGCTGACAAGAGACACTATTTACGAAAATATATGAATCGCGGCGGCATTATTGAGATGGATACAGAAGAGAACAAGTCTGTAATTGAAAACATCCGTCTTCTCGCAGAAGCAGCTACTGATGTCGGATACAGATTCGTCCCATTACATAAGTTGATTGCAGAAGGTCAGGAGCGTAAGCCGCTGCAAGAAATTCCGGGTTTTGATGCAGCCAAAATGAATGCGGCGTATGACGAAGCCAAGCCAAATCTCCTCTATCGAAAAGAAACAGACAAAAAGCTGGTCGCCTTGTCCTTCGATGATTGGGGTACGGATCAAACGGTTACGAAGATTCTCGATATTTTGGACAAAAAAGGAGTAAAGGCTTCGTTTTTCCTTCGCGCAGATGGTGTAGAGCGAAATCCAAACTTGGCGAGAGCGATTGCGGAAGCGGGACACGACGTAGCCAATCACACCTATTCTCATCCGGTGAATACCAAAATTGCGCCAGAAGAATTGCAAAAAGAGATTGTCAAAGCCCATCAGATCATTACCGAAGCAATTCAGCAGAAGCCGACGATGTATTTCAGACCGCCAACCGGGGCGTTCGACGAACAGACACTCAAGGCGATTGCAGCAACGGGCTACAAGGATATTACGATTTATGATGTGACGCCGTCCGATTACGACAAGAAACGAAGTGCAGACGATATCGTCAAAGACATTATGGAGCAGACGCGGAGCGGAAGCGTGATTCTACTACATATGCTCGATGACATTCACACAATAGAGGCGTTGCCAATCGTAATTGACCAGCTAAGAAGCAAAGGATACACACTTGTACCCATGACAGAGATGTTTGGCCAATAAAACCCAAAATAAACCAGGGAGAGGGAGCCAGCTTATGAATTTGTACGAAGGGATTGTGGAGAGGAAGGAAAAAATTGCTGTCGTCGGTCTTGGGTACGTAGGCTTGCCGATAGCGATGGCACTGTCCAAACGTGCTTCTGTGATTGGATTTGATGTAAACAAAGAGAAGGTAGCAGCCTATCAAAAGGGAAGCTTTCATGATGCGGACGTGGATCAGGAGCTGACGAGTGAAGCTGCTATTGAATTCACTTCAGATGAAAATAGATTACAGGAAGCGCGATTTTTTATCGTGGCCGTGCCTACTCCGGTCAAAAGCGGCAATGTTCCAGACCTGAAATATGTAGAAAGCGCGTCCCGCATGGTGGGCAGACAGTTGAAAAAAGGGTCAGTCGTTGTCTTTGAATCAACGGTTTATCCTGGGGCAACCGAAGATGTCTGCTTGCCGATCTTGGAGAAGGAATCGGGCATGCGTTGTGGTATAGACTTCAAGATCGGCTATTCACCAGAACGCATCAATCCGGGAGACAAAGTAAATCGCCTGGAAAACATCGTCAAGATCGTATCGGGGATGGATGAAGAAACACTGGGAATCGTTGCAAACGTCTACGAGCTCGTAATCAAGGCGGGCGTTTATCGAGCGGAAAGCATCAAGGTAGCGGAAGCGGCAAAAGTCATTGAAAATGCTCAGCGGGATGTCAATATTGCGTTTATGAATGAGCTGGCGATGCTGTTCAATCAGATGGATATTCCGACAAAAGCAGTATTGCAAGCGGCAGGGACCAAGTGGAACTTCCTCCCTTTTACACCGGGGTTGGTCGGCGGGCATTGCATTGGTATTGACCCTTACTATTTAACGTACAAAGCAGAAGACAGCGGCTATCGCTCCCGCATCATTTTGGCAGCTAGACACATTAATGATGGCATGGGGAAATATGTCGCCCAACAAATTATTAAGATGGCCGTTCGCGCGAAGCTCGATCTTCAAAATGTTCGGATTGGCATATTAGGTCTGTCCTACAAAGAAGACTGCGCAGATATTAGAAATACAAAGGTGACGGATATTATTGGGGAATTGAAAGAATACGGCATGAATCCGTTAGTCGTAGACCCGATGGTGAATCCGCGGGAGGCGTTCGAGGAATACGGCATCGAGCTGTCAGAGATGAAGGCTCTCCACGACTTGGACATTGTGGTTGTAGCGGTCCCGCATGCTCCCTTTGCCCAGATGGAAGTCGCTGATTTTGCCACGATGTACGGAAAGAATGCAGCAAAAATTATGATCGATATAAAAGAGATTTATTCCAAAGCTGACTTTGTAAACAGTGGATTTCATTACTGGAGCTTATAAAGCAGTGGAGGGGAGAGAGCGGCAGTGATGAAACAGTTGATCGAGAAAATAAAGCGGAGAAAGAAAGAGAAAATCGAAGAAGTACTGACGGTTTCCAAAACAGAGAGGCGCGTGCTATCGAATGTGCCGGACCCGGAGAAAATTCGTGTCCAAGTGGACCGCCGCGGTGCTAAAGATTCGGATGAGTCAGGAAAGCTGGAGGACCCGGAATACCTGAATCGCATTCGGATGCTGAGTCTGCGCTATATGGCGGATTTCCCGGTGACGCTATTGACCAAAAAACAGCGGATCAAGGACGGAATCAAGGCCAGAGCCGTCGACATTTCTTCAACTGGACTATTAGTTGAACTAGATTCGGAGAGGGAAGACATCCAGGTGGGACAAGTGTTTATGATCCATTGCACAATCCCGCCAGGTACAATGCCAGAAGGCTATGAGTCAACGGTGAAGCTGGATGCAGCGGTTGTTCGCTCGTTTATCCAGGAGGAGGATGGGCGTCAGAAGTTCATGCTCGCCTTCGAGTTTTCCAAACCACTGACTGACTATTTTCGCAAAAAACGCTGGGGATACGCCATTTATATTGCAAGTACTTTCCTGTTTTTCGCTGCGGCGTTTATCGTGCTCATGCGCGCGGAGAGTGTGATTTATTTCAAATACAACATGTATTTGTATTTGTACAGCTTGATTGCCGCTGCCTTTTTGCTGACACGGTATTTATTCGGTGCTCTTTATCGGGGGGTTCCCGTCAATCCGGACTATACACCGGGCGTGAGCATCATTATTCCGTGCTTCAACGAAGAGCAGTGGATTCACCGGACGATTTTGAGTTGTGTGAATCAGAACTACCCGATTGATAAGCTGGAGGTCATCGTGGTAGACGACCGCTCGACAGACCGATCAGCAGAAAAGATTCAAGAGGTCATCGATATGATTCATAACGAGGCCGAGCGCTATATGACCCGCGAGCGCGTGAAGATGCATATTCTCTCTGAAAACGGCGGGAAACGGGTCGCTTTGGTCAAAGGTGTGGAAATGGCCAAGCACGATTTGGTTGTCTTTGTTGATTCAGACAGCTTTTTGGAACCGACTGCGATTCGCAACCTCGTACAGCCTTTCCAAGACCCGAAAATGGGTGGTGTTGCAGGGCGTACAGATGTGGAGAACAAGTTCACCAACGCGATCACCAAGCTGCAAACTGTTCGTTACTACATTGCCTTTCGCATCATGAAAGCGGCTGAGTCGTGGTTTGACAGTGTTACTTGCTTGTCTGGGCCGTTGTCTTGTTATCGCAAGGAATTGATTTTGCAGCATTCCGAAGCATGGCTGAATCAGAAGTTTCTTGGGCAGCCTGCCACTTTTGGCGATGACCGAAGCATGACCAACTTTATTTTGCGAACACATCGGACAGGCTATCAGGATTCCGCGATTTGCTCGACGATTGTGCCATCTGACATGAATGTATTTTTGAAGCAGCAGATGCGCTGGAAGCGTTCGTGGTTGAGGGAATCTTTGCGTGCCAGCGGCTTTATTTGGCGCAAGGAGCCTTTTATGGCAATCTTCTTTTACATTGGTCTGATTGTTCCTATTGCTGCTCCCGTCATCGTTCTGTACAACCTCATATACGTACCGCTCGTTCATCACGTTTTCCCGGGCACGTTTTTAATGGGCTTGCTGCTGATGGCGCTTTTAATGAGCTTGGCCCATCTGTTTTTCCGCAGAAGCAAGCTATGGGTTTTCGGGATTGTCTTTTGTGTGTTTTATGAGCTGGTGCTGTTGTGGCAGATGCCTGTGGCTTGGGTGACATTCTGGAAATCTACGTGGGGTACGCGAGAAACGCCGCAGGACGTCGAAGCGAGATTGAAAAAAGAAGCCCGAAAGAAGAACAAAAAAGGCTTTGGGTTGCCATTTTAAGAGGGAAAGACAAAGGGAGTGAGGGTGTCAGGAGTTATGGGGAAAACGACGAGCGATGTCTTGGACTATCGGAAAAAAGATCGCAATAAATTCATCAAAACGCTGAGCCAGGTCGCTATCTTAGTCGTCCTGGGTGCCATGTTATATAATGCCGTATTTGATTGGAAGAAGTATGAGGAGCCGAATAAAGCGAGCTGGACGAATGACAAAGGCTTTATCGCTATCTCCTATTTTGGTGTAGGTCGTACGGGTACACCGAAATTAGTAGCCAAGGAGCAATTAGACGAGCAGCTGCAGGCGTTGTATGACCAGGGCTATCAAACGATCTCGCAACAAGATATTTTGGACTTTTACAAGAAAAAGAAGCCACTTCCTGATAAGGCACTGTTCTTAGCCTTTGAAGATGGCCGCAACGATTCGAGCTTGTTTGCCCAACCGCTTTTGGAGAAGTACAACTTCAAAGCAACGGCATTGTCTTACGGCAACAAGATGGGAAACAGCGAGAACAAATTCCTACAGCCAGAAGATATGAAAAAAATGATGGAAAATGGCTTCTGGGAGCTCGGTTCCAACGGCTATCGGTTGACGTACATCAATGTGTTTGATGATCAGGGTAATTTCATCGGGGTGAAGGATGAGAGTGAGTTATCGAATAAAACAAAGGTAGGCTATTATAATCACTACTTGATGGACTTTATCCGTGACAGCAATATGATCCCGATAGAAGACAGAAGCAAGATGGAAGCGAGAATCAACGAAGACTACAAGCTGATGAATGATACGTATATGAATCAATTGGGCTTTGTCCCGGGTGCCTATATGATCATGCATGCGAACACCCTATATGGCGGGATGAATCGCTTGGTAGCGGATGCGAACGACGCGAATATCAAAAAGTATTTTACGATGCACTTTAACCGGGAAGGAACCGCCTACAACGACAGCGAGGGCGATCTGTACAACCTGACCCGCGTGCAGCCAGAGCCATACTGGTACACCAACCATTTGTTGATGCGCATCCAAAAAGACACCGGCGAGAAGATTCGCTTCGTTCGCGGCGATGAAGAGCAAGCCAAAGAGTGGGACCGTCTCGGAGGCACCGCGCAATTTATGGAGGATCAGATCGTCTTGACCTCTCCAGCTGCTGGCTCTGGCATGTTATATTTAAAAAACAGCGACAGCCAGAAGGATATCAAGCTTTCTGCCAAGCTGGAAGGTAATGTAATCGGCAAACAGTCCATATATTTGCGCTATGATCGGGAAAAAGGCAGCTTTGTACGGGTCGTCCTGCATGATAATGAGTTGCGCGTCGAGCAGAAGAAGGAAAAAGGCGAAGTACAGGAGCTTTTCAAGACGGAATTGAGCCAAGTGATTTGGAATCCCGAGGATTTGACCTTCGACCGTGCCTCTGTTTATACGAGAGAGCAAGGCGAGTCTGGTGCTCCCAAGCTGGAAAAATACCCGATCAACATTAAAAATACGCGTCCATTCGAAATGACTGTGCAAGGCGATCGTCTCAGTGTTTCCGTGGACAAGACCATACTCTTGGACAAGCAACAGATCGACCCAAGCATTAGCAGCGGTGGTGTTGCATTGGAAGCGGCCTATAGTGATGTGAACAAAAAGGACGACATTTATGACGGGGTATTTGCGGACGTACAGATTGCGTCCCTAGAGCAACCAAATGGTGAGCAACAGATGCTGTTCAGTAATGTGCAGACAGGGCTTGCAGGAGTCGTTAGTTCAACCAAGAAAGCTATTTCTGCCGCAGTGGACTGGGTCATCGACACCTTTTAAATCCGAAACAAGGGGGATCTGTGTAAGGTGTCAAACATCAAGAAACGATCGATCATTTTGACTGCTCTTCTGATAGTAGTGTGTGTCATCCTCGTATGGTACATGATGAAATGGAATGATACCGCAAGCTTAGAGAGCGTAGATGCGGCTAACAACACGACCGAATTGTCTGCCTGGGTGGTAGACTGGCAGTGGGAATCCGGTTTGGAGGATTTCCGCAGGATAACCGATGGCTTGTCCAGTGTGCAGGTCTTCGCGGCGTATTTTGATGAAAATGACAAACTGCACTTTACTGATCGCATGACCAAGGCGATGCCTGAGATCAAGGAAGCATCGAAGCAGGGTAGCTATGTCGATCTCGATTTGACCATTGTGAATGATCGTCTGAACAGTAATGGTACACAGGTTCAAAAGGACCCGTCGATTGTCAGCCGGCTCATGGCGACAGATGCAAGCCGTACCAAGCACATTATGGAGATCAAGAATGCCGTGATCCAGAATGGCTTTCATGGTTTAGAAATTGATTATGAGAGAATTAACGAGAAAGACTGGGACAACTTCCTTACTTTTATCCATACCCTGTATCAACATATGGAGAAGGAAGGAAAGTCGCTTCGCATCGTATTGGAGCCGCGCGCGCCGATTGAAGAGTTGGCATTGCCAAAGGGTCCTACTTACGTCATGATGGCTTATAATTTGTACGGTACGAATACAGAGCCAGGTCCCAAAGCTGATCATGCATTTATTGAGGAGCTTGCCCATCGCATGCAAAAAGTGCCGGGTGACAAGGTTATGGCCCTATCTGTAGGCGGATTTGACTGGGCTAGTGATGGCAAAGTGACGGCAGTGACGGAAAAGCAGGCAGCAGACTTTGCTGTGTCGAGTATCGAGCCACCCAAGCGGGATAAAGCGAGCGGCAGTCTGTACTTTGACTATCTCGGTGAAGATGGCAAAAAGCACACAGTCTGGTATGCGGATGAAGAAACACTGTCTCAATGGATTGCGGTTGCAAAGAAAGCGGGTATTGAGAAAATTGCGCTTTGGCGACTTGGTGACATGGGGGATGGGACGTTGCAATATGTGAATCGGTAGGGGGTGTAGTGGAAGGAAGAAGCGAATTTCCAGTCTACGCTTCGGCCTACGCCCCGCAAGGGGGGGGATTGACTGTCCGCTTCGGAATAAATGGCGGGAGCGCTTCAAACGTAGAAGTTTCGAGGATGTCATTCATAAGTGAAGCTTAAATTCCCCGCCATTTATTCCGAAGCTAGGCTGGGCTCCAGAGGCGCTTGACTGGAAATTCGCTTCTTCCTACGCGGCCTTATTCACATCTTGGAAAAATAAAATGACATACGAAAAGCAAGATGGCTATCACTGTGGGGACAATCTATCCGGAATTTACTAGAATGTTTTTCGATCAGGATGTAACTTTGTAGCAGAGATGAACGTTATAATGCTAGAAGCGGTAGTCTGCTCTTTTACAGGGCGGCTGCTGCCTATTGATTTTGGACATCATTCATAGGAGCGTGGAGTTTTTGGGTCTCTGGGAAGCTTTTGTTGCGATTGTGCTGGGGCTAGTAGAAGGTTTGACTGAGTTTGCCCCTGTTTCCTCTACGGGTCACATGATCATCGTGGATGACTTTTTGTTCCACACGAAAGATTTGTTTTCACCTGAAGTGGCTAACACCTTCAAAATTGTCATTCAGCTCGGCTCGATTTTGGCTGTCGTGGTTTTGATGTGGGATCGGTTCATGAGCTTGCTCGGCCTCAACAGACTGGCGGGTAAGCGTGAGGTTCAGGCAGGACCTCGACTGAATTTGGTTACGGTCATTGTCGGTTTGATTCCTGCGGGGATTCTCGGCGTTCTGTTTGACGACTACATCGATGAGTATTTGTTCTCGACGAAGACCGTGGTAATCGGACTCGTGCTGGGTGCTTTGCTTATGTTGGCTGCGGATTGGTTCCGACCAAGACGTCCCAAGATCGAGTCGGTTGATCAGATTACGTACAAGCAGGCATTTCTGGTCGGACTTATTCAATGCTTCTCCCTGTGGCCTGGCTTTTCCCGTTCGGGTTCCACGATCTCGGGGGGCGTACTGTTGGGCATGAGCCATCGGGCGGCGGCAGACTTTACGTTTATTATGGCGGTGCCGATTATGGCGGGCGCGAGCTTTTTGTCACTGTTGAAGCGTTGGGATGCGATTACAATGGACAGCATTCCGTTTTTCGTCATCGGTTTTATTAGCGCGTTTGTGTTTGCGCTCCTGTCAATCCGATTCTTCTTGAAGCTGATTAATCGCATCAAGCTGACACCTTTTGCGATTTACCGTCTGGTGCTGGCAGCAGTTATTTACTTTGTGTTTATGTAAGATCCATAAAAGTAGGGTCAAAAAAGCTGGTTACGCTTTTAGCGTTAACCGGCTTTTTTTGATTCTTCTAGCTCCAATTTAAAAGATCTAATCCACCGAAACCAACCCTTGCATGGATATTTGTACCCGGAAGAGTAGTAATTTTCTTCCCTTTGAAGGGTCCGCCAGATTCTGCAACAGGGGTAATGTGAGGAGGGAACAATAAATCAACCCCACCAAATCCGCATTGGATATTGATTTGCTCGGTTCCTCGTAGTTCTGTCCAACCCAAAGTGGCACTCCCAATAGAAAGGTGAATCGAAGCATTTCCTGATAGCTCATTGAGGGAGACGTCACCGCCACGCATTTGAATGTTAATGTTTTTGGAATGAGTGATTCCGGCAACTTCTCCGAATTGACCTTGTATCGATATATCTCCTTCTCCACCATTCAAAATCATAACGCCCCCGGTAAATGAGGCACTGACCTTTGTATGTATGGGAACATGAACCTCTGAAAGAATTTTTTGCTTCTGTCTATGGCGAAAGTATGTCCCGATATTACGTCCTTCCATAACAAGAGTACGATTAACTCGTTCGATACGCGCCGGAAGAAGGTGCTCTTCACCTGCCGAAACCACTGTAGCATCGGATTTTGCGTCAAAACAAATGATCAGGTTTCCGAGGACATTCACGTCGATGTATAGCTCCTCGAGTCCAATTGCGTCTATCTGTTTGACTATTGCGGGATTTTTTATAGCTCCGATCGGGAAATGAGTTAACGTTTTAGGGGGGAGTAAAGGCATCATGTCACTCCTTCATCTCTGCTCTCTACGGTAATTTATTCCTCCCTATTTTACTAAAGTCAAAAAACGAAAATAACCAACCTGAGACTGATTTCATTGATCTTAAGCCTTATGTCCTAAAAGGCTCCCAATTGGGAGCCTTATTTTAATCATTCGCCTTTATCTCGCTCGGTTTTTCAATAACAATACCGTTTAATTTAAGCGTGACAGGATTCGCAATCGTATCTCCAACCGGGCATGTCTGTTCTAAAAATTCCACAAAAGACTCGACTTGCTCTCTAGGAGCATCGGTTTTGATATGAAAGGTGTATCGGATTTCAGAATACCCGCGTCGGACATCAGACTTGTTCATGAAGCCATCCGTATCGAGATCTCCTTCGACTTCCACCCAAAAATCGTCGAGTTGAACATGAAACTTCTTAGCATATGCTCTGGCAACGATAGATTGGCATGCGCCCAATGCGGAGAGTACCAGTTCAACCGGGTTCATGCCGGTATCCGTACCTCCCAAGCTTTTTGGTTCATCGATGGTTACTTCGAAATTTCTGGAACTGGCCTTCACAACCATTCCCTTCTGTAGATGTGCAGTTGCTTTGAATGTTTCAACAGGCATGATACACACTCCCTTCTGGATAATCAACACAAGTAAACACTACCATAGTTTCCCAAGTGGCATTGTAAAAATTTTTACATTTATTAGGTGGATAAGCGCCACTTTCAACAACAAATTTGATTTCAAAAATCTTTCCAAAAGGGTGAGCAAACCCTTATTTTTTTTACCTAGATAGTGAAGGCGAAATGATGACCGGTCAAAATTACGCCGAATCTAAAATAGGAGTGTTGTGAATATGTCTAAAGGAATGCGTGGAATTCATCTTTATACAGGAAAAGGTTATGGAACGGTAACAACAGAGATGCTAAATGAATTCGATGGTACCAACATTCATGATTTCGTAGTGCACCTAGGAAACATGGATAGAGTGTTTTTTGACTATCGAAAGGGCAAGTCAGACCGTAATGCTGTAATTGATCAAATGATTGATGATCTTGCTGATTTTTTACCTGAATACAAAGCATCAGAAGTAGACCATAAAGACTTGTATATTTCGTTGCCAGCACTAAGTAATGATATTACTACAATTAAAAATATCGATGATTTCTATTCCGACTATCGATCCTTTATGCGAAAAGTAGAAGACACATGTATCGAAATTTTAGGTGAAAAGGAATGGAAGTTCCGTATCGAAGGATTTTACTTCCGAACAGAAACGATTTTCCCAATCGATCAGAAAATCAGCAGTACAAACCCGACCTCGAACAAAATGGTTAAATTGTTGAATGATATTGCTTACAGAGTACGTAATACACATAAAAAATCGTTTATGTGGGCGCCATACTATGGCTTTGGAACGTACGCAGAGAATATCACTCATAATCTAGGGGTAATTGCAAACAGAACAGACATTTTTGATATCATTTGCATCCAACCACAATACTATTTTCAAGGCGATCCTTACCAAGAGAACGTGGATAAAGTTTTTGATAGTGCCAATCGTCAAAATGTCTATGATTTAGATGGAGACGTTATTGGAGGTGGAAGAAAGACTTCGGCCACAGCATTAATTGGGGTAACCATGGAAGGTGATGATAATTATCGAAATAGCCGATCTGACAGGTTCGATTACTATGTTGATACTTTCTCTGGAATTGTCAAAGAAGCGCCAATGGTTTTCTACGCTGGATCGACGCATAACCTTCTAAATAGTAACTCTCTTTTTGATGCAATCAACAATTTCTACGATGTGTAATCTCATAGATGAAAATGCAAAAAACGAAGTGATAATCACTTCGTTTTTTGCAGATCGATCTCTAAATTTTTCTCCTTTACTGTAAAGATCTCACCATTCGGATCGGTTACCTGATCATAAAAGTAGACATAAGTAGTCAATAAATCGTTCTGGTTATCAAATTTATCTTCTTTTATGGGCAACCCCGTTGATGAACTTACGTACGCGATGTGATAAATACCACTTTTCGGCTCAATAATGGTTTTCATCTTTTTGACTTGCTGCCCATTCAAGGTCTCAATACCCAAATATGTCCAAATATCCTTGTCTTGATATCGGTCAATAGTTTCTTTATACAGCGACTTTTTGTTAGGGTATTGATGTACTTTGGATTTTAAAGTGATTTTTCCTGGTTCTTTTACGAAATTGTCGTCTCTTAGAAAACCATTTTGTGGATTAAACCATTTTTCAGTAATTGCAGTTGAGGAAATACCTTTATGTTCAGTTCTTATGGATTTTACATGTTCAATCAAAGGCTGGGACTGAACGTTTTGATTTGGTATAGGAGTATTCGCAGAAACTGACGGAGCAATAATTCCTGAAAATCCAATTGAAATGGCCAAGGCCAATGATGTGAGAAGCGAAGTTTTTACCACGGCTGTTACCTCCCCTAAGTTAATTTACCGCTATACTTGTTAGACGTCCCGGCTGGGAAAAAGTTCCGTTTATCATGGAGTTATAAAGAATTCTGCTTGAAAATGAACCTAAATACTCATAGAACTATGTTGCAAGAATGTATAAAAATATTGAATTTTAGGGAGAAATTTGTCAGTTTTTGTGGTAAAATAGAACATACGATCCCTTGTTTTCTTGTTTGTATCAAAAATCTGTGAGCAAATACCCATTTATTTTACCTAGTAGGTAGGGGGGATTATATGACAGAACAATCACTTGAGGAGAAGATAAGGCAGCAGTTGAAACGATCAGCTTGGAAGTTGCAATACGAGGCAAAGAAAAAATATCGTAGGGAAATTCAGTTTACCAACGAAAAGTGGGACATCGGTCATACAGAAGAAGTTGATTCCCAGATGTTTGTTGAGGAATTGCTTAACAGTCTACCTGAACGAGAACGTTTCATCATTCAACAGGTGGTCATTGAAGGAAGATCTGAAAGAGAAGTCGCAAAGAGATTAGAACTTTCTCCCTCTCGACTACACGCATGTAAAGTACAGGCCCTACAACGTTTACGAAATAAATTCGCATTAGCTTAAAAGGGGGAGTAGTGTGGTAATAACTGAGACATTATCCGAAAAAGACTTTTGTAAATTAGTTGATGATGCTAAAAAAGGAAATCGGCTTGCAATTGAAGCCTTAATTCATCACTACGAACCCGATATGAAAAAAATGACTTGGTTTATTCGTACGCCACATGAAGATAGTATGCAATCTCTAAAGCTAATGTTGATGGAGCTGATCCAATCAACGGCCACTCCTACATAAAAGGAGGCTATTGAATGAATGAAACAGTTACAGTCATCATTGCAATACTTATCGCAATTTTGACTTTGTTGGT
Organism: Brevibacillus sp. HB1.3; assembly: GCF_013186635.1. NCBI lineage: Bacteria > Bacillati > Bacillota > Bacilli > Caryophanales > Paenibacillaceae > Brevibacillus > Brevibacillus sp. HB1.3. The sequence continues at coordinate 462,770 of NZ_JABMIT010000002.1, read as the reverse complement.
AATCCATAAGCATGTTGAGTTGAAAGTACAAATTCGCGATTTGATTAATGTAACATTACGTGCCACTAAGAATGACGAAAAAGAAGAATCACCGTAAGGCGGTTATTCCTTCTCTCTATAAATTGTAGAAGGGAAAGGGTCTTTTCCTTCTACTTCTATCTTATTGTGAATAGGAGGATGCTTCTTGGCTACGATGTTATTCCTTACATCGAGTGCTGCTTTGGTCCAGATACTCATAAGTCAACAAAAATTGTCTAAAGAGCTAAAAGCAATTAAGAAGTAGGTGGAGGAACTGAATTGGAGGCATTTCCGATTTACCTTCAGTCTGTCAGGTGGGCAACTTTTTGGCTAGCGATCATAGTAAAAACAAAAATCCCCTTCCATTTGGTTGTGAAGGGGATTACTCATTACTTTAAGAGATAAACCGCACGCGTAGTCATAAAGCCTTTGACATCTTCACCTTTATCCAGCTTTTGCTCGACGAAAGGAATGCCAGCTTCTTGCAGACGGACTTTCACCGCATTGAAATGGTGGAAGTCTACGACCAGCGTTTTGTTGCTTGCTTTGATCTCTTCAAGCTGCTTTTTCACCAATGCATTGGCGCCAGACTGTCCAATGATATGAGAAGCATTTACCATCACCATATTGGCGAGTAAAATGACGACCAGAACCTTGCCCGCATTGCGGAAAAAGCCCTTCTGAACATCCAAGACTGCCAGCGCAATCAAGAGTGGAATCAACCAAAGCTGCGGAACATAGCGCGCCCACCAGCTTTCCGGATTAATCAGCACGGTTACGAAGAGCGCCAGACTGATCCATAAGAAAGGTGCCGCTTTTTTTCGATGAGTCCCCAAAAGCAAGGCGGCGAGAAGCAGCAATGTAACAATCACAGCTCCTCCAAAAAGCGGCCCGAATCCGGCTACACGCACGTCAGGAGAGTAGAACACGGCGAGCTCTTTCCATGTGACCGTAAAAGGCACCTTCCATGTAGGGCTATGGGGTGTTGCAATATTCTCCGATTTGGAAAATAAGGAGATAGCCAGATTTTCTATGCGGGAATTGTCTTTGAAGCCATGCGGGCTGTTCGAGGTCATGATATCAACGGCACCTTTGCCCGCCAACGGATAAAACGGATGTCCCTTCGTTAGCGTGTTGGTGACATACGGATTGAACCCGACAACCCCTACAGTGATAACCAGACTAATCGAAAGCCACACGAGCATGCTTTTGATGTGCTGACGGCGATCATAGAAAAAGAAGAGCACGAGAATAGCCAAGCCGAGCAATCCGGCATATCCTAATGCCGTGAATTTGATCTGCGCCAGCAGCATGAGCGCTGCGCATAGTGCCAGTAGCGTCCAGGCATGGTAGCGCTTATACAGCAGATACCCGAGAGCACAGAGGATCAGCACGAGTGAACCAAGCTGTCCGTCAATATAAAAGGAAGTCGATTGCGTAATCACCGTGGGATTGAACGCTGCGAGAAGCGCGAAGGCAATTGCCGCCCCTTTTCTCTTCGGGAAAGCGGTTCGGATGGCAGCGAGTGTCAGGAAAAAGGACGATGCAATCAACAACAGGTTGAATATTTTGCTAACCTCAATCTGACCAGTAAGTTTATACATGACCGCATCGAGCATCCATGGACCTTTGGCGTAATGATTGATCCACAGGTGAAAGGCTGAGAGAACCTCCCGATTATCCATCTCATCCACTTCTTTTGAACCAGGAGGCTTGAGGATGGGCTGGTCATGAACCGGATTCCAGCCGTTGGTTAGTTTCACGATTGCTTCTTGATGATACGTTTGTCCGTCAAAAGAGAGATCAAACGTATTGGCGCTGATGAAGTAGCTGATGCCTGAAACAATCGCCAGTCCAGCCAACACGGAGAAAAACCAGGCCCGACGACGTGAACTTACGAAGGCCGACACCATCGCACCCATCGCAGCCAAAGCCGCAAAGAGGCCAATCCAAAAGCTGGCGGCCGTCACGGATACGCCGAACAAAAATAAAACCGATGTGCTAAGCACAATCGTAGCCATAAACAATAGCAAAGCCGTCCCGAGCAGGAACGAGTACGTAGCTGTACGGTTATTCATCAACATAATCTCCTGTCTACGAATCTACTAGCCAATGAGGTTAGGGAGGTTCGCTGCCAGCAGATGCAATACGGTCGCAAGCAGTACCCCGAGTACCAGCCCCCCGGCGATTTCCCATCTGGTATGTCCCATGCTTTCACGCAAAGGCTTGGTGGGAAACACGTCCGGATGTTCCTTTGCGAGCTTGTTAAGTGCCTCTGCATGTTTTCCTACCGCTCTGCGCAAGCCAGTCGCATCGATGATCACAATAAATGTCACAGCCACACCCAGCCCGAATGCAGGATGAGTAAAGCCCTCCTGCAAACCAATCAAAAACACAGTCGTGACCATGACAGTTGTGTGCGTGCTGGGAAATCCGCCGTTCCCGACCATTTCTTTGGCCCGGGACCCAAAACGGAGGTAATTAATCAAAAATTTGGTTATTCCGGACACGAGCCAGCCGATAAACGGCGCTAGCGCATATAACATGAGAAAACTCCTCTACGTGATGATTACGATTGAGAAATGACGACGACGCCTACGACGATAATCGCCAGACCGGCAATACGTGTAAGGGACAACGGTTCGTTGAAGATCAAGAAGGACAGCACAGCTACCAACACGTATCCGAGTGCTGCCATGGGATAAGCATAGGAGAGCTGCACCTTTTCGAGCGCAGCAATCCAGATAAACGCAGAAAGTCCGTAAAGCGCAAGTCCCACCATAATCGGCAGGTTCGTGAAATAGTGCAGGAACTTCAGTAGCAGCATGTCATTGTTGCTGGTGAGCGAGGATGCGCCCATCTTCATCGCGACTTGTCCACACGCACTGAGGATCACAGAAATGATGATGAGAACAATTGATGGCATAGTCTGATCCACAACCTATCTGAGCAAGTAACTTATTTCAATTCAAATACGTAAATAATCCCGGCTACCATGACGACATACAGGAACACCGTAATGAGAATCGGCTTGTCCTGCAACAAAACTTTTTCCGGACTGCCGCCCTGGCCTGCAACGGTGATCAAATACAGGTAACGGAAAATACCAAAGATCACGAGCGGAATGGTCCACATCAAGTGAATCGTGCGTCCCGATGTAAAAGTGAACAAGGAATAGCTAATGATTGTCATGGTCGTCACAATCGTATTCAACTGATTCAACAACTCGGACGAATAACTGTCGAGCACTTTGCGATGCGTTCCTTTATCTTGCTGCAACAAGATCAACTCGTGGCGACGTTTGCTGATGGCCAAAAACAGCGCGAGCAGCATCGTACAGAGCAAAAACCACGGCGTGAACGGTGTTTGGATCATCAGACTTCCTCCGATGGCACGCAAAACAAAACCGGCTGAGATAATCATGACGTCCAGAATGACCACATGCTTCAGCTTTAACGAATAAGCGACGTTGAGTACAAAGTAAACCAGCAGTACGAGCGCGAATAATCGGTCAAAGTAATAAGCACTAAACAGGGAACCTAGTAACAAAAACACACCGAATGCTAATGCGAGGGCTGGCGGCAATGCACCAGAAGCCATGGGCCGGAACTGTTTTTCCGGGTGATTTCGGTCATTTTTGATATCGACAAAATCGTTGAGGATGTACACACAGCCGGATACAAAACAAAACAGCAGGAAGGCCAGCACTGATTTTCCAATGACATCCGGACTTACTTTGTGCAAGGAAAATAGCAAGGCAGCAAAGACAAGCAAGTTTTTCGTCCATTGATGTGGGCGAAGCTGCTTCACTAATAGGTAGACCATATTTTGTCGAACGCGTGGCGTTGTTTTGACGTCAACTTTAACAGAATTTGATGTTGCCCCCATATCTAACCCCTATCCTAATATCGAATCTTGTACCTTCTAATGACGGAAAATGTAAAAAGAAGGTTACACCTGTAATATGGTATCATAACTTCCTCCATAAAAATTTAAGGATAACAGAAAAAATGTGAACTTGCGAGAAAGAATGATTGTCAAAAATAATAGCGGGGTTTATAAGAAAACGCAGCCCTCGTGATGGAGCTGCGTTTTTCAGGTTTTTTCTTTTTTAGTTCACTCGTGGAATAGGAGTGGCGGCTTTTTTTCGAGAATACAGGAACAAATTGAAAAGAACGATCACGAGTACGATCAATTGCGGGATCGTCGTTTCCCAGCTCGCGTAAATGCCGAGAGTCGGTGCGTACAACAAGTAATCGCTGCTGTGTGCAGATAAGCTTCCCGTCACCTGCAAAGCGTGGATGCTGACGCCGACGAATTTAAATGCCATGTAGTAGAGCAATAGGCTGGCAACAAAAAAGAACGGACGCACTGGAATGCGTGCACTGAGCTTGATGATGACAAAGCCAATCACGGCCAAGACGACTAGCGCGCTCAAAATGCCGATCATTAGGTCTGTCATGGAGATCGTAGCAGCCATTCCCATATAAAAGATAATCGTTTCTGCCCCTTCGCGGGCGACAGCGAGAAAGGCGGTAAATGAGAGTGACCACAGAGCTCCTGTTGCCAAAGAAGAGCCGATAGATTTCTCGACAAATTGATTCCATGCTTGCAGATTGGACTTCTTATGCAACCAGGCACCGATCGTCACCATAAAGAAGACGGCAATCAGTCCGGTTACTCCCTCAATCGTTTCTCGCGAGTTGCCTGTGGACAGGTTGGAGAAAACGACACTGAGGATGACGGCAAGAATGGCGGAAACTACGATCCCGGCAATTGACCCAGACCAGATCCATTTGCGCTTGTCGGCATTGCCTGACTTGTTCAGAACAGTAAGGAGAGAGACGATGATCAAGATAGCCTCTAGTCCTTCGCGGAACAAGATGAGTCCCGCATCCCACGCGGTGTATGAGGACGCTGTCGCAAATGGCGTAAGCTCTGTCTTCATTTCCGCAAGATTAGCCGACGCCTTTTCCCATTGCGGGGGATTGGACAGGATGAGTGTCGGGACGGCGACCATCTTGGCTTCGATACTGCTGTAGGTAGCAGGTGATTTGGTCATGACTACGCCTTCTACAGAGGGCCAAGAGGTGATAAAGGTCTCCATTTTATCCGAAGCTGCGTTTGCGTCCTGATTGGCGATATCTGTTTCTACCGATGCAAGGAGTACCAGTAGAGACGAGATGGTGGGCTGCTCGGAAGAAGGACTCGCAGCGGCCTGTTGGACTGCCTTTCCTGACAAATAATTGTCTACGGTAGTAATGAGTGCCTGTACTTTCTCTGCGCTCTTTTTAGGATCGGGTGGTTCTGTGTTCAGGGCAATACGCGCACCGCTGATTTTGATTTCCATATCCCCGTAGACGGCGGTATTTTCCGCTCGAACAAGACCCTCTGCCTTGTACCAGCCGGCGACGAAGCTGTTGTACGATTGCTTGGCTTTTGTCAGATCGCCTTCCGTGATGGCTGTCATGCTGTTTTGCAAGAGCGGTAGCAATGCCGCAATTTGCTTGTGTGCGCGTTCTTTTGGCTGACCGCCTTCTTCTTTGGACGAAACGTAACGATCTGTTGCTTTTGCCAAAGTGGAGATGGCTGCTTTTGCAGTGTCGGGATTCGCCTTTGCTTGAGCAAGGGCTTTTTCTGCTTCCGCGATTGCTTGCGTCAAAGCTTGTGCATCTGCCGAGGTTTCTTCCGAATTGCCCTCCCAGACGCTCTTCATACCGCTGATGGCTTTCGCTGCTTCTTCCCAGTTGTTATCTCCACTGCTAATCAAGGCATCGCTAGAGAGGGCGATCATTTGCTTGAGCTGCTCTGGCACCAGCGGCGCGGCTACAGCGGCAGACAGAGCAGATGTCCATAGCAGCATGCATGTACAAAGGATAAACAGATAGCGTTTCAAGGTGTTCACTCCATCCCAGGTAGTTGGTTAAAATAGCGTGTCCCCGATGTATCCGCCCTCACTTGCACCAGGTAGACAGGCGTACAAACCACTGCCGACATGGGTGATATATTCATTGAGTCGGTCGACAGATGCGAGCTTTTGTTGCATCGGAATGAATTGCTTGCGTGGATCACGATTGAAGCAAATGAACAACAGCCCAGCATCGAGCTGACCAGTCTTAAGATCCATTCCACTTGAATAAGAGTATCCGCGCCGCAAAATCTTCACTTTGCCCTCCATATGGGCCAGGGCGGTATGGGAATTCACAGGAATAACGGGTTTACCCTTGGCATCCTTTCGATCCAGCTCCAGCTCGTCGAACTCATTTGCTTTGCCAAGAGGAGCGCCGGTTAAACGGTGACGACCAAATGTATTCTCCTGATCGGTAAGGGTGGAGCGATCCCAGACTTCGATCCTCATGCGGATTCGACGCATGACCATGTAGCTGCCGCCTGCCATCCACGCGGGACTTTCAGCCGTGTTAGCCCAGACGACTTCATTTGCGGTAGCAGGATCGTTCACCGGCGGATTGTTCGTGCCATCCTTGAAGCCCAGCAGATTTCGTGGTGTGGAGCCAGTCGGGTCAGATGCACTGGTACGCTGGAAGCCTTCCTGGAGCCAGTGGAGGACAGCTTTGCCTCGAGCAATCCGGGCCAAATTCCGCAGGGCATGGAAGGCGACCTGTGGATCGTTGGCACAGACCTGCACGACAATATCGCCACCAGACCATTCTTTTCGCATTTCATCGCTGTTGAAGCGAGGTAAATCAACCAAAGGAGCTGGGCGTTTAGATGCCAGACCAAAGCGCTCGTCAAAGAAAGAAGCGCCAAGCCCAAATGTGATCGTCAGTTTCATTGGGCGCAGGCCCATGGCTTCTCCCGTGTCGACAGGAGGAAGAAGGGCGTGATCGCTCTCTTCGTCAACGTTTTTGCCGGCAGTCATGCGCGCTGCTGCCTGCGTCCAGCTTTGAAACAAGCTGCGGACATCCCCTAGCGAGGTCGTCGTCAAATCAAAAGCACCCATGCAGATAAAATCCTGCATAGGTGTAATGATCCCGGACTGATGCTTGCCATAAAAGGGAATGACCTCATCTGCACCGGTCGGAGTGGCACTCGTCTGCTCATTTTTAGGAGAGGAGGGCATAAGGGTATTAACCCCAGTCGCTCCTAACAGCAGTCCAATCCCCCCGACACCAGCCAACTTCAGAGCTTCTCGACGTGTGAATTTATTCGCTGTGGTGTTTTCGAGATGCTTGTCATTCATCTTGTTAGCCTCCTACGATCTTACCCATTTTGGATAAAGGCTCAGCCAATGCATCGAGGGACTGACTCAGCTTTTTCACTTGGTCTTCCTTCAATTCGGTGTATAGCACATAGCCGTCGCCTTTGCGGTATGGTGCGAGGGCTTTGTCCAAATCAGCAAAGCGAGCTTCAATTTCAGTTGCAAGAGCAGCGTCTTTTTCCGTAACAGCAGGCTTCAATACTTTGTAAATTTCGTGAGCGCCTTCTACGTTCGCTGCGAAATCGTACAAATCTGTGTGGGAATAGCGTTCTTCCTCACCAGTCACCTTGCTCGACGATACCTCATTCAAGAGCTCTACCGAACCCGTTACCAACATAGGCACATCGATTTCGACGCTCTCTACCTTCACGCGGAGCTGCTTCACATCTTGCAGCAGTTGGTCTGCCACTTTACCTTGGTCAGCAACCGATTTGGTTTCCCAGAGAGCTTTCTCCAATTTGTGATAGCCGCGCCATTCGTTATCAGGTACATCGCCTTCGCGGGCATCGATCCACGGGTCAAAATCGCCGAGAGATTCAGCGATAGGCTCGATTTTCTCAAAGTAAGCACGGGCTGGAGCATACTCCTTTTTCGCTTTCTCCATATCGCCTGCTTTGACGGCGTTGGTAAAGCTCTCTGTTGCTTTTACGAATTGGTCGGTTTGGTCAACGACCCATTTTCGGTATTGATCAATAGAGGCTTGCAGCTCAGGAGAAGGAGTAGTGCTCGCTGTCGCGGACTGATCAGCAGCGGCAGGCTTGTCAGGCTGCGTGGCTTCTGGTTTTTTCTCTTCGGTCTTTGTTTGTGCGTTTCCGCAAGCAGCGAGCAAGGAAGAGCCGAGAACAACTGCCGCGAGTGGATAACTCCATTTTTGGATCATGAAAAGACATCCCTTCATATGATATAAGAGTATAATTATACGATTATATTTCGATAATGAATATCATTATCATCCACAAAGAATTTTACTCTTTCTTAGACAGTTTGCAATCTTTTTTTGGCTAACTACTAATGGTTAGTTTTGGTGTTGTTCACATAAAACCAAAAATAGCTCAACAATCCCTTAACAATGACCTGTTATGATCGACCTATCAACTAAATGAATAACGTCTGTAAGTGGGTCGAGACGTGGAGAAAGCCCTCATACAGCAATAGATTTGAAAAAGACCGTTCGATCGGTTTGTTTCTTTGTGCTATTGCCGTGTATGAGGGCTTTTTGTGTTTTCGAATGAAAGGAGCGAGCAGGGGATTTGCTAGATACAGATAGGTACGAAGCGTATTTTTTTGATTTGGATGGAACGATTTTCCTTGGGAATGAACTGCTTCCTGGGGTGGAAAAGACACTTGCCACGCTGCGGGAGAAGCAAAAGAAAATCATGTTTTTGACCAATACGACGGTACAGACAAGAACAGCTTGTCAAACTCGCCTCCAGAAGCTCGGATTAACTGCCGGGCGGGAAGAAATCATGACGGCTGCCTACGCAGCGGGATTGTATCTTCAAGAAAATGCGGAGCAAGCGCGTGTCCTGATCGTTGGAGAGCCTGCATTGGAGGAAGAGATCGCGAGCTTTCATATAAAGCAGGTGCAAGATGCGGAGGAAGCTACGCATGTATTGGTTGGAATGGACCGTGGATTTACGTATGAAAAGCTGCAACAGGCTGCTGACGCTGTACGAAAGGGAGCCATCCTGATCGTAGCGAACCCCGATCCGGTATGTCCGGTGCCAGGGGGGGCCATTCCTGATACATGGGCGTTGGCGAGAGCGATTGAAACGGCTGGTGGAGCCTCTATCTGGGCGATGACTGGCAAGCCGTCTCGGTACTACGCCGAGCAGGTTTTTCAACAGCTTCAAGTGCAGCCAGAAAGATGCGTCATGGTGGGCGATCGTTTAGAGACAGATATTTTACTTGGGAAAAACAGCGGCATGAAAACGGCGCTGGTCATGACGGGTGTGACGACCAGCCGCGAACTAGAAGCCACAGAGATTCAGCCAGATTACATCCTTCCGACGATGGAAGCCATGGTGCAAGTCGACTAGGAAAACGAGGAGGCAAGGGAGATGGAGTTGGGAAAAAGCAGCAAAAAGTGGTTGTGGTCACTAATGGCAGCAAGTCTGGTGACAGGCAGTATGCCGTCCGTAATGGCGCAAAGCGCGGTGAGCAAAACCCTGCTCATCACAGAAGTTGTCAATGATCCTCTTTTTGATGAAAGCACAGGCGAGTTTATCGAAATCACTAATATCTCCAACGATTCGATTGATTTGAGTGGATACATGATCGGCGACGAGGAAACGCGTGGCGGAAATGAAGGGATGCATGCGTTTCCAGAAGGCACCATGATTGAGCCTTACCAGACGATTGTTATTTCCCGCTATGCAGACGGAATCGTGGAACGCCATGGCGTCACGCCAGATTTTGAATTGTTCGATTCCATGGAAGACGTGCCTGAGCTATTGCCGACGGATTGGGCGACAGGCAGCATTTATTTGGCCAATGGCGGCGACCACGTCATTCTGATGGATCCTGCGTACAATGTGGTGGATTCGATGGCTTATATGGATGCGAAGGTTCCTGGAGTCATCTCTCATCCGGGAGTAGCTGGTGGACACTCGATGGAACGCCTGACAGAAAAGGATACGAATGATGCTTCCAAAGATTTTGTTGATCAGCCCAAGCCAACCCCTGGTGAGTTGTTGTTTGGACCGAATGCCCAAAAAGACAAGATTCCAGTCTCTGACTTAAAAGACGACGTGCTGATTGTCCCTGAACCTAAGACGGGCATTGTCCTTCCGCCGACGGTGATTGCCATGTACGACGAGAAGTCCGAGCTCGATGCGATTCTGGATGCAGAAGCGTCTTCCATTTTTATTCCGGTGAAAAAATCCGGGAAGAACGGAGTCATCACCCAGGACGGCACATCGCTGGACGAGGTACTGGAGCAGATCAAGGGCAAGGCGATTCCGGTGATTCATATCGAGGACAAGAAATTGGTAGCCGAGGTTGATCGTCTGCTCCAGAAAGAGAATCTCACGGATGTGCACATTGTGTCTTCCCGACCGGAAATTGTTCAAGAGATGCGGGAGAAAAACAATGAATACCGTGGTGCTCTCGTGTATATCGACGGCAAGCTGAACGAAAAGAAGCAAAAGGAACTCGTACGCTCAGCCAGGAGCAGTCGTTCGAATGTGATCGTTCTCTCGCAAACTGCGATGACGGAGGATGTCATTCGTTATTTCCGCAATCGCGGGTTGTCCGTGTGGGGAATTGATCGGGCGAACAAGAGCCAAGCGAGTGAAATGATCGAGATGGGAGTGGTGGGGGTTGTCTCACACGATCCAAAAGAGGTGCATGAGCTGCTTGCTGTTTACCCAGAGAAAAGCATCACACAACCTCCGTTGGTCATGGCGCATAGAGGTATCCCTTCCTTAAAACCGGAAAACACGATGTACGCCTTTGAAGAAGCAATGAAGCTGGGTGTAGAAATCATCGAGACAGACGTCCACAAGACAAAGGATGGCCACCTTGTCCTAATCCACGATTTTGATCTGGAGCGTACCACTAACGGGACCGGGAAGGTAAAGGATTTCACACTGAAGGAACTGCGCGAATTGAATGCGAACAAGCTCGATCCAGCAAATCCTTCCTGGTACCAGCCTGAAATTACCGATGCTGTCATTCCTACCATGGATGAATTGCTGGAAGCGGCCAAGGGCAAAGCGGTGGTCATTCTGGAAGCAAAGGGGATTGGGTACGAAAAGGAAATGGCGAAGGTCATCAAGGAGCACGACACGGTTGAAGATGTGATTGTCAGCAGCTTCAGCTCAGAAGTATTGGAGCGTTTCGCCAAGCTCAATCCGGAACTGGGACTCGGCTTTACCTTGAGTGGGACCAAGCCGAAGGAACAACTGGAACAGTACGCCGAAAAGCAGATAACAGACGCGGTTCAACTGAATGCTCAATACTATATCAACCATCAGATTGTCACGCCAGAGCTGATCCGATTCGCCAAGCATCGGGGAATCATTTTGACCGTGTATACAGTCAACGAGGAAGCAGATATGAAGCGGGCAACCGAGGCGGGAGTCGGGGGAATTATTACCGACTATGCACAAAAACTTTACAATACCCAAATATTACCTTAGTAAGCAATTGGTATAGTCGAGGGATACGTAAAAAACAGCGAGAGATTCAGGGGGGAAAGTCGTGGCTGAAGTGGAATTGCGGCGCATTTCCAAGATGTATGGGGGCCAGAAGGTAGTCAATGAAGTGAGTGCTCGTATTCTGCCAGGAGAGTTTTTCGTGCTGGTAGGGCCTTCTGGTTGTGGGAAATCAACCACACTGCGCATGATTGCCGGGCTGGAGGAGATCAGCACGGGAGAGCTGTTGATTGGCGGCAAGCCGATGAATCAAGTCCCTCCGAGCGGGCGAAACATCTCCATGGTCTTTCAAAATTACGCACTTTATCCGCATTTGACGGTAAAAGATAATATTTTATTTGGTTTGCAGGTGCGAAAGGTAGACAAAGTAGAGCAGGGCAAGCGGTTGGAGCGTGTAGCGGAGATGCTGGGTATCGCACATCTATTACAACGCAAGCCGAAGGAATTATCCGGGGGGCAACGACAGCGTGTTGCACTCGGACGGGCCATCGTCAGTCAGCACCCTATCTGCCTCATGGACGAGCCTTTGTCCAATCTGGATGCCAAGCTGCGCGGGCACATGCGCACGGAAATCCGTCGCTTGCAGCAAGAGCTGGGCATCACGATGATTTACGTTACGCATGATCAGGTGGAAGCGATGACGATGGCAGACCGCATGATGGTCCTGCGCGACGGCGAGGTTCAGCAAGTCGGAAAACCGCTCGATGTCTACAACCATCCAGCGAATTTGTTCGTGGCGGAGTTTACGGGGGCACCCCCGATGAATACGGTCCCTGCTATTTGGCGAGCAGGCGATCAGGCAGGAATTGAGCTGGCAGGTCAGCATTTTTTGCCACTTCCTATGTTTCACGGTATCAAGGACCAGACCCCGGTCGTTCTCGGTCTGCGTCCAGAGTCACTTCAACCCGCCCTTGAAGGGCAATCTGTCGACGTTACCTTCCAGTTCCCTGTCACCGTACAAGGAGTAGAGATTCTCGGTTCTGAGACCATTGTGGAATTCACCGTGGGAGACAAGCTGTGGAAGGCCAAATGGAACGGGCAATGGCACTGCAAAAGAGGTGAAACCATGCATGTTCGTTTTGATCCAGCTCAGGTGAACGTGTTTGATGGAGAAACCGGAAAAAATCTAGCGGTTACGACCAATTGAGAAAAGAAAAGGGAGAGGTACTGCGATGCGTAAAGTTGTCAAAAGCTTGTTTGCGGTCGTCATGAGTATGAGTTTGATCACGGGTTGCTCCAGTGGCAATTCTTCGTCTACGAACAACGCGACGCAAGGAGCCAATTCGTCTGGCAAAACAGAGCTGTCCTTCTATTATCCAGTTGCGGTTGGCGGTCCTTTGACCAAGATCGTGGACGGAATGGCAGAAGAATTTAACAAAGAAAATCCAGATATCAAAGTCAAGCCAGTCTATACGGGCAGTTATCAAGACACAACGACAAAAGTGCAGGCGGCTGTACAGGGTAAGACTCCTCCCGACGTAGCAGTGATGCTCTCTACTGAGCTGCATACGATGATGGACATGGATGCCATCCTTCCGTTGGACGACCTCATTGCCAAGGATGGCGGCAGCGAATACGTAAATGATTTCTTCCCAGGCTTCCTGGCGAATTCTCAAGTAGATGGCAAGACATACAGCATTCCGTTCCAGCGAAGCACCATCGTGCTCTATTACAACAAAGACGCGTTCAAGGAAGTCGGTCTTGATCCGGAAAAACCACCAACATCCTGGGATGAGCTGGTTTCGTACGCGGCCAAATTGAAAAAGGACGGGCGCTACGGCGTCGAGATTCCTTCCTCGAGCTTTACGTATTGGATGTTCCAGGCGCTGGCCCTACAAAACGGCAAGAACTTGATGTCCGAAGATGGGAAAAAAGTGTTCTTGGATACGCCAGAAAATGTAGAAGCTCTGCAATTTTGGGTAGATTTGTCCAAAAAGCATCAAGTCATGCCTGAAGGCGTCAACGAGTGGGCGACTGTGCCTTCTGATTTCTTGGAAGGCAAAACGGCGATGATGTTCCATACGACAGGGAATCTGACGAACGTGAAGAAAAGCGCGAAGTTTGATTTTGGCGTAGCGTTTTTGCCAGCGAAAAAGAACTACGGCAGCCCGACAGGTGGCGGCAACTTCTACATGTTCAAAGGAACGGACGAAAAGAAACAGGCAGCGGCATGGAAGTTCATTCGCTTTATGACCGAGTCTAAGCGCGCTGCTCAGTGGAGTGTCGATACTGGCTATGTCGCTACACGCAAATCTGCATACGAAGAAGAGACGATGAAGCAATACGTTAAGGACTTCCCGGCAGCAGCAGTAGCTCGTGACCAGCTGGAATACGGTCATGCTGAGCTGTCTACGCACAATAACGGTAAAGTGACAAAGCTCTTGAACGACACACTGCAATCCGTGATCACTGGTCAATCTGAGCCTGCGGAAGCATTGAAAAAAGCGCAGGAAGAAGCGGACAAGATGCTGGCGCCGTTCAACAAATAAATCAAGCAAGGCAATGGGGGAGCGACAATGGGGGAACTACGCGCAAAATGGAAAGTGAACATGTACGCCTGGCTCTTGCTCCTTCCCTCCCTCATCTTCCTGCTGCTGTTTACCTTCTATCCGGTTATACAAACGTTCATACTCAGTTTTCATCAAGCGGATCTGGGTTCTCCAGAGCCGTTTTTTAACGGGATAGATAATTATAAACAAATGCTGGAAGATGAAGTGTTTTGGAAGGTGTTGACCAATAATATCTGGTTCGCCATCGGAACAGTGCCGACGAGTGTGGCTCTCGCGCTGGCTATGGCTCTGTTCGCCAACAAGGCATTACGAGGGAAGAGCTTTATCCGCACGGCTTATTTTTACCCGACAGTTGTTCCGATGATTGCTGTGGCTAACATCTGGCTATTTATTTACACACCGGAGTACGGAGCGCTTAGTCATGTGATGGAGTGGTTCGGAAAAGGCGACATGAACTGGCTCGGCGATCAGAAAAATGTGATGTGGGCGATGATCTTCATGGTCATTTGGAAGGAAGCGGGCTATTTCATGATCTTCTATTTGGCTGGGCTGCAAAACATTTCACAGGAGCTATACGAATCCGCCTCCATGGAGGGAGCATCGTCGTGGACGGTTTTTCGCCGCATTACCTTTCCACTGCTTATGCCAACGACGATGTTTGTCAGCATTATCGCCTTCACCAACTCTTTCAAGCTGGTAGACCATTTGGTGATCATGACCAAAGGCGGACCGGATAATGCCAGCAATCTCTTGCTGTACTACATATACGAGACGGCGTTTTCTTTCTGGGATCAAGGAATGGCTTCGGCATTGACGATTGTCATGGTCGTGCTGCTCTTGCTAGTCGCTGCTTTTCAGTTTTTTGGTATGGATAAAAAGATTCATTACAACTAGGGGGGATGGCAGATGCTTCGCAAAATCACAACGGTTGGAATGTACGGCTTGGCCGTTCTCTGGTTGTTTCCTTTGCTCTGGGCGGTCTGGACTTCCTTTCGCCCGAGGGAGCTGGCGACTTCGTGGTCGTTCAGTACAGATTTTACACTCGATAACTTTGCGAAGGTGTGGGACGCAGCACCCTTTGACCAGTACTACATCAATACCTTTTTGATCGTGACCGGTATTTTGGTGGCGCAAATGATCACGGCTACATTGGCAGCCTATGCCTTTGCGAAGCTGCAATTTTGGGGAAAGGATGTGTTGTTTGTCCTGTTCCTGGTCCAGCTCATGGTCCCAGCAGATATTTTGATTTTCCCCAACTACAACGTCCTGCGTGACTTGTCTTTGCTGGATACCAAAATCGGCATTATGCTGCCGTACTTCGCTTCGGCCTTCGGGGTCTTTCTGTTGCGACAAACCTTCAAGACAATCCCGAACGAACTGGAGGAGGCGGCACGGATGGAAGGCTGCTCCTGGTTCCAGATTTTGTGGCGGGTGTACGTTCCACTAGCGAAGCCGACCTACATTGCTTTTGGTTTGGTCTCGGTGAGCTACCATTGGAACAACTTCATGTGGCCGCTGATTATTACGAATTCCGTGGAAAATCGTCCGTTGACGGTCGGTCTGGCGATTTTTGCTCAATCGTTTGAGACGGGGGCGCAGTGGGCCGAGGTAAGTGCAGCAACGGTCATGGTGATTTTTCCGTTGTTGTTGGCATTTTTATTGTTCCAGCGGCAGTTTATCAACAGCTTCATCCACTCCGGCGTGAAATAAGAGGGAGGGTCATGAATCATGAGAGACAAAGGCTCGTTTGCCGTATCCACCTATGCGTTATTTGATCTGTCCTTGCGTGATGCGATTGTTCAGCTTTTGCAAAAAGACTGGAAGGGCATCGAGATTATGTGTGAAGAGAATCATGTCGACCTCTTGGACTGGTCCTGGGAGCAGCTGAAAGAGTTGAAGCAGCAGGGAAACGAGAGAGGGATTGCCTGGTCGATTCATGCACCGATTCGTGGCTGCAATCTGGCGGCGGATGCAGGACCAACCCGGGATCAAACGTTAGACACGATGAAGCGCTGCCTGGAGATTGCCAGCTTTCTCGACTGCACGCACGTCGTGATGCATGCAGGGGAGGTAGAAGATCGACTCGCGGAAACAGAGCGTGTCAGAGGTGTGGAAAATGTGAGTCAGGCACTCCACGTGTTGACCTCCGAGCTGTCCGCAGAGAGTAGAACCATTCTGACGGTCGAGAATGTGCCCCCTTATCCAAAAGTGCTGGGGTGGAACGTTGAGGATCTCGTGCGTATATGCCGTCATGTAAACTCCCCGCGCGTGGGAATCGTGTACGACGTGGGCCATGCCTATTTGATTCGTCCGGGCTATGCGACCGATGCCTTGCAGCAGGTGCTTCCTGATTTGTCCGCTCTGCACCTGAGTGATAACTTTGGCAAGCTCGACGATCATTTGGCAGTGGGGGAAGGAACGATCCCGTTCGAGCCTATCCTGTCACTTTTAAAAGACAATGGCTTTGCGGGTCATTGGGTTGTAGAGACAAAGCAGCTTGGCTGCGCTGAGGTAAGTGTGGAACGGCTACTGAGGGCAGGAGGCAAATAACATGGACATGAAAACGATTTTGAAAACGAATCCGGTTATTGCGGCAACCGAACAGGATAGATTGGGAGAGGCGATGGCGTCCCGCGCTTGCGCGATTCTTTTGATGTACGGAAAGCTGACCAAGCTAATGGAGGAAGCCGAAACCATCCGTCAGTCGAGCAAGCCGATTTTTTTGCACACAGACCTCATGAATGGCTTGTCCAATGACAAGGAGGCTTTTCGTTTTTTGTCCACCTATATCCAACCAACAGGCATTGTCACTACCAAAGGTCCAATGATTCGCGCGGCCAAAAAGGAAGGGATGCTGACGATCCAGCGAGTCTTTTTGATCGATTCGACCTCTCTCACGACGACTATCAAAAACGTCTTGGAAAACCAGCCGGATGCGATTGAAATCATGCCGGGGATAGCGCCGTCTATTATTTCGTATATCAAGGAGCATTTGTCGCAGCCGATTATATTGGGCGGGTTGATTTGGAATATGGAACAGGTCAACGAAGCGTTGAAGGGTGGCGCAGATGCTGTTTCGTTGAGTAAGTCGGAGATGTGGAACCATATGACTGTTTAAGAGAAAGGGCAGGTGTGAAAGCACCTGTCTTTTTTCATAAAGGTGGATGCAACCGCTTGCGGTCAACAAAACGGTCATGACCGTTTTGTATGTAATAAATCATTACGCCCTTCCGCCTACCATTTTATCTGGTTTGCTATCCATCCGTGTTTCTTACAGATATGTGTCCAAATGCCTACATGATTGGTAATCACACAAGAGTAATTTTATAATGTAAGTAACAAAATTCTACGATGAAGAAAATAGCAGCGAAGTGACACCCTTCAGCGTGAAAAGAGGGTAATATGGAACCAATTCAACTGATGGAAGCGGCAGAGCAATTTATCCGGACATGCTATCGTGAGCTGGACAAGACAACGGACGAAACCGAGCAACGGCTACAAGAAGTACGACAGCTGATTCATCAGCAGGGATACTATGAGCATACGGCCGAGGAGCTTCGTCACGGAGCGAAAATGGCCTGGCGCAATAGCAATCGATGTATTGGGCGGTTCTTTTGGGAATCGCTAGTGGTGATAGATGAGCGGCATGTCGAAACAGAAGAGGAGATGGCCCAGGCTATGCTCCGACATATCGACTTTGCCACCAATGGCGGGAAAATTCGCCCGACCATTACGGTATTTGCACCTACTGTCGCAGGCAGAGCTCCCATGCGTATCTGGAATGACCAATTGATTCGCTATGCGGGATATGAGACAGAGCACGGCGTAGTGGGTGATTCAGTTTCGCTTTCGCTGACGAAGCTATGTGAGAGCTTGGGATGGCAAGGGAAAGGTACAAACTATGACGTTTTGCCGCTTGTCGTGCAAATTGGAGATCGGAAGCCGCAGTTTTTTGAGATTCCTCAGGAGCTGGTCTTGGAGGTGCCGATCGTGCATCCGGATTTGCCGGGCTTTGCTGATATGGAATTGCAATGGTACGGGGTTCCGATTGTTTCGAATATGCGCTTGGAGATTGGCGGTATCGACTATTTGGCCGCACCTTTTAACGGTTGGTACATGGGAACGGAGATCGGTGCACGCAATTTCGCCGATCAAGAGCGATACAACATGCTGCCAAAGGTCGCAGAGGTCATGGGGCTCGATACGAGTAGGGAAGTTACCCTTTGGAGAGACAAGGCGCTTATCGAGCTGAACGTAGCCGTCCTGCATTCCTTCAAGGAAAAAGGAGTATCGATTGTCGATCACCATACGGCGAGCCAGCAATTCAAGCGATTTGAGGAAAGAGAAGAGAAATGTGGCCGAGCCGTTACGGGTGACTGGACATGGCTGGTTCCACCGATCTCCGGAACAGCTACACACATTTTCCATAATCTATACGACAACACAATCCATACGCCGAATTTCTTTTACCAGGACAAGCCGGAGCTCGGCAAAAAATAAGGTCTTCAAATGTCGCGAACATGCTTCGCGGCATTTTTTTGCGTGCGATGTCACATACAGGGTGTTATGGTGCGTTATACCAGTTGGAAGGAGGGAGAGAGTGGACACGAAACAGATAGAAGAACTCGTGGATGAGATCATTCAGGGAGCGGATGACCGCTACGCTATCATTATGAAAAGCTACCAAACGCCGATATTTCACTACTGCTATCACATCTTGGGGAATCGATGCGAAGCGGAAGATGCCACACAGGAGGTCTTCTTCAAGGCTTATCGCAACTTGAAAAAATACAGTCCAATTATGCCGTTCGCTGCTTGGCTTTATAAAATAGCCTATCACCACTGCATCGATCTCATCAGAAAAAGGAAATGGACAAAATTGTTGCCATTTTTGATGCAGGACAAAGAGTCTCAATCAGACATCGAGCGGCATATTGAAAATGTTTATTTTAGTGAGGATGTATTTCTTGCCATGCAGACACTCTCGGTAGAGGAAAGAACGCTTCTCTTACTGCGAGGCGTGGAAGAAAAGACGTACGAGGAAATTTCCTTGATCATGAACAAAAACGCTGCGAGTCTGCGCAAAAAATTCGAGCGTACGGCATCGAAGTTCCGATCCGCTTATTCTCCTTTAGGGAAGGGAGGGTCAGCTCACGATGAGTCGAAACAAATCGCACGAGAGTATTAAGGACCTGTTTAACGACCCGCGCATCCCGCAGGAGATTGATATTAGCCATCAAGTAATGACAAAAATCAAACGAGAGAAGGAGAGATTTTTTGTGAAGTACAAGGTAAGCATTTTGGTTGCGATCGGATTAATCGCAAGTATTTCGTCGGGGTATGCTGCTGTTCAATTCTATCAGTTGAAGAGCCCGCAAGGTGAGGTGCTGTATCAAGAGAAAGATGTAAAAGAATCAGGCGCCAAAACAGTAAAAGAACCAGATCAAGAAATGGATGCCTTCTTAAATAAACGTTGGGAAATCGAGGATAATATGGAGCCAGGAACTGCCGCAGCTGTCTACATCGTTCCTCACAATCCTCAAAAACAAATCGTGACGATGACGGCTCCATTTGATTATAAGACTTGGGCTGATGTTCAACAGAAAGTGGGAGATCAGATATTCTTGCCAGAAACTTTACCGGGACGCCATGCTTTTTTGGATGCCCGACTCGAGTTTGGCATCAAGAACGAATATAACAAAACCACTTTGTATCAGCAGGCGGAAAAAGAGAACAAAGAATACGTCATGCAGCCATTGGCGTGGACAAATGAATTGGAGTATCTGTATACGACATATAAATCTGGAGAAAGCTATATTAATTTGAACATCACAAATTATGAGGGAGTAGAAGGAAGTACAACCTATGTAGCCAATCTGGATCAACAGAAAAAAGAGGTAGTCAAAGTAGGACAAATCGAGGTGCTCTATTCAGAGGAAGTCAAAAAAGACCGGACTGACAAGAGCATCGTCTGGGTGATGGAGTATGCTGGCAAGAAGATGCAGTACGAAGTAGTCGCGACTGGGGATGTATTGACCAAAGGAAACATCAGCGAGTTTGTAAATGCCATGATGCCGAAAAAATAAAGCTACTAATGTCGCGAACATGCTTCGCGGCATTTTTTTGTGACGGAACATCACTAGTAAAAAGTACTGGCGATGAACCTTGATTTACTTATCGTGTTTGAAGGGGATCAGAATATCGAGCAGTTTACCAAAATAGCTCCAACGGTAGTGATTCCATACGGTAAGAAGTCAATCCGCGAAGAAAAGGCTTGTCGGCAGTAAAAAATAACAACGTAGAAGAAAAACCCCCGAAACACATGTAGCAAGTATGCTCGGCTACGAGTATTCGGGGGTAATTTATTTAGGGGTTGTAATAGCTGCTAAGAGCTGGGAGCAGACCCAATGGATTTTTCCGCAAGTCCTTGGCACTAAAGAAAATGCTGCCTTGAACCTGAGGAACCATCGCGTTGAAATTCAACTGGTTGATAATCTCCTGGGCACTCTGCCAGCCAGCTTCGGCCGTTCCCAGCTTGTATGGCGAATGACCGATGTAGAGCTTGACGTTCGTGCCTTGTACTTCGTTTGCCCACCAAGTAACGAGCTTGTCGTATTGGGCAGGGGCGAAGGAAAAGCTCCAATAGATTTGCGGAGTCACATAATCAATCCAGCCTTGCTGAATCCACGTGCGCACATCGGCAAACATGTGGTCATAAGCAGTAACGCCAGCTTTTGTATCGGAGCCGGTCGGATCGACGTTGCTGTTGCGCCATACACCGAATGGACTGATCCCGAACTGAACGTGAGGCTTGACGCTCTTGATAGACTGATTCAATTGTTGAACAAACTGATTGATATTATCGCGGCGCCAGTCTGCTTTGGACACGATTTTTTTGCTGTTGTAAGCCTTGAATGCTGCATCGTCTGCAAAGGCGACATTGGAAGGATAGAAATAATCATCCAGATGGACACCATCGATGTCATAGCGTTGTACGACTTCCATTACTTCATTAATAATTTGCTGACGTGCCGCCGGAACACCCGGATTGATGTACAGCTTTTTGTTGGCATTTACAATCCAGTCAGGATGCTGCTTGATCACGTGGTTCGCCGGCAATTGGTCTGTTTTTGCATCTGTAGTGGCACGGAACGGGTTGAACCAAGCATGGAATTGCATTCCGCGTCTATGCGTTTCTTGTACCATAAAGGCAAGCGGGTCGTAGCCAGGATCTTTCCCTGGAGTTCCCGTCAAAAATCTCGACCATGGAGTGAGTGTAGAAGGATACAGTGCATCTCCAGATGGGCGAACTTGCACGAAAGCAGCGTTCATTCCCATGGCTTGTAGCTCATCGAGAAGCTGTATGTATTCTTGTTGCTGCTTTGCTGGATTTCCGTATGAACCGGAAGATGGCCAGTCCAAGTTGTAGACCGTAGATATCCATACCCCGCGCAAATTTCCATTTGTCACGACAGGTGTGCCTGGCTCCATCGCGCCGTTTTCACTCAATATATCTTGTGGTGGCGGAGTCATGGTAGCGACGTTGCCGCTTTGCAGGCGAATGGTTCTTGTTTTGTCTTCCCAGTTTACCGCAAGCCCCAACTGCTCAGAGACAAAACGCAGCGGAACCATAATTCTCCCTTGTTTGTTTTGAACAGAAGCATCGAGTGGGATGCTGTTGTTGTTCACGCGAGCGTTCTTTTGATTAACCGTCAGCGACAACAAGGTATCCTGTTTACTGATCGTTGCGGTTTGAGACTTTGGCTCCCAATTTACTTCGGCTCCCAGATTTTCACCGATCACCCGCATTGGAACCATCGTTACATCTGCTTTTGGAACAATGTACGGAGCGACGTCACTTTTGATTTGTTGCCCGTCCAAATAGATGCTGATGCCAGAGGATGTCTGCGCAGCCTGCACGGATATCCCCATCGTTGGAATACATAGTACGAACATTAGCAAAAGCATAAACCACTTGCGTACCTTCATTTTTGCCAATCCTCCGACAAGTATAGATTTGCTTACTACATTAGCCAATTCGTTAGACGCTTTATTATATCGCTTTGTTACGCTCAAGTGGGAGATTATTGTAACGATTCGTTCCATTTCGGTAAAAATGATGAGACTCATCGAAGCAAGGGAACCTCCCAAGCTTCACAGGCATAGGCAAAAGGATATGTTGTTTTCCTTCTAGTCATGGGACAAAAGAGAGGGAAAGGAGTGCAAGCATGAGTTCTTTTCTTGCGCCAAAGGCACCGATTGTTTTTGTTCCGGGGCTGTTTGGGTCGATGAGTGATCAAATTATTCCGGGTACTGGTGACTGGGGCTTCGGGTTTGCTCGAACGGCTTACGAGCCATTTATCCGTTTGCTTGGAAAAATGGGTTACCCCCTCAATGAACAATTGTTTGTAGCTTTTTATGATTGGCGAAGGCAGATCGATATTTCAGCCGAGCGCTTTTTACTGCCTGTCATCGAGCGGGCGAAGCAAACGACTGGTGCCCCTTGTGTCAATCTCATTTGCCATAGCATGGGGGGGCTTGTTGCTAGAGCCTATGTCCAGGGTGAATTTTATCAAAACGATGTGGATCAGCTGCTCATCTTTGCGACTCCTAACGCAGGATCGCCTGTTGCCTACAGCTATTGGGCGGGAGGGAAGCTGCCGCGCTCCGTTTCTGGCAAAAGAAATGTCGTGGAGCTATACATGAGTGTATATCTGGCCTATTTGGAGCAAAGCATCCCTTTTCATCGCATACAAGCTATTCACAGGCACTTTCCCAGCATCCTTGACCTTACTCCGTCAGCAGCATATGGCGATTATTTGCTGGAGAAAAAACAGGGAGTAGAAGCCTTTGTGCCTTATGAACAGATGGTCGTAAAAAATCAATACATGGACAATTTAAACGCAACGATGGGGATTATCGCAGCTCGTAATATTCGCGTCACACTGGTAGCTGGTATCGGACATGAAACGATTCATTATTTGCGAACAGTCCCTTCGCTATCTCCCGATAAATGGGTCGATGGAAGAGTAGTGGGCTCGATCAATAGTGATGCTGGGGATGGGAGTGTCATGGCGAACAGTGTATTTGCACTAGAAGGGGAGCGTTATTACGTAGAGGCTACACATCTGGAGATTTTGTATAAAAGTGAACCGCTTCTCCGGCAATTGCTAGAGTAGGGGAAAAAAGAGGACCAAGCCGGGAAGATCCCTGGACTCGGTCCTTTCTTTAGATGAACTACGCCTTCTTATTTCTGCGATACATGATCGAAATACCGATCAAGATCGAAGCGATCCCTGCAACGATAGGAAGTGGGTTAGCTTGCTCTCCCGTTTGAGGCAATACTTTACCTGTTGATGGAGATTCGTTGCTGGTTTCCAGAACGTTGGAGTTATTAGCAGCTCCCGAATCGTTCGGTTTGGTCGTATTTCCTGTTTGATTCGACTCTCCTGAAGTGTTGTTGTTGGCATCAGGAGTGCCAGGTTGATCCGAGTTACCAGGTTGGTCTGGGTTTTCGGATTGGTCTGGGTTACCAGGCTGGTCTGGGTTGCCAGGTTGGTTTGGTTTGCCAGGTTGGTCTGGGTTGCTAGGTTGGTCTGGTTTGCCAGGTTGGTCTGGGTTGCTAGGTTGGTCTGGTTTGCCAGGTTGATCCGGTTTGTCAGGTTTACCTGGTTTGTCTGGTTTATCCGGTTTATCCGGTTTGTCTGGTCTATCCGGCTTCTCTGGCTTCTCTGGTTTTTCCGGTTCGGGCTCTGGTTTTGGTTCGGGCTCTGGTTTTGGTTCTGGTTCAGGCTCTGGCTTCGGCTCTGGCTTTTCGGGCTCCGGTTCAGGTTTTGGCTCAGGAGTTCCGCCTCCACCGCCACCTCCACCACCGGAGGTCGCGTCATTTTCGACAGTGACCAACACATGGTCGCCAGCTACTTGGTTTCTTTTAATCTCGAACTCGATTGGCTTGCTGCTTTTTACATAACCAGCAGGTGCTTTCGTCTCGATAAACTCATATTTGCCCGGATTCAGTCCTTCGACAATCAGCTCTCCGTTGCCATCTGTTGTCAGCTTGGTAAGCTCCTGACCGTTCATATCTTTGGCTACCTGACCATTTTCATCGCGGAGCGTAAATTCAGCTCCTTTGAGCTTATGATTTGGGTATCCCGTTCTTACTTTGGTCAGTTTCACAGACCCTGGGTTCAATCTGTTGGTCAACGTAAGAGAGGCAATGCCTTCCTCTGTCACTTCGAATTTCAGTGGATCAGCAAGCTCATAATCAGCAAGGGCTTTTGTTTCCACGAGCTGGTAGAATCCTGCTTTCAGGTTTTCGAGGAGAAGGATACCGTTCTTATCCGTTGTGAGTCCGCTTTGCAGTACTTTCCCGTCAGCATCCTGAAGCTCAAAGGTTACGCCAGGAAGTGGCTCTTTGGTGTAGTGGTCCACTTTCAACAATTGAACCGACCCGATATTTTTGGCGTTCTTTTTCGTAAGGGTTACAATTTCTGTCTGGTTGGAAGCGATTTTGAATGAAATCGGAGTCGCATCCAGCTTGTATCCCTTCGGAGCTTTCGTTTCGACTAGCTGATAGTTTCCTTCTGCCAGATCGCCCTTGGAGAGTTTTCCGTCAGAGCCGGTTGTCAGCTCCGCGATCGTTTCGAATGCTCCGCCCTTTTCAATCTGCAGATTGAAGACAGCGCCTTCCAGTGCTTTGCCAGCATTCTCCGCGTCAACTTTGGTTAACTCAAATCCTTGACGGAGCAGCTTGTTGGCGATGGTCATTTCGATTGTAACTGGAATAGCAGGGTCAGCACCTGCAGGGGCTTTTAACGTAATGTCTTTTCCGTTTCTGTACTCGTCTGCGATGACGTAGCCAACAGGAGCGGATAATTCTTTTAACTTGTACGCTTTAAATTTGTAGCTTTTGAAGGTAGCAATACCATTTTCATCGGTCACGACTGTTTCTAGCAAGGTTTTCCCTGCCTTGTCGTACAGACCAAACGTGGCGCCTGCCAATGCTTTTTTCGTATCTGCGTCTGTTTTGATGATTTTCAAGTCGCCTTTACCAGGCGTGCCGGCTCCGCCACCAGCACCGGACAAGCTGACTTTGACACCTTCTTGTCCATCTTTCCCTTTACCTACAACTGTTTTCCCTGCAAAAGAGGCTTCGTTTTTGATGACGTCTCCATGATCAGCATTGATAAAGGAGCGGTACTCCAGGATGTAGGCAGTGTGCAGGTCATTTTTGAAAGTGAGTTTAAAGGTGTTGCCGACTACTTCTAATGTGTAGTCCTCAGAGGTCACTTCTTTTCCGATAGTCAGGGCACCGGATTCAGAGACGTTTGTCGTAAAGAGCTTGAAGGAGTCTTTCATCAGAATTTGATTGCTGGACAGCGTATCGGTCAATGCAGCACCTGCCGAAATGTACGACTGGCTCGGATTGATTTTTACTGTCCACGTTGCATACTCTGAATCTGCTCCTGTACCTTGTGCGCCTGTTTTGAGGACGTACTGCCCACCGTATGTCGGTCTGACGGTCGTCTTGCCTTTATAGAGTGGAGTGCCAGTTATGTCACTATCATGCATAGTGGCATTGTTTTCGTACACTTCAACGACAGGCAGATCAGCCAAACTGGTTGTGTACGTGATGCGATAGGCCGAGTCGATTTCGCCAAGATGCAGCTCAAAACCGTTGGTTAATGGGTCGAATTTGATAGGAACAACTGGTCCTTCGACCACTTTCACACCGTCTGCTCCGCCTGTAAGCAGCAACTTATGCACGCGTAACGAGTCCTTCACAAAAGTTTGTTCCCCGGTATAAAAATCCCGAATGATCGCGTTGTTAATCTTGTGAAGGTTATAGTTCACATCGATTGTCCACGTGATTTCTTTTGTGCGGGCGTCGTATTTACCTGTTTTGTTGCCGTTATTGCTGGTGTAGCTGTCTGGTTTAACAGTAGCGGATTTCGTGATAGGGTCTTGTGGTTTCCCGTTTTCCTTCCAGTTCAGTTCAGCCTTGTTTTTGTACGCGGATGGACGATCCTTGGAAGTAGGATCAAACTTCGTCTGGTACGTAATTACAAGGGCTTTTGTGACTGGTTTGTGGAAGGTAATCTTGAATCCATCCTCGTACTTTGGATTCGGAGAGATGGTGTAGTCTTTGTCAGGACCTTCTTCCAAATCCTTTGTCCAATCGTTGATGTTTACTTTGTCAGGAAAAAGTGTCAGCCCTTGACCTGCATAACTGTCGGTAATGACGACTTCATCCATCACCTGATTGTCCTCGTTTAGACTCAGCGTCCATTCAATCGTTTTATTCAGGTAATCAACTTTTTCTTTCTTTGCGTTTTTCCAGAAGATTGCTTGCGTGATCTCTTTGGATGCATCTTTTTTGGTTCCGTCGTAGATCTCTACTTCATTTTTCACGAGGTAGCTATCTTGGTGGACCCGATTTTTAGCTTTGGTTTGGTAGGTGATTTCGTAAGCTGCCGAAACGTCATGATCAAACTCCAAGCGGAAGCCGGCAGTCGACTCGGTTACGTTGTACCCTGTGATGGCAGCCCCGTCTTTTGTTCCGTTTCCGTTGTCGTCGATGGTCATTTTATGAATGGTAAAAGAACTATTCACGAGCTCTTGATGACTGGTATCAAAGCGATCCTCGAGCCATGCATCACCTTGCTTGATTAGTTTTTCATTGTAGTTGTACTGAATAGCCCAGGTGATCGTCTGTTTGGTGTAATCATAGCTAATCGCTTTTTTGTTCAGAGGCTGGCTGAATCGGACAGAGACATTTGCGGAATCGATTAAATCCTTTGGAAGGTTCGTTCCTGTGACAGTGGCTTTATTTGTGTAGGTTGTATCTGTCGTACCGGTGACGTTGGCTTTGTACGTGACGCGATAAGCACCGTCGATGTCGCCAAAGTTCATTTTGAACCCATTTCCTTCTGTCAATTTCTCAGGAGTGAAGGTAGTTACCTCAGCCTTTGGAATAACAGAGCCATTCAACTGAACGTCTAATGGGAAAACCTTAATCGAGCTCATGTCGATATCCAGACCGCTTGGAAGCTCATCCGTAAAGACAGCGCCTTTAATCGGATTTTCACCTAAGTTAAAATCGACGGTCCAGTCGAGATAGCTAGGATTCATTCCCTTGTTTGCTTTTCCGTTCTTGTCGATTTCATTGTTGTTTTTGCCTTTGAAATGGACAGAGATAGGAGCGATGCCATCGAGTTTGAAATCGATTTCCTGTCTCGTGCCGCCCTCAAACTTTTTCTCATCGAATTCCCGCCACACATAGAACGTTCCGTCATTGATCTCAGCGCCATCATTGATGGTATCGCTAAAAGTGAAGGTGACGGTGCCGTCGGTTGTCACTTCATAGGTGCCGTAGCCTCCATCCAGATCTCCGGTCAAAACGCGATCGGTTCGAAACTTATCTGGGAGGGGGAAGGTAAAGGTGGCACCTTCTGAGTAAGGATGTCCGGCAGGGATTTTCCAGGTGAAATCAACTTGAACACGCGAGCCCTGATCGGGGCGGATGTCTTCAATGTTGTTTCCGTCTTTGTCCTTCATGACTACGCTAGTGACGATGTTGTCTTTGACGATGTTGTCATCAGGGTCTTGAACTGGTACCGGTACATCTGGTAGAGGAACTGGTTGTTCAACAGGCGGCGTAGTCGGAGTCCCTGTACCCGGATCGGTAGGAGTCCCTGTGCCCGGATCGGTAGGAGTCCCAGTGCCCGGATCGGTAGGAGTTCCAGTGCCCGGATCGGTAGGAGTTCCAGTGCCCGGATTGGTAGGAGTTCCAGTACCCGGATCGGTAGGGTTACCTGTACCCGGTTCGGTAGGAGTCCCAGTGCCCGGATCGGTAGGAGTCCCAGTACCGGGATCAGTAGGAGTCCCTGTACCCGGATCGGTAGGAGTTCCAGTACCCGGATCGGTAGGGGTCCCAGTGCCCGGATCGGTAGGAGTCCCAGTGCCCGGATCAGTAGGGTTGCCCGTTCCCGGCTCCCCACTATTCTCTACGACAACCTCACCTTGTGTTTGGGCATACGTGGTTGTCGTGAAACCGAAAAAGTTTTGGATGATGAGCAAAAGTGCCACCACAACGATCCAAGATTTCCTTTGCATATGCTCCTCCTGTACTAAATAAAACTAGCTCATTCCGTCTTTCACTAGGACGTGTTAGGGCTGAGATGAAGTCGTTTGTTTCCATTCAGCTTGAACGATCAGTCTGTCCTTCGGATCCTTTGCTCCAACAGGGGTGCATGTGACCAAGGTGATCAAGGGCTTCTTTTGATCCTCTAGAACTTCTACTTGTGTACGATCTACGATAAAGGCTTTCACGACAACGAATTGGTAGGTTGCCGTTTTCGTCTTGATCTCAATCTCATCGTTAGGTGCTAGTTCGTCCAAGCGATTGAATTGCTTACCGTGAGTAATCCCGCGATGACCTGCCAGTCCAACATTGTTCACGCCGAATTCCTTGTCTGGCTCGATCAGGCCAACACCTTTACTCAAGGCATGCTTGTCCGCGCCTTCAAAAATCATCATTTCCAGATCAATTTTGGGAATCCGAATCACGCCTCTGGCACCTTCCAACATAGCGAGCGGCTCTTGTATCTGAGGAGCTTGTGGGTCCTCTGATGTAGCTGTTTCTATTTGCTCGCTGACGTTGCTCAGTTGTTCGAACGCTTCGATGAGCTGTTCCTGCTTTTGTGCAGATACCGCCGTTTCCCATTGAGGATAGAAAAGGAGGAATAAGCCTGCCAGGATAAACCCGGCACTTAACAGCACTCGCACATTCTTCAACTCCCTTTTCGCACCGTTAACTCAATTCATCTTTCCCCCCTTGTCCCAATTTTTCGTTAACTATGTTCGGCAAGGGCATCCTTCGTTGTACAAGTCTTGCTAGTCGAGAACAACAGATTCACCTGCTGTTCCAATTATGAAAAAATGCCTAGAGGTATCGTAACCTTTCGACCTATACAATTTCTGAACATGAAAAAAGCCAGAGGAGAAAGAATCTCCTTTCTGGCTTTTTCGGTCTTCATTCTATGGTTAATAGGCGACGCTTTTCGAAACAAATCCAACTAAAACCTTCCCGTTTGCATCAATGGTGGAGCCGTAATACCAATCTCCATGTTCACCGACAACTTGAACAAGTGCATCTCTGACAGCGTAGCCCCTGCCTGGACTTTCTGCGGAAGAGGTCGAGAAGAAGTAGCCTTTCTCTCCTTGAATTTTGACAGTCTTAGGAGTAATCGGTGTATACGAGGTGACCACTGTTTTAGAAATGTAACCTTGATCGATGGAGATAAACTCCGGCTGTGTACCGGATGCTTTGATTTCAAAACCATACCAAAGGGTTGCAGCAACGACAGAGTCAAGGGATGGAGCAGAATAAACGTTAGCATTGTCTACGGCTACAATTGTTTTCGAAGGGAGTATTTTCGGTTGTGTACGGGGGGCCGCTGGTTTTGGAGGGGCCGATTTTTTCACTTGGCTGTTGGAAGAACCACCGCCGCCGTTGTGATAGTGATATTCTCCATACTGTAATCCCCATTTTTCACAGTTTGTTCTACAGGTGTGTCCACCATTTGCATCTGTTCTGCCTGGATGCGCCTCAATCATTTGAACAGGGAAAAAAGCAAAGCAAAGAATGAGTGCAAGTACAGAAATAATCTCTTTCATAGACAACCTCCTAAGGATTCGCTTTCGCCCGCAACAGATTCAACCCCATCCCGATAAAAACAATCCCCGTCAGCTTGTTGAGAATGACAGAGAACTTCTGATTATTACGCAATTTTTGCGTAGCGAAGGAAGCAAACAGGGCGAGGAGACTACACCAGATGCCACCTGTAACGGTAAAAGTAAGGCCGAGAATAAGGAAAGGGAGTGGTCCGGCTTCCGTCGCGCTAACAAATTGCGGGAGGAAGGCGATGAAAAACAGAGCAACCTTTGGATTCGTGACACTTGTCAGAATCGCTTGCAGATAGACCTTTTCACCCTTTAACTTCTTGGAATCGGCTGAGTCAAAAGCTGGTGATTCCTTCGTCATGAGCATGCGAATGCCCAAATAGACAAGATAGGCGACCCCCAATATTTTGACGATGTTAAAAAGCACGATGGATTGCGCCAAAAGGAGCGACAAGCCGAAAGCAGCCAAGAGCGTGTGAATGAGTGAGCCTGTCAAAATGCCGAGAACCGAAAGAATACCTGCCTGTTTTCCTTGCGAAATGCTGCGGGTGATGATGTACATTGTGTCTGAGCCGGGTATCAGGTTCAACATGATTGCGGTCATCAGAAATGCTTCATAATGAACAATTCCAAACATCTCTTCTCACTCCTCATCTGTCTATAAACCAACAATAAATTATAGAATAATCAGACAGCTGGCGCAATGCGAAAAATGAGGAAAAGCTCCTGACGCAGATCAAGGGTGTGTGCCATGATCGCCAGAGGAGCCTATTATTCAAGCAGACTGATTACGGCGTTGATTCGGTAGCGCGTATCCAGCCTTCTTTTCCATCAAACACAATCTGGTACCAGCCATTCAGATCTGCGATGACTTGGAAGGAACCATCTGCTGCTACCTGACCGATCTTCTCATATTCTTCACCGGGACCTGCAAAGACATCGGTTTTTTGAGTGGCAGGGGAAGGTTGATCCGTCGCTTCTGTTGAGCTGTCAGCAGGGGAAGGCTCTTCTCCTGACCCAGTTCCCTCGGTCGTTTCTTCGGAGCTCTCCTCCAAGTCAGCCAGCTTTTCGATGTAAGCCAAGCCATTGTCCTCGAGCTTGAACAAAGCGATTTCGTTTTCCCCTTTCCCCACCGCATTTTTCAGGATCACATGCTCGGAGTCTTCTACGCTGAATTCATCTGCCTCAACCGAAAAACGCTTCTCGAGTGACTCTTTTGTCAAATTCGGAGAGAGTGCCGCGTAGGCGTTAGCACGCTCCTTGCCGGAAGCACTTACGATAATCACAGGCTTTTCTTTACTTCCGAGCTTATCGTCGATCTTAGCCTTTGCCGTTTTTACGTCCACATCCAGTGACTGATCCAGATAGAGGACCGAGTCATTCGGCATTTCCGCTGCGAAGTAAAGACGTTGATCTGCCCCAGAGAGTCCAAATGCGTAAAGCTTTGCTCCCCAGCGATCTGTGCCGGAGAGTATGTCGGTGAACGTTCTGTCTGGATATCTCACTTGCAATAAACGTGCTGGATCGTATTCCAACCAGAGTTTATTCAGATCGGAAAGGAGTGTAGCCGTATCCTGGAGCGGATTTAACTGTTCGTATAATTCACGCGCTTTGGTGAACTCAAATGACTTGATGTATTGTTCTGCCTGCTTGAGCTTGCCTTCCAGATAGCGGGTGATCGAATCGAGGACAGGTGAATCACTGGAAAGCACATCCTCGATTTTGCGATAGGCGGCTGCCATGTCAACGAAGGCACTCAAATCCTTTGAACGAATGACTTCCTTGATTTCAGCTAGCGCATACTTTTCCAACTGACCCACTAACCAATCTGTCTCGATACCCAGCTTTTCGTAATGGCGTATGCTAGTAGCCGTTTTGGTGATGACTTCTTCAAAAGGAGCAGAAGCGGTCAATTTCCGCAGCTTCGTCTTTTCGTAGTCCTGGAACAAGGCTGTGAGCTCAGCCTGCTTCTTCTTTTTGCCGCTGTAGTATTCAGCCGGAATGACAAGGAGTGTTTCGATGAAAGATTCGTCCTGGTAGTTTTCCTTTTCGAGATTCGATTGTGCCTGAGCCTTGGCTGTTTGTAAGGCATTCAAGTAATAATCGGAAAAGCTCTTATCCATACCCAAGCGAGCGGACAATTGCTGGAAAAACATTGCTGGTACGTCCTTTTGATTCTGGTAATTCTTTTTGACAGCTTGATATTGTTCATAGACCGCGCCGATTTCTGCGACCTTCTTTTCCGAAATGGCCGCGCGCGATTGCTGTTGAAGCCCCTCCAGCTCAGTACGGATACAAGTCAGTTGGAACATGATAGCGTTCCATTCGTCATCCCCGTAGGACAGGACGGCCATATCATGCGCACGCGAAAAGGTTTCCTCGGCTTGCAGCAGGTTCTTTTGTTCATAAAACGCCTTTGCTTGTTTATACAACGTAATCTGCTTGTACCCGAATCCAAGCTTGAACAGAACAGCGATCAAACCCAAGGCAAAGAGTCCGAGAAAAATATTACGGACCCAGAGGGACCTATGATAGGGAGAGATAGGCAACATAAAAGGCTCCTCCTTCACAGTAAGCCTTTGAAATCCGGGTCAAACGCGTAATGCGTATCCACCCTGTTTTTGGTAGAATGATATAGTTGTTCCCAGCCTTCATCCTTATGGGTTTGTACCATTTTTGCCAATCGCAGAAGGCGCTCGCGAGGCAAAAAATCGATGAATTCGATAATCAGATCCTGATATTCGTCCACATAAGACTTCATGCGGAGCGCTGCACCTGCCACTTGACCGATGAGCTGATCCCCGTTTTCCAGCAACAATATTTGATTTTTATAACGTCTAACATAGGTGAGGACGGATTTTTTGACGAGTGAAGGCTGGACCTTGATGACCTCGCGCACATATTCCATGAAGTCCTTGTCGTACATAGACGGGATGAGCGTTTCGAGCTCTAGCTCCATATCTTTGCGCAGGACGTAATGATTGAGGAACATGATCTTGCGTATCTTGATCGTATCGGAATCGATGAAATGCCCGATCTCTCTCGTTTTTTCATAAGCTTCCTTGAGATGCCCTTCTTTGACGTCGTTGCCCACTTCCTCCAAATGACGGAGGAGTGACTTCTTGAGCGTCTCCATTTCCCGGGTTAAAAAGTGTTGGAATTGTACGTCTCTTTGATAAGTACCGTATTTTTTCTGTATCACGAAAAACAAGACGAACAACACACAGCCAATACCTCCTGCGAGAGCCAATTGCAAAAGCGTCTCTGCTGAAAGGAGAGCTAGACAGACGAACAAGCCCAAGAGCAAAAATCGCGTCTGCACATAGCGGCGTGTCACCGTATGGGATACCTGACGGATTGGTGTGTAGGCTCTCCCGCAGGTCTCACAATGCGTCTCCCACAGGACGTGGTACGTATGGCATCGCGTGCACGCTTGAATTCTTTCGTACGTATGAGTGGTTTTACGGGTTTTGCGAAATTGTACGCCGATTCGTTTTCTCATGGTGAATCCCTCTTCTCATTCAGTAAGGCATGAAGATGCTGATCGATTTCGGCGTTGGAGAGGTTGCGCCGTTTCAGTCGCAGCAGCTTGAGGAATCGGACCGCTAGCAGCAAAAAAGCCGCAAACAAAAGAAAGTAAGTTAACATAAAATTTCTCCTAACGAAGTTGTCGAAATCTGTAACAAAGAATCATGTCGTATCGTATTACGAGTAAGGGGCAATCATTCTAGTACTTTTTTATCATCTGTCTTCTACTGCTTGAATCTAGTGGTAATAGTGTCATAGTCTTACTTTCTTTGCAACACCTCACAAATTCTTTGTAACGAACAAGAAAAGGAGCTCTTATGCAAATAATACGATTCCGAATGTTATGTCGATACGTAGCATGTCTTGCCCTGCTCTTGGTCAGTGTCCTCTCTGTTACTCACCCAGGTTTTGCGCAAACGAGTGGAAATAATATGGACGCTGTCCTGGTCGTGGACGTCAGCAACTCCATGACCCAAAGCGATAAGAACAAAGTCAGCAACGAAGCAATGAAAATGTTCGTCGACATGACGTCGATCCAAGCGAACAAGGTTGGTGTCGTCGCCTATACCGACAAGATCGAGCGGGAAAAAGCACTGCTTGAGATTAATTCCGAAGAAGACAAAAACGATATCAAAGCCTTCATCGACAGCTTGCAAAAAGGAGCCTACACCGATATCGCTGTCGGGGTAACGGAAGCAGTAAAAATCCTTGATGCGGGACGCAATCCAAACAATGCGCCGATCATCGTGCTGCTGGCAGACGGAAACAACTATTTGAACAAAGCATCAAACCGTACCCAAGCAAAGTCTGATCAAGAGCTGCAGCAAGCAGTGAAAGAGGCCAAAGACAAAGGCTATCCGGTCTACACGATTGGCTTGAACGCAGACGGTCAGCTTAATCGCACGACACTTCAGCAGATTGCTGCGGAGACAAATGGTAAATTTTTTGAAACGAGCACAGCGGACAAGCTCCCGCAAATCTTGAGCGAAATCTTTGCGAATCACCTGAAGCTGAAGGTTGTCCCGGTTAAAAGCTTCGTCGCAAACGGCCAAGCTCAGGAGATTCCGATCCCCATCCCGAATGGCAGCGTCATGGAAGCCAACATTTCGATCATGTCGCAAAAAGCAGTGGAAGTGAAGCTGTATGACCCAGCAGGCAAGGAAGTAAAAATCCCTTCCAACCAGGTCAGACTGTCGAAGTCCAATGCGTACACGATGATCAAGCTGGTCAAGCCACAGCAGGGCGATTGGAAGCTACAGGTAAAAGGTGTCCCGAAGGAAAAAATCGATATTAACCTCATCTTCAACTACGATCTGCAATTGGAGATGGAGCCAGTCACAGCGAAGAGCTTCAAGGCTGGCGATGTCGTACCGATCAAGGCTGCTCTTGTTTCAAACGGACAGAAGGTAGCGAGTCCTGATCTGTACAAGCAAATGAAGGCGACACTGATCGTCAATGACAAGACGGACAATAAGACAAACGAGGTCATCCTGAACAATACGGGCAGCGGGTTCGAAGGCAGCTTCACAATCCCGGCGGACCATACCTATGAAATAAAAATCAAGGCAGAAGACACCAGCTTTTACCGGGAGACAAAGCCGCTCCTTGTAGATGCTGCGAAAACGGCAGGCTCTGGAACGAGCAAGCCGAGCACAACCACTGATCCTGCGGCAGAATCGAAACCATTTCCATGGCTGACCGTAGTAGGAGGTACCGTGGTTCTCCTCCTGTTGATCGGTGCAGGCTTGTACGCACTATCGATCTATCGCAAGGCGAACAAGGGCTTCGCGGGCCAAATCGCCATCGAGATCGTGGATGAGGATACAGGGGAAAAGTCCAATCCGCAGTACAAGAAACTGAACGCGTTCAAAGGAAAAGTAAAGCTGCACCAGCTCTTGCAGCTCGCCCCTGAGTTTGCGGAGACAGAGAAGGTCATCTTTTTACCAGGAAAAAACGATACGCTGATCATCGAAAACCGTTCGAGCTGCCGAATCGAAAAGGCAGGACGTGTCCTCGATGCAAGCAAAGGCAAAGAGCTGAAGAAAAACGATCGCATCAAAATTTCGTTAACGAATGTGAACAAGTCCTTATATGTAGATTACATCGTCTAGGAGTGAGTCGAATATGAAAGCAGTTGTGAGAGAACACATTCAACAATTGGACGTATCCCTCGGCGGGGGAATCGTCAGTGACAAGATTCGTGTAGATACCATTGATAACCCGATGCTCGTCATCGGTCTAGGCGGTACAGGAATTGATGCGCTTTTGCGCCTGAAATACCAAGTGAACAGACGCTTCAAGCTGCCAGTAGATCAGCTTTCCAAGAAGCGCAAGGAAAAGCCGGACAATATTGAATTCATCGCGTTTGAAACGAATGAGCATGACCGCAACAAAAAGTACAAAGGCATCGGACTCGATCCAGTGACGGAGTTCGTACTCCTGTCCAATCCTGAGATCGGCGGTGTGTTGCAGAATCGTAGCATTCTGGAGCCGTACATCACGGACTGGCTTTCACCAGAGCTGACAATTACAGACGGAATCAGCGGCGCATCCGGTGTACGCCAGGCAGGGCGACTTCTCCTCTTTACGAAAATTACACAAGTCGTCCAAACCATTGAGAAAAAGGTCAAGATGCTGTGTGAGGGTACGAACAAAAAGCTGACTGTATTCCTCTTGAGTGGTTTGTCCGGGGGAACGGGGAGCGGTTGCTTCCTCGACATTGCCTATATCGTTCGCGGCATTTTAGAGCGCGACTTCGGAAGTGCGGGAGTAGACAAGGTGAATACGCTGGGCTACCTGTTCACGCCTGACGTCAACCTGTCGAACAAGAGTCTCAGCTCGCACACTCGCGACTACATCATGAAAAACGGTTATGCGGCATTAAAAGAGCTGGACTACTGGATGAATGCGGACGAGCGAAATGAGCGTTTCCGCCAGCAATACGGCAATGTGCTCACCGTGCAATCGCCGATGCCGCCATTCAACCTGTGCCATTTGATTTCTGCGACCAATCTGGAAGGCAAAGCATTGGAAAACGCCTACGATTACTGCATGAACGTGACCGCGGAGAACATTACGAACTTCATGGCGAGCGAAGAAAAGCGCTCGGGTGAAGAGTTTGCAATCCACGACTATATCAGCAACATCCGTACGAACATCAACCAGATGCCAAAAGCCTACGCAGCCAACTACCAGTACAACGTCATCGGTGCTTCCTCTGCTGTCTTGCCGATCGAAGAGATGACAACGTACCTGGCCTATCGCTTGTTTAAAAAGATGGAAAAAATGTTCACGGTAGCACCAACGCAAGAAGATGCAGAGAAATTCGCCCGCAAGCTCGGAATCGACATCGACTCGATATCCCGCAAGTTCGAGGAGCGCGTTCCAGAACCGTTGCCAGGCTATGAAAACAGCGAGCGTTTGAACTACAGCAACGTCATTACCCAGCAAGTCGTGAGCATCGACCACGAGCTGGAGCAAGGCTATCTCGCCAAAGCGCGGGAAGCGTACATCAAGTCCAAAAAGCAGATGCCAGGCGACATGATCTCTGTTTTTGGCGAAATGATCACGCGTGTATTCCTGCACCCGCAGCAAGGACCATTCTATGCGTCCCGTCTGATTCATTCGGATAAAGGCTACTGCCTGATGAAAATGATCCTTTCCTACATCGAGAGCCTCAAGGCGAATTTGGAGAGCTTCCCGCCTGAGATTGAGGGTGCGCGCGAAAATGCGAAAGAAAAACTGGGTGACGCCCGCAGTGCTTTTATCTCCAAGGAGAAGAAGAAAAACAGCTACATCGAAGCAAAGATCAACGAATACCAGCTCCTGGCTGATCAGGAAAAGCTGGAGCAAATGATCGAATTCTACGAAGAGCTGCACCGTTTGTTGAATGCAGAAAACAACCGCATTTATAACGTATTTACTGAGATTTTGAACGCACTCAATCAAATTTTCGAGCAAAACGGCGACATCCTGATCAACGGTGGAGAAGAGAGCGACCGCACTGGCAACAAAACGTACTACTGGAACATCGTCAGTGTGCCGGATATCTCCAAGGTCGTCAGCAACATCCTGGAGCAAAAGGATGCGGATGACCTGATCCGCGACTTCACCAGCGAGCTGCTGCGACACTCCGATCAGTGGGTCAAAGAGCAGGAGCTGGATATCGTCAGCTCGATTTCCGAATTCCTCTCGGAGAAGTTCGGTGAGGTGATCACCAAGTCGATGGAAGAATTCCTCGTGATCAAATACGGTCAGGACGAGACACTTGATCGCATCGTAGAGCGCAAGATTGCCAGCAAGCTGGATGAAGAGGCGATTCCGGTCTTCCATCTGAGCAACAATCTCGGCAATATGCACTTCCCTTCCTGGGGCTTTGTATCCGTGCCACTGAAAGCACCATCGATCTTGAAGGGGATTAAAAACTATCAAAATACAGCGATTAGCGGATCGCGCTTCACCGTCAAAGAAAGTGAAGTCAAAAACCGCATCTTCTGGCTGAATACGAAAAACGGTGTTCCACTGTTCGCTTACACACCGTTGAAGGTCTACGAGGAAAGCTACGAACGTACAATTCTGGACAGAGAGGGTATCGGACGCCACCTCGTTCAAACGGAAAAGAACAACTGGGCGTACCTCCCATCCCCTATTCCGGAAAAATCGTGGGGAGATACGTACCAAAACGGGCGGATCAAAGCGTATAACGCCAAAGTACGCGAACTGTTTGACCGTGCTGTGCGCTACGGAGCCATCCGCGAAAAAGGCAGTGACAGCCAGACCAGCAACCGTTATGAATCCATCGTGACGAAACCGTTCTTGCTTGCCAACTTCCTGGCGAAGCACCAAGCGCAAGGAGACGCGACCAAGCTGAGCCCTGGCGAGATCAAGCGTGTATTGGTTGAGCTCAAAGGCTTCATGAGAGAGGGTCTGGAGCAAGAATTTACACGTGACGTGTTCGGCAGTATCAATGAAGAGATGGCAAAAGAAAACCTGATTCGCTATCCAGAGCAGATTCGCCTGATCGAACAAGAAGTGCGCAAATACGAAGAAATCGAGGCAAAAATCCAGGAGCTGGAGCAGATCGTAGGTGCCATCAAGGACGAAGAAGAGCTGGTGACCCGATTTATCGAAGCCCTTTACACAGGCACCATCTGCAAGCGCGGTGCGCTGTACGTCTACGACAAGGATGAGGAAGAAGATGCGTGGGAGCCATTCATCAATCTGATGAAGGTCAACAAGCACGTCGAATTCGCTATCTATGAAAAATTCCGCGCATTGGATTACAAGAGCATGGCAACCATCCAGCGCAAGGCTGCAAAACGCAGTGACGCGATGACTTCCGCAGAGGATACGCAGCAATTGTTGGCAAAACTCGAAGAAATCGCAACTTCTTTCCAAGAAACGAAAAACGATCTGGAATACGACCGCGATGAATACGTAAATGGTGAAGAGCTGTTCCAGTTCTACAAAAAGGTTTGGTCAAAAGTAAACGATATGCGCAAGACGCTGCAATAAACAATCAGGATCGTTTGATAACCAAGGAGGACGCATGCGGGATTTGATAGGAGAGTTCGCGACCCAATACGTTACGGAATTGGAAAGACAACTGGATAGCGGAAACGGACAGCGAAGTATTCAAAACCCCGTGCTCTTCCTTTTTCTCGGGGATAAGAGCGTAGAGGCACTGCAAGCTGTTCGTGCCCACAACGAACGCAGTTGGCAAAATGGTCACGGTGTGCTTTATGTCCATGCGTATCAGGATAAAACGTGGGAGCATCCGCAAGTAATCGGCTGCCGCTTGCCGCAGGCAGATGACGACAAGAAAAAGATGCGTACCTCGATCCACGAGCGTTTTTTGCTCGATGAAGCTGTCACCATGGAACTGAACAAGGTAATGAAGCTGGCAAGCGTGCGGGTAGCGGAAATGGGCAAGTTGTTCACTGCTTTTCAGCAAGTCAATATTGCCGTCGTGGCAAGGGCAGACGACCCTGCCACGATCCTTTTGCCAGAGCTGACGCTGCTACT
Organism: Brevibacillus sp. HB1.3; assembly: GCF_013186635.1. NCBI lineage: Bacteria > Bacillati > Bacillota > Bacilli > Caryophanales > Paenibacillaceae > Brevibacillus > Brevibacillus sp. HB1.3. The sequence goes on along the minus strand of NZ_JABMIT010000002.1, from coordinate 423,630 downwards.
CAAGAGCTACCTCAATGAGCTGTTTAAAAACGTATCCGTCGACCTGTACGTCCTGTTACAGGAAAAGAACAACGGGGAAGCATTCGGGTTCTCGACAGCGCTCTCGATCAGCTTTTTGGAAGAGGTCAATGGCTATCAGCGGAGTGACTACAGCTATCGAGCTAATCTTTTGGTAACAGAAGATCTCGTGAAGCTGCCTGTGGAGCATGTGAACGCTCCCTTATTTTCGCTGGCGTACCTATTGAGTGACAAGACAGAGCATGGCTTGTTTATCGAAGGCGGCATGCAAGAAAATTACGAGCTGATCAGCAAGCTGGTGCTTTTGAACAACAAAAAGGTAGAGCCGGAGTTCCATGAAAGCAATGACGGCTATAACAAGCTGCAATTTATGCGCAGCATCTCGGTTGAACACGGGCAGACCAAGTTCGCGTCTGCTGGTCTATCCAAAGTAAAGCGACCGACTCATGCGATTGCATTGACGGTGCTGTCCGCAGTATTTGACCGCTATTGGGAGCGACTCCAGGACGGCGAGGTTTTGCCGAAAACAAAAGCAAGAGAGAAGCTCGGATTGACTGCGCATGATTTGCAGCGAAAATTGGCTGGTATTCTTCCTGAGGATCACATCTTGGATGAAATGACGGGGCTCATGACCTCTGGCATCAGCTACAGCGAGCTTTGCAGTATGAATATGCGCGAAGCGGAGCTGGCTTTGTTTGACGGCAGCAGCCAAGCCTTTTTTGAGGCGAATGTCGCTTCCGGTGCGCGTAAACGTCTGGAGCACATGCTGTCTCAGGAGTCCTTGGCTGATTTGATTCAGAAAGTAGTTATCGAGGATGAACGGCTTGGGCTGTATGCGGCTTACTATCTCACAGCCGAACACGCCAATGGAGCAAACCTGCTGGATGAACTGCGCACAGGCATTCGCGAGACATCTCGACAGGTTGAACAGTTGAAAGCCGAGCTGGTCGACCTCTACCAAGAGCGGGTGGATCGGCAGGACATTCGCGTAGGAGGGTTTTTCACACGGGATAAGGAGCGTGTGCGGACCTTCATTCGCCATTTGCTGGACGCTGTTTACGGCAAAAAGCTGGAGCTGTTGGATTGGGAGATGATGCTCTCCATCCTTGTGAGCTATGAGAAACAGGCAGAGCAGATTCACCGGCAGTTAGGTGAGCAAGTCGAGCAGTTGGGAGCTCTGCATAAGCAACTGCGGGAAATCGCCCAGACGAGCGTTCGGGAAGCGACTGATTACTTGGGTAAAAACGTGGATGAATATTACGAATCGGTCGTCCATGAAACGATCCGGTCATTGGAAGCTTCACGCGGCAGTGATTTTTACATGGAACAACGGTATATTGGCAGCGGCGCTCTGCTCAGCGGGAATCGACTCGCCGGACTCGTGGAGCGGCTGTGTCAGTTTTGCCGGAACGAGATTCTCACCCGTGCGCCATTTGCTTTATCTTTTGAGGCGGAGCTGCTGGCTCGTGCCAACGTCGGGGCTGCTTATGGTAACCGAACCGTGCTAACAAAGGAAGATTTATTCCTCGATCTGGCATTGGTGCTGGAAGAGCGGGCAGCGGTTCACATCGAAGTGTTCCATTTCTTGCAAAAGCATCGCTATGAGGAGAAGTACTTGTTTGCCGATATTCACAACGACTTCGTCCAGTATGCGCTGCACAAGGATGAGAACACACGAACCTACAAGCTGGGCTGCATCCACGAGGAACAAAAAAGCGGGATAGAAAAAATGAACCTGATGGGTGGATTCGGCATGGAAGAGTTGATGTTTTACCGCAATAACAAGAAATACCATGCTTCCTATGAGGATAGCGGGTTTGTCTTTCGCCGCGTGGGAGGAGATGAGTCGTCATGAGTCAGAGAAGAGTAAGCTTACTCATGCTGGTGTGTAGTCTGGTAGGTGGCGTGATCGGATTTTTGGTCGGGGAAGTCATGCTCGGCAAGCTGTCCGGAGAAATACCGCAATGGTTGTTAATGGGACTTTATTTTGGTCAATATGCCTTTTTCGTAGGATTGATGTGCCTCATTGCGGAAATGATCTCGCCACGATTGAATGGAGTCGGCTGGAAGCAGCGCTATCTGGGCTTTTCTTGGAAAATGCTCGTGCCCAGCACATTTTTGATGGTGGGAGTAGCGGCGCTCTTGCTTCAGCTGCTGTACGGGTCATCGTTTCAACAGGCCAGTGGGGCCAACAATATTGTCATGGTTCTGGATACGTCAGGCAGCATGCAGTCGTCTGACCCGGATAACCAATTGTTTAAAGCAGCGGCCGACATGGTGCAGCGCATGGACAGTGACATGAACATAGCAGTGGTTACGTTTCACGATCAAACGAATGTGCTGCAACCCCTCACCAAGCTAAGTAGCCAGTCTGTGAAGGATGAGGTTGTGAAGAAGCTGCTCCAATTCCCGCGCACGGATGGAGGCACGCGGATCGATTTGGCACTGCAAGCGGGGCTGGACCAGCTGCAAGCCAATCAAATGGCGAACAGTACGGTCGTGCTGATGTCAGATGGCTATAGTGATCTGGATATCCCTGCCGCACTGGCACCCTACAAGCAAAACCAAGTGATTGTCCATACGGTAGGCATGAGCCAAATCGATGCAGACGGAACGGCGCTGCTTCAAAAGATTGCTGCTGAGACTGGCGGTAGCTACTTCAATGTAGAACACGCTGACCAAATGACAGGAATCTTTGGTCAGATTTACGATATGAGCCGAACAGACCGCAATATAGTTTCCGAGCGGACAGGAGCGACAGAAGATAGCATGTTTTACGCCATTACCCGTGTGGTCAGTGTTCTGATCCTCGGTGCTTTGCTCGGCTTGGGGCTGGGTCTGATTTTTGACAATCGCCATCTGGCCAAAAGCTTCACGATTGGCGGGGCGGTATCAGGACTGTTAGCTGGACTCGTTTTGGAAATGGGTCTGTCGTCGATCGACTTGCTCGATATGGTGGTACGTTTGCTGGCGTGCTCCTTGCTCGCCGTCATCCTGACATTGTTCACTCTCTTTGTGCCAGCTTCCACGAGTGGCGGATCGTCTTTTGCAAAGCGCAGACTGAACAACAGACAAAACCCTCGTGCGTTGGACGCCGGGAACCAAAGCAGCAAGCGGTTTGAGTAAAGGGAGCATGATGAATCATGATTAATCGGGAGGAAACAACTGAAACCTTCATCAAGGACGTCACCTGCCAGCATCAAGGGAGCGAATACGTGCTCAATTGGCATTGGGCGCAGGATATTCCGTGCGTGTACGTACACAAGTCGCAGTTTGGCGCCCCTTTTGACATAAGCGAGCTGGATGATCGTCAGTTCAAGCTGTATACCCGAGAGGAATACAAAGTCCACAAAGGGCTGCGGGAAAAAACAGACGGCATCGGCAGGTACACATACCGCATCTTTCCTTGCCGATTGGAAAATGGCAAGCCACTACTGCTCATGCCAGGCGGGGATGCCCATGTGATCCACGTCAGCACAGGAAAGGCCAAAATCTACTACTCATTCAAACGGGGCGGAAGCTGGTTCAGCAAGTATCAATCGTTGCAGATTCGCATTTTTTCAGAGATTCCGATCGAGCGGGACGTACTCTGCTACGTAAAAAAAGAAGGCTCTCCTCCCGCCCACAAGGATGACGGTACCCGATACAATTTCATTCGTGATCTCGAGCCCGGTGTCAATCTGATGCCGGAGATCGAGGTCAGGAAAAAAGACGTCGTCCGCCTGTTTTTTACGGACGGGAAAAAATACGGAGAAATGTACGAACTGATTCCTGAATAGGAGGGGATGCGCCATGCTGTCGTTTTTGAAAAACATGTTTGAGAAGAAGCCGCAGGTCAAGGAACGGCTTCCTTTTTACGATATTGTCTGCCCGTACTGCTTCGCCAAATACGGACCGGACGAAGTTGTCTTTCGTGCCACGCATCATCGCCAGGACGACGAAGACTACGCGTTGCAGGAGGATGAGATTCTCAATGCGTATCGGGATAAATTTGGACTGGATGCTATCGACGAGCTGGAAGCGGTGATCGATCCGGAATCCATACCGTCGGAAAACCATTTGTACGTCGATAACGTCCTCGCAGGTGTGACCGACCGGTATGGCATGGTTTCCAAGCGCAGACTCTGCCCGAAATGCCACAATGAGCTGCCGATTACGGCGGGGAAAGCACCGAGCAACATTATTTCGATTGTCGGGGCGTCCCAGGTCGGGAAGTCGGTTTACATGACCTCACTGATCCATACCTTGCAAAACACGACAGCGAATCACTTTGATGCCGCGTGTATGCCGCTCAATGCGCAGATTAGCCGCAAGTTCCGGGAGAACTATGAGGCACCCTTGTTTGAACGCGGACAGCTGCTTGATTCCACGCAAAAAGAAAAGCGTCAGGAGCCATTCATCTTCCAATTCATTTTCAAGGATAGCGACAAGGCACCATTGATCCTGGTGTTTTTCGACGTAGCAGGCGAGGGAATGGTCGACCGTGAGTATTTGGAGCTATATGCGGCGCATGTGAAAAACTCATCTGGCATCCTGTTCCTGGTCGATCCGCTACAAATCAAGACCATTCGCGATCGGGTCATGCTGCAAGCTGGGGATGAGCCAGGGGAATTCACGGCGAGATACGACGAGCCGCGTGAAGTTGTCATTACGCTGTTTGAGAACTTCATCGGCTATCAGGAGCAGAGCAAGACCCATATTCCGACCGCTGTCGTGTTGACGAAGAGCGACATGCTGCATCTGATCAAGGAAGACGATGGTGAATACATCAAGTCGAACAGCAATGTTTTCCGCAATTTTGTCCATGAACAATATTTAAATACGGCTGAATTTGAGAACATCGATGGAGAAATCCGCCGATTCATCGAAAAGGTGGATAGACCGTTTAAAGACGCGTTGGATGTTTACTTTACGAATACGGCCTATTTCGCTGTATCTGCGCTGGGGAGCAATCCAGTCAATCAAAGGGTGAGCGGTGTAGTGACGCCGATTCGCGTCGACGAACCGTTTATTTGGTTGATGCACCAGCTTGATTACATCGAGGGGAGGGAGCGGTAGTGAGCAACCGTCAGCCCATTTTGCAGCAGTACTACACCCGCGGGCGACAAGGGGTTTTCCGTTCGAACGAAGGATACGATACTGTCGCCAAAACGCCAGGGCTGGATAACCAATTCATCAAGAAGACGCTCCATCCGTTTTGCGTGTACGACGCGCCGCGACAGCTTCAAGAGCGGGCGGAAAGCAATCTGGCGCTCTTTCCGGAAGCACTTGTCAGCTTCCAAGCCGAATCAGGAGAGATGGTTCTCGGTAGAAGTGTATTTGTCGGAGCGGACTTTACCGGGCAGCGCAATACGTTTTTCAGCCACAACTATGTCATTCCGGTAGAGCGTCGAGATGAGTTTATCAAGAATCCGAGCAAGATCTTCGGAGTGCGTACTTTTGCAGATCGACACGACGATGCAGCGGGCAAGGAGCTTCCTACCGTCGATGACATCCCTTCAGAAAAAGGCTTGCCGCAAGACCGAAAGCAGCTACTTGGACAGTTGGGCGTCGATGAGCGTTTATTCAAACAGCTCCTCTTTGCGGTGATGTCCTCGCTCTCAGCGAAAAAGAAGGTGTTCATCAGCCTGAATGTGGATATTAGTGCCTCATCCAAGAACGCTGCTCACTTGTTGGAGATTCTGTACAGTTGTCTGCCTTATGAGATGCGCAGACATTTTGGTTTTCTCACTTTTAGCAATGAGCCGCAGAGCAAGAAGCATATCCACGTCACGTTCGTAGAAAAAGGAAGCATACGCCCAGGCGGGGGGCACAGCGACAAAGACTTTTTGTTCGACTTCTCCCTTGGTCGCGCTCAAAACGTCGATTTGCAGGACGGAGGACACGAATACCTCGACTTTGCCTGGGAGTATGTCAATGAGCCACGGAATCTGGATGCCTTTCACGAATTTTGTGAGGAAGTGCTGGCTGGAGCAGACCATGCACTAGCCTTGAACCTTCGCACGTACTATGAGCTGTGCGCACTGTATTTGATTGAAAAGGGACGAACGTCCGTGTATGAGAGCAAGCGGGCGGGCGTTTGGCAGGCGTTGAACAGCTATTTGGGGCACAGTAGCTTGACCCGCAAGAAACGGCTGATCGAGCTTCAGGAAATGCTGATGCGGATCGAAATAGAGGCGCTTTCGTCCAAACGGCTGCCCGACGGCGAGACGATCAAGCAAATAATTGAATCCTACCGGGTCACCAAGCAGGAACGCTTGCAAATGGATTTGATCCGCTTCCTGATGGACGTGTTGATGAAGGCCAAGACCGCAAGACAGAGCAGCTACGTGGCAGAGGTGTACAAGCATTTGTCCAGCAACCGGGAGCTGTTTGGCTTCATGATGCGGACGATTTTCGGCTATCCGCAGTTGGTGAAGCCGCTTTTTGAGGATTATATGACTGAGCGGGTATCCGCCGTGACCGGTTTGGACCAGATGCTAAAGGAAATCCGGTTTTGGTCAGAAACAGAACCGCAAGCGATGCGCAATGCCGTCTTCATTGCTACGACAACAGAAAAAGTTTTGCGTCTCTTTGCGCGGGAACGTCAAAAGCTCGCTGCCGCCATTACCATCCACCAGTTCTTTGAAAACATCGATGGGGCACGCGGCTATGCCGATGAGCTGTTGGATGAGCTGGACAAGTCCTTGATGAAGCTCGTCGCGCTAGACACGCTATCCAAGGATGATTTCCAGGTTCTCATCGCCCTCTTAGAGGAGAAGCCACAGAGCTTTTTCGGAACGCTGGATATGGAGAGTCGCCACAAGCAAGAAATGCTCATGAATCTGGCGAAGCTGCATGAAGAGAGAAGCACGACACATCCGGCAGAGTTTTTCCGAAAATGGGATCGGGAAGCGATTTCTGTGCAACAAAGAATGATCCAGAATATGTTGAGTAAACCGCTCCATGCAGACGAGTTCCCACAGGTTCCACTGGTCTTTTACAGGGAAGATCATTTTGGTCAGGAAGGATTCCAGTTTGCAGAATTGCTAGGGTATGTTCAGCAAAATGGTGGGGAAGCCGTTACATTGTCGTTTATCCAATGGACAATGAGCCAGCGGATGTTTTTCGAAGGGAAGTATTTGTTGCCTGCATACAGACAAGCATTGAATGTCTTTTTCCTTGAAGAGAAAGGCAAGAGATTGCGGGATAAAGAATGGCGAAAACGGTGGTATGCGATCCGAAATGCTGATTTCCGCAAGCTTTTGGACGAGGTACGCAGCGCAACAGCCAATCCGCTTGTGAAGCTGTTTCGGCACAAAGCTACGGTGATAACCAGCGCGGTTGTCTTGCTAGGTGCCGGAGCGTGGGGAGGCTATATGGTCTGGGGAGGTACGAGTACGCACGTACAGCCACCTGAAGCACAGCCAGAACCGACTCGCCCACCGGCTGTGTTCGTACCGGCTTATCGGTTGATGTTGGACGAGCCTGACATCCAACCTGTCCATGGTGTTCTTGGGGAGCGAAGCCAAGATGCACCCACGGGTGGGCAGCCTGTTCAAACAACGACACCCTAAGGTGATAATAACGCCAACGCGGTCTGCCCTAGTAGGAGCGACCGCGTCATTCAGGTGTAATTGCTGTCAAAGAGATGTCTAAAATATTTGTTGACAAATATTTTTATTTGTGTTATAATTAAATATTTTTCCGTTGATAAAACTCCTCGCTCCGTGATAAAAAGTAGTTGTGCGATAAAAAGGTGTGAGGAGGAATAGGGTATGAAAGCGAACACAGGTGTGAAAATGATTCCGCTACAAGGAGAGGCATTTGGCAAGCCGATAGTGATCTACCCCACCTTGCTTTGGGATGATGACCGAGCGGTATTGGTAGATACAGGAATGCCGGGTTCGTGGGAGATCATTCGTCAGGAGATGAGCCGCGCTGGCATACCACTTGAGCGTTTACAGGCTATCATTTTGACACATCAGGACCTTGATCATATCGGCAGTCTTCCAGAAATTGTTCGTGAGCTTGGCGGACAGGTTGAAATATACGCGCATGAGCTAGATCAGCCGTACATCGAAGGCAAACACCCACTCCTCAAAGCAAACCCCAAAACCATGGCTCCTTTACTTGCGATGCTGCCTGAAAAAGAGCGCGAGTACTTGCAATGGCTTTGCGAAAATCCGCCCAAGGCAATGGTGCACAAGACACTGGCAGACGCAGAGATTCTGCCGTATTGTGGGGGAATCCGTATCATTCATACTCCCGGACATACGCCGGGGCATATCAGCTTATATGTACAAGATAGCAAGACCTTGATAGCAGGCGATGCTATGGTGTACATGAACGAAGCACTGCGAGGACCGATTCCGCAAAACACGCTCGATATGGAATTGGCAGTAAACTCATTAAAAAAGTTCGAGAACTTGGAAATTACTAGTATCATTTGTTATCATGGAGGCATGTGTCAAAACAACGTGCAAGAGCAGCTGTATGCTCTGCTACGGTGAAGTAGTTACCTAATCCTGCACGTTAAAAACAACTGATCTAGGTTGGAATATGTAGATATAAGAAGCGTGGAGGACACCAGAGCTGGAGTAATCCCTATGGTGTCTTTCTCATTTTATCCTTGTAACGTCTTTTGCGCTGTTTGCTCGACCTCGGAATGGGAGGCTGGTGCATCTGGAGAGGTTTTGTAGTATTTCTCCAGCGATTTATCTGAACCTGTCCAACGAGCGAATGCAGCGAGCACAGCAAACATGCCTTTTTGCAGGAAGCGCGGAATGATTGGGAGGTAAAACTCTCCCATCTGAAAGATCGTTCCCAAAAGGAGAATATTTTTCGGGATATTTTGTTTGATAAACGGCAAATAAAAGCTGCGCCCGTCTGTGTCGAGCCCGTATCCACAGCGGACAAATGCTTCAAAAGTACCTGCCGGACGGATTTCGACATGGAAGCTGACGAATTCGTTAGAGGGATTGTGGAACCCATGAACCTTGTCCGTCGGTATGTTTAGCTTCTCTCCCGGCTTCAGGATTACTTTTTTTCCATCGATGGTTACCTCTAAATTTCCAATTACACCTTCAAAGGTTTCGACAAGTTTTGTATGATAGTGTAGAAAAATCCCATTATCCGGTGGGAGATCGGTACGAAATAATAAATATTCGCCATTCGTTTCTTCCGTTGTCTTTAAAAAGGTGACCACTTCGTTATTGTGCGGGTTGCTTACACTGCGACTTAGATTTGACAAAACTATACCTCCTTGAAAAATAGTAAAAAGAGATTACATTAAGACAGAATATAGATTAAATATAGATTATTTGTTCCGGGTCAACAATTAGAAAGATAGGATGTTCTACCTAAAGATGGAGTGGATAGTATGAGCGGCATGATCGTGATTCCAGGTTATAGGGTGGCAGAGTTTCTTTCCACTCATTCAAAATTGGGAATTTATCGGGGTTACAGAAATAACGACAATCTCCCTGTCTTATTCAAAGTACCGATGGAAGGGCCTTCCCATAAGGAATCTCTGTGGAAACTGAAGCATGAATATCGCATTCTTCAATCATTGGAATCCCATGCAGTGGAAACGATCATCGAACTTGTTAATCACAACCGTGAGACGGTAATGATTACGGAAGATTTCGGGGGAGTGCCGCTCTCCTTGCTGATGAAAATGAAAGGACTGTCGCTGAAGGAGATGCTCTTCCTTGCAGTCCGCATGGCTTCCTGTTTGAAGGAAATCCATCAGCACGGAATCATTCATAAGGATGTAAATCCCGACCATATCCTGGTTCATCCTGAAACCTATGAGGTAAAGCTTGGTAGCTTTGGGTTGGCGACGAAATCCCACCAAGAATACCAAAGTGTGATGAATCCAAAAGAATGGAAGGGAAATCTTCGCTACGTGTCGCCGGAGCAGACGGGGAGAATGAATCGAACCGTCGATTACCGTTCCGATATTTATTCTTTTGGTGTCACGCTCTACGAGTTATTGACGGGAAAGCTGCCCTTTTTAACTTCGGACATGCTTGAACTCATACATGCTCATATGGCGAGAAAGCCGCTCGCTCCCTCCAGTGTAAAACCATCCGTTCCAGAGATTCTATCGGACATTGTGATGAAGTGTCTGTCTAAAAATACAGAGGATCGCTACTTTAGCATGTCTGGCTTACTGGCAGACCTGCAGCGCTGCTATGACCAGCTTGAACAAAACGGTTTGATTACGCCTTTTCCGCTTGCTTTAGAAGATCGTGCTGATCACTTGCGGATTCCAGAGAGGCTGTATGGACGTGAGCAAGAAATCCAGATGCTCATCGATGCATTTGAGCAAGTCACGAACGGCGCTACGAGGATGGTTCTCCTCAGTGGATCTGCAGGGGTGGGTAAGTCTGCTCTCGTGCTGGAAGCGCAAAAAGCGTTTTTGAGAGGCCGGGGACGTTTTGTTTCAGGAAAGTTCGAGCAATATAATCAGGCCGTTCCGTATTCGGCCCTCATTCAAATCTTTCAGGATTTGATCAAGCAGTTATTGGCAGGCCACGAACGCGAGCTGCTCGCTTGGCGAGAGATGATCCTTGACGCCGTACAAGGTCTTGGTCAAGTGATCGTGGATGTCATTCCACAGCTTGAGGCAGTCATCGGCAAGCAGCCTGCCGTACCTGAGCTGCCTGCAGCAGAAGCTAAAAATCGCTTTCAATGGGTGATGCAACGCTTTATTCGGATTTGGGCGCGTCCAGAGCATCCGCTCGTCTTGTTCCTGGATGATTTGCAGTGGGCAGATTCTTCTTCGCTTTTCCTGATCCGAGAGTTGATTGCAGACAGGCAGATCAGTCATTTTCTATTGATTTGCGCTTATCGTGAGCATGATGGCAGTATGATGAATCCGTTGATTGCCATTTTGACAGAGACAGGTATCAAGGGCCGCATTTTGCGCCAATTGACGTTATTGCCGCTTCGAGAACATGAATTCAATGCGTTAGTAGCGGATACATTGCATAGCGATACGGAAATGACGAAGCCGCTGGTTACGATTATCATGCAAAAAACAGCCGGGAATCCGTTTTATGTAAGGGAATTCATTAAGACGCTGTATGATCGGAACTTGGTGTGGTATGGGAGAGAAGAACGGAACTGGCAATGGGACTTGGCCGAAATCGAGAAGCTGGGTACAACGGAAAATGTGGCCGATCTTCTCGTAGAAAAAATGAGAAGACTGCCTGTTTCTACTCAGCAGCAGCTCGCTTATGCTGCTTGTCTGGGCAATTCGTTTTTGCTTCATTTGATAGCCAAGTCACGGAATCAAACGGAGTCAGAAGCCATTCAGCATATATCGCCTGCGATTGAGGAAGGTCTCATTTATCCGATTGAAGGAGCGGAATATCTGACATACGCTGCGCTCGTGGAAGAAGAAGTGGCGTCTCAGATGAGGATTCGTTTCCGTTTTGTGCATGATCGAATTCAACAGGCCGCCTATTCGTTGTTAGAAGAGGCAGAGCGCGGACAGACTCACGTCAAGCTGGGCAGAATGATGTGGGAAATGTCCCAAGGGAGCGAATCTGGCTCTCTGTTCGAAATTTGCGATCATATGTATCGGGGCAAAGAGATACTGGAGGATCAAGCGGAGCGCATGCATGTGGCGCATTGTCATTTGCTCGCTGGACAAAAAGCGAAATCCTCTGCGGCATTTGAGTCGGCCTTGCAGTATTTCCAACGCGGTCTCGAGCTGGTGGGGGAAGAGGGCTGGCAGCACAATCATGATCTGACCATGGAGTTGTGTGCGTTGTCTGCGGAGACGACGTACCTGTGTAACCAATTGGATGAGGCAAAACAATTGTTTGAACGCGGGATGCAGCATGCCAAAACAGACCGGGAACGCGTTCGCATTTTAGAAATGGAAATTCGCATGTATACACGACTGGCTGAATTTCCGCGTGTCATGGAGATCGCAAGCGAAGCCTTGGGGTTATTGGGCGTACCGATTCCGAAAAAGCCTGGCAAGCTCGATATCATTAAGGAAATGTTTCATATCAAGCGACGCCTCAAAGGCAGAAAAATAGATGAGTTGCTATATTTGCCGGATGTTCCCGATGAAAATTATCAGATGGCGATGAGCATCATCAGCTATGCCGGGCCATCTGCTTACTATGTCAATCTCAATTGGTTTGCTTTAACGATTTTGCGTGCCCTTCATCTATCACTCGTGCATGGAAACGCAGTAGCTTCGGCGAATGGTTATACCGGTTACGGGATCGTACAAGCTGCTCAATTCGGAAAATATCGAGAGGCTTATGAATTTGGACAATTGGCTTGCCGTGTAGCAGATAGCTTCGCCGATCCGATTGCCATGACGAAGGCGTATGGCGCGTTTGCCTTACTGATCAATCACTGGTGCGAGCATGCGCGGACGAACATCCCTCTCCTGAAAAAAGCGATTCAGCTCGGCTTGGACGGCGGAGGCAACATATATGCTGCCTACAATGCCCATGGGCTTTTGGAGGCCATGCTCTATTGTGGTGTGCCAGTAGAAGAATTGGAGCAGCAAATCGAGGAATACAGCGATATGATTCAACAAATCAAGGTCGTTGATCACGATGATCGGCTCCTGTTATTGCGTCAGGCGCTGCATACTTTTACACGGTGGACGGACGATGAACGAACGGCGTTTTGCCAAGATGGCTTTGACGAAGTCACCTATGTAAGCAACCTGCAAAAAGAAGGAAACAGCTACAAGCGGTACATGTACCACTACTATAAATCGATGGTTCATCTCATGTACGGGAACCACCTGGAGGCTGCCGAGCTGCTGGCTGAAGCGGAGCAATGGATGGATTCAGTAAGCGGACAAGTGCTTGTCAGCCAGCATGTTTTTATGCAAACACTGGCATTGACGGGGCTCTATGAGAACGCCAACCGACAGGAAAAATCGAAGTATGGGAAAAAAATCACTGCAAATATCAAAAAGATGAAGGTGTGGGCAAAGGAATGCCCGGAAAATTTTCAGCACAAGTGGTTGCTGATGCATGCTGAGTGGCTCCGTGTCACAGAGCATAAACAAGAAGCGGGTCCTTTTTATGAACAGGCGGTTCAACTCGCCAAAAAGGATGTTTTCTTGCAAAACGAGGCAATGGCAAATGAATTGGCTGCCCAGCATTACTTGGCACTTGGAATGGAAACGATTGCGAAGGCGTACATGACGGAGGCGCACGAGGTTTACATGCTATGGGGAGCGGTCGCCAAGGCACGAGAGATTGGGGAACGGTACCCTTATCTTTTGCAACGAGTAAGAAGCTTGGGGGCTTCCGCTGAGATTGCCACGACTGACCAGACAGCAGACCTCGTCGATTTAATGAGTGTCATCAAAGCGTCGCAAACGATTGCTAGCGAGCTCCGCTTGGAAATGCTGTTGGCGACGATGCTGCGCACGGTGATGAGCAATGCAGGTGCGGAGAAAGGAATTCTCCTGCTGAAAAAAGATGGTGACTGGCTCATAGAAGCAGCAGGCTCTGTCGATTTGGACGTGGAGATCATGCAGTCTGTCCCGTATGAGCATAGTGGGATGCTCTCTGTCGCTGTCGTGAATTACACGATTCGCACAGAAGAGATGCTGGTGCTCCACAACGCTTCGGTTGAAGGCGTCTTTTTCCGCGATACGTACATTGCGAAGCACCAGCCGAAATCGATTTTATGCTCCCCGCTATGGCAGCAAGGGAAAATGATCGGTGTCATTTATTTGGAGAACAACGAGACGACACATGTGTTCAACGAAAAGCGCTCAGAGCCGCTCAGACTGATCTTCTCGCAAATTGCAATCTTTATTGAAAATGCGAGACTGTATCATCAATTGGAGCAATGGAATCAATCCTTGGAAAAGATTGTGACAGAGCGTACCAATGAGATTCAGGCACTTTTGCAGGCGAATAAAAATCTGTTAAACAATGCGGGACAAGGCTTCCTTTCTTTTTCTAAAAACCTGCTGGTCCATTCCGAATACAGTCGGGAATGTCTGCGGATTTTTGGGAGAGAACTAGCTGGAATATCGGTTGCAGAGCTACTATACCCAGATCGTCCAGAGGACAGAGTGTTCATTGAATCTCTTTTGGAAAAGTACTTTGAAGCAAAAGACCAAGGGCAAAAAGAGCTGTATCTCAGCCTCTTTCCTACGGAAGTCCAGATCAATCAAATGCCGTTGAAGCTGGCATGTAAGCCGATTTATGAAGATCGGCGAGATTCGCCAGAGGGCTTGATGCTGATTCTTACTGATATGAGTGAGCAGCAGGCGCTCAAATCAAAGATGGAGCGAGAATGGCAAAGGTTGAATATGGTCGTAACGGTAGCGATTAGTCTCCCGCTCTTCCAAAAGGTACTGCGAGCTTTTAACGCTTTCTTTGAGGAGGGGTGGAAGCAGATCCTCGGAGGAGCGATGGCGGAATCCGAGAAGCTATTCAAATTGGTCGCTCAGATTCATCAGTTTAAAGGTGACTTCAGCCAATTACACCTGATTCATACACCACAAAAGCTGCATGATTTGGAGTCGTGGTTGATTCAATGGGCAAAGTCCGAAGAACGCCTGTCCGACGAGGATGTGCGTGCCCAGCAGTCATTCGCAGAGGTTCAGGCTGCGATGCAACAGGATTTGTCGATCATGCAGCACAAGCTCGGGGTCGGATTCCTGGATCATAACGAGCATGTGCACACCATTGCAAAAGAGCGATGGGAAAGCTTCGAGCACGAGATTACCAGTCTGGTACAGGGGGAAGCTCAGCAGGAGCTGCTCCACCGCATCCGCAAGCTGCGTTATCGTCCCATGAAGGACATGTTGTCCCGTTATGAAGACTATGTAAGCGCGCTCGCTATCCGTCTGAATAAGACCATCGATCCGGTCGAATGGGATGCAGAAGAAGTACTGGTCGATACGGAGCGATTCGAGAATTTTGCGAGGAGCCTGGTTCACGTATTCAACAATGCCATTGATCATGGAATGGAAGAAGAGCAAGAACGATTAGCATGCGGAAAAGAACGCAGCGGCAAGATTCAATGCCGCATTTGGCAAGAGGATACTTCCCTGTGCGTCACGATTCGTGATGATGGGCGTGGCGGAGATAGGGAAAAGCTGAAGCTGGCATTGGCTGAGGATGTCACGGTACAAGAACATGCAAGTCTCGTATCGGGCAGAGGAATTGGCCTGTCCATTGTCAAACAAGAGGTTGAGCAGTTGGGAGGAACCCTCCAGGTTCATACCCAGAAAGGAGAAGGGACCCGCTTTACCTTCCGAATCCCGTTGGAAGAAATTCGCTAGATCCATAGAAAAACTGAGGCGACAGTGCCTCAGTTTTTTGTTTGATCGACTAAAGAGAATTCGTAATGGAAGCCAAAAGCCGTTCTTCATCGATCGGTTTTAGAATGTAATGGCGCGCTCCAGCGTTGATTGCTTCAAAAACGAGCGGCTTTAATCCGTTGGTGCTGACCATAATGATGTTGGCGTCGGGGAAGGTGCCGATGATTTTTTTGACAGTTTCTATGCCATTCATTCCTGGCATATTGATATCCATCGTCACCACATCGGGGAGGTGGTCTGTATATTTTTGATAGGCGTCCAATCCATTCGTCGCTTCTGCTATGACTTGATGGCCCGCCCGTTCCAAAATGATTTTCATGTAATCTCGTACTACAAGGGAGTCGTCTGCTATCAGTATACGAGCCATAAAGCCTCCTGTTTCGAAACGGTTAGTTAACCTTAGTAAGTGAGCAGTCTACATTTACCATAACACTTATAGGAAAAATGTCGCAATCATTTGATCATAAAAAGTGTACAAACATACAAAAAAACAAACGAATTCCAGCTTTTGATGAAACTGGATTCGTTTGTTTAGCTTTTCCAGATGGGTCATGTATTCGGTTAGCAAAAGCAATCTGGCTTGCCAGGAGCATCATGATAGGCGAGCAAGGCATTGACCCCATGACTTAAGATAGCACCGGAACGTGTCACTGCGGCAACGAGTAGAGCCTCCATAATTTCCTCCATGGTGCCGCCAAGTTCTTTATACTTTTTGACGTGAACATCGATGCAATAAGGGCAGCCAGTCACGTGAGCGACCACAATGGCAATCAACTCTTTCGTTTTGACCGGAAGCTGGTGGGATTGCTGGTAGATTTGCCGCTCGAAAGAAAAATAAGAAGCGGCAGCGTCAGGCGCCAATTTCATCAATTCTGGGATATGTGACAAATTTGCTGATTCATAATACGAACGTGCTTTTGACATGAAACATCCTCTCCCTTTTCATGGGTAGTCACTACGACTTTATTGTAGAGAGAGAAAATGGTTGTTTCTGTAACTTGCTCACCAATCTCACCAATCACTAGGAAAAAGTTTTTCCTGGAGGGCATCTCGGCGAATAGCTGTGATTCGGCCACGGCCTAACTGAAGCCACCCGGCTTTTTCAAACTCCTTGAGTGACCGACTGATTACCTCTCGGGCAGTTCCGAGTTCTATGGCAATCGCTTCATGGGTGATGGAAAGATGATTGTGAGAATCTGTGGTACGACAGAGCAATAATTCGGCGATGCGGGCGTTGATCGGTTTAAACGCGATATCCTCGACCAGAGATGTGACGGAGACCATTCGGTTGATCATGTTCCGGTAAATAAACTGACGCAAGTCCTTATAGTGATCCATCCAGTCTTTGAAAACATCTACAGGCAAAAGCAGCAGCTCGGTTTCCTCTTCTAGCTGTGCGGATGCTTCATAGCCCGTCTCACCTAAAATACTGGCCATCATGAGGACGCAGACTCCCCCGCGTTGTACCCGATATAACGTAACCTCACGTCCTGACTCGCTGATGATATAGATGCGGACCTTGCCTGACAATACAAAAGCGGCATGGGCAAACAGATGACCCTGCTGCATCGTAAGCTGGGGAGAAAAGCGTTCCACTGTTATGTCAGGATGGCGCCATGCGGTTTCCGGAACAAGGGAAAAGCACGGAAAAGCATCCGTCACAAGTTGGATTCGATTCAAGTCCATTGTTTTACCCTCCGCGACAACTCAATTAGAGAAATATGCTTACTTGTAGTGTAGGGAAAAGATGCGATCTCTACAATGAAATATCCGTCTGCGGACTGACGAGAGAACAACCCTGTAGCCTGATTTCTCTTCTACGCTGTTTTGCTACGATGTTAAAAGAACTTATCTTGTAAAAATAACCAAGTATCGAGGGGAAACAGATGAAACAAATAAAGCGGTGGATAGGGGTTGGCCTAATTGCTGTGGGAATCGGCGTGGCCGGCTGCACGATCAACAATAACGTGATCAAGATTGAAGAAGAAAAAAGACAGCTTGAATTGGCTGCGGAGTCCATAGAGGCATTGAATATTGTGACGGATTCGGGCGATTTGGTCGTCAAAGGTGATGAAAAAGCCACCGCGATTCATGTAGAGGCTGAAATCAAATCGAAAAATGTCAAACCCGAAGAAATCATCCTTACACTCGAGAAGGAAGGGAATAACGCAACACTACGATCCAACGTGAACACAGATATCGGTTTTAACTATGTGGATATGACGATAACGGTAATCGTTCCTGCCAAGCTGCCGATAGCCCTTACCGATGGATCAGGAGATATTGACATGACGAATCTAACAGGAAAGCTCACGATTGAGGATGATTCTGGTGATATTCGATTAACGAATACGAACGGAGAGGTAGAGATTCGTGACCAGTCCGGTGATATCAAGATCAAGGACGCGTCAGCCATCAAACTGATCGAAGACGATTCAGGTGAGATCGTTATGGAAAATACGGGTGGAAACGTAGCGATTCACGATCAATCCGGTGATATGTATATTAGAAAGCATAAAGGTGATGTTACGATATCGGACGAAAGCGGTGATATCGTCATTGATACAATCGAAGGAAATGTGCTGATTGAGAGTGACGGGAGCGGAGATCGGTTCGTTCAAAACGTAACAGGCTCGTACACATCCAAATAATCAGGACCGTCAGGGTTTTTGCCCTGGCGGTTTTCTTGTTGTGGCGGTATTTTGACAGGCTGAGGAAAAAATTAGCCGACTAATGAAAAAAAGCTTTCCCTTCCGATAAAGAAGTGCTACTATAACAAATGTAGTTCTAATTGAGAATGAATCTCTTTATTAATGATTATGAGAATTATTCTCTCCGGTAAATGCTCGAGTCAATACGGAACATTACTCCATGAAAAAGTAAGAAGAGTAGGGACGCGATGAAAAAGAGATATTTGGTTGTAGCACTTATTTTGCTATCGTTCGTTTCACTTTTTATTGGCGTAAAAGATATATCTCCGTGGGATCTGTTTAATCTCACAGATGACAAAGTGCAAGTGCTGTGGATTAGCCGAATTCCGCGTTTGATTAGTATTATCATCGCAGGGGTCAGCATGAGTATCGCCGGATTGATCATGCAGCAGCTGACCCGAAACAAGTTCGTTTCTCCGACGACAGCAGGGACAGAGGACTCCGTTCGCTTCGGAATATTGGTTTCACTCTTGGTATTCGCTGATGCGAGCTCTTGGGTGAAGCTACTCGTTGCTTTTGCATTTGCTCTCTTGGGAACCTTTGTCTTTATGAAGATTCTCGAAAGAATCAAATTTAAAGACTCCATTTTCATCCCGTTAGTGGGACTGATGTTTGGAAACATCGTCGGATCCATCACGACGTTTTTCGCTTATAAGCATGACCTGATGCAAAACATGTCTGCTTGGTTGCATGGAGATTTCTCCACCATTATGAAAGGCAGCTACGAACTTTTGTACATAAGCATTCCGCTGGTGATTATCGCTTACTTGTATGCGAACAAGTTCACTATTGCCGGAATGGGTGAAGAGTTTGCCATCAACCTCGGGTTGAACTACAAGCATGTCGTCAACATTGGACTGGTCATTGTCGCTTGTGTGACTTCGGTAGTTATTCTCACAGTAGGGACAATCCCGTTTTTGGGGCTGATCATTCCTAACCTGGTTACGATCTACCTGGGAGATAACCTGAAAAAAAGCTTATCTCATACCGCTTTGCTTGGCGCGGTGTTTGTACTTGCGTGTGATATCCTGGGACGCCTCATCATCTTCCCATACGAGATTTCCATCGGCTTGATGGTTGGAGTCATAGGAAGCGGGATATTCGTGTACTTACTCATGAGAAGAAAGGCATATGAACAATGAAAGCAAAGATAGCTGCCCTGTCAATTGTGGCCATTGCTTTGATAGCCATTTTTATGATGATTGACGCCGGTGGCAACTGGGATTACGTCCTTCCTCGGCGGGCTAAAAAAATTCTTGCCATTATTTTAACCGGTTGCATCATCGCCTTCTCTACGATGATCTTCCAGACCATCACGAACAACCGAATCTTGACGCCTAGCATCATCGGCTTGGATTCGCTCTATATGTTCATCCAAACATTTGTGATCTTTGTTTTTGGCTCCACCCATTTCACCTTGATGAACAACAACGTGAACTTTCTGATCTCGACAGGTGGGATGGTGCTTTTCGCAGGCTTGCTCTACAAATTCCTGTTTAAGAGGGAAGGGCAAAACATTTACTTCCTGCTTCTCATCGGATTGATCTTGGGCACATTGTTCAGCAGTTTGTCCACGTTCATGCAAGTGTTGATTGATCCGAATGAGTTTCTGGTTGTGCAAGACCGAATGTTCGCCAGCTTCAACAATGTAAAAACAGACCTGTTGATTACGAGCTTTGTTCTAGTCATCGGAATCATGATTTACTTCTGGCGATACATCAAGTACTTGGATGTGTTATCACTCGGTCGGGATCAGGCAATCAATTTGGGGATTCCGTACGATTTTGTCATCAAACGCTTCCTCGTCATCATTGCCATTCTCGTATCGATTGCGACAGCGCTTGTTGGACCGATTACCTTCCTTGGACTGTTGGTAGCGAATCTCGCCCATCAGTTTATGAAAACCTATCAGCATAAATACTTGCTGGTGGGCTCGGCTTTAATCAGTGTGATTGCACTGGTTGGCGGTTTGTTAATCGTGGAGCGTGTACTTGCGTTTTCCACGACGCTCAGTGTCATCGTCAACTTTATTGGTGGGGTTTACTTCATCTATCTTCTGTTAAAGGAGAATAAAGCGTGATAGAAGTCCGGAATGTCACAAAACAGTATGGTAGCAAGAATGTCGTGGAAAACGTGTCTGTGAAGATTGCCAAGGGGAAAATCACGTCCTTTATCGGACCCAATGGGGCTGGAAAGAGCACGCTGCTGTCGATGATTAGTCGCCTATTAACCAAGGATCAAGGCGAGGTTTTTATTGAGGGTCAGGAGATTGGGCAGACAAAGAGCAGTGAGCTGGCAAAGAAAATCTCGATTCTTAAGCAATCGAACCACATAACGGTGCGGTTGACGATTCGTGAGCTGGTCAGCTTTGGTCGCTTCCCGTATTCACAAGGCAATTTGACAAAAGAGGATTGGAAGTATGTAGACGAGGCTATCCAATATTTAGAGCTCACAGACATTCAACACAAGTACCTCGACCAGTTGAGTGGCGGTCAGCGTCAACGCGCTTACATCGCGATGGTTGTCGCTCAAAATACGGAATACGTCCTCTTGGATGAGCCGCTCAACAATTTGGATATGAAGCATTCCGTCCAGATCATGAAAGTGCTGCGACGTCTGGTAGACGAAAAGGGCAAAACGGTTGTCATTGTCATTCACGATATCAACTTTGCTTCCGTCTATTCGGATTATATCGTCGCTCTCAAGGATGGAAAGGTCGTGAAGGAAGGCACTACAGACGAGATCATCACTCAACCGATCTTGAAAGATGTCTATGACATGGATATCCGAATTGAAGACATTGAAGAAAATAAAATCTGTGTCTATTTCGCGTAAGCTCCATCTTCCTATCGTTAAAATTTTGATGGCCTGCCGGGGGTTTCATCAGCAAGCTGTCAATAATTTTATATACTTTTACATTCTATATAGAGGTGAGAGAAGTGAACAAAAAATTACTCATGCTATTTATGGCAGTACTGTTGGCTGTATTCACGGCTGCATGCGGCTCCAATAACGCTGCTCCTGCAACATCTGCGACGGATGCAACAAAAGCACCTGAAGCGGCACAAACATCCGAAGAAGTTACGATCAAGCATAAATTGGGTGAAGCAAAACTGAAAAAGAATCCAAAAACGGTTGTAGCATTTGACTTCGGTGTTCTGGATTCCTTGGACAAATTGGGTATTGAAGTAGCAGGTGTTGCACAGTCTACCAACATTCCTGCGTACCTGGAAAAGTTCAAAGATGCGAAATACACAAACGTTGGTGGTTTGAAAGAGCCAGACTTTGAAAAAATCAATGCATTGAAACCGGATGTCATCTTCATTTCTGGTCGTCAACAAGATGCTTACGAAGAGCTGAACAAAATTGCTCCAACCATCTTCATGGGTGTAGACAATGCGAAGTACATGGAATCTTTCAAAGAGAACATGAAAACATTGGGTACCATCTTCGGTAAAGAAGCGCAAGTAGAAGAAGAGCTGGGCAAAATCGATGCATCTATCAAAGAATTGAATGCAAAAGCAACGGCAAGCGGCAAAACTGCTCTGATCGTGATGGTTAACGAAGGCAAGCTGAACGCTTATGGCGCTGGTTCCCGTTTTGGTATCCTGCACGGTGAATTTGGATTTACGCCTGTAGACAAAAACATTTCCGTAGAAAATCATGGTCAAAGCGTTTCCTTTGAATATATCGCAGAAAAAGATCCAGACTACCTGTTCGTAATTGATCGTGGTAACGCGATTTCCAAGAATAAAGAAGTGTCTACTTCTACACAGCAAACGGTAGAAAACGACCTGATTAAGAACACGAAAGCATTTAAAACTGGCAACATCATTTACCTGGATTCTAGCAACTGGTACTTGTCTGGTGGCGGATTGGAATCCACCGCTGGCATGGCAGAAGAAGTTCTGAAAGAAGTGAAGTGGTAAGAGGTTAGAAAGGCAAGGCGACAGCTCAAGGGAGTAAGATAATCCCGGGGCTGTCGCTTTTTCATTTTTTAGAACGTGCTGATTCATTTATACAAGGGGCTCCCGATTGGCAAACTCCTGTAACATCCCTCTGATTTGTTCAACCAATAAAGCAGGTGCCTTCTTTGGTGACCCCGAGTCAAACGGTGGCTGGGGATCGTATTCTCCTTTGCCCATATACTCTCCCAATTCCCATGCAACTAGTTGGAGTGCCATGTCGATACCAGAGGAAACGCCGGCTGCTGTAACGAGGAAAGATAAATAGTCGGTATAGCAAAAAGCCGGTTACACCGTAAAACGTGGTGAAAACCGGCTTTTTGCTAGCGGCATCTAATGGTTATCTGGCTCCAACCAGCTTGCGCTCTTCCGTGTAAACGGGTTGGGTTGTGTTTTCGTTCGCTTGTTTTTGATCCACAGCATGACACAGCTCATATGGGAGGCAGAGCGGTACACCCGTGCGAGGATCAATCAGGATGTCTGCTTCGATGTTGAATACCTTGCGCAGCATCTCAGGCGTCATGACTTCAGCAGGGCTTCCTTCAGCAACAACGGTACCGCGAGAGATGGCAACCATGTGTTGTGCATAACGGGTTGCATGGTTCAAATCGTGGACGACCATGACGATCGTAC
The DNA here is from genome assembly GCF_013186635.1 of Brevibacillus sp. HB1.3. Lineage (NCBI taxonomy): Bacteria > Bacillati > Bacillota > Bacilli > Caryophanales > Paenibacillaceae > Brevibacillus > Brevibacillus sp. HB1.3. The sequence continues at coordinate 400,987 of NZ_JABMIT010000002.1, read as the reverse complement.
GATTTTCTTCGTCATTCAGCTTTTGCAGGAGCTTGAGAACCTCCAGCTGGTGAGCCATATCCAGGAAGGTCGTAGGCTCATCAAGGAACAGGATGTCTGTTCCTTGCGCCAGTGCCATCGCAATCCAGGCGCGCTGGCGCTGACCGCCGGATAGCTGGTCAACCGGACGATCATGGAAATCCGCCATGCCGGTCATGGAGATAGCCCAGTTTATGATCTCCTTGTCTTCCTTGGTCAAAGAGCCGAAGCCTTTTTGATGAGGGAAGCGGCCATAGGTAACGAGCTCAGACACGGTCAAGCCATCGGGTGCGGTTGGGTTTTGCGGCAAAATCGCGAGTTGCTTGGCGACTTCCTTGGTCGATTGCTGATGGATCGACTTTCCGTCCAAAAATACTTGTCCGCCGGTTGGTTTCATAATCCGCGCGAGAGTTTTGAGGATCGTCGATTTACCGGAACCATTTGCACCGACCAAGGCAGTGATTTTTCCAGAAGGAATGCTGATGTTCAAGTCTTTGACAATGGAAAGCTCACCGTATCCGATGTCCAGCTTTTGCGTGTATAAGCGCTCCACAATGGGCCAACTCCTTTTTAGGAAAGTATGTACATGTATGAGTAAACAAAGACAATGATAATCATTTTCACTAAGGTAAAGTATATAACGGAATGAGGTCAAATTCAATATGAAAAAGCCAACCTGCTCACATGTGTGAACAAATTGGCCTTGGGTTAACAAATGATTATCCGTTGTTAGTAGGTGATATGAGCGATGATCCCTTCTTCGTCGTCCAATACCAGCTCGATACCGGCGGAATAAGGGTTGCGCTGCATCTGGATCTCCAGGTAGTAGCGAATCGCTTCAATCATGTTAATCTCGACGAAGATTTGTTGGCGATCCATCCAGTGTACTTCAGCAGAGAAGCCATACTCCTCGTCCCACATCAGCTCGACGGAGATGTCTTGTGGCTTCAACTGCTTTTTGAAAGCTGCATGAATGCAAATCGCGTTAATGATATCTTGTTCAGAAAAAGTTATCTTTTCCATGCGTTCAGTTCCTGTTCTTTCTCACGCTTGTTTTTGAAGTAGACGAACGCTTTGCGGATCAGGATAATCACTGCGAGGATCGCCATCAGGTTGATCATGAAGCCAAGGATGGAGCCCAGCATACCCATGTCACCGAATAGGGATCCGAACAGCAAACCAGCCAGACCACCAATCATGAGACCTTTCATAAATCCGCCGCTTTTGCTTGCGGTAGCAGCAGGAGTTGTTGTCGTACCTTTATTGGTTGATGCGTTTACATTTGAATCGGCTTTGTTGGGTGTTTGTGTATTGGTAGGTGTCGTATTAGAGTTAAAAGATTTTTTCCCGGACTTATAGCCTTTCGCATCGGCATGATCAATGAATCCTCCGGCCGGCGCGAGTACGAGCATTACGGCAACCACCATCATGATGAGTTTTTTCATGTTATTTGAGTAGCCCCTCTCATTAAAATGACTTGTATATATAAGTCTACACGAATATCGAACGGAATTCCAATGAGCTTTCAGTCACGGTCAGTCTAAATACCTACAAAAAAGCCCCTGACAAGCGATTTCGTCAGGGGTTCTTCGATTTACGCGCTCTTTTTCAGTTTTCGGGCCGCCCAGTTACCCAACGATTGAATGAGCTGGACCAAGACAACGAGGATAATGACGGTAATGATCATGACTTCGATGTCCCATTGCTGGTAGCCGTAGCGCAAGGCGAGATCGCCCAGTCCGCCGGCACCAACTGCGCCCGCCATAGCAGTAGCACCGATCAAACCGATGGTCGCGATAGTCAGGCAGAGGACAATGCCAGGCCGTGCTTCACGCAGCATGATCCGAAAAATAATCTGTGTCCGGGATGCGCCCATCGCTTGATACGCTTCGATCACGCCGCGATCTACGTCATGCAGGGCCGTTTCCATCAGGCGTGAGATGTAAGGCGCCGTATAGACGATGAGCGGCACAATGGCTCCTTCAATCCCAATCGAGGTGCCCACGATCAACTCGGTAAAAGGAATGATTGCAACCATCAGGATAATAAAAGGCAACGAACGAACAATGTTGATGATCGTATTCAAGGTGTGATAAATGATTTTGTTCGGAAAAAGGTGGTTCGCCTGTGTGATGACCAACAAAATCCCGAGCGGAATCCCGATCAGTGTCGCAATGAACAAGGAAAACCCAACCATGATGACGGTTTCTTGCAGGGATTGCCCGAATACCGGAATCATTTCAATCAAACGCTCCATTAGCTCCGCACCTCCTCTGGTGACACAATATCTACGCGGTAGACGGATTCGCGCAAGAAGCGAATGCCATCTTGAATGGGCTGGTCTTCACCAGAAATGTGCAAAAGCAAAATGCCGAGCGCCGTTCCCTTAATGGTCGTAATTGAGCCGTATAACAGATTGGTGCTAATCGGAAAGCGTGCGGACAAGGTGCCAAGAACAGGATCGAGAGCAGCATCTCCGAGAAAAGCAACGCGAACAATTTTGGAAACGGGTCCGGACTCTTTTATCTTGGACAAAATTTCCTGTGGTACCTGATCGTCAAAAACCGTTTTGATAAAATTACGGGTCGTTTGCTCTTGCGGATTGCTGAACACATCCAGAACAGAGCCTTGCTCGATGACGACGCCGTTTTCCATGATGGCTACTTGGTCGCAGATTTTCTTAATGACCTGCATTTCATGGGTAATCAGCACGATGGTCAGGTTAAACTTTCGATTGATGTCGAGCAACAGCTCCAGAATGGATTCGGTTGTTTGCGGATCGAGAGCGGAAGTCGCTTCGTCACAGAGCAGAATTTCCGGATCGGTTGCAAGTGCACGAGCGATGCCCACCCGTTGCTTTTGTCCACCGGATAGCTGAGAAGGATAAGCGTTTGCTTTATCAGACAAGCCAACCAAGCCGAGAAGGTCTTCTACCTTGCGCTTAATGACATCTTTGGGGACGCGATTCATCCGCAAGATTTCCGCCACATTGTCAAAGACATTATAGGAAGAGAGCAGGTTGAAGTGTTGAAAAATAATCCCGATCTTTTTGCGAGCTTGCCGCAGCTCTTTTTCCTTGAGGGTCAGCATGTTCTGGCCATTGACGATCACAGAACCGCTGGTCGGCTTCTCCAACAGGTTGATGGTACGGAGCAGGGTACTTTTCCCCGCTCCGCTAAAGCCGATCACCCCGTAGATTTGCCCTTTTTCCACCTGCAGGGATACGCCCTTCAATGCTTTTACCTGCTTGTTTCCTACTTGATACGACTTATGAATATCGGTTAGCTGTATCATAACGAGTTCTCCTTGTTGTTCTTGATGTTCCTGGCGTCGAGCTTACCAGGACGGCAGTACAGCTCCTTCAAAGCGTTCGTCGATGAATTTTTTCACTTCTTCCGAACGGTAGATGTCCACCAGCTTTTTGACGGCGGGGTTGTCTTTGTTGGTTTCGTTGACTGCCAAGATATTTACGTATGGAGAGTCAGCCGTCTCAGCGAAGATCGCGTCTTTTTTCGGGGAGTAGCCAGCTTCCATTGCGAAGTTCGTATTAATCGAAGCAACCTCTACGTTGCTCAGCGAGCGTGCCAGGAAAGCAGCCTCCAGCTCTTTGAATTGCAAATTTTTCGGGTTTTCCACGATGTCCAGTGGTGTTGCGTTGTCACCCACGCCATCCTTGAGCTTAATCAAGCCCGCTGCCTGATAGAGCAGCAAGGCACGTGCTCGGTTGGTCGGGTCGTTTTGAATGCCGACAACGCCGCCAGCCGGGATGTCCTCGACTTTTTTATGCTTGGTGGAGTACAGACCCATCGGGTACGTCACGGTTTTTCCGACCTCGACGATCTTTGTTTTGTGATCTTGATTAAACTTCGCCAAGAACGGGATGGTTTGGAAGCTGTTTACATCGAGATTTCCTTTATCGAGAGCTTGGTTCGGCTGTACGTAATCGTTGAAAACGACGACTTCGACATCGAGTCCTTTGCCTTTGGCGACTTCTTTTACTTTGTTGAGAATTTCTTCGTGTGGGCCGCCAGTGACACCCACTTTGAGTGAGGTTTGCTCAGCAGCAGTGCCACCGTTAGCAGGCGCAGCTTCTTGTTTACCCCCGCAAGCCGTTACGAGCGATGCAGCGAGCAGTAGTGTAGTGAGTAGTAGACCAGTCTTTTTCATGAAAATACCCCTTTTCTCTGGATGTAAGATGGAAAAGAAAAAAGCCTCTTCCGACAGAAGAGGCGAAAACTGCAAGTATGTAACCACACTGCAACAATACCTCTCTTATCTGTCGGAATAAATTCCGCTGGATTTGGCACCGTATCGTTTGCGATAGGTTGCCGAGGTGTCATAGGGCCAGTCCCTCAACCTCTCTTCATAAGAGAATGTGCTATGAAATTATCATTCCAAACATTGTTGTTAATTCTTATTTGGATAGTTGGATTATAACGACTGATTTTTTCGGTGTCAACAGTTTTTGCAAACGAATGACTTGGTGGAAAAATGTGAAATTGATCTAAATACGAATATTCTATTGAAGAATGAAAAAATCATATGTATAATGAGAGCGAATGAACCCGATGCCAGCTATCGCAGGTGATGACATGACTCTCGTGGACTCCAATGAAACTAGAAAAAAGCTGTCTGCCATCTATAATGAGATAGCAAAAGAGTTGTTCGGATTTGGAACGACTTTGCTCCGAGTCACGATTGAAAATCAAATGATTACGTTCCAAGCTAAGCATCGCCGCTCTCCGCGCTCACAAGCGTTGGAAGGAGAAGCACCGGCCCTTAAGCTCGAAGTCGATTTTCGCATGTCCCTTCTTTATAAGAAGAGACTGAGAGAACGACTGGAAGAAGAGATGGGGTTGCCGTTGGAAGCCGTGCTCAGGGACTATGATGCGCCTACGCAGTGGGCGATCACGAATGTTATTTTAGCTGAATCAGAACTGAATACCTGACGCAATCGTTCGGATTTTCTCTTTTGATCTATCTTAAGGGGAGACCGTAGACTTTGCGTAAAACGGGTGTCACTTCTCTTTGTTTACGAAGAAAAGTGCTCTTGTTTAGAATGATACGTTCTAATCAAGGGTACTTTTCTTTTTATTGTATCACCATATTTTGTCATCAAATGAACCCAACTGGAGGAGAATTACGATGAAGAAATTACTTGCTGGAATCCTGTCTTTTTCTATGATGTCACTGGCTCTCGCTGGCTGTGGCAGCAATGGTCAACCACAAGCGGGGGGAGCTGGCGGCGAAGCCAAGGGCGAGCCACAAAAGCTGGTCATCTCTACATGGGGCTTCTCCGAAGACTTTTTCCGCAAAGAAGTATACGAGCCGTTTGAAAAAGAACATAACGTGAAAATCGTGCTGGAAATCGGGAACAACGCAGAGCGTCTGAACAAAGTTCGCCAAGGAAGCTCCGATGTAGACTTGATCTACCTCTCTGACTACTATGCACAGCAAGGGATTGAGAGTGGCGCATTTGAAAAAATCGACCGCAGCCGCATCCCGAACCTGGATCAAATCTACGACATCGCCAAAGCACCACTGGGCGAGGAGTACGGTCCAGCTTACACGATTGGCCAATTCGGGATTGCCTACAATCCAAAGCTCGTAAAAACTGAGATCAAGGATTGGAAAGATCTGTGGAACCCAGAGCTGACAGGCAAGCTGACACTGCCAAGCATTACGTCCACAACTGGTCCGATGGTTCTCGACAGTGCTTCTGCGGTCGCGGGCAGCAAGGAATTTAACGAGGATCAAGCCTTCGCGAAAATGAAAGAAGTCAACAAAAGTGTCGTGAAGTTCTACGATAAGACCTCTGAATACGTGAACATGTTTGGACAAGAAGAAATCGGCGTAGGACCGATCATGGAAATGTACTTCAAAGACATCAAAGCCGCTGTTCCAGAAGCTGTTTTCGTACAACCTGCAAGCGGCGGATATGCGGTTATGAATACGGTTAACATCGTAAAAGGCTCGAAAAACAAAGCACTCGCAGAAGACTTCATCAACTATCAGCTGAGCAAGGAAGTTCAGGAGAAAACAGCAAAAGCGAAAATCGATTCCCCTGTAAACAAGACCGTTCAACTGACAGAAGAAGAAGCAAAAGGTGTAACGTACGGGGAAGAAACCGTAAGCAAGCTGAAAAAGCTGGACATGAAATTCGTAAACGAGCACTCCAAAGCATGGATTGACCGTTGGAATCGTGAAATCACGCAATAACGTACGATAGAAAAACAAGGGGCGAGGGTATAGACAATTCGGATATACCCTCGTTTTCCAACGTATAGGAATTTATATGAACGTGAGGAGGACCACTTGTGAAAAAGATCATTCTTGACGTCGATACGGGCATTGACGATGCGCTTGGCATTATTCTCGCTGTGAAAAGCGGGCAATTCGATCTAGTTGGTATTACTACGGTGAATGGCAACGTATCGCTGCGAAAAGCCACGGAAAACACGTGCAAAATTCTTGATTTCTTGCAAGTCGGTGAGCAAATCCCTGTCATCTGTGGAGCGTCTGAACCGTTGTTGCGGCCTCTGTTTTTCGAGCATGCCGTACATGGTGAGGATGGTTTGGGCGGTGCCCTTGCTGGAGTTCCGATTTACAAGGAACCGACTACTGGCTTTGCCCCTGATTTCATCGTAGAAAACGTACTTGCTCATTCTGGAGAAATTACGCTCGTCATGACGGGGCCGCTGACCAATTTGGCTTTGGCGGTGAAAAAATGTCCGGAGCTTGTTCAACACGTCAAGGAAGTCATTTTCATGGGTGGAGTGGTCCGCGAGCATGGCAATGTGACGCCAGTTGCGGAGTACAACATGTACGTCGATCCAGAGGCAGTGAAGGTCGTATTTCATGCCGGATTCCCGCAATTGACGATGGTTGGCCTGGATGTAACGCGAAGAGTGCTGCTGAATGAGGAGCATATTCGCGGACTAGGAGATACCCCGATGGGCGAGTACGTGAGACAGAGTACGTCTGATTACCTTCATCGCTATTTTCAGCGAAATGGCATCTATGCGTGCGCTATGCATGATCCGTTGGCTGTCGCGGTCGCACTCGATCCGAAGCTGGTGAAGACGCAGAAGTTATATGTAGATATCGAAACGAGAAGTGAGCTGTGCGATGGGCAAACGGTTTGCGACTTTCAAAACCGCCTGAAAAAAGAACCGAACATAAACGTCTGTCTGGACGTAGATGCAGATGCGTTCTTTGCGCGTTTTCTCGGCGCATTGAAAGCCTGACGATACCGTGAACAGGAGTTAATCAGATGAGAAAAACGGGTCTTTATTTATTGCTGTTGCCGGGTGTGCTGTTTTTGACGCTGTTCATGGTCATTCCAATCGTGATGACGATTGCGTCCACCTTTTATCAAGAGGGTAGCTTTACGATCCAAGGCTATCTCCAATTTCTTACCGACGCGTACTTCCTGAAAATTATGCTGACAACGTTGCAGGTCAGTCTGGTCACGACGATTGCGTGTGTTCTGATCGGTTTTCCTGCCGCGTACTACATTTCCAAGCTCGGCCCACGCAAAAAAGGCATCCTGCTGGCATTGGCGATTTTTCCTTTGCTGACCAGCTCTGTCGTGCGGTCGTTCTCTTGGATGATTATTCTCGGAAAAAAGGGCTTATTGAACAGCTCGCTGCTTGCAATCGGGCTCATCGATAAGCCGTTGGAAATATTGTATACGCCGACTGCGATGATGATTGGTTTGATTCATCTGTTCCTGCCGCTGATCATTATTACGCTGGTAGGGGTGATGGAAAACATCGACCCAGACTTGCTGAAGGCGGCGGAAAGCTTGGGTGCTTCCAAGTTGACTGCCTTCTGGAAGGTCATTGTGCCACTTAGTGTACCGGGACTCATCATCGGTAGCATTCTCGTGTTTGTCGGAAGCTTGACCGCCTACACCACGCCTGCCCTGCTAGGTGGAAAACAGCGGGTCATCTCCACGTTCCTCTATCAAAATGCGATTACACTCAATGACTGGCATTTGGCATCCGTCATTGCCACGATCATGATTGTCATTACATTTGTCGTCATCTACTTCATGAACAAGCTGGCGACGAAATTAAATCCGAAGGGGTAGAAGCTATGCAGGAGAAAAATCGCGGGTTGGCCCTGTTTACCTCTCTCGTCTTTCTGTTTTTGCTAGGGCCGCTCATTATCATTTCTTTTACGTCGTTTGAGCCGGGGAGCGTCTTGAAGTTTCCGCCGGAGGGTTTTTCCTGGCGGTGGTACGAAAACATTTTCCATGTAGAAATGTTCATGACGACGTTCAAGACGTCGATGTTCGTTTCCCTGCTGGGCAACCTCTTGGCGCTCTTGTTGGGGATTCCGGCAGCCTATGCGCTCAGTCGCTTTGATTTTCGCGGCAAAGGCATCTTGAATGGCGTTTTCATCTCACCTGTCCTGATTCCGGGTATCGTGATGGGCTTTGCCATGCTGAAATACGTCATTGTCGTATATAATTTGCCGATTTATGCGGGACTTCTCGTCGGTCATACGGTGCTGATGCTTCCGTTTATCATTCGCGTCATTGCTTCTTCCTTGTCCAACTTTGACTTCGCCATTGAAGAAGCGGCGTTAAGCCTTGGGGCAGGTCGCCTCGAAACCTTTTTCAAAGTCGTCTTGCCGAATATTCGCTCCGGGATTATAGCTGCAATTCTGATCGCTTTTCTGGAGTCGTTCAACAACGTAGATATCTCTGTTTTCATGACGGGACCAGGGGTAAGCACGCTGCCGATCCAGATGCTGACGTACGTAGAAAACAACTTCGATCCGACGATCGCCGCGATTTCTGTGCTGCTCATGATTTTTACGGCTATTCTCATGTTCATCATTGAACGTCTGATGGGGCTTTCCTACTTTACAAAACGATAACGGAGGCATCAACTCATGGCATTGCTCACGCTGGAAAACGTATCGGTTGCCTATGACAATCAATATATTTTGCAAAACTTCAATCTCAATATCGAAAAAGGACAGCTTATCTCTTTGCTCGGTCCAAGCGGTTGCGGAAAGACGACGACGCTGCGTTTGATTGCGGGTTTTCTGGAAGCAAAAGATGGACGATTCATGTTTGAAGGAAAAGATTATACGCGCGTTCCGGTCAACAAGCGCAACTTCGGGTTTGTGTTTCAGAGCTATGCACTGTTTCCGCACCTTTCTGTTTTCGATAACGTGGCGTTCGGTCTGCGCCTGCGCAAGGTCAATGAAACAGAGGTAAAGACCCGGGTACAGCAAATTCTCGAAGTCGTGAGCCTCGGCGGCTACGAAAAGCGTTTCCCGAAAGAGCTGTCCGGCGGTCAAAGACAGCGCGTGGCAATTGCGCGTGCATTGGTGATTCAGCCTGACCTGTTGCTGTTCGATGAGCCGCTCAGTAACCTCGATGCCAACCTGCGGATCAACATGCGCGTAGAAATCCGTCGCATTCAGCAGGAGCTGGGAATTACGACTGTGTATGTATCGCATGACCAGGAGGAGTGCTTCTCCATTTCTGATCAGGTGGCGATCATGAACAAGGGTGTGATCGAGCAGCTCGACGATCCAGCCACGATTTTTAAATATCCGAAGACCGAGTTTATCGCTCGCTTTATTGGTTTTACCAACTTCATTGACTTCGCAGAGCGTACCGAGCAGGACGGAGAAATTGGCTTGCGTGTCGGTGACCATCATTTTACCGCGTCGAAAAATCCGGGTACGGCAAATCCGTCCGGCAAAAAATGCGCAATGCGACCAGATGACCTTTTCGTGACGACAGAAGAGAGCACCGAGCCGGGAATGAACCGTTTGCGTGGGACGGTAAAGGTGAGCACGTTTTTGGGACGCAGCTATCAATATGTCGTGGAAACAGAGCTGGGCGACTTCACGGTCAATCAAGAGATGGAGACGCCGTACAAGACTGGCCTAAACGTCAATCTGCTGTTTCCAAAAGACAAAGTGGTACTCGTGGACTAAAGACAGGAGGTTATTTTCGTGAAGGTCGATTTGTTGATTCAAGACGTCCAAGTGTTTAACAGCTATTTTAAAAAGTTCATCAAAGGAAACGTCGCTGTTTTGGATGAACGATTCTTCTATATTGGTGAGCGCAGTACAGAAACATTTGAAGCTGCCGAGATCGTGGACGGACAAGGCCGCTACATGATTCCTGGTCTGGTCGATATTCACTTGCATATTGAGAGCACGATGGTGACGCCGGAGACGTTTTCCTTTGGTTTGATTCAAAACGGAGTGACGACGATCGTACCAGAGCCGCATGAGATGGCCAATGTGTTCGGAATCGAAGGGATCAAAGAAATGATTCGTGCGAGCCGTGATTGTGTCGTTGATATGCTGTACGCGATCCCGAGCTCTGTACCAGCTACCTCGATGGAAACGACAGGTGGGTCTGTCGAGATTGCAGACATGGACGAGCTCTTGCGTTCCGAAGAGATCATTTGCCTCGGCGAAATCATGAATTACGTAGATATCATCAAGGATCCTGACTGCAAGACGAATCGCACCCTGGAGCATATCCGCAAGACGTATCCAAAGCTCGTCATCGAGGGGCATGTCCCTAAATTGCTTGATTTGGACCTGCATCGTGTTATTTATGCGGGAGTGGACTCTGATCATACGCATCAGACACGTGAGGGCATGGAAGCGAGAATTGCAGCGGGCATGTTCCTGGAAATTCAGGAAAAATCGATGACGGATGAAGTCATGGATTATTTGATCAAGGAAGATGTTTCTGAGCATTTCTGCTTTGTGACGGATGATGTGATGACAGATTCTCTGGTCAATCGCGGACATTTGAACCATATCGTGAAAAAAGCCATTCAAATGGGCATGCAGCCAGAACGCGCAATCTACGCAAGTACATTTACTCCAGCCAGACGTATGAACATGACGGATCGAGGGGCGATTGCTCCTGGCAAAATAGCGGACTTCCTGCTGCTGTCCGACCTGCATGAACTCAAGATCGAACGCGTCTACAAAAAGGGGAAGAAAGCTTACGACGCCAAGGAAGAGTACCGACAAGCAGTCAAAGATAAGCAGTTTCCTGCGCATTTTTATGAGAGCATCAAGCTATCGCCACTTACAGAGCAAGACTTCCGTGTCACAGTAGATGTGCCGGACAATCGCTATCCATGTCGGGTCATGCTCGTTCAAAACGGTTCTACATTTACTGAGGATCACCGTGGAATCGCTGAGGTACGGGAAGGACAACTCTTGTGGGAGGAGAGCCCGTACGGCTTGATTGCCGTCTTTGAACGCTATGGCATAAACGGCAATCGAGGCTACGGCTTGATCAGCGGCGATACGATTAAGCGAGGTGCGGTAGCCACCAGCTACTCGCATGACAACCACAATCTCTTGGTTGTCGGACACAATCCGCACGATATGATGGTCGCAGCCAATGAAGTCATCCGCAACCAGGGCGGCTTTTACGTGGTAGAGGATGGCAAGGTGATCGCGAGCCTTCATTTGCCAGTCGGAGGCATTTTGACAGAGGAACCATTGGAAAAGACCGCAAAGGAAGTCGAGCAACTTCGCCGTGCCATGGAGTCGCTCGGTTACAATCATTACAACCCGATCATGTCGATCAGCACGCATTCCTTACCGGTCAGTCCAGCCTTGAAGCTGACGGATCTGGGGTTGATTGATGTAAATGACGGGAAAATAGTTCCGTTGCTCCTGATGTAAGAAAAGTTGCTTGCTGAAAATTATTTTCGGCAGGCAATTTTTTTTGATCAAAAAGTCCCGAAAGAAGCATATAAATTTTCATGCATAGGTATACACTCCTGAATAATCTCCTATTTCCTTACTGGAATTAGGGTATTTGGAAGGTTTTGGTTTAGGTATTCAGAATCTGTAATCATGGAAAATTTTTCTGTAACATGGTATTCGATCCTATTCCAGAAAAGAGGAGATAAATAAATGGATAACGTAGGGTTGAGAAACAATCTGTTCAGTAAAGGGCTGTCGCTTTTGTTCATGCTGGCAATGATGCTGGTGGCAGGCGCAGCTACTCTCGTGTTCGCTGAGAAAGCCTCGGCTCACGGGTACATCGAATCGCCAGCAAGTCGCTCTTACTTGTGTAAGACGGGGCAAAACAAAGGCTGCGGTCAAATCCAGTGGGAACCGCAAAGCGTGGAGGGCATTGGCGGGTTCCCGCAATCTGGTCCTGCCGATGGTGAATTTACCGGTGGAGGCCGCTATCCTGAGCTTTACGCACAAACAGCAGATCGCTGGACCAAGGTTACCTTGCAGGGTGGACAAAATGCGTTTACTTGGAATCTGACAGCCCCGCATAGTACAGCGGAGTGGAAATATTACATCACGAAAAAAGGCTGGAATCCTAACAAGCCGCTTGCCCGAGCGGATTTGGAACTGTTCTGCTCGTTCCAGGACGGAGGGAAAAGACCGCCATTCACGTTAACGCAAACGTGCAATGTACCGACAGATCGTAGCGGTTACCACATTATTTTGGCGGTTTGGGAAATTGCTGATACAGGCATGGCTTTTTACCAGGCCATCGATGTGAATCTGATTAATCCTGGAACAGGTATCGTAGAAAAGCCTACCGTTCCAGAAAACGTGACATCTGTATCGCAAACAGCTACAAGTATTGACCTTAGCTGGACAAAATCAGTAGCATCAGAGGGAATTAAACAATACGATGTGTATCGCGATGGCAAATTCATCGCATCAACGAAAGAAACAGCTTACACGGACAAAGATTTGACGCCTGCTACGGCTTACAGCTATACCATTGTGGCAGTCGATAGCAAAGGGAAAGAGTCTAACGCGAGCAAAGCACTTACCGTTCGCACAAAAGCAGAAGATATCGTGGATACAGAAGCACCGACGGCACCAGTAGGAATCATGACTCACCATCCAACAGAGACAGAAATCGACCTCATGTGGAGTCCTTCCCGTGACAATGTGGGTGTGGTGAAATACGAGATTTACCGTGATGGAGCCCACGTAGGAACAGCTGAGAAGCCTTCCTTTGTTGATAAAGGATTAACGGCAGGAACGTCTTATACGTATACGATCAAGGCAGTTGATGCAGCAGGAAATATTTCCGAAGAGAGCGCACCTTTTGCTGCAAGCACAAAGGAGAAAAAGCCTGAAGTACCAGGTGAAATCACTGAGTGGGATTCCTCTGCTGTGTATGTACAGGGCAACCGCGTCTTGTATGATGGACTGGAATACGTAGCAAAATGGTGGGTAACTGGTGAAAAGCCAGACCGTTCCGATGCGTGGAAGCTGGTAAGCGATGTCGTACTGTCGTGGGATTCCAGCAAAGCGTATGATGGTGGAGCGCAAGTGAACTACGAAGACAAGATTTATAAGGCAAAGTGGTGGACCAAGGGCGAAGAGCCAGGGAAAGCCGATGTATGGAAGCTGGCTGAATAATGTAGCAAAGCCCGGGTGATCTGCCTGGGCTTTTGTTTGTCTAAGTGCAGTCACTATTTTGCCCATTCTTACTTGTTTTGTTATACTTATCATTTGAACGATAACCCATCTTATAAGGTTAGAAGGAAATGAAAAATGAATGAAACCTATTCGCTAAAAGAAAAATGGCGACAGTTTTTGGCTGTTTTGCTTCCGATCTTGATCTCACAACTTGCGCTGTTTTCGATGACGTTTGCCGATACCATCATGTCTGGACACGCCAGTCCGACAGATTTGGCTGGGGTAGCGATTGGGGCTAGTCTATGGACACCTGTCCAAGCAGGCTTGACGGGGATTCTGATGGCTGTTATGCCGATGGTTGCACAGATGGTTGGTGCAAGGAAGCAAGATCAGGTGTCTTACACGGTTATGCAAGCCTTGTATTTGAGTGTGGGGATTGCGGTCGGTGTCATCATCGTCGGTGGTTTGGTGCTTGATCCGATCCTGAACTGGATGCAATTGGAGTCACAGGTGCGTACGATTGCTCGCGGCTTCCTGCATTCCATCGCTCTTGGAATTATTCCGATGTTTCTTTATACGGTGCTCCGTTGCTTTATCGACGCATTAGGACAGACACGGGTAACGATGTTCATAACCCTGCTTTCGTTGCCGATTAATGTTTTGCTGAACTACGCTCTAATCTTTGGTAACTTTGGCTTGCCTCGACTGGGTGGAATCGGTGCTGGACTTGCATCTGGCATCACATACTGGTGTATTTTGCTGATTACTCTATTTGTCGTGAATCGCGTGCACCCATTCGTTGAGTTCGGTTTGTTCTCCAAATTTCATCAGATCTCGATGAAAGCATGGAAAGAGCTGCTGAAGCTAGGGCTTCCTATCGGATTTTCGATCTTCTGCGAAGTTAGCATTTTTGCGGCCGTCACTTTGTTCATGAGTGAATACAGCACGATCACGATTGCTGCGCATCAGGCAGCGATGAACTTCGCATCCTTCCTGTACATGGTGCCATTGAGCATATCCATGGCGCTGACGATTGTCGTCGGCTTTGAGGTAGGAGCCAAGAGGTTCCGGGACGCGAAGCAGTACAGTTATTTGGGTATAGGCATCGCTGTTGTTATCGCCCTTTTGTTCGGAATCAGCTTGCTGATGTTTAGCGAGCAGGTGGCTGGTTTTTACACGACCGACATCGAGGTGTTGGAGCTTGCCCAGCATTTCTTGATGTATTCGATCCTCTTCCTAATCTCTGATGCCATCGCGGCCCCTATTCAAGGGGTACTGCGCGGGTACAAGGATGTGACTATTACCTTTATCGTTGCGCTGATATCTTATTGGGTGATTGGCTTGCCTTTGGGATACATTCTGGCGAAATTCACTTCGCTTGCCGCATTCGGATACTGGATTGGTCTGATTACGGGATTGGCTGCCGGTGCCATCTTCCTTTTTGGACGTCTGCTTTCGTTACAGAAACGCATGATTCGCAGTCATTCATAAGGAAACAGATAAGCGGAAAATCCCTGGAGTGGGGGTTTTCCGCTTTTTGCATGAAGAATAAAAGCCCCGTTTACACTAAGTAAAAGACCAGATATACTTCTTATCATAGGCGATGGAAGATAACCTGACATCAATGCAGATGGGGGGAGAGACTCATGTCACTCTCGGTATTCACGACGTATGATTTTTTGCTAAAACTAGGAGTTGCATTATTTCTAGGCTTGATGATTGGTATGGATCGGCAGCTCAAGCACAAGCCGCTAGGTGTAAAAACCAGCATGGTTATTTCGGTTGCGAGCTGTCTCATTACGATTGTCTCGATTGAATCCGTTCATCGGTTCTCCTTGCCCGGACACACGAATATGGACCCGCTGCGCTTGGCTGCTCAAATTGTGAGCGGTGTAGGTTTCCTTGGGGCTGGTGTTATTCTACGCCGGAGTAATGATGTCATTTCAGGTTTGACCACAGCATCGATGGTCTGGGCGGCTTCTGGACTTGGGATTGCAGTAGGTGCAGGATTTTATTTTGAGGCAGTAACCGCGACGATCCTCATTATTTTGGCGATTAATTTGTTCCCGGTCATCCTTCGTTTGGTTGGTCCAGAATCACTCAGACAAAGAGACTTGTCAATCAAGATTGTGGTCGAAGGCGGGGGCAATTTGGATTTGGTGTTCAAGCAGATTAAGCACCTTGAACTGCAAGTGAAGCGGGTGAAGGTCAAAGACTTGGACAATAATCTACAAAAGCTGGAAATGATGATTACAGCGTCAGAAAATACGTATACAACGGATATTTACAGCCTATTGAAGGCTGTCGACCATGTCATTTCGGTAGAAGTAGAAAGCAGATAATATGGAATACTAGAAGACGGAGGCCATCAAGATTTGGCTTTCGTCTTTTTCGTTTGCTGTGAGTTTACAAGTGGCTGTCGTGAAGGAAGAAGCGCATTTCCAGTCTACGCTTCGGCCTCCGCCCCGCAAGGGGTGAAGACTGTCCGCTTCGGAAAAAATGGCGGGAGCGCTTCAAACGTAGATATTTTGAAGAAGGATTCCATAAGTGAAGCTGAAATTCCCCGCCATTTTTTCCTACGCTGGGTCGGGCTCCAGAGGCGCTTGGACTGGAAATGCGCTTCTTCTACGTAGCTTTTGTTAACTTCTTGAAAGGGAGCCCATGAAGTCTTCTTGAATCACTTACAAAACGTTGTAAAAGCTCCTATTACACATAAGCTGTACGAAAGCACTGTCACATGTCTGGAAGGAGACCGCCCGAACGAAGAGAGGATACAGGCGACTGGAAGACATGTGGCAGGGCTTCCCCCGACCCCAACCGTTTGAAGACAGCATTCTTTTTCACTTTTTTCGAAAAAACACTTCATTGCTTGATAACAAGAATGAAAATCATTATCATTTTAGTGAAGAAGAACTGCTTTATCCTTTTTTTACATAAGAAAACGCTTGAAACCAAGGAGGATGCGAGATGGAATTCAGAATTGAAAAGGACACGATTGGAGAAATCAAGGTCCCGGCGGATAAGCTGTGGGGCGCTCAAACACAACGCAGCTTCCAAAACTTTGAAATCGGCGAAGAAAAAATGCCACTTCCACTGATTCGCATGTTTGCCATCCTGAAAAAAAGCGCTGCTCTGGCCAATCAAAAGCTGGGCAAACTCGATAATGAAAAGGCCGAAGCGATTGTGGCGGCAGCAGATGAAGTGATCCAAGGAAAATGGAATGAGCATTTCCCACTGGTTGTCTGGCAAACGGGCAGCGGCACGCAATCCAACATGAACGTCAACGAAGTCATTGCTCATCGCGCGAACCAATTGCTCGAAGCGAAAGGCAGTTCGGCTCGCATCCACGCCAACGATGATGTGAATAAATCGCAGAGCTCCAATGACACATTCCCGACAGCGATGCACATGGCTGGACTGGTCGCTATTGAGGAGCAAGTACTGCCTGCACTCCAACTGTTAAAGGCAACGTTGAAAGCAAAAAGCGAAGCCTATATGGATATCATCAAAATCGGTCGTACGCATTTGCAGGACGCGACTCCGCTGACGCTGGGCCAAGAATTCAGTGGTTGGGTACGCATGCTGGAAAAATCCGAAAAGATGATTAAGGAGAGCAATGAGTACCTCCGTGAGCTAGCGATTGGCGGCACGGCAGTAGGAACAGGAATCAATGCGCATCCGCGTTTCGGTGAAATGGTCGCGGCAGAAATCAGCACGGAAACCAAGCATCAATTCGTAACTGCTGAAAACAAGTTCCACGCGCTGACCAGCCACGACGAGCTCGTTCATGTACATGGTGCCCTCAAAGCACTGGCTGCGGATCTGATGAAAATCGCCAATGACGTGAGATGGCTGGCAAGCGGCCCACGTTGCGGAATCGGCGAACTCATCATTCCGGCGAACGAGCCAGGCAGCTCCATCATGCCAGGCAAGGTGAATCCGACCCAAAGCGAAGCGATGACGATGGTCGTATGCCAAGTGATGGGCAACGATGCTGCGATTGGCTTTGCTGCAAGCCAGGGGAACTTCGAGCTAAACGTGTTTAAGCCAGTGATCATCTACAATTTCCTGCAATCCGCAAGACTATTGGCAGACGTGATGAAGTCCTTCAACGACAATTGCGCAGTAGGCATCGAGCCTGATCTGACAGTGATCAAAGAAAACCTGAACAATTCGCTGATGCTGGTGACGGCGCTGAACCCGCATATCGGCTATGAAAATGCGGCAGCAGTTGCAAAGCTGGCTCACAAAGAAGGCATCACACTCAAGGAAGCGGCGATCAAGAGCAATTTGCTGACCGAAGAGCAATTCGATCAAGTCGTGCGCCCTGAACAAATGATTCATCCAAAAGAATAGGATCTTCATAAACAAAACCGATGGTCCCGTGCTTGTGGCCATCGGTTATTATTTTGAGAACCATTACAGATGCGATCCGCCACTGGCATCAATCAGCTGTCCTGTTACCCAACGGCTGTCAGAGGAAGCGAGAAAGGAGGCAATATCCGCTACATCATCAGGCTCTCCCCATCTGTTGAAGGTGGAAAGTCCAGCGGCGTATTTCTGCCCATCCGGGTTATTTTGCAACGTGCCAGCATTCATCTCGGTGTTAATAATGCCCGGCAGGATCGCGTTTACCGTAATATGACGGCTCCCCAGTTGTTTTGCCAGCGCTAGCGTCAGTGTGTTAACAGCCCCCTTCGATATACTGTAAGTGAACACGCTTGGGGAAGCTGCACGAGTCACAAAGGATGAGAGATTGATGATACGGCCTTCTTCCCTTAAGCGGGGCAACGCTTGTTGGATCATAAAAAACGGTGCTTTGACATTGATGTTCATGACCTCGTCAAACGATTCTTCGGTAGCCTCTTCCAACGTTAAGATTTGTCCGATCCCAGCATTATTGACGAGAATGTCAAAACGATGATCTTCTGTGCGTTTCTGCAATGCTTCGTCCAATGCCGCATAGAAATCACGGATGCCGTCAAGTGTACGCAAGTCTGTACCGATCGCGAATGCTTGACCTCCAGCCCGTTCAATCTCACGTACGACTGCTTCTGCTTCTTCCCGTCTTCTTCCATAGTGTACGACGACCAATGCACCATCCCGCGCCAGACGTAATGCGATGCCACGACCAATCCCGCGGCTCGCTCCGGTTACCACTGCAATTTTCTCCTTCAAATTACTCATGGTTTCATCTCCCTTGATTGAAATTCAAGTTAGTTATAACACAAGGGGATGTTTGAAATATTGCTCTCTCATTCGCGCGGTTGGTCTTACTTGCTTTACCTTTTCTTTAACAATTCTTGTTATAGTAATGCTATCTATATCTACTACGAACGCGTTCGGAGGTGTTTGTCTGTGAGGATTTTGATTGTAGATGACGACAAAGAGATTGTAGAGCTGATGGCGATATATTTGAGCAACGAAGGGTATGAGATTGAAAAGGCTTTTGACGGTTTGGAAGCGATGGAGAAGCTGGAGCAGAAGCCCATCGATCTCGTCATTCTGGATGTCATGATGCCCAATCTGGATGGGCTGGAAGTTACCAAGCGCATACGAAAAAACTCGACTATCCCCATCCTGATGGCGAGTGCCAAAACGAATGATATGGACAAAATCCTGGGCTTGATGACGGGTGCAGACGATTATGTGGCGAAGCCTTTTAATCCGCTGGAAGTGATTGCGCGGGTCAAGTCTCTCCTGCGACGGTCGAACTACACACAGGCGAGCAAACAGGATCATGTGATTGAGGCGGGGCCACTGATTATCGACAAGCAAAGCCACTTCGTTCAGACCAAAGAAGGCACCCCGATCAAGCTGACGGCATTGGAATTTTCTGTCCTGCATCTTCTGGCAAGCCATCCGAATCGGGTGTTCAGCTCGGAAGAAATTTTTGACCGCTGCTGGAAAATGGAGAATTTCGTTTCCTACAAGACGGTGATGGTTCACATCAGCAATCTGAGAGAAAAGCTGGAGAAGGCGACCAATGGCGAGAAGGTGATACAAACGGTCTGGGGGGTCGGCTATAAAATTGAAGCTTAGAGCCAAGGATTTTATTCGCATCCTTTTTGATTTGCTGCTTGGCCTAATGATCATCTACGCGGTTTTTCAAATGGCTGATTTTTTTGCCAACAACTATTTGTACACCATCCCGGAAATCAGAGAGTTCATTTGGAAATTGCGGATCAATTTCGATATCAACTCCTTTAAAATCCCAATTGTTTTGTTGGCAACCGGTATGTTTGCGGCGTGGTCGGTCGTTCGTATCCGCAAGTACCTGGAACAGAAGCAGATGGAGCAAATCATAAACGAGCTGCATTTCATTGCAAAAGGCAACTATCATCACCAGATTTCCATTCGTCCGAACGGCAGCTTGGGACAAGTGGTCGATAGCATCCATGCTCTGGTCAAAAGCGCCTTGGATGCGATGGAAGAGGAGCGGCGGCTGGAACAATCGAAGGACGAGCTGATCACCAACGTTTCCCACGATCTGCGAACGCCGTTGACCTCCATCATTGGCTACCTTGGGCTGATTGAGCAGAACAAACACAAGGACGAGGAGAAGTTCAAGCACTACGCCCATATCGCCTATGAGAAGGCCAAACAGATGAACGTGCTCGTCAATGATCTATTTGAGTACACGAAGGTCCGCAATCGCGGGGCGTATTTGAAGCGAACGCAGTTTGACTTGGTAGAGCTGGTTGAGCAAGTATCGGTCGGCTTTCGACTCGTGGCGAATGAGGCGGGGCTGCGTTTAATCGTAGATACGCCCGATCAAAAAATCGAAATGGTAGGAGATACTGACAAGCTCGTTCGCGTTCTGGAAAACCTCATTTCTAACGCCGTGAAATACGGGCACGATGGTACGGAAATTATCATACGTGTCTTCTGTCAAGAAGAAGGTGTCGCGATTTCTGTTGCCAATAACGGAGCGCCGATCCCGGCTGAATATGTGCCGAGCTTGTTTGAACGCTTTTTTCGGGTGGAGGGCTCACGTTCGAAAGAGACAGGAGGCTCGGGTCTTGGTCTCGCTATCGCCAAAAGCATCATCGATCTGCACCAAGGCAGCATTTCCGCCGAAAGCACAAGCGAATGGACGACCTTTACCGTTTGGTTACCACGTACAATCTCAAGCATTTGAGAAAGCTTTACTTTTTCTTTACCTTTCGTTTCTGTAAATTTTAATCGAAAAGTCTATCCTCACTACATGAAGGTTACGAGAAGCGGCTCAACAAACTGATGGAGGGGGATTTGACAATGGATAACGTGCAAAAAGTGGAGACACCGACTGAACTGCTTGTTATTGCAGGTTATGCAGTGTTTGCCCTTTACTTGTTTCTCGTCGTGAAGGTACTGCTTCTTAAATTCGGCAGTTTGGATAGCAGCTTGCTATTGGATCAATGTAAAATCATTTGGAGCGACCCGTCTGTGATTGTAGAGCGCTTGCGCTACCGGAGCAATTTGGTGCCCTTTCATGAAATCGAGAACTATATCAAATCGATACGAAATTACCAAAGCTGGCACAGTGCAGTGAACTTCGTAGGCAACGTAATCGCCTTCATGCCGCTAGGCTTCCTGCTACCACTCTTGTTCCCGAAAAAAGCCGGTTCCCTGTTCAGAGTCACCCTGCTATCCCTAATGCTAAGCCTCGGTGTTGAACTGACACAACTCGTAATGAACGTCGGGACATTCGATGTCGATGACTTACTCCTGAATACAGTGGGAGGGATGATCGGGTATATCGTATACTTGTTCATTTGGCTTCTACAGAAAAAACGGTTCATCTTGTCTGTCTCTTCCTAGGCTACTTATTAGGCACCCCTGTGGTGCCTTTTTCTTTATTATTAAAAAAGGTGTGGGTGAGCCAAAAAAAGCTGGCGAGAAGAAAAAGCACAGGGCTCGCAGACCTTGACAACGCCTACCCAGTCGGAACTTCAAAAAGGGGACCACGCTTGTCGAACACTTCTCCCTTGAGAAACGTCCGCCCGTAGGGTGGCTTTGGTCGACGGTCCCCTTTTTGAAATGTAGACGGCCAGTGAATCACCCTTGCGGGTGTGTCAGAGTCGAAGAGAACTGTGCTTTTTCTTCTCCTCCACCATGTTGACTCTAACAATGCAGTACCCCTTGTTTTGTCCCAATACCTATGTTTACACTAGTAAGAAACCCATTGAAAATCCGTCGAAAGAGAAGGTGATTCTCTTTGTTAAATAAAGCGCAAGAGATTTTACGAAAGTACTTTGGCTACGAATCATTCCGAGAAGGCCAGAAGAAAATCATCACGAGCCTGTTAGCCGGACATGACACAGTAGGCATCATGCCAACCGGCGGCGGGAAATCCATCTGTTATCAAGTCCCAGCGATGCTCCATGAAGGAGTAACCATCGTGATCTCCCCACTCATCTCGCTGATGAAGGATCAGGTCGACGTACTGGTCAGCATGGGCATTCCCGCCACCCAAATTAACAGCTCACTGGATTATAGCGAGGTTCGCGATCGACTCCGTATGGCGGCCCGAGGAGAGTACAAGCTGCTGTATATCGCTCCAGAGCGTTTGGAATCCGAAGCGTTCCAAAACCTGATTCAAGATGTTCCGATCTCGTTTGTGGCAGTGGACGAAGCGCATTGCGTCTCGCAGTGGGGGCACGATTTCCGTCCGAGCTATTTGGCAATTGCTCGTTTTCTTCAATCCTTGCCACAGCGTCCGCTCGTCGCAGCCTTGACCGCCACAGCGACACCGGAGGTAACCGAGGACATCAAGCGACAGCTAGAATTACAGGACGAACGCCTTTTTATCACAGGGTTTGGCAGAGACAATCTCATCTTGTCTGTACGCAAGGGGGAGAACCGTCGGGAATTCATTCAGGCGTACTTGCGGGCGAATAAGCAGCAGGCGGGGATTATTTATGCGGCAACGAGAAAAGACGTGGACGCCTTGCATGCAGATTTGGACAAGCGTGGCTTTGCTGTGACCAAATACCATGCAGGACTGACGGAAGAGGAGCGTGCGGCCAACCAGGAAGCATTCCTGTACGATGATGTCCGGACAATGATCGCGACCAACGCATTTGGCATGGGCATTGACAAGTCCAATGTGCGTTACGTCATTCATTACAACATGCCGAAAAACCTGGAGGCGTATTACCAGGAAGCAGGCCGTGCGGGACGCGATGGGGAGCCAAGTGAGTGTATTCTACTGTTTCAGCCCCAGGATATCCAGACGCAAACGTTTTTCATCGAGCAAAATCAACTGCTGGACGAGCGCAAGGAGCTGGAGTACAAAAAGCTGTATGCGATGATCGACTATTGCCGGACGCCCCGTTGCTTGCAGCAAAACATCGTGCAATATTTTGGCGAAGTAGATGCTGTCGCGTGTGGACGCTGCGCGAACTGCACCGATGAGACCGAGCTGTCCGATATTACGCTCGAAGCGCAAAAGATTTTCTCCTGCGTCAAACGTATGAGAGAGCGCTTTGGTGCCGCACTCGTCGCGCAGGTACTGAAAGGCTCCAAAAACAAGAAGGTCACCCAGTTTTCCTTCGATCAGTTGCCGACGTATGGTTTGATGAAGGAATACAAGGAAAAAGAGATCGCAGACTTGATCCAGCTCCTTATTGCCGAAGGGTATTTGCAAGTGACGGAGAGCCAATATCCAATCGTAAAGCTAGGGGAGCGGGCATTGCCTGTTCTGCGGGGTGAAGAGCGCGTTGTGCAAAAAATCTCGATACGTCCTGTGCAGCTGACAGAGGATGACGAGCTGTTCGAGCACCTGCGTGCGTTGCGCAAGGAAATCTCGACGCGACAAAAAGTACCGCCGTATGTGATTTTCCCAGACAGTACCTTGAAGGAAATGAGCAGTGTTTGCCCGACTGACAAACAGGCCATGCTCCAGATCAAAGGAGTAGGCGAGGCGAAATTTGAGAAGTACGGAGAACTCTTTCTGGAGTGTTTGCAGAACTATGCAGCGATCAAGTCGTGACATGTACGTCACGGCTTTTTTTGCTATTTTTCCTTTTACATGCCTGCTATAGTTAGATAGCACCCAGAATTTTCATACAAAATAGAACAGGAGGACAATTAGAGCAACACCATCGAGGGGCATTGACAGATTAAGAGAGACAGAGGGGAAAACATGAAAAAACTAGCGAAGGGTTTATTAAGTGTAGCACTTACATCCATGGTGCTAGGCAGTGCGATGATGGGGATCGCCGCACCAGTAAAGGCCGCAGAAACACCTACCAAAATTACGCTGCTGGGTACATCTGACATTCACGGACGTTTCATGCCGTGGGATTATGCTTTGGATGGTCCGAATCCAAATGGCAGCATGACGCAGTTGTTCACGATGATTAAAGAGATTCGCAAAGAAAATCCGAACACCGTGTTGCTGGATGCAGGCGATTCGATCCAAGACAACTCGGCAGAGCTTTTCAACGACCAACCGCAGTCTCCTATCATGGTCGCGATGAACGAAATGAACTATGACGCGTGGGCCTTTGGGAATCATGAATTTAATTTTGGACTCGATGTATTGGATAAGGTTAGTAGCCAATACAAAGGCTCTGTTTTGGCAGGGAACATTTACAAGGAAAATGGCGAGCGTTTCTTGCCTGCGTACACGATCATTGAGCGTGGCGGTATAAAAATTGGCGTCATTGGGATGAACACACCGATGATTACTGATTTCGAAAAAGGAACCGACCATCTGGATGGCCTCGTGATCAAAAACCCGGTAGAAGAAACCAAGAAAGCCGTAAAAGAGCTAGAAGGCAAAGTAGACGTCATGATCGGCCTCATGCACATGGGCATCGAGAATGAAAACGGTATTCCGGGTACGGGCGTAGCAGATATTGCGAACGCCGTTCCAGAACTGACTGCGATTTTTGCAGGTCACATGCACAAGCTCGTGAAAAAAGAAGAGATCAACGGCGTTCTAATTACAGAGCCGGACAAATACGGTACACATCTCTCTCGCATTGACTTGACCTTCGAAAAGAAAGACGGCAAGCTCGTGCTGACTAACAAGGAAGCGACTGCGGTCCCTGTAAAAGGCGCAGATGGCACACCAGCGGTATCTGATGCAGCGCTCGAGACCAAGCTCCAGCCTTTTCATGAGTTCGCGCGTGCAGATGCCAACATCGTCGTAGCAGAGCTCAAAGGCATGAACCTGGTAGAGAAAAACGAGATCGAGGGTATCCCGACGGTCCAAATTCAGGAGACGCCACTGTCTGACTTTTTCCATGAAGTGATGCTCTACTACAGTAAAGCAGACGTGGTTGCTCACCAGATCGATAACGACAAAGCCAAGCTGGATGTCGGTCCGATCAAGAAAAAGGATATCGCCTACAACTACCAATACGCGGGTGGCGAGATTACCGTTTACAAAGTAACCGGAAAAGACTTGAAGGACTATATGGAATGGGCTGTGGGCTACTTCAATTCCACGCGCCCTGGTGACGTGACCGTAAGCTTTGATCCAAAACGCCGCGCCTCCAAATACAGCACCAATGATTTCTTCGGTGGCGTGAAATACGAAATCGACCTGACCAAGCCATACGGCAGCCGCATCACGAACCTGCGCAAGCTCGATGAGACACCGATCAAGGCTACAGATACCTTGAAGCTCGGAATGAACGCATACCGAATGGAAGCTTTGCAGGCAAAAGGTGGCGCGTTGGAAGGACGCAAGTTCGAACAGCTGTGGTCTTCCAAAGACAATACTGCGTTTGGTGAAACAGGTGGAACGATCCGCAACCGTGCGATCGCGTACCTGAAAGAAGTGAAAAAGGGCGTTTACGAGCCAAAAGTACAAAACAATTGGAAGATTACAGGTGTGGACACCACAGCACCTGTACGCAAGGACATAGTAGAGCTGATCAATGCAGGTATTCTGAGCGTTCCGAAAACGGCAGATGGCAAATACACCAATATCGCTTCCATCAACATCAAGGACGCGGTAACCAAAGAAGAAATCACCGAGCTGTCTGCAAAAGTAAAAATCAATGCAGCGAAGTTTTCGACCTTTAAAACAAAAGGTGAATTTTATCATCAGCTGAACGAAGCGAGAAAGGCTGCGGAGAAATCAGGTACACCGACAACTAACACCCAGCAAAAGAAATAACATAGTTAGACGCCAGAAAGCCGTGACGCTAGTGGTCACGGCTTTTTCTTTTTCTATCACGCCAATCTGTCAACGCACGATACGTCTGCGATACTTCACCAAGTACAACAGGAACCCGAGCAGCAGCAGCCCTTGACCAACAATCGCACCGGAGATGGAAATGCCGATATAGGTGATCAGGTAGTAAATGCCGGAGCCTACTGCCATCAGCAGATTCTCAATGAAGTTTTGAATCGCAATCGTTTTTCCTGAACCGACCATCCGTTTGCCTTCGTCCTGCAAGACTGTATTCATCGGGATAATGAACACGCCGCCCATGAACCCGACGAGAAGCAATAAACTGATGGCAACAAAGGTGATATTCGTCCAAGGAAATAGCACGATGATGAGAAACATTCCGAATCCATATGTCAGTGATCGAGTGAAATGAGTCAAAGGAATGAGCTTCGGAGCGAGAAAAGCTCCCGCGATAATTCCAATGGATGTCGTTGCGAGAATCAGCGATACGGAGAAGCTCTCCGGGTTAATTCCTAGCGCGAGAGGAATCCAGGCCAGAACGGCCACGCGCAGGACAGCTGAGGACATCCAGAATGCTCCAGTTCCAATCAGGGCAAAGCTCGTTTCCGGACGATTCATCAGGTGCTGGAAGTCGATAAAAAAGCGTCGTGCTTCTGCTCCATAGCGAATGGATGCATTCCCTCTCATGCGTGGAACGAAGAAAGTCATACCGAGCGACAGCAAATAGATCAGCAGACAAATTCCAGACGAGATAAGCGGTGCCGTCATGTTCGCGATGGCTCCACCACCACCGATTCCTGTCAAAATCGCAAAGATCGTATAGGCTTCGATGCGTGCATTCGCATGAAACAGTTCCTCTTCATTTCGAGTCAGTTCCGGCAAAATTCCGTACTTAGCCGGAGAATACACGACCGCTCCGACTCCGACTGTGAAGTAACACAACATCAGCATCATGATGCTCGACTGGTCAATGAAAAACAGCAGGACAACACCAAGCGCTTTAATCAGGTTGCCAATCACCAGCACGACAGACTTGGCATGCTTGTCGGCAAAAGGCCCAACTAATGGAGCGAGAAAAATGTAAGGGAGAAAGAATGAAATCGATACGAGTGCAAGCATCGCGGGAGAAAAACCGTTCTCCCGCAGTAGATTTGCGATGACAAACAAAATCATGTTGTCGGCAAAGGCCGATAGAAATTGAGTGAAGTACAGGGCTTGTAGTGGTTTTAATCGTATATTCACATCATTTTCCTCCCGTTTCGACCAGCTGTTTCAGACTGACGTAATCCGTTTTTCCGCTACCGAGAAGTGGTAGAGCCTTGATGACTTGCATCGTACCTGGGATGAGAAGTGGCGAGTATTGTTTTTCCGTCAAATACGCGCGCAATTGGCTCAGCTGAACCGATTCATCTGTGGTAAATAGCAGGACACGCTCACCTTTTCGTGAATCATTCACTGTGATTGCAGCAAAACCGGAGTGTCCGAAGCATTGCATAGCCAGTTCTTCAACCAGATTGAGCGAAACCATCTCGCCGCCGATCTTGGCGAAGCGCTTCAAGCGGGATTGAATGCTGAGAAAGCCGTCCTTGTCAGCGGTAACCAAATCACCTGTGTGGTACCATTCCTCAGCGGGAACAAAGCCCTTTCCGTGAATCATATAACCCTTCATGACGTTCGGACCCTTCACCAAAAGCTCTCCGCCAGCATCGATTCCTTCTACTGGTTCCAGCTTGGCGGACATCCCTGGCATCAGACGCCCGACGGTTCCTGGTTTGTTAGCCAGCGGGGTGTTGAGCGACAGGATCGGAGCTGTTTCTGTTGCCCCATAGCCTTCAAAAATCCGCACACCGAACTTTTCCATCCACAGCTTGCGCACATCGTCCTTTAGCTTTTCTGCACCTGCAAATACGTAGCGTAAGGTGTAGAAGTTGTAAGGATGGGCCATACGTCCGTAACCAGCCATAAAGGTCGAGGTTCCGAAGAGGATCGTGGCGTTTTGATCGTAGACCAATTCCGAAATCGCCTTGTAATGCAACGGGCTTGGATACAGATAAACCGGGATACCCTTCACGACTGGTAAAAGTGTTCCCGCAGTAAGTCCAAAGCTGTGGAACATAGGCAGGGCATTGAAAAACTTGTCGCGACTCGTAATGTCAATCACACTGGTTACTTGTTGAATATTCGCGTACAAATTCGTATGCGTCAGGATGACACCCTTTGGCTTACTCTCACTGCCGGAAGTGAAGAGGATCAGCTCGTTACTTGTCGCTGAAGCTTTTTTCTTCCGCAAATAAGAGAAGAGTGCGGACACTTTGTCAAAAGCAGTCGCGGATGCTTTCAAATCCTCGAGATAAATAATTTTCACGCTCGGTGAAAGACCTGTGATGATGTGCTCCAGCTTTCCTTTTTCAATGAATACACGCGATGTCAGGATCGTATCGATATGGGCAGTCTCACAGCAATCCAGCAAGGAGCGAATACCAAGCGAAAAGTTTAGGATGGCTGGAGTGGCTCCGATGCGGAACAATGATAGCAACGTTACGAGATGACCCACTGAATTGGGAAGGAATACACCGACAACCGGTTTTCCCAAGAGCATCGGCTGCAATTTGTTGCCGAGTAAGTAGCTGCCGATTAACAAGGTCTTGTAGTCGATCGCGGACGTCAGGTCCTTGGCGATTTCCATTTTTGCACCATTCAGGCGAGCTGCTTCGAGAACTTCATCAAACAGATTCACGTTTTGCTTCATTCGGCTCTCGAACAAGCCTTCTTGAAGAGTACGCAGAATACGATCATTGGCCGTGGCTTTTTGTTCGCGCATCGACAGGTTTGGATCGCGCTCGATCGTGAACGGAGTGCCTACTGTCATGGTCACATCTGGGAACAAGGAGAGTTTCAGCTTTCCTTTCAAATACGAGAAGATCGAACGTTCCAGGCCATTAATAATGATTGGGTAAACCGTTACACCAGTTCGCAGAGCGAGATATCCAACACCACTGTAGATTTTCATGATGCCGCCCGTCGTCGTGATCCGGCCTTCTGGAAAAATCACCAGCGTCTGTCCGTTGCGAATAACGCGGAGCATGTGGCGGATGGAGTACGGGTTGAGCGGATCGATCGCGATATGCTTGCGGAAGCGGAGGAAAAACGCAAACCGCTTGGCGATCTCCGTGTTGACGACAAAGGTCGCTTCTTTTGGCAAGCAAAAGGATAGGAGTACCGCATCTAACAAGGAAACGTGATTGGGAGTGATAAGGGATGGCTTCGACAAGTCGATTTTGGAGAGTCCAAGCATACGAGGGCGAAACCACAGCATCAGTATCGTTTTTAAGAAAGAATAAATAAGGGCCATGTGGACCACACCTTTACAAAGGATAAGTGAGTTGCTCTATAGCTTTTAGAGGTTGATCAAAAAGCCGACTTTTGATCATGAAGTAGTTTAGAAAGCTTATTCGGCATCGAAACTGGCGTTCACCTTCGAAGTCCGGTGCTCATGTAGGTCCCCTACATTCCGCTCCTCCTTCTTCAGCTTCTCGCCATTTTCTCGATGCTGAAAAGTCGACTTTTTGATCTCGCACTTTTAATTGTAAGGAGTGGAGCATGTAAAAAAAGTACCAACATTCATTGGTACCTGGTAATAAGACCTAGAATAGCTTTTTTTGGCTGGCTTTTGCGGCCGCTTCCTTGCTTGTTTTGACGCCCATTTTTTTGAGGATTCGGTTGATGTGGTTTTTGATCGTACGCTTCGTGATGTGGAGAGATTGTTCAATCTGCGTCTGCGTATGACCTTGGTGGATTAGCTGTAGGATGTCCCGTTCTGCGGGAGATAAGAGCTTTTGATTTTCATCGTTTTTCAAACGCAAAAATTCGTTGCGCAGTGCCGCAGCGGCCGTAGGGTGAATGGCAGATTGGCTGTTGTGAGCAGCACGGATAGCGTCGGGAATTTCCTTGAAGCTCGATTTGCTGATGTAGTTGACGGCACCTGCTGAGAATGATTCCACGATCACTGCCTCGTCTGTCAGAGAGGTGAGCATGATGATTTTGCTGTTAGCCTGGAGGGCCATGAATTCGATTGCCGTCTCGATCCCGTCCAGATTGTTCTCGGTCAAGTTAATGTCCATCAGGACGACATCCGCTTTGGCAGGCAAAAAGCGCTCGATTGCTTCTGCCTTGAACCCGGCTTCCCCTACTACAGAAAGATCCGGCTCTTTGTTCAGGAAGTCAATGAGACCTTTGCGCCAGACGGGATCATCCTCTACTAAAAATACCCTGATTGGATTCATGATTGTGAGCGTCCTTTCGCTATTCAGAGTCGTTTATAATGACGCGCTTTTTCGGGAAGAACAGGAAAACGGTGGTTCCTTTGCCTTGCTCACTGTAGATTTCCAGTTGGCCCTGATGCTTTTGCATGACATTGTAGCAGTAGGAGAGCCCGAGACCAAAGTTTTGCCCTGTCCTTTTTGTCGAGAAAAAAGGGTCGAGCACGTGAGGTAGGTTCTCTTTTGTGATGCCTGTGCCAGTATCTGCGACAGTGATGATCAGATGCTTGTGGGACATAAATAGCTGAAGTTGGAGCTTGCCACCCGACTTCATGGCTTCTAACGCATTCATGCACAAGTTGGTGATGACTTCGCGCAGTTGTACACCATCGCCATGCAAGCGAAGTGTTTCGTCCAATTCACTAACCACTTCTACCTGTTGTTTCAGGATATAGGGCGTCAGATTTTGTGTGACCTGCCCGATGATTTGGCCGGGGTCACATGGTTCTTCGCGCAGCTCGACGTCCCGCAGCTGGTTTTGAATCCGATTCATCATGTCCAGCATATGCTGCGAGGATTGCATCAGCACAAGCGCGTCTTCTTTTAGCGACGGTTGGTTCGTTTCGTCCGCATATGTCTCGATACGGTTGGCATACAGCGAGATTTTGCCTGCTTCATTTTTGATCGTATGGTTAATGATTTGTGCACCGGAAGTCAAGGCACGCAAGGTACTGTCCAGACGTCTTTTCTCTACGCGGAGACGGACGCCCAGAAAGCCGTATTTCAAACTGATGGCAACGATCAGGATAAACTGGATCGTGACCACGCCAATGTTGTAGCGCCAAGCTTCGTAATCGTTCTGAGTGCGCATGATATAGATGAAAATAAAGACGAAAAACAACGGAACGATGATGAGTACGTTCGTGAAAAAGCTGTTCTTTTTCACGAGTGGATCTTTTTCTCGCATGTACTGTACGACAAGCAGCGTACAGGAAAACAGAAAAAACGGAATCACCCATGCCACCATAATCCAGTAGTTAAAAAGCAGCTCGGGATAAACGGGTGTAATCCAAAGCATCCCAAGCGGCAGGCTGAGAGCGGCATATTGTATCGTCAGCTTTACTCTGCGAGACAAGAATTCAGCTGAGTGCACGGAAAACATGAGAAACGTATAGGGCAAGCCCGCTTGGCAAACAAAAGAAGAGATACGGCTTACTACTATCAGGGTGTTCGTGGTCCCCGGCTTTGCGGCCAGGTAATCTGCAAAATGGGGCATGATCGTCTCGTCAATCGCGCCTGAGATAAAGCCCCCAGCCCCAACAAAGGCAGTCGCGCAAGCCCAGCGGATCGACGTTCGTTTCGGGTCTGTGAACAGTACGAACAGACCTAATGCCCATATGGTAAACACGATGAAAACCATCATGGATTTGCTATCTCCTGTCAATCATTATTTCTCTATTATATCGTACACCAGAGAAAGGAGACGGAAAAATAAATCATCGGGACAAAAACAAGGGGAAGGGGGAAAAAAGCAGCAAGCAGGTTTTTCCAAATATTCGTGGAAATGAAAAGGATTGGTTGTGCATTTCGTGACTTTCTATCTATTCAACGGCGGGTGATAGAGTGAAACGATTAGATGTAATATTCCAGACGTTAGTAGACGCTGGTCCCGATAAAAAAGTAAGCGCTTCAGAATTGGCTGAGAGGCTTGGTTTGAGTCGAGCGAATGTGAGCAGCGATTTGAACCGTTTGTGGAAGGAAGGCCGAATCGAGAAGGAAGAAGGGCGTCCGACGCTGTTTTTTGCCAAGCAAGGAAACGATTCGCTCTATTTGGCGGAGACGTCGCTGGACAGGCTGGCAAAAACCAACAAGAGCCTGATCACGCGTATTGAGCAAGCAAAGGCGGCCGTTTTGTATCCGCCGAGAGGGATGCATTGCTTGATTTTGGGAGAAACAGGTGTAGGGAAGTCGTGGTTCGCCGGGATGATTCACGAGTTTGCCGTTGATATTGGACGCCTGGAAAAGCATGCTCCTTTCGTGATTTTTAACTGTGCTGATTATGCCAACAACCCGCAGCTCTTAATCAGTCAATTGTTCGGAGTCAAAAAAGGGGCGTACACCGGAGCGGAGATGGATCGCAAAGGACTCGTGGAAAAGGCAGACGGTGGCATTCTCTTTCTCGATGAGGTGCATCGGCTGCCAGCGGAAGGACAGGAAATCTTTTTTACCTTTATGGATAAAGGCATATTCCGCCGCGTAGGGGAAACAGAGATGGAGCGGACGGCTCAGGTGCAGATTGTCATGGCCACGACAGAAAATCCGGAGTCGAGTCTCTTAAAAACGTTCATGAGGCGCATTCCCATGGTCATCAAGCTGCCATCTTTAGTGGAGCGTGGCTTGGAAGAGCGTTTTCGTATTACGATGGAGATTTTTCAAGAAGAGGCTTTTCGGTTGGGGAGAGAGATTCAGATATCGGCCAATGCTGTGCAAGCATTCTTGTGCTATCATTGCCCGAATAACATTGGACAGTTAAAAACGGATATTCAGCTCACCTGCGCCAGCGCCTATGCCGAATTCATTTCGTTAAAAAAGAATCAGCTGCACGTATCGGTTCAGGATCTGCCGCATCATGTCAAGCAAGGGCTGCTTTTGGTGAAGGATTACAAGCAGGAGCTAGATGAAATCATTGGGACCGAGCACAACTGCTTTGTCGTGCAGCCATCCAAGGAGGGCATCTGGATTGGGCGAGAAACAGAGGATACGACGGACAGTGTCTATGAAAAAATCGAGCAAAAAATATATGAGCTGCAAAACCTCGGTGTGAGTGAAGAAGAATTGGAGTTTGACATCGAGAATTATTTTACGACCTTTATCAAAGGCGTCCATCAACGTGTGAATAAGGGCGACATGGCCCGGATTATTGACCCGTTCATCATTCATCTCGTGGAAGAGATCGTTCGCTTCGCAGAGGCTAAGCTGGAGAAGATTTTGAGCCAGAAGGTGATCTTTGGTCTCGCGTTGCATATTCAAACATCGAAGGAGCGCCTTGCACAAGGTAAGCAGATCGTGAATCCGCAAATCAACCACGTGCGAATCAAATACAAGAAAGAATTTGCCGTGGCGCTAGAGTGCGTGCGCATGATAGAAGAAGCGATACTCATGGATCTGCCGATTGGTGAGGCTGGATATTTGACCATGTTTTTCGTGCTCGACGATGTCAGCATGGAGGAAGAACGGGAAACAATCGGCGTGCTCGTTATTACGCACGGCAGCGGCGGTGCGACAGCGATGGTTGATGTGACGAACCGATTGCTGGTCACACAGTATGCGAGAGCCATCGACCTACCGCTTGAAGAAGATTCCATGAGTGTTTTGGAAAAAGCACTGAAAGTAGCCAGAGAGATCGGAAGCAAGGCTGGACTGTTGTTGCTCGTAGATATGGGGTCGCTGCTCGGCTTTGGTGAGATTATTGAGCGGGAGATCGGCATTCCGGTCAAGGTCATTCCGATGGTCAGCACGCCGCATGTGATTGAAGCCACTCGAAAGGCCATGCTCGGTCATTCACTCGAGGATGTTTACCGAGATGTCTTGGGCATTTCTCTCTATCAGCGGGAGGAGCAGCCGAAGGAGCAGGTGCAAAAGCATATTCCGGCGCTGACAATCGTCGCTGCCTGCTTGTCTGGGGAAGGCAGTGCCTTGTTTTTGAAAAAGCTGCTGGAATCGAGGCTCAGGTACGATGAGAGCCTGCTGGAATTTGTGCCGCTGCAACTGATCGATAAGGCTCAAGCCCGCAGTCAGCTTCGAAAAATCAAGGAGGAGAGAAAAATTCTCTTCGTGGTGAGTAATTACATTCTCGACCGCGAGTTGCGCCACCATAGCATGGACGATGTTTTGAACGGAGAGGCGATGTCTGATATCCAGCAAGTAATCGATCTGGAAGAGGCTTACTTGAAGATGCAAGAGTCTCTAGGAGAGCACCTGCAAATGGTAGATGGACAAGATATTCTCGCAGACGTGAGGATGTGTGTCGGCCGTATGGAGGAACGACTGAACAATTATTTGGTTTTTGACACGCGAATTGGGGCCTACTTGCACATCTGCTGCCTGGTGGATCGCTTGAAAATAGGGACGCAATCCGTAGCGTATATTCAAAAAGACAGTTTTTTGCTGGAGAACCGCAAGCTGTACAGCTTAATCCGACATGAATTATTGCCCCTGGAAGATAAGTATGAGGTAGTAATCAGCGAAGACGATGTTTGTTTTATCATGAATTTCTTCATACACAATAAAACACTGGCGTAACCAGTGTTTTATTTTTTGACTTTTCCCTATTCAAAATCAAACACTACAGCGCTTACATAAAAACACTAATGAGCGTGACAGGCGATGAGGTAGCGAAATATGCCTGACCATGCGGTTTTTTTGGTAAGCGCATACATTTTTTGGTGTTTTGGCACGAAACTTGCTCTTTCAGTAAGGCATCACTCGTTGAGAGGAGGGGGTACAATGAATATTTTATTGTGTTGTGCAGCGGGTATGTCGACAAGCTTGTTGGTTCAAAAAATGGAGGAGGCTGCCAGAGAAAAAGGGTTGGACGCTAAAATATGGGCAGTTTCCGCAGATGAGGTAAAAAATCATATTGATCAAGCAGCAGTGCTCTTGCTGGGACCACAAGTTCGTTACAAGCTGACAGAGATGAAAAAAGAAGGGGCATCCAGAGGGATTCCTGTAGACGTAATCAGCACGGTCGATTACGGTACATTGAACGGGAAAAACGTGCTTGAGTTTGCACTTCGTCTAAAACAGTAGGAGGGGGATGCGTGTGGGCGGATTTGTTTCATTTATGGAAAACCGCATGATGCCGATAGCAGGAAAAATGGCGGAACAAAAGCATCTGCAGGCCATTCGTGACGGAATTATCCTTACTTTGCCTTTGTTGATCATTGGTTCACTGTTCCTCATCATTGGCTTCATACCGATACCTGGTTATGACGAATTCATGGGCGGAGTTTTCGGTGAAAAATGGCGGACGAAGCTGCTGTATCCGGTAGGTGCTACTTTTGACATCATGGGATTAATCGTAAGTTTCGGCGTCGCCTACCGACTAGCAGAGAAATACAAGGTGGATCCGCTGTCGGCTGGAGCGATTTCTGTTGCTTCCTTCTTGCTCGCTACTCCGTATAAAGTATTGTTCACCCCTGAGGGAGCGAGTGTAGCCCAAGAGGTAGGCGGAGTCATTCCTGTTACGCTGATGGGTAGTCAGGGATTGTTCGTAGCCATGATATTGGCGATTTTGGGAACCGAGATTTATCGCAAAATCATCCAAATGAAAATCGTCATCTCCATGCCACCCGGAGTTCCCCCTGCTGTTTCCCGCTCTTTTGTGGCGTTGATCCCTGCGGGTGCTGTGCTTATTGTTGTATGGCTGATTCGGATTCTGCTAGAAAACACCTCTTTCGAGAGTATTCATAATATTGTAAAAGATCTTCTTGTCGGACCATTGAGTGTAGTCGGCAGCAGCTTGATAGGCGCTATCATCTGCGTGTTACTTATTCATATACTCTGGGCTGTTGGTTTGCATGGTGCGGCGATAGTCGGTGGCATTATGAGCCCAATTTGGCTGACACTGATGGACCAGAACAGAGCGGCGTTTCAGGCAAATCCGAACGGTGAATTGCCAAACGTCGTTACTACGCAATTTTTTGACATGTGGATCTATGCAGGGGGATCGGGTGCTACTTTGGCCCTCGTTGTCCTGATGGTATTCATGGCGCGAAGCAAACAGATGAAAAACATCGGCAGACTCTCAATCGGACCCGGCTTGTTTAACATTAATGAACCAGTCATCTTCGGAATGCCGATTGTCATGAACCCGCTCTTGATTATTCCGTTTGTGTTTACCCCTGTCATCTTGGTCATTATCAGCTATTTTGCGATGTCGCTCGGATGGGTGGCAAAGCCAAGCGGGGTATCTGTTCCGTGGACGACACCATTATTTGTAAGCGGCTATTTGGCTACGGGCGGAAAAGTGTCGGGGATGGTTCTTCAAGCGGTGAACTTCATCATCTCGCTCGCGATCTACTATCCGTTCTTCCGCTTGTGGGATAAACAAAAGGTAAGTGAAGAAAAAGCTGGTACTGCTTCCGATACAGCTGTGACTATGTAAACGCTAGAGGAGAGGCTATCTATGAAATTGATTGTGAATGCAGACGATTTTGGGTATTCCAAAGGCGTCAATCTGGGCATCGTCGAAGCACATCGGGAAGGAGTCGTTACTTCTGCGACCATGATGGTCAATATGGAGGGGTT
The DNA here is from genome assembly GCF_013186635.1 of Brevibacillus sp. HB1.3. NCBI lineage: Bacteria > Bacillati > Bacillota > Bacilli > Caryophanales > Paenibacillaceae > Brevibacillus > Brevibacillus sp. HB1.3. The sequence continues at coordinate 364,852 of NZ_JABMIT010000002.1, read as the reverse complement.
CGAGCACGCTGTAGGGCTGGCCAATGAACATCCGACGCTCGGAGTAGGCATTCATCTAGTACTCACATGCGGATCGCCAGTTAGTCAGGATGTACCATCGCTAACAGATGGAGAGGGGCGTTTCCGACGCGGGCAAGATCATCTGATTTCTGCTGCACCGGAGGAGATTGAGCGGGAGCTGCGGGCTCAATTAGGGAGGTTCGTGGCGTCGGGGCTCAAGCTGACGCATATCGACAGCCACCACCATGTCCATGCACATCCAGCGGTTTTGCCGATTGTTCTGAAGCTGGCAGAGGAATATAGGGTGCCAGTTCGCTATCCCTGGCTGTTCGGGACACAGGAGAAGCGGGACCAATTGAGTGTTTTGACGACAGAAGGCTTTTCTCATCATTTTTATGGAGACGACCTAACCGTACAATCCTTCGTCAGGATCGTAGAGGAAATGGCGGAGTATCCTGTGGTTGAGATCATGACACACCCTGCCTATTTGGACGAAGCGGTACTGACAGGCAGTTCATACGCAAGGCAACGAACCACAGAATTGAAAATTTTAACATCAGCAGAGTTAAAGCAGTACATTCGTGATCAAAAAATACAGCTCGTGACTTTTAGCGAACTTGGATAGGTGGAGATAGATTTGGACCATACAGACGTTATTTTTCAACTAATACTTCACGGAGGAAACGCACGGAGTCTGGCAATGGAAGCGATCACTCTGGCTAAAAATAGAGACTTGCCAGGGGCAGAGGATGCGTTGAAGCGTGCGGGAGAAGAGCTCGGTCGTGCACACCAAAATCAAACGGCACTTATCCAGAAGGAGATAGCGGGCGAAAAGACTGAGATCAGCATGCTCTTGATTCACGCCCAGGATCATTTGATGAACGCAATTACAGTCAAGGATTTGGCTACGGAGTTTGTAGAGCTGTACAGCCAAATCCATGCAGGCAAGGAGGCAGGAGTATGAGCGGAATCAAAATTGTAACGATCGGTGGAGGGTCTAGCTATACACCTGAGCTGGTGGAGGGCTTCATCAAGCGCTACGATGAATTGCCCGTGCGAGAGCTGTGGCTGGTTGATATTCCAGAGGGAGAGAAAAAGCTGCAAACAGTAGGTGCCCTGGCAAAAAGGATGGTAGAGAAGGCAGGGGTGCCTATCGAGATCCATTTGACGCAGGATCGGCGAAAAGCACTTGCGGGCGCAGATTTTGTTACGACACAAATGCGCGTGGGTCTCTTGGATGCGCGAATCAAGGATGAGCGGATTCCTTTGAAATACGGGGTGATCGGTCAGGAAACGAATGGACCTGGAGGCTTGTTCAAAGGCCTGCGTACCATTCCGGTCATTATGGACATTTGTCGTGACATGGAAGAGCTATGTCCAGATGCTTGGCTGATTAACTTCACGAATCCGGCAGGAATGGTCACAGAGGCAGTGCTGCGGTATACCAACCGCAAAAAGGTCATTGGACTATGCAATGTTCCCATCGGGATGAAAATGGGTGTTGCCTCTGTTTTAGGCGTCGAGCAATCACGGGTTCATATTGACTTTGCCGGTTTGAATCATATGATCTTCGGACTGGGTGTGTACCTGGATGGGGAAAATGTCATTTCCCAAGTAATGGATAAAATAACGGGCGACCAATCGGGCATTACGATGCAAAACATTTTGGACCTTGGTTGGGATAAGGATTTCATCAAAGCATTGGGGATTCTCCCGTGCCCGTATCATCGTTATTACTACCAGACGCGCACGATGCTTGAGCATGAGCTGGAAGAAGCGGAGCAGAAGGGTACGCGGGCTGAAGTGGTCAAGCAGGTGGAAGCGGAGCTATTTGCGCTCTACGAAGATCCAGACTTAGATATCAAGCCTCCGCAGCTGGAGAAACGTGGCGGGGCCTATTACAGTGAGGCTGCTTGCAATCTGATTTACTCCATTTACAACGACAAGCGCGATATCCAGACGGTAAATGTTCGTAACAATGGGGCGATTGCCAGCATTCCGGATGATTCGGCAGTTGAAGTGAACTGCGTGATTACAAGAGAAGGGCCGATTCCTTTGGCTGTTGGTGACTTGCCTGTTCCCGTGCGTGGACTCGTACAGCAAATCAAATCGTTTGAGCGAGTGGCAGCTGAGGCAGCTGTAACGGGTGATTACCATACCGCGCTATTGGCGATGAATATTAACCCGCTGGTGCCGTCTGATGTGATCGCCAAAAAAATACTCGATGAAATGCTGGAGGCGCACAAGGAGCATCTGCCACAGTTTTTCAAGCCTGTCACATAAGGATGGAACTCGTGTGAAATACAAACTCCTCGCCTTGGATGTGGACGGAACGATTTTGATGTCGAACCACACCTTATCCAAAGTAACAGAGCGGGCCATTACCCAGTTAGTGCAGCAAGGAGTCCACGTCACACTGGCAACCGGCAGGGCATACCCATCGGCCAAATCGTTGGCGCAGCAGTTTCGGATCAGCGCACCGCTTGTTTCCCATGATGGCGCATACGTTGCAGACCCCAAGACGGATCAGGTGCTGTATGTACAGCGTATTCCGTATGAGATAGCGGCGAGGATTACAGATATACTCGTATCGCATGGCTTGGATGTCATGTTGCTGCATGAGGCTTATGCTGTCACGAATCGCACCTGGAAGTTGACGGATTTGTTTCCTCTGTTAAATGCCTGGACACTGCGCCAGCTCTGGAAAAATCAATACCCGCTCAAAATCCAGGCTTCGCGGTTGATCGCCGGATACGTTCGAAAACATGAGGTGTGTGCTCCGAAAATATTCGTCACGGGAGACGAGAAGCGTCTGTTGGAAGCAAGACAAGAGCTTGAGAAAGCCGAGCTTACGGGGATTCGCGTGACGGCATCAGGCGCGAATAATTTGGAAATATTGCCTGTAGGTATCTCCAAAGCAAGTGGTCTTGCGGTAGTGAGTGAGAGGCTTGCGATTCAGCCTGACGAGATCGTTGCTGTAGGAGACAATTACAATGATGCAGAGATGCTCCAATTCGCCGGAATGGGTGTGGCGATGGGCAATGCTCCCGATGATCTGAAACAGCTGGCTCGGCATGTCACGGAAACGAATGATCGGCATGGGGTGGCAGAAGTCATCGAGAAGTTTTTCTTGTAAGAGGATTGCATGTACAAAGACAGGAAGGGAGGCGTGAATTTGATCCGAATGAATCTGGAAGTAGCCGTGAGTGGAGGTCTCCATGCTCGCCCTGCTTCTGTCTTGGTGAACCTGCTCAATCAATACAGCTCGTCGGTCAAGATGATCTACAATGACAAGCAGGCTAATGGCAAAAGCATTCTTAGCGTAATGGCTCTGGGGGCGAAGACCGGAGATGAAATTATGTTTGAGGTGGAGGGGGCCGATGAGCAAGAAGTGGCTGCCAGAATTGAGGCCCTATTTGAAAGGAACTTTGCCATCTAACAGGGAGAAAACCACGTAATAAAGCCAGTGCCTGACGATCGGGCACTGGCTTTCCTATTTGCTCCTTACGCGTGCTTGCGGAATACGACCGTGACTTTGAAGTAATCGCCATCAATATCGATAGACAGCCTGCCGCCTTGCAGCTCTACGATGCTTTTTGCGATAGCCAAGCCGAGGCCAGAGCCTTCGGTATGACGGGATTGATCAGCGCGCTTGAACCGTTCAAACAGTTCCTGTGCATCAAAGTCGATTTCGTAGGCGGAGACATTTTTGAACGTCAGGATAACCTCTTCCTGTGTCTCTGCCAAATGGATCAGGACGCGCGTGTTCGGCATGGAATACTTCAGGGCGTTGCCAATCAGATTCTCGAATACACGCCATGTTTTCTTGCCATCCAGAGGAGCAACGATTTTCGGCTGTTCCGTTGTTACGCGGAAAGTGAGCGTCGATTGCTCGATTTTGTCACTGAATTCAGCGATGGATTGGTTGAGCAGGGAGGCGACATTCACTTGCTCGATATTCAGCTCAACCGCGCCGCTGGACATTTTGGCTGCGTCAAACAGGTCATCGATGAGGACGCGCAGTCGATCTGCTTTGCGATCCAAGACATCGACGTAGCTCTTGCGTTCCTCAGGTGTCAAATCTTCCTGCTTGAGCAGGGTAACGTAGTTGATAATCGAGGTTAGCGGTGTTTTTAAATCATGAGAAACATTGGTGATCAATTCGGATTTCATGCGCTCGCTCTTCATCTGCTCTTCCATCGCGTGCTTGAGTCCCTTTGTGATGTTGTTGAGAGAGTGAGCGAGATCAGATAACTTCCCTTTTTTTACCTTCTGGATCGTGGTGTTCAGATTGCCTCCAGCCATTTCGGAGGCTCCTTGCATGATGCGGTTCATCAGACCCAAGCGTCTAAGTGAGTATGGGAAAACCACGATCATATAAAACATGCCATACAAAAAGCTGAAAAACAGCAAGCCACCAGACCCTGCGAATATGGCGACGAATCCGAAAACGATACTCATTCCAAACATGACCGTCAGGATGAACAACGTGGATACTTTAAAGAACATGCCGCGATTGGCATAGCTTTCTTGAAGAAGGACACGTTGTCTGGCGAAAATACTCTTTTGCCACTGCTGCGTAAATCTCTCAGGTTGGTTGTACATAAGCCATGCCTCCATAAATTGTAGAAGCAGGTAAGAAGTAAACAACGAAACGAACGCAAGGGTGAAGAAATGCTCCCCATCAATTGGCAAGAAGAAAAAGCGCACGTTCGCGATCATAATGAGATACGTGATGCCAAGTATGAACGACAGTACCATCCGAATATCCAACGGGATAAAGCGGACCAGTGCCAGGCTTTTCACTACAATCGGTACTTCTAACGTTTTGCTAACTGGCAAATACCAGTAGCAGAGTGCAAGGATGAGCAGAGTGCCCCCGAGCAGGACTAACTCGCCAATCAGCCGATCCCGAATGGAATCATAGTAAAGTGCATCTGTGTGGACCTGACTATATCCATCTGGTTCTTTTGGGATATAAAAGATACCACTTAGTTGATTCAGTTGATAAGTGCGATTGATGCTTTCCAAATCCCCGTTCGTATTAGGGAGGTTGATTGTATAGCGCGCATATCGGGCCAGTTCCCATTCTGTAGGTTCTTGCGCGAGATTGGTGTAAACTTTGTTGTTCTTTTTATCGGTGACGTAGTATTTGAAGGAGCCGCTTCGCAAGGTGAGGCTATTTTTTTGTTCCTCGTACTCGGCATCTTTTTCGGCGATTCTGTTGTTCACCTGCTCCTGATAATGGAACGTTGCTTTCGAGATGTCTTCTTGCAAGCTTTGTGAATATTCCTCGGTTAATTGGGCGACTCTCTCGTTGTCACCCTCACTTTTTGCCTGTTTTATCCTATCTAAGAGATGGTTATCTTCCTTAATCGTTCGAAGGGTTTCCTCATGCTCTTTTTTCAGCTGATTCGCTGTCTTCTCGTCGAGCTTTCCTGGAGTGTAGCCTGCATAATCTACATGAACCTTTTTCACAAGCTCAGCAAATGTCTCTAATTCACGATTGAAGCCTGAGCTTTGAAAGTAATTATTCTCTTGGAGATTCTCGCGCTTATGGTACAGATCAGCCATCGTTAGGAGAGTAAGCGAAATACTCACGATCATAACAATGAGCACGGGCACCGCAAAGCGTTTATTTTTCGATTTTGTATCCAATTCCCCATACCACCTTCAAATATTTAGGTTCCTTCGGGTTGATCTCTATTTTTTCCCGAATGCGTCTCACGTGGACAGCTACCGTGTTTTCCGCGTTCATATAAGGCTCTCTCCAGACCCGTTCATAAATCTCCTCAATCGAAAAAACGCGGCCCTTGTTTTCCATCAACAGCTCCAGGATCTTGTATTCGGTAGCCGTCAGCCTGACCTCGTTGCCGTCAATTGCTACATTTTTTGTACTCTTGTTCAAGGTCAAGCCGCGTACCTGAATCTCATCCTCTGTTATTTGAGCGCTTCCCAGATTGGTAAAACGTCTTAACTGAGATTTGACCCTGGCGATGAGCTCCAAGGGATTAAAAGGCTTCGTCACATAGTCATCGGCACCGATGTTGAGCCCGAGAATTTTATCGGTATCCTCTGACTTGGCAGACAGCATGATGATCGGGATGTTTTTTTTCTGGCGAATTTGAAAGGTGGCGGTCATTCCGTCCATTTTTGGCATCATGATGTCCATCAGGATGAGCTGGATCTCTTCGCGTTCCAGTACGTCCAGCGCTTCCTGTCCATTGCTAGCCTTGAATACGGTCATGGATTCATTTTTGAGATAGATTTCGATTGCGTCGCGGATTTCTTCCTCGTCGTCGACTACGAGGACTTGATATTTGGTCATGATTCGTCCCACCTTATGAATGCATTCATGGTACTATCTTAACGCCCAGCTCTAACAAAACAGTAATGAAATGTCTTACAAATTTCTTAATAAAGCCCGTTCAGGAAATGCTAGCTGATAGGATCGAGCCGATAAATAAGGTAAGATGTGAGGAAGAATACGAGAAAATTGGTGATGGCTTTGCTGGAATGGACAGGGGAGAGAATCATCCCCAAGCTGTTAAAACCTACGAATGGCATGCTGTTGGAGCATATAGCCAGATATTATTTTGCCGCACCTTATGTAAAAGGTCGAGTGCTGGATATTGCTTGCGGTACCGGCTACGGATGTCATATGATCGCAAAGGATCGAAAACGAGAGCTGACAGAACTGATCGGTGTCGACAACGATGAGGCGACGATCTTTTATGCCAATCGGGAATACAACCATCAAAAGATTACGTATCAGCAGGGTGACGCGCTTGATCCGGCACTACCCGAGCAATTGGGGTTGTTTGATACGATTTTGAGCTTTGAGACCATTGAGCATGTCGCAGACGATTTGCTGTTTATGGATAACTTGTATCGGATGCTGAAACCAGGTGGTACGCTCGTGCTGTCCAGTCCATTTGGCAGAGGGCGGGGCATGCAGACGAGTGAGCCCTTCCATGTTCATCAGCTGACGAAAGAAGAGTTCGCGGAGCTGTTTGTACGCTATTCTGACGTGGATATGTACTATCAGAGAGGCGTTACCTTTGAAAAAACACCTCGCGATGGCGTACGGTACTTTATCGGCATGGCAGTATGTACGAAATAATAACGGATCTATTTATGAATGGAGATGGCGAAACTGGCTGATTTTTTGGGATTGGGAATACATAAGGAACTGATAGATGCTCTGCAAGCAAATGGGATTACCGAGCCTACACCGATTCAGGAAAAAGCAATTCCTGTTGTGCTGGAAGGCAAAGATGTAATCGCGCAAGCACAGACGGGAACCGGGAAGACACTCGCATTTGTCCTGCCGATCTTGGAAAAAGCGGATCCACAAGCGACGCATGTTCAGGCGTTGATTCTTACTCCTACGCGGGAGCTTGCCTTGCAAATTACGGCAGAGGTAAAGAAGCTGACGGAAAAGCTGGAAGACATCCAAGTACTCGCGGTTTATGGGGGACAAGATGTCAATCAGCAACTAAGAAAGCTGAAAGGGAAAATACATGTGGTCATCGCGACACCGGGCCGTTTGCTGGATCATCTGCGAAGAGGGACGATCGATTTATCGCAGGTTTCGATGTTTGTCCTGGATGAGGCGGACCAAATGCTTCATATGGGTTTTTTGCCTGAGGTAGAAGATATTATGGCAAATACGCCTTTTGAAAAACAGACCTTGCTGTTTTCGGCCACCATGTCAGAGCAGGTGCAAGCACTTGCGAAGCGCTTTATGCAAAAGCCGGAAAATATCAAAGTGCAGGGCAAGCGAATTACGTTAGATGATATTCGCCAAATTGCAGTGGAGACCACGGATCGTGCGAAGCAAGCTACACTGTGCCGTCTGCTGGATGAACAACGGCCGTTTCTGGCGGTGATCTTTTGCCGAACAAAGCGCAGAGCTAGTAAGTTAAATGCAGAGCTGCAAGGTCTTGATTATATGTCTGACGAGCTGCACGGCGATTTGTCACAGGCGAAGCGCGAGGATGTCATGAAAAGATTCCGCGAGGCTAGGATTCAGTACTTGGTCGCAACTGATGTGGCAGCGCGTGGGCTTGATGTCGAGGGAGTCACGCACGTTTTCAATTATGATATCCCGGAAGATGTGGACAGCTATATACACCGGATAGGCAGAACGGGGCGAGCCAAGGAAAAAGGAACGGCTTTCACGTTGGTGGCAGGGAAGGATTGGGGGCAACTCAGGGAGATTGAAGAAGGGATCAATCTGTCTCTGGAGCGGCGTGAAATGGATCGCGGGGAATCGGATGGTCAGAAAAAGCAAAAGCCTGAGAGGGAGCGAGCCGAGAAAGCAGATCGGCAAGGGGATAAGCAGGGAAGAGGGAAAGGAAAGTCCGCTGAGGGAAGGGAGCAAGGCTCTAGGGGGCGTCGTGATGGAGATGGCCGACGCCAAGCAAAAGGTGGCGGTTCTGAGCGTAATTCAGGGAAACGTGAACGTGTAGAAGGTCGCTTTGAGGGCAAGGCAAAGGGCAGAGACCATACAGCAGGCGGGTTCGAGCGCAAGCCAAAGGACGGAAGCCGAGCAACAACAGGTGGCTTTGAGTACAAACCAAAGAACGGTAACCGAGCAACAACAGGTGGCTTTGATCGCAAGCCAAAGGATGGTAACCGAGCAGCAGGCGGCTTTGATCGCAAGCCGAAGGACAGTAACCGAGCAGCAGGCAGCTTTGATCGCAAGCCAAAGGATGGTAGCCGAGCAACAGGTGGTTTCGAACGCAAGTCGAGCAATTCCAAGGGCAAGCCAGTAGCTGCTCAACGCGGCTCAGCACGTCCGAATGCAAAGCAAGGCAATCGAGCAAGCACTGCTCCTGCAAAACGTACCTCTCGCAAAAAATCCAGATAGCAATCCAAGCAAAAAAGACCGTTCCCGCCGTAAAAAGGCAGGAGCGGTCTTCCTTTTATTCTTGTTCCGTGTCAGGAAATACCCGTGAACGTGTGAGGAAGCGTACTCCCTCAGGTCCTTCCAGCGAGAACATTCCGCCACGCCCATTCACGACGTCAATGATGAGCTGCGTATGCTTCCAATACTCATACTGCGCTTTGCCCATGTAGAACGGGCAGCCACCGATCTCGCCTAACAGAACGTCCTGCTCACCCACGAGAAATTCTCCGAGCGGGTAACACATGGGGGAGCTCCCATCGCAGCAGCCCCCTGACTGGTGAAACATCAGGTCACCGTGTTTGCCGCGAAGCCGTTCAATTAGTGCCAGTGCAGCATCTGTCGCGAGCACTTTTTCTGGCTGGCTCATTGATCAAAAGAAGCCCAGAGCTTGATCGCTGTAGCTGACCAGCAGGTTTTTCGTTTGTTGATAGTGGGACAGCATCATTTTGTGTGTCTCGCGGCCGATACCGGACATTTTGTAGCCGCCAAACGCTGCGTGAGCCGGGTAAGCATGGTAGCAGTTGGTCCAGACGCGACCAGCCTGGATTTCGCGGCCCATGCGGTAGGCTGTGTTCGTGTCGCGTGTCCATACACCAGCACCCAAGCCATACAGCGTATCATTTGCCATGGCGAGCGCTTCTTCTGTATCCTTGAAGGTCGTTACGGAGACGACCGGACCGAAGATTTCCTCTTGGAAGATACGCATCTTGTTGTGGCCTTTAAAGACAGTTGGCTGGATGTAGTAGCCGCCCTCGAGTTCACCTGCAAGCTGTGCACGAGCGCCGCCAATCAGGCATTCGGCACCTTCTTGTTTGCCGATATCCAGGTAGGAGAGGATTTTTTCTACCTGCTCCAAGGAAGCCTGTGCGCCGATCATTGTATCTGTATCGAGCGGATTTCCTTGCTTGATATTGGCTACGCGTTGCAGGGCACGCTCCATGAATTGGTCGTAAATGCTTTCGTGAATGAGCGCGCGGGATGGGCATGTGCAAACCTCACCTTGGTTGAGCGCAAACAGTACGAATCCTTCAATGGCTTTGTTAAAGAAGGCATCGTCTTTTGCAGCCACATCCGAGAAGAAGATGTTTGGCGATTTTCCGCCAAGCTCCAGCGTCACCGGAATGATATTTTGGGAAGCGTATTGCATGATCAAGCGCCCTGTCGTCGTTTCACCTGTAAAAGCAATTTTCGCGATGCGGTTGCTTGAAGCGAGCGGTTTACCCGCTTCCAGACCAAAGCCGTTCACGACGTTGACGACGCCAGGAGGGAGCAGGTCGCCGATCAGCTCCATCAGCACCATGATGGAGACAGGTGTTTGCTCCGCTGGCTTGAGGACGACGCAGTTGCCTGCAGCCAAGGCTGGAGCCAGCTTCCATGTAGCCATGAGGAGCGGGAAGTTCCAGGGAATAATTTGACCAACGACACCGAGTGGCTCATGGAAATGGTAAGCGACCGTATCGTTATCGATTTCAGCGAGTGTACTTTCTTGCGCGCGGATCGCTCCGGCGAAGTAGCGGAAATGGTCAATTGCCAGCGGGATGTCGGCCGCGAGTGTTTCACGAACGGGCTTGCCGTTTTCCCACGTCTCTGCGTTTGCCAGCATCTCCAGATTTGCTTCCATCCGATCCGCGATTTTTAACAACATATTTGCGCGCTGTGCAACAGAGGTACGACCCCACGCGTCTTTTGCCTCATGGGCAGCGTCCAGTGCCAGCTCAATATCTTCGGCTGTTGAACGGGCTACCTCGCAAAAGACCTTGCCTGTTACAGGTGAAACGTTTTCGAAATACTCACCTTTTACTGGCGGAACCCAATTACCCCCGATGTAGTTTTCATAGCGATTTTTGAAAGTCACCTTAGAACCGGCTTGACCGGGCTGAGCATAGATCATTGCGAGCGCCTCCTCATTTATCACATATTTCTTTACAGTCCTCTCTAAAAGCAAGTCTCGTACCAACGTGAAAAAGCTCGAAATGACAGCGTTTTCCTGCGTGGATGAGGATAGAAATTGTTCCATAATGGATCATGTCGTGTTCCGTATTGGGACAAAGGAGTGGATATCTGTCGGAAAATGACCGATGACGGCTAGCAGCCAGTCGGACAAATGTGCTCGTGGTTCGACTGGTTTTTTCTATAGCAAAGACTCTCATGTTATACTGAGGGGGAATGATTTTTGGGGGAGGGAATCGTGTTGTCGACGATTGTTCAGCAATCTTGGAAGCGCTGTCAGGAATCGAACCTCAAGGCTACGGAGAAGGCCAATGATCAAATCATTTCTGCCCGACGAATCAAAGAAATCATTCAGGATAATCACCCTCTGATTCGTGAGAGTCTCCCGCTTTTTAACAAGCTTGCTCCCTTTTTGTTATCGACAGAGCATATCGCACTCTTGTCTGACCGGGAAGGCAATATTATTCAAACGATCGGGGACCCGGTCTTCGCCAACCAGGCACAAAAAGTACAGCTGCAAATCGGAGCGAACTGGACAGAAGACTACAAAGGAACCAATGCGATTGGGACAGCGCTGATTGCACAACAGCCGATTCAGGTACAGGGAGAGCAACACTACTTCTTGGAAAATCGCTTTCTTACATGTTCAGCGGCTCCCATTTTTTCACCAGCGGGTGAGCTATTAGGCATCATTGACATTAGTACGCGTAAAGAATATTCCCATCCGTTTGCCCTAACCATTGCTTGCATGATCGCAGAGGCTTTGCAAAACCGCTTTTTGTTAGCAGATGCGGAGCGGGTGATCGCCCTACCAACTCTATCACGCCTAGGAGATGGTCGAGGGAAGCTGGCGCTCGTCGGCTTGGATCGGGACGAGCGTATCGTGGGCCTAAATGAGGCTTCGCAACAGCAGCTCGGAAAGGAAGCCTTGGGAACAAGAGTAAGTGTGGAGCAAGAACGTGCTGGCCGTCATGTGAAAGATCATCGCCCGCGTTTTTGGTCTGCGGCACCCAACGTACAGCTGAAGCCGTTTCCGCGTCTAGCTGGTTCATGCCCGCTCTTCTTGCAGGCAAAGATGCTCGGACAAAAGGCGGCGCAGGTAGATTTTCCTGTGATCATTTTGGGGGAGAGCGGTACGGGAAAAGAGCTGTTCGCTCAAATGGTCCATGAGACAGGGCCGCGTGCGCATGAGCCTTTTATCGCAGTGAACTGCAGTTCGATTCCAGAAAATTTAATTGAGAGTGAATTATTCGGATACGAAAGCGGGTCATTCACAGGGGCACATCGGGAAGGAAGAATCGGAAAGTTTGAAGCGGCGAAAAAAGGCACGATCTTTTTGGATGAGATCGGGGATATGTCTTTGCGTGCGCAAGCGGCACTTTTGCGCGTTTTGCAGGAAAAGGTCGTCACCCCGGTGGGGAGCAATCAATCCCGCCCAATTTATGCGCGGATCATAGCCGCTACGCATCGAAACCTGTTAGAGGAGATCAAGGAGGGACGTTTTCGGGCTGACCTGTACTATCGGCTCAAAGGAGTCTCCATTCATTTGCCGTCGTTGAAAAAGCGCAGTGATATCATCCAGGTGGCGGAGCATCTATTGCAGCAGATCGACACAGAACAACCGTACATACTGACCACGGAGGCAAAGGATAAGCTACGTGCTTATTCCTGGCCGGGCAATATCCGGGAACTGCAAGGCGTTCTGATTCAAGCGGTGTTTTTGGCAGAGGGGGACACCATTGATTGCGATCACATCCAACTGGAGGGATTGATGGAAGCCGATACGCCTGAGTCTTCGGAGCATGCCATTCCTTCGTTGCGTGAAACAGAGAGAATCGCAATCAAAAAGGCACTCGAGAAAAGTGACGGGAATGTCAGTAAAGCGGCCAAAATGCTGCAAATCGGACGGAATACCTTGTACCGCAAAATAGAAGAATACCAGATTGGAGCACCGATTAATCAAGAAAAGTCATAGATGGATGAAACGATATAGCTTGGCCTGAACAAATGTTGCAATGTGTGTTGCAACATTTTGTTGCGTTGTCTTGCAATGTCACCATGCGAGTGATGCATGGAGGGGAACGGGTGGAAGACTTTTATCCGGTTAGGGTGCAGGATACGGAGCTTGGCATTAATCATGCAAGTGGAAAGTGTGGTATAAAGTCGAAAAATTTAGATTTTTAGGAGGGAGACCGTTGCTACACTATTCCATTGCAGTAATTCCAGGAGACGGAATCGGTCCCGAGGTCATGGAGGAAGGTCTGAAGGTGTTGGGAGCCATAGAAGAGAGTCACGGCGGCATTCGGTTTGCCCGTGATGTCATGGATTGGAACTGTAGCTACTATCTCCAACACGGCAAAATGATGCCGGAGAATGGACTCCACATTTTAAAAGACTATGATTTGATTTTGCTTGGTGCAATCGGTGCGCCCGAGGTTCCTGACCATGTCTCTGTGTGGGAGTTGATTTTGCCTATACGCCGGGCATTCCAGCAGTATGTGAACCTTCGTCCGGTCAAGCTGCTCAAAGGTCTGGAAAGCCCTCTTCGCTATAAGGGCCATGCCGATCTGGATTTCGTCGTGGTGCGGGAGAATACAGAGGGTGAGTACTCCAATATGGGCGGGCGGATGCACCAGGGTACACCGTACGAAATGGCGGTGCAAAACAACGTATTTACCCGGTATGGCACAGAGCGCATCCTTAAGTACGCTTACGCACTCGCGGAAAAACGTTCGAAAAAGAGCGTGACCGCAGCAACGAAGTCCAATGGCATCAACCATTCCATGCCGTTCTGGGATGAGATCGTCAAGGAAGTCAGTCAGGAATACCCGGGTATCCAGACCAATCTGTATCATATCGACGCACTCGCTGCCTATTTCATCACGCGACCAGAAACGTTTGACGTCGTTGTCGCGAGCAACTTGTTTGGAGACATTTTGACTGATCTCGGGGCGGCAATCGTCGGAGGTTTGGGCTTGGCCCCTTCCGCGAACATCAATCCGGAGCGCAAGTACCCCTCCATGTTTGAGCCCATTCACGGCTCTGCGCCAGATATCGCGGGGAGAGGAATCGCCAATCCGATCGCACAGGTATGGAGCATCGCCATGATGATGGATCATCTCGATCTACCAGAGCTCAGTATTGTCATCATGAACGCTATCGAAAACGTGCTGCAAGATGGCGAGGTGCTCACTCCTGATCTTGGGGGGACGGCGACCACCAAAAAATTGGGAGACGAAATCGTTCGCCACATCTATCAAACAACGAGATAAATATTAAGGGAGGAAGAGGACATGGAAGCGAGATCGTATGATTTGTACATCGGTGGAGAATGGGTGAAGACCGAGAGCTACATCCCCGTCCTTCATAAATACACGGGCGAGTGCATCGCGCGTATTGCCAAGGCTTGTCAGCAGCATGTAACAGAAGCGGTGGAAGCTGCGTGGGAGACGTTTAAGGCGGACAAATTAACCCCTTTTCAACGATACAAAATCTTGCTGAAAGCCTCTGAGCTCATGGAGGACCGCCGGGACGAGATGGAGCAATCCTTGATTCGCGAAGTGGGCAAAACACGCAAGGACGCGAGGAATGAGCTGGATCGGACGATCAATACACTGCGCTTGTCGGCAGAAGAAGCCAAGAAAATTCACGGGGAAATGATTCCGCTGCAAGCAACGGAAGGCTCGGAAAATCGTCTGGGCTTTACCATTCGGGTACCCAAAGGAGTAATCGGTGCTATTACGCCGTTTAACTATCCCTTGCTGCTCAGTACACATAAGATCGCGCCAGCGCTCGCCGCGGGAAATACGCTGGTCGTTAAGCCAGCTACAGTCACGCCTATCGCAACCTTTCTGTTGGTGGAAATCCTGGAGGAAGCGGGCTTGCCAAAGGGCTACGTCAATATCGTGACAGGGGCAGGCAGTCAGGTAGGGGAATGGCTGCTGGATGAAGAGCGCATCGCCATGTACACCTTTACCGGGTCAGGAGAAGTCGGTCGCCGCATCAAGGAGCGAAGTGGCATGCGTCCCGTTGCGCTGGAGCTAGGCAACAACTCTCCCAATATCGTGCATCTCGATGCAGATTTGGAGTTAGCGGCCCGCCAAACAGCCTCCCGCAGCTTTCACAATGCGGGTCAGGCGTGCATTGCTGTTCAGCGCATCTACGTGCATGAATCAGTTTTGCAGGCGTTCAGTGACTTGTATATCTCCCATGTCCATCAGTTGAAGGTAGGGAACCCGGAGGACCCCGAGACGGATGTTGGACCGATGATTAGTGAAAAAGAAGCGAGTCGCACTGAGGAATGGGTACAGGAAGCGATTAGCCAAGGGGCTAGATCGCTTTTGCCTGTCAAACGGGAGGGGGCTCTTTTCTATCCGGCTGTGTTGGTGGATACAAGGCCAGAGATGAAGGTGGTTTGCCGGGAAGTGTTCGCGCCCGTCGTCACGATCATTCCGTACAGTGACCTTGAAGATGCTTTTACACAAGCCAACGATTCGGAGTACGGCTTGCAGGCGGGGATTTTTACCCGTGATTTAAACGTCGCGATGAAAGCAGCACGCGTTCTGGAGTACGGTGGCGTGGTGATCAACGACGTTTCGACCTACCGCAATGACATCATGCCATACGGTGGAATCAAAAACAGCGGACTGGGCAAGGAAGGCCCGCGTTATGCAGTCGAAGAGATGACCGAAGAGCGAATGGTGGTGATCAACCTATGAGCGGGCAGCTTTTGCAAGGGAAAACGGCGATTGTAACAGGGGCCGGGTCGGGAATGGGCAAGGCCATTGCGAAGCTTTTTGCAGACGAGGGAGCAAGCGTCATTCTGGGTGATTTGAACAAAGAGGCGGCAGTAGCGGTTGCCCAAGAGCTGCCACAAGGGAAAGGTCATGCGGTGCAAACAGATGTGGCAGACGATACAAGTGTCGCTGCACTCGTGAAGGAGACACTCGAAGCGTACGGCTCGATTGATGTCCTGGTCAACTGCGCGGGTGTTCCCCAAGCGTTTACCCCCATTGAGGAGTTGACCTTGGAGCAGTGGGATCGCATCATGTCTGTGAACACGAAGTCGATCTTTTTGACGACAAGGCATGCGGTCCCCCACATGAAGGAGAAGGGGAAAGGCAGCATCATCAATATCGCGTCGATTGCCGGGATCAGAGCCCGTCCGGGGCTGAATGCGTACTGCGCGTCCAAGGGGGCAGCTATCATGTTGAGCAAGGCGTTGGCGATTGAGCTCGCTCCTTTTCAAATCCGGGTCAATGTCATCAATCCAGGACCAGCGGAGACGCCGATGCTGGGCAAGTTTATCAATGGAGATGAAGCGGAGGTAGAGGCCGGGAAAAAAGATATTTTCATCAGCAGTGTTCCATTGGGCATGTTGATTCAGCCGGAGGATATCGCACAGGCGGCTCTCTATTTGGCTTCTGATCTATCTAAAATTGTCACGGGCGAGGTCATGAATGTAGACGGTGGAAGAGGCATCTAGTAAAATGAATTAAATTTTCATATTATTTAAAAAACAAACGAACCAACTGGGGGTACTATCAAATGTTTCGGAAGAAGGGGAGCTTCGTACTAGCGAGCATCATCATGTCGGTGTCTTTATTTCTAGCGGCGTGCGGAGGAGGAGGCGGTCAACAGACTGCTCCGCCTGCAGGACAAGCCGGGGGGACTGAAGCGTCGAAAAGTGACGGACAAAGCTATGTATTCAAAGCAGGGCATTCACTGACGGAGGATCATCCATACCATTTGGCGTTGAAAAAAATGGCCGAGGATGTCGACAAGCGCTCGAACGGAAAAGTGAAAATCGAGGTGTACCCGCTGAGCCAGCTAGGAGCGGAGCGTGAATTGACAGAGGCGCTGACCTTTGGAACGGCGGATATGTCGATTACCTCGACTGCGCCTGTGATGAACTTCCATCCGAAGCTAGGCGTGCTGGATCTTCCGTTCTTGTTTGAGAGCCGTGAGCAGGCGTACAAGGTACTTGACGGACAAGTCGGGCAAGACCTCCTCAAGGATTTGGAAAACGCTAATCTGGTCGGGCTGGCTTGGGCTGAAAACGGATTTCGCCATATAACGAACGGTTCAAAGGTGATCAAGAAGCCGGAGGATGTGGCAGGGCTGAAGATACGCACGCAGGAAAATCCGATTCATTTGGCTGCATTCGAAGCATTGGGAGCGAAGCCGACCCCGATGGCTTGGACAGAGGCGCTGACGGCGCTGCAACAAGGAGTCGTCGATGCCCAAGAAAATCCGGCGATTGTCGCGCAGACCTACAAGTTGTATGAATCCAAGCAAACGCAAATGGCCCTCACTGGGCATGTCTACTCAGCGGCTATGATCTTGTTTAGCAAGCCTGTATGGGATAAGCTCCCGGCAGATGTCCAGCAACTTCTTGCCGAGGAAGCCAAAAAAGCGGGTCAGTACGAGCGCGAGTTGATGATCAAGATGGAAGAAGAGGCCATTTCCACTATTAAAGCAAAAGATGTAGTCATTACCGAAGACGTGGATAAGCAAGCTTTCCGCGATGCGATGAAGCCTGTCTATGACAAGTTTTCCGGGCAGTTCGGCAAAGAGCTGGTGGATCAAATTGTAAATACAAAATAAACGGCAGAAGGGAGACGAGCCACTCTGGCTTTTCTCCCCTTTTTCCTGCGAAAGGAGATTGTGTGTGGGCAACCTTGTTTCCAAAATAAACAGCATCCTTCGTTTTTTTATCATTGCCCTTCTGGCTATTATGGTGATCGCTGTCTTCTTGCAGGTGCTTTTCCGTTTTTTGCTCGACCAGCCCTTGGCCTGGACGGAGGAAGTGGCTCGGTATTTGCTGATCTGGATCACGTTTCTGGGATCAGCGTACGCAATGTCGATCAAAGCACACATCGGTACGGAATACATTCAAAAGTACTTGTCGCCTCGCATGAACAAGCTGGTGCTGGTTATTGCCGCTTTGTGTAGTCTGGTCTTTTTTTACGTCATGGTTCAGCAAGGCTACTTGTTATCAGCGAGAAGCATGACACAAACCTCACCCACTCTGCTCGTTCCAATGGGCTATGTATACATGGTGATTCCGATCAGTGGTGCCTTACTCATCATGAACGTGATCCATGTGACATGGAAAGACATTACCGGGAAGGAGTGACCAGATTGTGGGTACGATTTTGTTTTTAACACTGTTGGTGCTCCTGATCGTGAACGTACCGATCGGGGTGGCATTGGGGTTGTCTGTCGTTGTCGTGTTTATGCTGGAGGGGAACATTCCTCTTCTGGTTGTGATTCAGAAAATGTTTAACGGGACAGATTCCTTCCCTTTGATGGCGATCCCGTTCTTCCTCTTGGCAGGAAAGCTGATGGAAACAGGTGGAATCTCTGCAAGGCTAATTCGTTTTGCGAATACGATTGTCGGGAACCTCCCGGGAGGATTGGCTATCGTGGCGGTCATGGGTTGTACCTTTTTTGCAGCGATATCGGGTTCTTCTGCCGCAACAACGGCAGCCGTAGGGGGGATTTTGATCCCGCACATGGTCAAAAAAGGGTATAATGTCCGATTTTCTGCGGCATTGCATGCAACAGGGGGAACGATCGGTGTCATGATTCCTCCGAGTGTGCCAATGGTTTTGTACGGGGTAGCAGCGAGTGCCTCGATTAGCGACTTGTTTATTGCCGGGATTGGACCGGGTATTCTCGTAGCAATCTCGCTGATCCTGTACTCGTATTGGATCAGTAAGAAAAACGGCTGGGGTGGCGGAGAGAAGCATACACCCAAAGAGATATGGGAGGCATTCAAGGACGCCATTTTGGCGATTCTCATGCCGATCATTATCCTTGGCGGTATATACGGAGCCGTCTTTACTCCGACAGAAGCAGCAGTGGTAGCCGTGATTTACGGTCTGATTGTTGGGCTTTTCGTCTACCGGGAGATCAAGTGGAGGGACTTGGGGGAAATCTTCGCGGGCTCTGCCAGCATGACAGCGGTCATCATGCTTATTATCGCGACTGCCAACGCATTTGGCTATCTGATGACGAGGGAAAACATCCCGCAGGAAATTGCACAATTCATGCTAGGGATTACCGATAGCACGATCATCACGTTGCTCATCATTAACATCTTGCTGCTCATTTTGGGGACGTTCATGGAAACAGCGGTTACGATCATTCTCCTGACACCGATCCTGTTGCCGATCACGAATTCTTTAGGCATTGATCCGGTGCTATTCGGAGTGATCATGGTCGTCAACTCCGCCATCGGTATGCTGACGCCACCGGTTGGGATCAATTTGTTGGTAGCAGGAAATATTGCGAAGCTCCAGAATACGGAGATTGAGCGAGCGGTGATCCCGTTTTTGGTCATTATGATCGTCGATTTGATGCTTATCACCTACATACCTGAAATCAGCTTATTCCTTGTCAACTTGAGCAAGTAACGGAGGGGGAAAACCAACGTGGATTACAAGCAAGCGTTAGTGGGATTGCTGGGGGAAGAACGAGTATCGACCAACCCCACAATACTGGAGCATCATAGCCATGATGAATCGTACCATACCCCGCATCTTCCGGATGTGGTCGTGTTTCCGCAGACGGCAGAGGAAGTCAGCCAAATCATGAAGCTGGCAAACGAAAAGCGCATTGCGGTAACGCCGTTTGGCATGGGGAGCAGTCTGGAAGGCCATGCGATTCCTTATGCGGGCGGAATCAGCATGGATTTTTCCTTGATGAACCAAGTGCGGGAGGTGCGACCGAAGGATTTCCTCGTGAGAGTCCAGCCAGGTGTGACGCGCACCCAGCTCAATAAAGAGTTGAAAAAGCACGGATTGTTTTTCTCCGTCGATCCTGGCGCGGACGCGACTTTGGGTGGGATGGCTGCTACAAACGCCAGTGGAACGACTTCTGTTCGCTATGGCGTGATGCGTGATCAGGTTCGCGATCTGGAAGTGGTGACGGCAGACGGACGTATCATCCGTACAGGGAGCATGACAGCCAAGTCCTCCTCAGGCTACCATCTTACTGGGCTATTTGTCGGGTCGGAGGGAACGCTTGGTGTATTTACAGAGCTGACCTTGCGTGTTTACGGCATCCCTGAGGCGACAACGGCGGCGCGTGCCAGCTTCCCTTCTGTTCAGGATGCTGTCGATACCGTCGTAGATATTCTCGGAGCGGGTATTCAAGTAGCGCGAATCGAGCTGGTTGATGAACGTTCCATCCAACAAGTGAATCTGTACAAAGAAACGAGCTACCCGGAAGCACCGACGCTGTTTATCGAGTTCCACGGCAGTGAACAAGGGCTCGCGTATGATATCGATTTTGCGCAGAACATCGCCGATGGACATGGCTGCACACAGTTTCTCTTTGAAACCGATTCAAAAGCGAGGGCGCAGCTCTGGGACGCTCGTCATAACCTGGCGTATGCCTTCCTGCACAAATCCCCCGGGAAAAAGCTGATGGTGACAGATGTTTGCTTGCCGATTTCCGAGCTGGCAGGGGCCGTTGTGGACGCCCGACAAGCCATTGATCGCGCTGGGCTGGATGGAGCGATTGCAGGGCATGTCGGGGATGGGAACTATCACGCTATCCTAATGATCGACCTGAATGACCCCGAAGAAGTTGCGCGTGCCGAGGAAGTAAATGCGCATCTGGTGGAGTACGCATTGAGTCGGGGAGGAACCTGCACCGGAGAACATGGTGTGGGTGTGGGGAAAATCAAATACCAGCGCAAGGAACATGGAGAAGCACTGGACGTCATGCAAGCCATGAAGCATGTGCTGGACCCGAACGGCATTTTGAATCCGGGAAAAATTTTCGGGAAATAACAGAGAGCCTGCATTCTGAACGTTTGTCGGAATTGGTAATATCCCCTTTGAGTAGGTAGTGTTAAAAGCCCGCCTCACTAACGGTGGGTCCTACCTTATAGGTAAAAAGAGAAGGTAAAAAACAACCGTTTTCCATAAAATATTCCATCTACTTTTCTGAATGGGATACTCAATAAACGTAACAAAACGCCATTTCATCGCGTTTTCGTAGTACATTAGGAATTTTTTGGGCATTGGTTGTAAAAGGACCTCGTTTTTTTCCTTTATGTATGAAAGCGACAAATTGACCGGTCAAATCAAGTCGCTTATTACATTTAGATAGGGGAAAATAAATATGAGCTTGCGTGGAAAAAAGATTTTCGTTGATCCAGGTCATGGTGGTACAGCTTCTCAAGGTAAAAATCGTTGTGGCACTTACGCTGTAGGTACTTCTGGCAAAAAATCTGGAAATGAAAAAAGTTCTGCCCTTTCAATCGCTGAAGTCCTGGTAGAGTACCTGGAAGAGGCTGGTGCAAATGTTAAGATGAGCCGTACAACGGATGATCCAGTTTGCTTGGATGAACGTGCTAAAATGGCAAATAAATGGGGCGCGGATATCTTTGTTTCCCTCCACCATAACAGTAGCACCAATACAAGCGCTAATGGTCTCTCGGCACACTACTATAAATCCGAGGATAAAGCACTAGCGGAAGCTATTCTTCCAAGAATCGTAGATTATACGGGCCTCGATACATGGGGAAGCACAGGAATTAGAAAGGACAACTTCCAAGTACTGCGGGATACTGATATGCCGGCAACATTGCTTGAATTGGGTTTCATGTCCAATCCAGATGACGATGCATTTATTGCCGACTACGACAACAAAATTGACATGGCCAGTGGTATCTACCGTGGTATCCGAGATTATTTTGAATAAAATATTTCATCAAACAAGCCCCTGGATCTCCCCAGGGGCTTCTCTTTTTCATATACAGTTCTGTTCAAATCTCATGGCTTTTCTCGAATAAAGAAATCAAGAAGGACAAAATTTTTCTGTGCATCTTCTATTGCCAATGTAGCTTTACTTAGGTGATTAGCAGGTAACTGATTTATTGGAATGCGAGTTTGAAAAGTTCCATCTTGATTGACTTCGATCTTACCCGTCATCAGATCTTGGACACCATCGCTCACAGAATAAGATAATTTTTCAGGATGTCCCACTTTTCCTGTAATTTCTAACTCCTCACCAACCAGCATGTTCGTATAGGGAACAGGGTTATGTATGGTTAGCCAGTCGACACTATTAGTTTTAAAAGCTATTTCATGTTCTGTATGCCAGGCATTTTTAACTTCCTCAGAAGATACCCTAGCAGATACAATGACTTTCCCATGCAAGGTTGAGGGAATTTTTTCTAGTGTGATTTCTCTCATGTATTGGAAGACTTTGCTTTGTGGTTTTATTTCTTCCTGAAACAATATATTTTTAAGATCATCTTGTATTGTTACGTTGTAGGAGTAATCAGGCACTCCATAAAAATGGATAGTCATTACTTTGTCTTCAATGACTGAAAAGTTTTTTGGACTACGAATTTCAGCTAAATTGGACTGATCTTCAAATAGATTCGTAGGATTCTCTTCTACAAATGTAACATAACCATTTGGATGATCTATGACTCTCTCATTGCATCCAAAGAGAGATAAACAAAGCAATGTGAGTAAAGAAAGATACGCCCTAAATTTTATCGTGTGCACAACGATCAACTCCTCTTTTAGTAATCGCGTGAGTATGAAGACAAATATAAGACGTGTATTTCCATAAAAAGGTTTCCCTCACTGAAAAGGTTTCCGATACCGTTTGGTGAGCCTCTGCTTCCTGTGGTACGTCCCGAAGAATGGAAAAGCACCTTGAGAATTTTTTTGCGGAACAAAAATTAAAAGATGCTGATGCTTGTTCTTATACGAACCTTCAAGATGTAATCGATCAACGTGGCGAATTTGAATACTACAACTATTACACGAAATAAAGAAACCTCTCTTGTCTAAGAGAGGTTGAGGCTGCCGACTTCCTCGGCAGTCTCTTTTTTAAAATTAATTTCCATCATTAATTTCATTGCCATTTTCAGTGACTTTGATTTCTTTTTTCAGCAAAGCTAAGTCGCTAATGCTTTTTCGATCAACTAGCAGAATTGATAATTTATCAAGACTGAGTAACGGTTTTATAGAAGTTACCTTTGTGCCTCTTATATCTAAATAATTTAATTTAGGTAGAGACTGTATAGATGTAATGTCTGTGATGGGAGCATTCATCATTTGTAAACGTTCCAAATTCGGGAGTTCTTTTACAAAATCCATCGAGTTAATAGGATTATTTGATACATCTAAGAAAGTAAGATGGCGTAGTTTAATTGGTGATAAAGCTGTTATTTTATTATTTCGAATGGTTAAGTGCTGGAGAGATTTACTATTCTCAAGCATTTTCAAAACTGATAAATCTCCCTCATTCAGTGAGAGGCTTATTAGTTTACTGTTAGTTAAAACAGGTAACTGAGCTTCCTGAAAACCAGTGATTGAAAGATATTCAAGTTCACTCAAATCCTTTAGAAACAGATAATCCTTAACATTGATTCTGTTCAAAGATAGCGTTTTAAGGTTTTTCATTTTAGATAGGACAGATAAATCAATCGGTGCTTCTCTTTGTTCCAGAGGAACATTATCTATTTCTAATGTGAGTTCTTCGATATTGAATAAATCCTCCATTTTGATGTCTTGCTTTTGCTTATTCAGTGATTTAGATAAAGATTCTAATAATAACGGGGAAACACTCTCAACTTGTGATTGTTCTTTCGGCAATTCATTCAAATTCGTTTCGTTAGCTTCGCATCCAGTTAGTACACCTAAAATAATCAAAAGAGTTATAAGTTTTTTCAAATTCATCCCCCATTTTTCAGGACATCCTAGTGGCTATCCTGTCATTAACTGTATGACGTTATATTCCATAAAATGGTTCCTGGATTTTTCATTCGATCTGACAATCTGATACGCTATGCATTCTGAACGTTTGTCGGAATGTGGGCTTTTTCTTTTGCGTAATGTGTCGAAGAGGAGAGGAGAAAGGATGATTATGCAGAATGTAGAAGATTGGTAACTGGTGCATTACATTCTGGTGTGGCAGGGAGGCAAGTATGAAGTCTATTGTTGAAATTGCCAAGAGTGCAGGTATCGAAGAACAGCATTTGGAGCTATACGGAAAATATAAAGCCAAACTATCAGATGAACTATGGGAGCAAGTGAAGGATCGCCCTGATGGCAAACTAGTTCTTGTTACAGCGATGAACCCCAACCCGGCGGGAGCAGGCAAGACGCTCACGACGATTGGTCTGTCACAAGCATTAAATCATCTCGGGAAGAAAACAATGGCAGCACTTCGCGAGCCGTCCTTGGGTCCTTGCATGGGGATCAAAGGAGGCGCAACGGGAAGCGGCCAGGCACAAATTCTCCCGGCCGATGAAATTAACCTGCATTTTACAGGGGACATTCATGCGATTACAGCTGCACATAACTTGTTGGCAGCGATGATCGACAATCATATTTTCCATGGCAATCCGCGCGGACTCAATCCAAAGAAAATCGTTTGGAAACGAGCTATGGACATGAACGACCGCGCACTGCGAAACATCGTGGTTGGTATGGGTGAAGGCAATGGAATGACGCGTGAGGATGGCTTCATGATTACGACCGCGTCGGAAATCATGGCGATCTTATGCTTGAGTGAGAATCTAGCAGACTTGCGCGAGCGGTTGAACCATATCATTATTGGCTACGATTTCAATGATCAGCCTGTACGGGCGGAAGAAATCAACGCGGTCGATGCGATGTGCGTTCTCTTGAAGGAAGCCATCAAGCCCAATCTCGTACAGACAATCGAAGGAACCCCGGTCATCATTCACGGCGGACCTTTTGCCAATATCGCGCATGGGTGCAGCAGTGTGATCGGAACCAAAATGGCCTTGAAGCTGGCAGATTACGTCGTAACAGAGGCTGGATTTGGTGCCGACTTGGGGGCCGAGAAGTTTTTTGACATCAAGTGCAGAAAAGCAGGTCTGACTCCATCGGCTGCTGTCGTGGTCATTACGGTTCGGTCGTTGAAATACAACGGCGGGGTAAAAGTACCGGACTTGGCGGTGGAGAACTTGTCTGCTCTGGAAAAAGGCTTCGAAAACGTCAAGCGACATCTGGAAAACCTACAGAAGTTTGGTGTGCCAGCAGTGGTGGCCATCAATCATTTTGCGACAGATACCCAAGCAGAGATTGATGCTGTCATTGCGCTGTGTCAAGCGGCTGGAGCCGAAGCAGCGCTCTCTAAAGTGTGGGCAGAAGGAGGAGCAGGCGGTGTCGAGCTGGCTGAAAAAGTAATTCGAGCAGCAGAGCTGCCTTCGTCCTTCCGATTCTTGTATGAGGAAGACCTCAGCATGAAAGACAAGATCGAGACTGTCGTGAAAGAAGTATACCGTGGATCAGGAGTTGTCTTTTCGCCGTTAGCATTAAAAACGATGCAAAAGGTAGAAGAAATGGGCATGTCCCATCTGCCTGTATGCATGGCGAAAACACCTTACTCTTTTACGGATCGTGCTGATCTGTTGGGGGCACCTGTAGACTTCACGATACATGTGAGCGAAGTGCGCATATCAGCAGGAGCTGGTTTTATCGTGGCACTGACCGGAAGCTTGGTTACCATGCCGGGCCTTCCGAAAAAGCCGGCTGCGGAATCGTTGTATGTAGACGAGGATGGTCAAGTGATTGGATTAAGCTAATCAAAAAGTGTGACAAAAAGCTGACAGCTGTAAAAGGTTGTCAGCTTTTTTTCCATTTTGAGGTTTATTCGCAGAAAGTTATGGGAAATGAAAGGTGAGATTGAAAAAAGTGAACTTAATTGAAAACCAACAAGGAATGACAAAGGCAAACTTGCTGAAAGGCAGGGACGCAAAGCCACGGGTCTAAGGACGAAGGTCAAATGACTTTCGCAGCTAGGACAGCCGGGTTGCCATACCGTAGTCATGATGGGCTGTCGGTGGGCAGTCTTTTTTTTGTTGAAAAAAGAGAAGGGAGAAGGGATTCGGTATGAAAAATAGTTTGAAGAATAAGCTAATTATCGTTTTGTGCCTGCTATTGGTAATAAGTTTGGGTACGGTTTGCGGTGCAAGCTATTGGAGTGCTTCCAACCTTTTGGCAAACAGCCTGGACAAAGAAGCTGAGCTGTCAGCTAGCAATCTCTCGATTCGTATCGATGGTTTCTTTCAAGAGAAAATTGAGATTGTAAGAGCGATAGGAGGGTTGATGTCGGCAGATCAAAATGTCGAACAAGACCTGAAACTCATTCAAGAAGCCCAAAAGAAAAACCCCGAGTTTGAGACGTTCTTCTTTTCGCATGACTTAAGCGGTAAGAAAGTGATCAATTTCAAGGGTGAAGTGACCGACATCTCGGATCGTCCGCATATTAAGGAAGCTAGCAAAGGGGAAGGGAAGGTCGTTGTCTCTGAGCCAGTCATTTCGAAGCGGACAGGGAATAACATCGTGACACTGGTCGTTCCATTGATGAAGGACAATCGTCAATACGGTTACATCGGTTCTACGATTCCAATCAATGAGATCCAAAAAAAGGTGTCTGAGGAGAAATTCGGCGAATTAGGTTACGCCTTTTTAGTAAGCAAAACAGGAACATTTATTTATCATCCGAATAGCGAGTACATTCTGAAGGAATCCATTCTTAATATGGGTATTCTTCCACTTCAGACTGCTTTTGAAGATATCAAGCAAGGGAATCATGGAATCGCCCAATACGAATACGAGAATACAGAGCGATTTGCTTCCTATGCGCCAACCAATTTGAACTGGGGGATATACATCACTGCGCCCGTAGCGGAGCTGCATGCACCTGTCGATCAACTGTTAGTCCGATTGACGGTTATTTCCCTCATCGTATTGGCGCTTGGGGTCGTCCTCATCTATTTCTTGGCTGTACGCATGGTAAAACCAATTGAGCGTCTAAATCACGCAGTAAATGTAGTGGCGCAGGGGAATTTGAAAGAGACCGTAACGGTTGACGGAAAAGACGAGATTGCGGTTCTGTCCCGTGACTTTAACCAGACGGTATCACACTTGAAAAATTTGATCGAAGACGTATCACTGTCGTCTGATCAAGTTCAGCGCTTTAGTCAGGAAGTATCCGCAGGCATTAAACAAGCGACGGAAAACATCAACCAAATCGGCTTGTCTATCGCACAGATTTCTGAGGGAGCAGAGGCGCAGGCATCTAGCTCGCAGGAAGTCGCATTGTCGATGACTGACATGGCAGCGGGCATCGTGAAAATCGCGGAGACGTCTGCACATGTTTCTGAGGCTGCCCAGATCGCAACAGAGCAGGCTGAGCAAGGGACTGCTGTGGTAGAGCAGGCAGTTCGCCAGATGGGAAGCATTGGTGAGGGAACTTCGAAGGCGACTGTAGCCATCGAGCAGCTCAACAATCGCTCCAAAGAAATCGAAGGCATTCTCGATACGATCAGTCAGTTGACCTCGCAAATTAATTTGCTTGCCTTGAACGCTTCGATTGAGGCAGCACGTGCTGGCGAGCATGGACGTGGTTTTGCTGTAGTTGCTGGTGAAGTGAAAAAACTGGCGAACCAATCCGAGGAATCCGCATCGAAAATTGCAATGCTGATCGGGGAAATCCAGCAGGATACTCATCACGCGGTAGAAGTTATGACCGAGGGCAACCAAAACGCACAGCAAGGTATCCAACTGGTCGAAGAGGTTCGCGAAATCTTTGAGCATATTTTGGAATCTTCCCGGAACGTTGCCGCGCACATTTTGGAAGTATCCGCCGCATCTGAGCAAATGTCAGCAGGCTCCCAACAGGTGAGTGCTTCTGTAGACGAAATGCATAACATTGCAAAGCATGCTTCACTCGACGCGCAAACAGTGGCAAGGGCAACCGAAGAGCAACTTCAAGCCATCCAAGAAATTGGCAAGTCTGTCGAGCATTTGAACGCAGTGGCAGAAGAATTACAGCAAGGAATCGGCAGGTTTACGGTATAAGAAGCAGCTCATCAGGTTGTAAGTCCTCTTTTTGAAAGGGGGGATGCCATTAGGGGATGATGGAGTTTGTTTCTATAACTAAATTCATTACCGTTTAACAGGAGGAGAACCCAGATGAAAAAAATCACACAGACAATTTTGGCGAGCACACTCGCTGCAACTATGCTCATGACATCAGGAACAGGTGCTTTTGCCGCAACAGCGGTTAAGCCTGTCCCAACTGTAGCGGCTGAAGCTGCTAAAAAACCACAAGTGAAAAAGTTTGAGTCTCGTTTGGACGAAATCATTGCGAGAGGCTACATCCTCGTAGGTACTCCAGGCGACTACAAACCGTTTACATATTTGAATCCGAAAACAAACCAATTCGAAGGTTACGATATCGATGCGATGAAGGAATTCGCAAAAAGCCTGGGAGTAGAGGCGCGTTTTGTCCAAACCTCTTGGCCGACACTGATGGATGATCTGTTGGCAAATAAATTCGATATTGCTGTCGGAGGCGTTACGCGCAACACAGACCGTCAGAAAAAAGCGCATATGAGCGATCCTTATATTATGTTCGGTAAAGCTCCACTCATCCGTGCAGAAGACAAGGATAAGTACAAGAGTGTAGCAGACATCAACAAGCCAGAGGTGCGCATTGGTGTGAATCCAGGTGGAACCAACGAAAAGTTTGTTCGTGAGCACCTGACAAAAGCAACTGTGACGGTTGAACAAAACAACCTCGACATTCCTGGTCTGGTAGCAAGTGGTAAGTACGATGTGATGATCACGGATACGCTGGAAGCGCTTGTATATTCTAAAGCAGATTCCCGCCTGTATGCTGCTCTGACCGACAACCCGTTCACCAAAAGTGAAAAAGCGTACATGATTCACCGCGGAGATACGATTTTCGCTAACTACTTGGATCTGTGGATGGATGAAATGAAACTGCAAGGAAAGTTTGATGAGCTTTACAACAAATGGGTAAAATAATCGAATAACAGACAAGCAGCCTGATTCTGGGCTGCTTTGTTATTTTTACAAGATTCATCACCAAAAAATGAAACAATTTGGGTATATAAGCTGTTTGCTTTTTCGGTCATTGCATGGTACGATTACAGCTATGTTCTTTAGGGCGCTACGTACAATCGGGATAAAAGGGCATGTTCCGGATCGTAAGGAATAGTGCCCTTTTTTTTGAGAATTTTATAGATGAAGGTATTGATAAAGGAGACTGACATTCATTGGCGACTTTTAATGATTTTGGCTTACACCACTCCATTGTTAGAGCATTGAGTAACATGGGTTTCGAAGAGGCTACAGCGATTCAGGATCAAACGGTTCCTGTAGCACTGCAAGGGCGTGACCTGATCGGTCAGGCGCAAACAGGTACTGGTAAAACGGCTGCATTCGGTATTCCACTGGTTGAGCGCTTGGACGAAACTAACGGTAACATTCAAGGGGTTGTACTGACCCCGACACGTGAGCTGGCTGTTCAGGTGGCAGAAGAGATTAATAAAATTGCCCAATTTAAAAACATCTCTGCCCTGCCAATCTACGGTGGTCAAGACATCACGCGTCAAATCAAGGCGTTGAAAAAACGCCCGCAAATCATCGTAGCAACACCTGGTCGTTTCATGGATCACATGAGAAGAAAAACGATTCGTCTCGATTCAATTGAAATGGTGATCTTGGATGAAGCAGATGAAATGCTGAACATGGGCTTCATCGACGATATTAAAGAAATCTTGAAAGAGGTTCCTACTAATCGTCAAACATTGCTCTTCTCAGCGACGATGCCAAGAGCGATCCAGGAAATCGCTCAGCAGTTCATGAGCGAACCAACCATCATTCAAGTGAAGGCAAAAGAAGTAACGGTACCAAACATCGAACAGCAATATATGGAAGTAGCAGAAAGACAAAAATTCGATGTTCTGTGCCGTTTGCTGGATATTCATTCGCCTGAGCTGGCTATCGTATTCGGTAGAACCAAGCGCAGAGTGGATGAGCTGTCCGAAGCGCTGACCAAGCGCGGTTATGGAGCAGAAGGTATCCACGGAGACCTGAACCAGGCAAAACGCGACAGCGTACTGCGCAAGTTCAAAGAAGGTACAATCGAAGTATTGGTGGCGACTGACGTTGCAGCTCGCGGTCTGGATATCAGCGGGGTTACGCACGTATTCAACTTTGACATTCCACAAGACTCCGAAAGCTACGTTCACCGTATCGGTAGAACGGGACGTGCTGGTAAAACGGGTCTCGCGATCACATTTGTTACTTCCCGTGAAATCGACCATCTGCGTCTGATTGAGCGTACGACCAAGCGTCGCATGGAGCGTCATGCTGTTCCTTCGATGGCAGAAGCGCTGGAAGGTCAACAAAAAATGACAGTAGACAAAATCCTGGAAGCGTCTGGCAGAGATGATTTGTCTGCTTACAAAACATTGGCAGAACAATTGCTTGAGGATGTTGATTCCGTAACGTTGGTATCCGCAGCACTCAAGCTGTTGACCAAAGAGCCGGATACGACTCCTGTTCGCCTGACGGAAGAGGCTCCTCTTCGTGTAGGGAAGAAAAAGCTGCCTCCAAAAGGAAAAGGTGGCTTCGGTTCCGGTTCCGGTTTTGGTGGAAAGCGTCCATCTCGTCCACGCAATGGCGAATATCGTCCACGTAGCGGCGAATCTCGCCCACGCAGTGGCGAATCTCGTCCACGCAGTGGTGACTCTCGTCCACGCAGCGGTGACTCCCGTCCACGCAGTGGCGAATCTCGTCCACCACGCAGCTAGGAATCGAGCGGTAAAGCAAGCGAAGACTGATGTGCACATGTGCGCATCGGTCTTTTTTGTGTGGACTGCCTGCGAATATTTAGGGAAATCCGTGACAAACTAGGTGGAAAAGTGATCAAAGTTGAATCGGAAAATTTGTAAGGAGAAGGCTTTTGCAGCTGAGCAGAGGTCTTTTTCCTATGGGCAATTAAGTTTTGGCAACAATGAGTCAGACAAATTCGCGCTTTGATTTTGTTGTTAGCCCTTATGAAAACGCTTTATATTTGAGGTGTACACATTACCTTTTCAATCATGTCAACATCTCATAAATAGGGGTAAAGGAGGGTGCAGTATGGAGAGCGTGGAAACAAAAAACGCTTCGGGTGGAATACGGGTCTCGGTACAAAAGTTTGGACGATTCTTGAGTGCAATGGTCATGCCGAATATCGGTGCTTTCATCGCTTGGGGATTGATTACCGCTTTATTTATTCCGACAGGTTGGCGGCCTAACGAAGAATTGGCCAAATTGGTCGGACCGATGATTACGTATTTACTGCCACTGCTGATCGGTTATACCGGCGGGAAAATGGTCCATGATGTTCGAGGCGGGGTCGTAGGTGCCGTTGCTACGATGGGGGTTGTCGTAGGTTCAGACATCCCGATGTTCTTGGGAGCCATGATCATGGGTCCTTTGGGCGGCTGGGTCATCAAAAAAGTAGACCAGTTGTTTGAAGGGAAAATTCGTTCCGGCTTTGAAATGCTGGTGAATAACTTTTCCGCGGGTATTGTTGGTGGGTTACTGACAATTTTGGCATTCAAGGCAATTGGGCCTGTTGTTGTAGGCTTGAGCAAGGCGCTTGCAGCGGGTGTAGAAGTCATTGTAGGTGCAGGACTCTTGCCGCTTGCCAGCATTTTCATCGAGCCAGCGAAGATTTTGTTCCTGAACAACGCGATTAACCACGGTATTTTGAGCCCAATCGGTCTGGATGAAGCGGCGAAGATAGGCAAATCGGTTTTCTTCCTGCTTGAATCCAATCCGGGGCCAGGTTTGGGAATTTTGTTGGCATACTGGCTTGCTGGCAGAGGTAGTGCCAAGCAATCGGCTCCGGGTGCTGTGATCATTCACTTCTTCGGAGGTATCCACGAAATTTACTTCCCGTATGTGCTGATGAATCCGCGCTTGATTCTGGCGGCCATTGGTGGCGGGATGGCTGGTGTGTTTACCTTCACCTTGCTTGGCGCAGGATTGGTGGCGCCACCGTCTCCAGGTAGTATTTTCGCCTTGATTGCAATGGCACCGCGTGGTGGATTGCTACCGGTACTTGCTGGTGTGCTGGCTGCGACAGTCGTGTCTTTCCTTATCGCATCTGCTCTCTTGAAAATGAGCGCGAAGACAGACGAAGATGAACTGGAGAAAGCGACAGAAAAAATGCAAGAGATGAAAGGCAAAAAAGCGCAGGAACAAGACGTAGTAGAAGCTCCCGTGAAGCATGAGGTTGCTACTGCTGACGTGAAGAAAGTCGTCTTCTCTTGCGATGCGGGTATGGGCTCCAGTGCGATGGGAGCGGCGTCCTTGCGCAAAAAGTTCAAGGATGCGGGCCTGACCGAGATTACGGTCATCAATACGGCGATCAACGACATTCCAAGTGACGCTGATATCGTCATTACACACAAGACTTTAACAGAGAGAGCGCAGGTCAAAGCGCCTTCTGCGGAGCATATCTCCATTGAAAATTTCTTGAATAGTCCCGAGTATGACAAGTTGGTCAAACGCCTGGGGTAATGGGAATCAACGCTAGTGAGAGCTAGCGTCTTCCCTCTTTGGCGTTTAGGAGGGAACGAAGACATGCATGTATCCTCTCGACAGCGATCCATTATCGAGATTTTATTGAAGGAACAAAAAGGGGTTACCGTTGGTTCGATCGCCGAGCAGATTGGGGTAAGCGGCCGTACCGTTCACAGGGAATTGGATGCACTGGATTCCTTGTTTGAAGAATTTGAACTGGAGTTAGTCAGAAAAACAGGCTCAGGACTTGAAGTGGTGGGGACCGACGACCAAAAGAGCGCACTTAGAATCTCTGTCCTGCATCACATGACGAAGGAATACACCGCGCAGGAACGTAAGGCCATCATCCTGTGCGCGCTCCTGGAGGCATCGGAGCCAGTCAAGCTGATTTCGCTGGCGATCGATTTGAAAGTGACGACCGCGACCATCAGCCATGATCTGGATGATTTGGAGACCATGCTCGCCCGTTACGATCTGTCACTCTTGCGAAAAAGAGGGTACGGCGTAGAGCTGCAAGGTACAGAGTCGTCCAAACGGCGAGCGATTAGTCGACTGATTGCCGAGCATCTGGATGATCACGAGCTGATAGGGATTATCAAAGAAAATATTCAAAACAAGGCACTGCGAGACGTCGACTCCATAGCGGAACGGCTACTTGGCTTGATTGACCGGGAAAAGCTGATCAAGGTCGAGAATGCATTGAGCCATTTGGACGAGGAGCTTCCCTATCCTTTGGCAGACAGCGCCTATCTCGGTTTGGTCACACATTTAGCGTTGGCCATGGAACGGATTGAAAAAGGGGAAGGCATTCATTTTGACGAGCATACCCTTAGTGAATTGATTGGAACTCCTGAATACGAAATAGCTAGCAACATCATGGAGCGGCTGAGGCAAATTTTCCAAATGGAAATCCCGGCGGATGAGATCGGCTATATTACGATGCATTTGCGGGGAGCCAAGCTGCGGCATTCTTCGGATGACCAGGTATGGCCGGAAAATACGGAGCTCATGGTCATTACGAAACGCTTCATTCAAGCCTGCGAAGAACGCTTGGACATTCCGCTTAGTAATGACACCTCGCTGTTCCATGGGCTGCTGACGCATCTGGAGCCAGCGTTGTACCGATTACAGCGGAAGATGGAGATTCGCAATCCGATTCTCGAACAGATCAAGCAAAACTATCCAGAGCTGTTTGCCGTAACAAGTGAAGCGGTCCATACGATTTTGCCAGAGCTACGGGTTCCAGATGAAGAGATCGGATACCTGGTGATGCATCTTGGTGCAGCATTGGAGAGAACGCGCCATGAGCAGCATTGGTACCGGGCATTGGTAGTCTGCTCCAGTGGGATCGGCTCCTCCAAGATTTTGGCAACGCGCATTAAAAAAGAAATACCGGAAATCGTCAGCTTGAAAAATTTGTCCATGTTTGACTTGGAAGAGGTTCCGGCAACGGATTATGACTTGATCATTTCCACCCTTCCATTGCCGCTCGATCCAGCGGAATATGTCGTGGTTAGCCCGCTGCTTCCGCCAGACGATATCCAAAAAATTAAATATCAATTGCACACGACGAGCCAAAAACAATCCCATCAGGAGAAAAGTCAGCCGGTTCCCGCAGGACAGCAGTCCATCGAACAACTAAGGGCCATGCAATACTACGCTGCGTATGCCAATGAGCTTTACGATGGGCTGTGGGGAATGAGATGGGATAACCGTGATCAGGACATTGCCCAGCTTTTGAGCCAAATCATCAAGAGGCAAAAAGAGCGCGGAACGATTGAGGAGGTCGAACCGGTAGTCAAGCAGCTGATCGAGCGGGAAAAGCTCGGCGGTTTAGGGATTCCGGGAACATCCTTGGCCCTTTTTCACGGAAGAAATGAAGCAGTGAACAAGGCGTCTTTTACGTTTCACCAATTACGAGAGCCAGTGCTTCTTCGCTCGATGGATGAAGAAGTGATATCCATTGATATGCTTCTGATCCTTCTAGGGCCGAAAGAAGTGCCGAAGGAAGGGCTGGAGGTACTCAGCGAGATCAGCTCCCTTTTGATTGAAGAAGAAATGCAAGCAGTTTTGAAAACAGGAGAAACACAGCAAATTGCTGATTATATAGCGGGCAAAATGTATGCGTTTTGCCTCAAAAAGATAGGATTGGAGAGAACGAAATGAAAAACATACTGACAGCAGAAAAAATCATGTTGAACGCAAAGGTAGCCAATAAGGAAGAAGCGATCAGACTGGCGGGACAATTGCTTGTGCGCGCAGGCCACGTAACGGAGGCGTATCTAGAGAAAATGCAGGAGCGCGAGCAGTTGGCGACCACATACATCGGAAGCGGCGTAGCCATCCCGCATGGAACAAACGAATCCAAGGCAGAGATTCAATCCACTGGGATCTCCATCATTCAGGTTCCGGAGGGTGTTGATTTTGGGGAGGGCAATACAGCCTATTTGCTGGTGGGCATTGCTGCTGTTGGAGATGAGCATTTGGAGGTGCTCTCGAACATCGCCATTCTTT
Organism: Brevibacillus sp. HB1.3; assembly: GCF_013186635.1. Classification (NCBI taxonomy): domain Bacteria; kingdom Bacillati; phylum Bacillota; class Bacilli; order Caryophanales; family Paenibacillaceae; genus Brevibacillus; species Brevibacillus sp. HB1.3. The sequence goes on along the minus strand of NZ_JABMIT010000002.1, from coordinate 330,070 downwards.
GCTCCGAGGAGGAAAACGTCAAGCGGATTGTGAACGCAGCTTCGGCGGAAGAAATCATCGCGATGTTCTCCGAGGAGGTGTAATCCCCTATGCTAGCTGTACATTTTGGAGCAGGGAACATTGGGCGAGGCTTTATCGGACAACTGTTGCAAAAGGCTGGTTATGAAATAGCGTTTGTGGATGTCAATGCGGCTTTGGTCGATGAGCTGAATGAGCGAAAAATGTATCGCGTGCAACTAGCAACAACAGGAAAACCGGAGTCGGTCGTGGAAGGAGTTCGAGCGATAAATGGTCAGGATGTAGCGGCGGTAGCTGAGGCGATCGCAGCTGCCGATTTGGTAACAACGGCAGTTGGTCCTAACATTCTTCCGCACATTGCTGGGGCCATCGCAGCCGGTATTACCCAAAGACTTACTGTTCATGCAAAGCCACTGAATGTGATTGCATGCGAAAATATGATCGGCGGCAGCGAGAAGCTGAAGGAGCATGTGTATGAGCATCTGACGGAATCAGTTCAAGCCGAGGCAGCACAATGGATTGGATTCCCCAATGCAGCGGTAGACCGGATTGTTCCTTTGCAGCAGCATGCTGACAAGCTCCTGGTTATGGTGGAACCGTTTTTCGAATGGGTGGTAGATTCGTCGCAGATGGTTGGAGAAGTTCCGGCTATTGAGGGCGTTACGTATGTAGAGGATCTGGCGCCGTACATCGAAAGAAAGCTGTTCACCGTCAACACAGGTCATGCGGTCATCGCGTACCTGGGGTATCAGTTGGGGATGAAAACGATTGATGAAGCGATGCGAGACGACCGGATTGTTCAGGCAACACGCGGGGCTCTTCAGGAGACAGGTGCATTGCTTGCTGCCAAGTACGGATTTGACCCGCTAGTTCATGGGCAGTATGTAGAAAAAATCCTCGGCAGATACACCAACCCGCTCTTGTCTGACGATATTGTCAGGGTGGCGCGTTCGCCGATTCGCAAGCTGTCGCAGCATGATCGTTTGGTCGGCCCAGCGCTGCAATGCATGGAAAAAGGAATGAATCCAGAGCATTTGGGACTAGCGATTGCAGCGGCACTGGCATTCGACTATCCCGAGGATGCGGAGTCCGCACGGATACAAGCAAGCCTGAAAGAGTTTGGATGGGAAAATACATTACACAATTGTACCGGCATTCCGGCAGGTCATCCGCTTGAGGAGATCGTGCGCGAACAGGCACGCAGATTGAAGGAATGGTCAGGTAGCCATTGAGAGAGGCTGGTGTTACGATGTCCCAAAAGATCACAGGTGTAAAAGCTTCAGCAGGTATAGCCATTGGCAAGGCGTTTTTACTGACAACGCCCGATTTACAGATCAATACCGTAGCGATTGAAGATCCGGCGAATGAAATCCAGCGCTTTCAAGAGGCGTTGGCTCGAGCGAAAAATGATTTGGAGGGCATCGTTCTGCGCGTGGAGCAGGAGATGGGGACGGATCATGCAGACATTTTCAAAGCTCATCTGCTCGTCTTGGAAGACCCGGAACTGGTCGATACTGTCAAAGATAAAATTACGAGTGAAAAGACAAACGCCGAAAGTGCCTTGAATGATGTCGCACAAGCATTCATCGGACTTTTCGAGCAAATGGACAACGAATACATGCGGGAGAGAGCAGCAGATATTCGTGACGTGACCAAACGTGTACTATCTTACTTGCTCGGTGTACCGTTTGCAGGACTTGGTGAGCTGACAGAAGAAGTGATCATTGTAGCAGATGATTTGACGCCTTCCGATACGGCTCAATTAGACCGTCGCTATGTCAAAGGCTTCGTCACAGACATTGGCGGTCGAACCTCGCATTCGGCGATTATGGCGCGTTCTCTCGAGATTCCTGCTGTTGTCGGAACGCAAGGGATTACTCGTGCAGTTCAGCCAGCAACGCTCATCATTCTCGACGGGCATGAAGGAATCGCGATTATCGACCCGAGTGAAGAAGAGATCGCTGCCTACAAACGCAAGCAGGCTGATTACGAAGCACAAAAAGCCGAACTGGCGAAGCTTGTGAACGATAAAACGGTCACGTTGGACAATCATCATGTAGAGCTTGCTGCCAATATCGGAAGCCCTGAAGATGTAGCTGGGGCAGTCTCCAATGGTGCCGAAGGTGTCGGGCTGTTCCGCACGGAGTTTCTGTACATGGGACGCAATGATTTCCCGACGGAAGAGGAGCAATACCTTGCGTACAAGCACGTACTGGAGCATATGGGCGACCGCCCGGTGGTTATTCGCACACTGGACATTGGCGGGGACAAGCATCTCTCTTACTTGGCTTTGCCAGAAGAAATGAACCCGTTTCTTGGACATCGCGCCATCCGGCTGTGTCTCGACAACCAAGAACTGTTTCGTACGCAGCTCCGTGCTCTATTGCGCGCAAGTGTACACGGCAATCTGAAAATCATGTTTCCGATGATTGCGACACTTGAGGAGTTCCGCCAAGCGAAAGCGATTTTGGAGGAAGAGAAAAAATCGTTGGTCAATCGCGGAATTGTAGTATCCGATCAGTACGAAGTGGGTATCATGATTGAGATCCCTGCTGCGGCACTGATGGCCGATCAATTTGCACGCGAGGTTGACTTTTTCAGCATTGGAACCAATGATTTAATTCAATACACAATGGCAGCCGACCGTATGAACGAGAAGGTCGCTTATCTCTACCAGCCTTACCACCCTGCCGTTTTGCGTTTGCTCCAGAACGTCATTAAAGCAGGGCACGCGCAGAACAAGTGGGTCGGTATGTGCGGGGAGATGGCGGGCGATCCAATCGCGATCCCGATTCTGTTGGGAATGGGTCTGGATGAATTTAGTATGAGTGCAGGGAGCATTTTGCCTGCGCGCCAACAGCTGAGTCGTTTGAGTGCAGAGGACGCAGCGAAACAGATTGATACGATTTTACAGATGAGCACTTCTGCGCAAGTAGAGGTGTTCGTGAAGGAATGGCTTGAGAGAGTGTAGGGAAGGAGGTAAATCAGAATGGTAGAGAAAAAAATAGTGGTTCAATTGGCGCACGGCCTACATGCACGTCCTGCTGCGAACTTTGTGAAGGTGGCCACGTCTTTTTCCAGCGAAATTAAAATCATCAAAAATGAGAAAAATGTAAATGGAAAGAGCATCATGGGCATTATGGCAGCAGCGATTGGAAAAGGGGAAGAAATTACTCTGATCACCGATGGTGCCGATGAACAAGCAGCGATGGCAGCATTGGAAAAAGCATTGACCGAACAAGAATAGGAAAGAGAAAAAGAAAGACGAAAAGCCCCTCGATTTGAGGGGTTTTTCTGTTGTTCCGGGAAATTTTACGTAGATAGTAGTTGTGCGAAAGGGGGCGAAAAGGGGGTCAGTCGTTTTTGGGCTCGCTGTTCTTCTAAAAGCAGCTCCATTTTCAGGCGGACGCGCTCCGAGTGGGTGGTTTTGTAGAGGGGGATCACCATATTCCGTGTTTCCAAAGGATCGGTTGAGAGATTGTACAATTCGTAATCAGTCATCGTAGGGGCGTATACATCCCCGGCAAAATAGCGGGAGTATTTCCATAAAGTGCTGTGCCCGGCAGAATTCATGCAGGCGATTACCGTTTCTATCCGATTCGGAGGAATGACAGAGTCATAGGGTTGGTGTTGTACGTTCACCTGATGCTGTCCTTTTGTTACATCGTCGTCTGTCATGAAGTAGATTGGCTCGCTGGGGGTAGTGTCCATTTCGTGGGTCAAGATGATGGGAGTAAGATCACGACCGACTAGAGGGCGTACCTCGCTATGAGTAAAGGTTAGCTCGTCACGAAGCCTGTCTGTGTCTGCCCCGGCCATCCCGAGTAGTGTCGGAAGAATATCCACATGACTGGTTAACAGCTCTGTGGAGGTCGCGTGTGGAAAAAGGAGCGGGTTGTGGATAATGAGGGGAATGTGAATCGCCTCTTCATAGGCACAGTACCATTTTTGATACAGCTTGCCGTGAGCACCCAACAATTCTCCGTGATCGGATGTGAACACGACCAGTGTCTCGGGATAAAACGAGCTGGCGACGAGTGCCTCAAGAACACGCATCATTTCCCGATCAGCGTTTTTTTGGAGTTGATAGTACAGTCTTCGATAATGGGCTTGATCCGAAATAGGTTGGAACGCCTGTGGATATACCTCCTGATAACTCGCTTGGCAGCGTGGCTTTGTCGCAAGTGACTCGTACTGGGTAGGGGGCGGGGCAACTGTGGGAACGGACTTATCCACATGGAAGCGAAAAAACGGTGAGCTCGCAGAGAAATCCCCATAGATGGCGATATCATGTGGATTGACGAAAGAGGCCACGATCAGCCAAGGATGGTAGCTTTCCGCGAGGCCTTTCTCCTGATCTAGGGCATGGAGCAGCTCGATGACTTCGCTGCTGTACACCACATCACGACCATTTACTCCGATGGCTGCGGACGAACCGGAGTTATGCGGCGCTATTCCGTGCGGTTCGGGACCAATCCAACTGAAGAAGCCATAGCCGTCCAGCCGATCAGCAAGCAAGTATAAGCGTTCCTTATTAGGATCAGGGACCCCTGTTCCAAGGGTATAGCTGGGAGTAGGAACATGGGTACCCGGTACCCAAATGTCGGCATCAGAAATATGCCACTTGCCTTTATAGAAACAACGATAGCCCGCTTGGCGAAAATAATTTCCCATCGTTGGGACAGTATTGCGATCGAGCCAGAACATGTCGCTGTCGGCAGAGCGTTTAGCGGCGCCGCTAGTTTGGGTGACGCCGTGCAAAGAGGGATACTGACCAGTGAATAAGGTAGCTCTGCTAGGGCAGCAGGCTGTGGAGCCAACATAATGACGCTTGAATTCCAACCCATGCTCTCGCAAAAAAGCATGGGCGTGCAGTGTATCCTCTCGCCATTCACGTATCGCAGGCTCTTCATAAACAGGGGGAAATCGTTCCTGATCCACAATGATGAATAAGATATTCGGTCGTCTCCTCAACCATTTTCTCGACATATAGATCCCCCTCGGCAAAGATGTACACATCTTTATCAACATATGGGGATAATCTTTGTCTTTATCCACAAAAAAACTCGCCGATCATCAAGAAATCGGCGAATTCGAATTCGGGTGTTTGGTTATCCACAGTTTTTATACCAATGCAAAGGAGAGCACCGATAAAAGAATCGAGGTAATACTCATGGCAATCAGCGGGCGCGCCGCTTTTGTCCGCAGTGCACGCAGATTGACATTTAGCCCGAGCCCGACCATTGCCATGGTGAGCACGAAGGTTGTGACATTGGCGACACCAGTATGGAACGCTTCTGTAACAGGAATGGATGTGCCAAGAACGTAGCTTCCAAAAACACTCATGGCGAGGAAGCCGATCAGGAACCAAGGGAATTCGATCTTGGTGCCACTTTGTAATTTCCCGGAGCGTTTCATCCAAACCATCAGGATAAAACAGAGCGGAACCAACAGGAGCACACGCCCCAATTTTGCCAGCAGGGCAATCGCTAGCCCATCTTGACCTGCTGGTGCAGCAGCCAATGCGACATGCGCAATCTCATGCAGACTAATTCCTGACCACATGCCGTATTCGACCGCGGACAGGGGAAGGGATGGGCGGAGGATCGTGTAGGCAACGGCAAACAGAGTTCCGACGAGTGCGATCATACCTACACCAATAGCGGTATCTTCATCCTTGGCAGCAACGATAGGGGAGACGGCTGCAATAGCCGCTGCTCCACAGACGCCTGTACCGACTCCGAGCATGAGGGAGAGGGAAGAGTCTGCTTTCAGCCACTTGGCTATCAGCATGGTAACTGCAATGGCAAAAATAATGACACCAGCGTCATAGACGAGAAGCCCGAGACCTTGATTCAAGACGACGTCGATATTGAGCTTGAGCCCGTACAAAATAATAGCCAGACGAAGTAAACGTTTGGCGGAAAATTGAATTCCTGATCGCAATGCTTCCGGATATCCACGAAAATGCCGGTAGGCGACCGCGATCAGGATCGAACAGGCGAGAGGGCCAACCTGTTGAAAGCCAGGTATTTTTGCTAAGCCGTAGCCTGTCAGGGCGATGAAAAAAGTAAAAGCGATTCCAGCTATCCACAGCGAGAAGGATGCAGGTTTGCTTTCGTTGTTTGTTGCGGGCTGTACGCTGGCATTGCTTTCATTCAATGGCACGCTGCTTTTGATCTGAGTTGCCATTGCCATCACTCCTCGAAAAGTTTTACAAACTCAGCATACGGCAACTGCTATAATAAGAAAAATAAATCATTGCGATGATCATCATAAGTGAAATGAATGATTAGTGGTGGAAAGGAGAGTGAAGGCAGTTGGATCAGCATTTGCTTGTGTTCGTGACCGTTGCAGACAGACAGAACTTTTCCCGAGCTGCAGAAGAGCTCCACATGACGCAGCCTGCCGTTAGTCAATATATTCATGCGCTCGAGCGCACGATAGGGACAAAGCTCCTGGAGCGAAGCAACAAATATGTTCGCTTGAATAAAGCCGGGGAGATTGTCTATCATCACGCTCGGGAGATCTTGGGCTTGTATACGCGGATGCAGAGCCTCGTGGATGATTTGATGAATACACCAAGCGGGCCTTTGACGATTGGCGCCAGCTACACCTATGGAGAGTATGTACTCCCTCACGTCATTGCCCGTCTTCGTCAGTATTACCCAATGATTACCCCCACGATTACGATCCACAATTCCACCGTCATTGCTGAGCTGGTGGCGAATCGACAACTCGACGTCGGGATTGTTGAGGGCGAGTATGTGGACGAAAAAATGTGCGTGGAGCCGTTTGCTGATGATCGGATGTATTTGATTGCTTCCCCAGAGCATCGATTGGCCGGGAAGTCTGAGGTCAGTATTGACGAGCTGATGAAGGAAACGTGGATTGTACGGGAAGAAGGGTCAGGCACGAGGGAAGCGGCTGAAAAAATGTTTCGCCAACTGCAATTCACACCACACAAGCGAATGGAGTTCGGCAGTACACAGGTGATCAAGGAATCAGTGGAGGCTGGCCTGGGAATCAGCCTGTTGTCTTACTGGGCCATCCGCAAAGAACGCAAGCTCGGCACGCTCTGTACATTGAAGGTGACGGGGACACCGGTTACCCGTGATTTTTCGCTCGTCACGAAGTCCGAAGAGTTTCATACCAAAGCATTGGACATCTTCATGGATCTCATCCGCACACATGTGCCGGAGGGTGCCCATACGTAAAAGAGGAAGCGGCACGATTCATCGGTGCCGCTTCCTCTGCTCATTTTCATGCGGATGTATCTGGATGGGCGAGTGTAAGACGAAAGGTTGTTCCTTCTGGAGAAGTCCGAATCAATTCGACATTTCCCCCGTGTGCTTTTGCCAATAGTCGCGAGATCGTCAGGCCAAGCCCCAATCCATGCTTCTTTTTGCGTTTACTGTCGCCGCGATAGTATCGTTCGAAAATGAATGGAACCTCTGACTCGGGAATCCCTTTTCCATTGTCGGTCACGTCGATGGTGAGAAAGTCGCTTTGATTATGGACGCCGATCTCGATTTGCGTTGCATTTGCGGCAACGCTGTTTCCTAATAAATTGAGTAATATTTGTTTGACATGTGATTCGTCACCGATCCATACGATTTCTGGTCCAGTCGAGTTAATTGTCACAGATACATCTGCAAATGAGGGCAAGGTTTGCACCTGAGCGACTATCTGATCCAATGTGCTGTCGATTTGGATAGATTGCTTCTCGACGAATACTTCTCCTGCTTCCATTGACGAAAAATCGAGCAGGTCATTGACCATTGTCTGGAGTCTTTTGGCTTCGTCCATGCTGATTTGCATGAATTCATCCGCGTCTGCGCCCTTCACAACGCCGTCTTTGACCGCCTGAATCATCCCGCGGATCGAGGTGACAGGGGTACGCAGCTCATGGGAAACACCAGCCAAAAGGTCGGTGCGCATCCGCTCCAACTGTCCGAGTCGGTTGGCCATTTCGTCAAAGGAATGTACCAGCTGGCTGATTTCCGCCTCTTTGATTTTGGTGGTATTGGGCAGTGAGGGCGCATAATTCCCGGTGGATATTTGCTCGGCTGCCATTGCCAACTGCCGGAGAGGCTGCGTCAGGGAACGAGACAAAACATAGACGATGGCCCAACCGCACAAGGTGATGATGCCAATGGAAACCATGATCGTGATATAGGTGTGGACCAAATCATTGTTAAGCGGCGTGCTCACGTAATAAGTGCCTGCGACTGCATTGTGTTCATAGTAAGGGACACCTACACGAAGCCAGGTAGCTCCCTTTGTGGCGACGACCTCCCGTATTTCCTTTGTTCTGTCCACCGGTTGGGCAGGAGTAGGCAACTGCGCAACGGTAGTGGTCGTCGTCTGATTCAGCATATCCTTCTTGAACGTCTTGCCCGCATCATCGTAAATCTGTACCACGTGATCGATTGGGACAGTCGGCATGACTCGAAATGCGATCATGGCGGTAGTGGCTGCGGGTGTTGCGGTATCAGCAATAGCCGGAGACGCAGGGCCAGTCACAGCAGTGACAGCCTGACTGGAGATACCAACAGTTGTTTGTGCTAAATCCTCTATCTTTACAGAAGAAGTCGAGGTGTCCTTGGCAAGCAACACCTTGGTATACGAATCAGCGAGCAACTCTGTTCTTGCTTCCAATACTTGAAACTGCTGTTCTGTAGCTGCTTTGTTAATCCAATAGATGCCAAAAAAGCCAATGCCAAAAAGAATGACCGATAATATCAAGGCATAGCGCCACGTCCAGTAACGCAAGAGCGGCACAGCCGTTCTAGTAGAAGTAGATCGTTTAGTAAACACGCAGGCTATACCCCATTCCTCTGATCGTGCTGATCTCCCCTTCAGAAGTCGGCCACGGCAGTAAGCTTTTGCGCAAGCGTTTCACAGCAGTATCCACAGAACGATCCCCTCCTTCAAAATCCATTCCCCAGACTTGATCCAGCAATTGATCGCGACTGAAGCATTGGTTGGGATGTCGCGCCAGGAAAACGAGTAGTTGCCAATCCCGTGGCATCATGACAAGGGGTGTTTTCCCGATCAAGGCATTTTGTGCAGTAACATCTATGGAAAGTGTCCCGAGTCTGATCGTATCTGCTTCGGTGATATAAGAGGAACGGCGGAGCACAGCTTGTACACGGGCCAACACTTCTTCAGGATCAAATGGCTTGGCGATGTAGTCATCTGCCCCTTGTGCCAGTCCTTGGAGCTTGTCCGGCACGGTACCGCGCGCCGTGATAATAATGACCGGGCAACTGCCGTATTGGCGAATCTGATCGAGTATATCTAAGCCGTCGTGATCGGGCAGCATCAGGTCAAGCAGGACAAGATCCGGTTTCCAGGAGAAAAAAGTCGGGATTGCCTCGTGATTACCCTCATTCCATTTTACCTCATAGCCCGCCCGTTCCAGATAGACCTGGACAAGTCGGGCAATCGGCATTTCATCCTCGATGAGTAGAATTCGTTTCACGAAGAAACACCTCCTATCTATCTCAAGTCAATTTGTACTAATCATAGCAATGATAGACATCATTTTGACTGACATCATTTGTAAAAAATGTTCTTGTTGTTTAGCTTAATGGAGTTATGTGTCCGTTAAATGGCGAAGAGCATAACTAAACCTCTGGCAGTTTCCTGTCAGAGGTTTTTGTGTGTGCTTGAAAGGCAACGCTTATTTTTTGATGGCAGCTACTGAGACTGTTGTACCTTTTATGATCTTGCCTTCTTTTTCGAGCTGTTTGATCAACTCTTCCACAGTGATGCCTTTTTCTTTTGCTACTTCTTCCAGATTGATAGTTGTTGTGATGGAAACATCCGTTGCCAGTTTGCCTTCTTCTTTAAGCTGCTCGATCAACTCTTCTACGGAGATGCCCTTTTCTTTCGCCATTTCTTCCAGATTCATAGCAGGGTCCAGAGCGATGAATGCTCCGCCGTCCTTGTTTTCAGGATCGAGAGAAATGACTGCGAAGCCCGGAATGGTGCCGTCTGGGTTGCTGGTAGCTGTTGCTTTCGTCAGTTTGCCTTCTTTTTCAAGCTGCTTAATCAACTCTTCCACAGAGATGCCCTTTTCCTTTGCCATTTGCTCCAGGTTAAAAATCGGTTTTAGAAGAGCATCTGTACCATCTGTGTTCACCATTTTCAGTGGAGTAGAAGAACTAGTCGTTTTCGCTGGTTCATTTGCCGCAAACGCGGAACCTGCCATTGCGGATACTGCCAAAGCCATAACTGTCATTGCCATTTTCTTTTTCATTGTAAAATTCCTCCTTGGGGTTCTGTAAATGAGTGGTGAGCCTTGTTTGATGGGCTTGCCCGTCTCGGCTACAACTCAAAGATAATGGGGGCTTGTGTCCGTAATATGACCGGAATATGGAAAAGTGACGGAATGCCGAAAACGCTTGCATTTTTCCCTGCCTTGTTCTACATTAGAGACAGGTAAAAGAGCACGTAAATCGCGTGTAATCTTCTACCCACAAGTGAATAATCAAAAGGCAAAGGTGCCCTTGAACACGGCTTATTTTTCGTGTTTAGGCACCTTTTTTTGCTTTTGATCAGGGATGTTGTCTTGAAAGGAGTGACACGCATGGAAAAACCAATTCGAGCGACGCCGCTTGCGATCCGACTGATTCCCAATGTCGATCCTCAATTTGCGGAGAAGCTGAACCTGCCTTCTCATATCCGAAGTCTGGGGCTTTTGACCTCTACGATTGACGATGTGGGGTATACGGCCATTGATGAAGCGACCAAAAAGGCAGCGGTAGAAGTTGTGTATGCCAAGTCGTTTTATGCAGGCTCAGGCCATGCGTCTGGACCGTTGTCCGGCGAGTTCATCGGGATGATCGGAGGCGCGACGCCATCGGAGGTGCAGAGCGGACTGGATGCAGCCGTTGCATTTATGGAGAGCGGAGCATGCTTTTACTCTTTGAATGATGAAGGGACGCATGCGTATTACGCCCATGTTGTGTCGCGGACGGGCAGCTATTTGTCCCAACTGGCGGGTATCAGAGAAGGTGAACCGCTTGCCTACTTGATCGCACCACCGCTGGAAGCCATGTATGGTATTGATGCCGCCCTCAAGGCTGCAGATGTAGAAATGGTTCAATTTTTTGGTCCACCAACAGAAACGAACTTTGGGGGAGCGCTACTCACTGGCAGCCAGTCGGCATGCACGGCAGCCGCCGATGCTTTTGCCGATGCCGTAAGAAGTGTCGCCCAACAGCCTGTCAAACGATAATAGGGAATTTCCCTCTTGAAGGGGAGGTAATGTAAATGCGCGCTACGTCATATTCACTCGGCATGATTGAGACATTGGGCTTGCCTGCTCTCATCGCTGCCGCAGACGCTGCTGCTAAAGCAGCTGACGTCAAAGTTGTCTCTTATGAAGGCGCGGACGCAGGAATCGTTACCGTGTATGTAATCGGAGATGTCTCGTCCGTACAGGCAGCAGTAGATGCTGGCGCTGACGCTGCGAGACGTGTTGGAAGATTGCTGCACTCACACGTGATTCCACGTCCTGACGAAAATGTACCAAAAATGCTTAAAAACCTGCTGAAACCGGAAGCAAAAGAAGAGGCTAAGGCAGAGCCGGCCCAAGTGCCAGCGACCAAATTGCAAGATCAGTCTATCAATGATCTGCGCAAAATGGCGCGTTCGTATGCGGACTTCCCGCTGACAACGAACGAAATCAACATGGCGAAGAAAGAAGATCTCATTCGTCTGTTGGAAGAGAAACAAGGCGGAGGTGACAAAGCCTAATGACACTCGACGCTGATCTGTATTCCATACAGGAAGTGCGTACCTACCTCGCACAAGCGAAGGAAGCACAGGCCAAGTTCGCTACTTACAGCCAAGAACAAGTCGATAGAATCATCGAAGCCCTGTCCAAAGCAGGCGTGGAGCATGCAGATCGACTCGCAGCTATGGCTGTAGAAGAAACAGGCTTTGGTAACATCGCGGACAAACGGATGAAAAACCTGTTTGCTGCTCAAGATGTGTACGCATCTGTGAAAGATGTAAAAACGGTTGGCATCATCCGTAAGGACGAAGAAAACAAGGTATGGGAAGTGGCGCAGCCATTCGGTATCGTAGCTGGTATCGTGCCTTCTACCAATCCGACGTCCACGGTTATCTATAAATCGATGGTCTCCCTCAAGGCGAGAAATGCGATTGTCTTCAGCCCGCATCCGTCGGCAGCCAAGTGCACGCTGGAAGCAGCGCGACTGATGGCACAGGCGGCAGTAGCGGCTGGAGCACCAGAAGGCTTGATCCATTGCGTTACCAAGCCTACGCTTCCAGCGACAAACGAGCTGATGAAGCACAAGCTGACCAATTTGATTCTCGCGACTGGCGGAACGCCGATGGTACGCGCGGCATACAGCTCCGGGAAGCCTGCTTACGGTGTGGGACCTGGTAACGTTCCGGTCTACATCCACCACAGTGCAGACTTTGCTGCTGCTGCCAAGCGCATCGTGCAGAGCAAAACGTTTGACTATGGTACAATCTGCGCTTCTGAGCAAGCATTGGTAGTAGAGGAATCCACCAAACACCAATTGATTGCTGCCCTGAAGCGTGAAGGCGCCTACTTCCTGAACGAGCAAGAAAAGGAAAAGGTAGCTGCCATCGTCACGATTAACGGCTCGCTGAACGCGAAAATCGTTGGCCGCTCTCCGCATGTGATCGCGCAAATGGCGGGTATTACCATCCCTGCTGATACGCGTGTCCTGATTGCGGAGGAGAACAATGTAGGTAAAGCTTACCCGATGTCCGTTGAAAAGCTGGCTCCGGTCCTTGCCCTCTACACTGTTCACGGCGACAGCGAAGCGTTTGCCCGTTGCCGCGAATTGCTGGAGCATGGTGGTCTTGGACATACAGCGGGTATTCACGCCCAGGATGAAAATGTCATCGCAGCGTATGGTCAAGCAATGCCAGCATCTAGAATTCCGGTCAATACGGGTACGACCTTCGGAGGAATTGGTGCAACGACTGGTGTACAACCAGCGTTCACACTTGGATGCGGTTCTTTAGGGGGCAACATCACTTCCGATAACATCGGTGCGAAGCATATGTTCAACATCAAGCGTGTTGCATTTGGTATCAAAGAAATGCCACAATCAACACCAGCACCACAAGCTCCTGCGACACAAGCGGAAGAAGCTGTTCTACAGGCTGTCTCTTCCATGAACGTCGGCTTGAGCCGTGATGAGATCAAGAACATCATCAAATCCGTGTTAACAGAAATGACGTCTTAATATCGTAAAACACTAAAATTTTGGAGATATAATTAAGGAGGAAATGAAAATGGCTGGAGAAATGTCCGCATTGGGAATGGTAGAAACAAAAGGTTTGGTAGGAGCAGTTGAAGCTGCTGACGCAATGGTAAAAGCAGCGAACGTAAAACTGATCGGTAAAGTACACGTAGGTGGCGGTCTCGTGACGGTTATGGTACGTGGTGACGTAGGTGCAGTAAAAGCTTCCACAGACGCAGGTGCCGCTGCTGCTGAAAAAGTAGGAGAGCTCGTATCTATTCACGTTATCCCACGCCCTCATGGAGACATTGAACTGATTCTGCCTAAACTCGAAGGGTAATAAATCCTTATGGCAGTGATTACAGAAGCATCCTTGAGAGCCATGCATAAGTCAGGCATTCCAAACCCCTTTCTCCTTGAGAAAGGGGATAAAATAACACCAGCAGCGGCAGATTTCTTGAAAGGAAGAGGGATTCAAGTGAAACAAGTTGATCAGAACCAGCAGCCTTCCACCAATCAAGCTGCCGAGGCAGTGCGAGAAATTCCTTTGGGCGTATCTAACCGTCACATTCATTTGTCGCAAGCAGATGTCGAGAAGCTTTTCGGAGCCGGACATCAATTGACGCCAATGCGTGATTTGTCGCAGCCGGGCCAGTTTGCTTGCCAGGAAACAGTCACTATCGTGGGACCAAAAGGCAGCATCCACGGGGTTCGCGTTTTGGGACCAGCTCGTGGCGCGACACAAGTGGAAATTTCCAGAACAGACGGCTTCGCAGTAGGTGTTCAAGCCCCTGTGCGTATGTCTGGAGATATTGAAGGTACACCAGGTATGGTACTTGTAACGGCAAAAGGGACTGTAGTAATGGACAAAGGCGTAATCGTTGCGAAGAGCCACGTTCATATGTCTCCAGCAGATGCCGAGCAATATCAAGTGAAGGATGGCGATACGCTGATTCTGGCGACGCAAAGCGATCGTCCTATCATCTATCCAGATGTAGTCGTTCGTGTACATCCGCAGTTTGCACTTGATTTCCACGTGGATACGGATGAAGGAAATGCCGCTAATTTGAAAACGGGCGACCGGGTAAAAGTGATCGGCAAGAACGGGCAATTTTACTCCGGCTAACGGAGGTTGAGCTTGATGGACATCAGAGAAATGGTGGCGTCGATTACGAAAGAAATTTTGCAATCGATGAATACAGAAAAGCAAAGCAGCACAGCGCCTCGTGTCCTGTACGTTTTTTGCGACAGCCAGGCTCATGAGGCGTTTCAGGATCATTTTATCCAACTGAAAAACCACGGGATCTGCCATGACATTCTCTTCCTGGACGGAGAAACCTCTTCCTGGTTGGGAATGCACAAGATCGAATGTGGGGGAGCAGGCAAAATTCTTACAGCAGACGAGTACGCTCCTGCCCCGTTGGAAGTGCCGAAAGATTATGTCGGTATCGTGATTCCAGAAATCGATTTGGATAATGCAGCGAGAATTGCTTCCGGTCTAAAAGGAACCATCAAAGCGGAAATCGTCTTTTCCGCGTTGGTAACAGGTAAATTCGTCATTGCTGGTTCCGATGTGCCAGGGATCAAGCGTGCAGACCGTCGTACCCTGCAAACATTGACACTGACACCTGCTTATGAAAAGCTGTTCAACCGTCACGTTGAAGGCATGAAAGAGCTGGGTGTGGAGTTTGCGGAGCAACGCCGTCTGGCTGATCGCGTGGTTTCCAAGCTGAAGTCTCAGCTACAAAAAGTGGAGACTACCAGCAAGACAGAACAACCGACATTGACTCCTTTGGATGAGCAAGAAGCCGTCTTTTCCGGGAAGCTGTTGACAGCGGATTGGATCAGATCGCAGCCTGAGCTTCGCGATACGACTTTGATCGTGAAAAAAGGTGCAATTGTTTCTCCGCTTGCTTATGACAGCATGAGAGAACGTGGCATTACGGTCAGCTATCTAGGAAAAGGGTGATCGCATGTTTTTGGGAAAAGTGATCGGCAGCGTCTGGGCCACGCAAAAAGAAGCAGGTATGGAAAATCTCAAGCTCATGGTGGTTCAGCCGATTGATTGGCGTGGCGAAGAAGGCGGACAAACCGTTATCGCAGCGGACAGGATCGGTGCGGGAATCGGGGAGCAGGTTATCGTCTCTCGTGGGACGCCTGCCCGAATCCTTTTCTCCGGCACCAGTGTGCCGATCGATGCGATCATCGTAGGCATCGTGGATTCGTTTGAGGTGCCGGGTGCCGCAGGAAGAGAGGAATAGGAATGGAACAGGAACGTTCGCGAGTCATCCAGGAATTCGTACCAGGGAAACAGGTCACGTTGGCTCATGTAATCGCAAACCCTGACCCAATGCTCTATACCAAGCTAGGTATCAATGAGGCCGGTGCTATCGGTATCTTGACTTTGACGCCTACCGAAACAGCCATTATTGCCGCGGATATTGCGACAAAGGCTGCTGGCGTCGAGCTTGGGTTTCTCGATCGTTTTACAGGTTCACTGATTGTCGTAGGAGATGTATCCGCTGTTGAGATGGCAGTCGAAGCGGTCAATCAGGTGCTGAGCGAAAAACTGCGGTTTACACCGGCATTGGTGACGAAATCATGACCGGCCGTGTAATGATTATCGGTGCAATCGAGGCAGGAAAGTCTTCTCTGGTGCGGGCGCTGTTCAATGACGAACAGCCTGCCCGGAAGACACAAGCACTCGAATATCGGGACTGGGCGATTGACACTCCGGGTGAATACAGCGAAAACCCGATGTTTTACCGCACGCTTATGGCTACCTCTCTTGAAGCGAAAGTCATTGTGATGGTGCAGGATGCTACGCGGGAGCGCAATTATTTCCCTCCTGGCTTTTCACAAGGGTTTCCGCAATCGTGCATCGGGGTTATTACCAAAATGGATCATCCTGATGCAAATGTGGAGAGGGCAGAACAATTCCTGCGTCAATCGCTCGGCAATGCGAAAATTTTCCGGACCTCCTCGCTCACGAGTGAGGGAGTGCCAGAATTGCGAGCGTATTTGCAACAAATTGTAAACGAGTAAGCGTGATTAACCAGTATTACACCCCTTTCCGCCGTAGCGTGTCTGTGAGAAAATGAAGTCATATCAACTCCTAGCAGGTGAAAAGAGGTTCACATGCAATCAATACGAGAAGTGTGCAAAGCGTCCACGACGTTGAGTGATGACGACATTCGGATTGTGGAGGATCTGGCTTCCAAGCTTCAGATTTTTGCTGATCTGTCTCAAGCGGACATGTTTATTGATTGTCCAACGGTAGATCGGAGCGCTGCGATGGTAGTCGCACAAGCTGCACCGAGTACGGCACGCTCTATGTACAGTGGATCGGTCGTAGGGCATCTGGCGACGGCGATTAATGAGCCGGCCGTTATGTATTGTCTGACTACAGGCAAGCCCGTCATCGGTTCACGAGGGGTTTCACAGGAGCAGGTCGTGATGCGACAAAGTGTCGTACCCATCACGAATGCGGCTGGAAAAACAATCGGGACCTTGATAACTGAACAAGATATATCCAAACAGGTGGAACAGGAAAAGAACGTCGAAATGCTCAAGGAAACAACAGAGCATTTAAGCGAGACGCTGATCCAGTTCGCTGTGCCTGATCTGCCCATTTCGTCGCTGTTGCACGAGGGCATGATTTTGTTTGATCAGAGTGGGGTTATCACGTACGCCAATGGCCGTGCCCACAAGCTGCTCTCTTTGATTGGCTTTGAACGGCCGGAAAAGGGAGAGAGCATTGAACGTATTTTTTCCTGGAGAGTTACCCCGGAGAATTTTGTACGCAACGGGGGTTATATTCAGGAGGAGCTGTCAAAAGGCAAACATTTTATTATGATGAAAGCGGTTTCGTCCGTTCGCAAACAAGACATCATTGGGGGATTCATTCTCCTGCGAGACATATCGGACATTCGGGAAAAAGAAAAGCAATTGATGATCAAATCCGCGGTGATCAAAGAGATTCACCACCGGGTCAAAAACAATTTACAAACCATCT
Source organism: Brevibacillus sp. HB1.3 (assembly GCF_013186635.1). Taxonomy (NCBI): domain Bacteria; kingdom Bacillati; phylum Bacillota; class Bacilli; order Caryophanales; family Paenibacillaceae; genus Brevibacillus; species Brevibacillus sp. HB1.3. The sequence continues at coordinate 312,778 of NZ_JABMIT010000002.1, read as the reverse complement.
CTAGCCTGTTGCGCCTGCAAATGCGGCGTTCGCAGTCCAATGAGATTGAAAAGGTATACCGGGAAAGCATCAATCGCATCAACAGCATCGCCATTATTCACGAATACTTGGCACAGGATGGTCTGGAGCAGATTGACTTCAAAGAGATTTTAACCAAAATATCGAAAATAATCGTCTCTTCGATGAGACGTTCTGAGCAAGCTATACACGTCGTGGTGACGGGCGAATCGGTGTATCTGCCGTCCAACAAAGCAACATCGTTTGCCTTGATCGTCACCGAGCTGATTCAAAATTGCATGATTCATGGTTTTCATGAGCAGCAAGAAGGGAAAATCTCTATTGCACTGGTTGCCAAGGAAGACTTCGTGAGTCTGTCTGTGACAGATGACGGGGTAGGCATCGAGGACATGGAGCAAATCCACAAAAAGGGCCATCTCGGCCTGAAAATTGTCGATACACTGGTCAGGGAAGACCTCGAAGGCACGATGCATTTCCGCAACACTGGGAACGGAACAGAGGTTACCATACTCTATCCGATCCAAAAGGAGGATGAAGATGACACAGCCGAAGATTATGGTGGTTGATGACGAGCCGATTATTCGCATGGATTTGCGCGAGATGCTCGAAAATGAAGGGTATTTAGTGGTTGCCGAGGCGAAAAACGGAGAAGAGGCAGTCGAACAGGCCCATCGTCACAAACCCGATCTGATTATCATGGATGTGAAAATGCCTGTCTTGAATGGAATCAAGGCAAGCAGTATCATTCGTTCCTTTTCAGACAGTTCCATTCTTCTTTTGACGGCCTACAGCCAAAAGGAACTCGTCCAGGATGCCAGAAAAGCGGGTGTGACGGCTTACTTGGTGAAGCCGGTGTCGGAGGATGACTTGATTCCCGCAGTAGAAATCGCACTCAGCCAAAAGGAAAAAGTCGTTTCCCTGAAGAAGGATATAAATGATCTGAAGCAAAAGATCGAGGATCGCAAGGCAGTGGAAAAGGCAAAAGGAAAGCTGATGAGTGCCCTATCCTTGGAAGAGGATGCGGCTTACAAATGGATGCAGCAAGTAAGCATGCAACGGCGCATGCCGCTTGTGAAGCTGGCGGAGGAAATTTTGTCGGGCGAGCAGGCCATTTTCAAACAAGACTAGTACTGACGTTATTATAAATAGCAGTGACAAGTAGATACGAAGAGAGCAAAGGCGCTTGAATCAGACCGGGAGCAAGGAACCGGCTGTTCAAGCGTTTTTTCGTAAGGCCCGTCTGACACGCCAATGGTTCAAGGAGGTTCATATGGACGAACAATGGATCCAAAGCGTCGGGATCGATGTGGGAACGAGCACGACCAAAATGATCGTAAGCCGATTGCGATTGGGTCGCATGTCCAGCACGTTTTCGCTGCCGCGTTATCAGATCGTGGAGCGACAATTGCTGTATGCGAGTGAAGTGCATTCCACACCGCTCATCGGATTTGATGAAATCGACGCTGACGGAATCGGAGCGATTCTAGCAGCCGAGTACGACAAGGCACAAATCAGCTTGTCTCAAATCAAGTCCGGCGCGGTCATCATTACCGGAGAAACAGCCAGCAAAAAGAACGCACAGCATATCGTTCATCTGCTGGCTGAACGCTCCGGGGATTTCGTGGTAGCGACAGCAGGTGCTGACCTCGAAGGCGTGCTGGCGGGCAAGGGTGCTGGCGCAGAAAAACGCTCGCAAGCCATAAAAGGTGTGGTCGTCAACGTCGATATTGGCGGAGGAACAGCGAATGCAGCCTACTTCCAACGTGGCCGAGCGATTGCAACGGTTACATTCCACGTCGGAGGAAGGCTGATCCGTCTCAGTCCGCAGGGGGTCGTTCAATACGTGTCGCCGAACATTCAACAATGGCTGACGGCAAAAGGACTGCGTATTCAAGTCGGACAGGAAATTGGGTTCGCGCAGCTCACAGAGGTTGCCGAACAGCTGGGACGCAGTATGCTGGATTATTTGACGGGGAAAGAGCGCCAAGTATCAGGCTTGCTCGTAGTGGGACCACATTTGCGCGATGCCATCCCTGTTGACGAACTGACTGTCTCAGGTGGTGTGGGTCTACTCATGAGCGGAGCTCCCGTCCAAAATATTTCGGATGCGAGCCGATATGGCGATTTTGGCCCACTGCTCGGATATGTCCTCCAGCAGGAGCGCGATAAAGGAACGTATCCGGTACAGTGGCTAGACCCGGATCAAACGGTACGGGCAACGGTAATTGGCGCGGGGATGCAGAGCACGGAGATTAGTGGTTCAACCGTGCATATCAAGCCAGAGCTGTTGCCGATCAAAAATATTCCGATTCTCAAGCTAGAGCTTACCGAGGAACAATTGGCAGATGCCACACGACTGCGACAGGAAGTGGTTTCGATCTACCAACTGGGTGAGCGCCTGTTTGAAAAAACGACAGGGATTCCTTTCGCACTTGCGATCTCCGGCATCGGGTACTGCTCGTACGCTCTGCTGCAGACGCTGTCCCAGGAGCTGTCGGAGCAATACCGGGCAACTTTCCCCGAGAGTCAAACCATGGTCGTGATCTGTGAAACAGATATGGCGAAAGCACTCGGGCAGGCCTTGGCGCTGCGTTGCAAAGGGGCACCGGAAATCATCTGCATCGATCAGGTGCGTGTGGAATACGGCGATTACATCGATCTCGGTGAGCCGATCTCGGGAACGATCATTCCCGTCGTCGTCAAAACACTCGCGTTTGATGAAAGGCCGTAACGTAAGAAGGGGTGGACGTTGATGAACACGAAAACGACTGTGCTTGGACAGACCTATCAATTTCGCGATTTGAAAGAAGTTTTCGCGAAGGCTAATGAAGATAAATCAGGCGACCAGCTGGCTGGTATCGCCGCTGCTGATTCCCGGGAACGTGTAGCTGCCAAGCAAGTTTTGGCTGACCTGACATTGGCGGATATCCGCAACAATCCGATGGTTCCGGCAGAAGAAGACGAAGTATCGCGAGTGATCGAAGAAGGCATCAACGAAAAGATTTACAACGAAATCAAAAACTGGAGCGTAGCTGAGCTGCGCGAGTACATCTTGAGCCATCAAGCAGGCGATAATGAACTCAAGCGAATCAGCCGTGGATTGTCCAGCGAGATGATCGCAGCGACTGCCAAGCTCATGAGCAACCTGGACTTGATCACGGCTGCGTCCAAGATCAAAGTTGTGACGCATGCCAACACGGCAATCGGTCATAAGGGCGTACTGGCTTCTCGTGTACAGCCGAACCATCCATCCGATAACGTACAAGGCATCAAAGCGTCTCTGTACGAAGGATTGAGCTACGGAATCGGCGATGCGGTAATCGGGATCAACCCGGTTATCGATACAGCGGATAGCGTGAAGGATATTTTGAACATGACCAAAGACGTGATGACCAAGTTTGATATCCCGACGCAAAACTGCGTATTGGCTCACGTTTCCACGCAAATGCGTGCCATCCGTAATGGGGCGCCAGCAGACTTGATCTTCCAAAGTTTGGCGGGTAGTGAAAAAGGAAACAATGCATTTGGTATTGATGTAGCACTACTGGATGAAGCAGATGAGCTGATGCGCAAACAAGGCACTTCCTACGGGCCGAACTTCTGGTATTTCGAGACAGGCCAAGGCTCAGAGCTGTCTGCCGAGGCGCATCACGGCATGGACCAGGTAACAATGGAAGCGCGCTGCTACGGACTTGCTCGCAAGTACAATCCGTTCATCGTAAACACAGTAGTTGGTTTCATTGGACCTGAGTATTTGTACGACAGCCGTCAAGTAATCCGCGCAGGACTGGAAGACCATTACATGGGCAAAATGCACGGTTTGCCGATGGGCTGTGACGTATGCTACACGAACCACATGAAGGTCGATCAAAACGACATGGACAATCTCGGCATTTTGCTCTCGTCGGCAGGCGTTAACTTCGTGATCGGCGTAGCGATGGCAGACGATGTCATGCTCAACTATCAATCGACGAGCTTCCATGATATTGCGGCATTCCGTGAAGTGATGGGACTGCGACCTGCTCCTGATTTTGAAAAATGGCTGGAGAAAATGGGCATCATGGAAAACGGTAGGCTGACTGCAAAAGCAGGCGATCCGACAATCTTCATGTAAGATCAGGAGGTGAAAGACGATGGAACAACAATTAGATTTCTTGGTAGATAAAGTAGTAGCCGAGCTGCAAAAGAAGCTGGGTGAAGCAACAGAACAAGCTCCGTCACCAAAAGCAGAGACAGGCTTGATCCAACTGAGATCCGAGCCAAAGGCAGAGCCAGTAGCAAATGCGACAGCCGCACCGACAACGGCTCCTGTAGTGAATGAGCAGCCTGCTCCATCAGCAGAACCAGAGAGAACCACACATGTACCGAATCCGAAGTACAAGGAAGGCTTGGATGAACTGCTGTCCAGCACGCCAGCGCGCATCGGGGTTTGGCGTACAGGTGTGAGACCTTTGACCAAAACCATGCTCGAATTGCGTCGTGACCATGCTGCGGCTGTGGATGCTGTATACGGTGAAGTCAGTCAAGCGGTTCTCGACCAGTTCTCTCTGTTCACAGTGGAAACACAGTATGACAACACCGAAAACTATTTGAAGCGTCCGGATATGGGGCGTGTCCTCACCGAGGAAGGCGTGCGCTTGCTGCAAGAGCGCGGTCAAAAGAAGCCACAGGTACAAATCGTCGTTTCAGACGGCTTGAGTGCCGCTGCGGTGGATGCGAACCTGAAAGACGTGCTTCCATCTCTGATGGACTCTCTGAAAAGCTACGGACTGACCTGCGGCACTCCGTTTTTTATCAAGGGCGGACGCGTAGCCAGCATGGATCACGTCGGCGAGATTTTGGAGCCAGAAGTATTGGTGCTCTTGATCGGAGAACGACCAGGACTGGTTACGGCACATTCCATGAGTGCGTACATGTGCTACCGTCCACGCAAAGGTATGGTAGAATCAGAGCGTACAGTGATCTCGAATATTCATCGTCAAGGTACATCTCCTGTTGAGGCGGGGGCCCACATCGGGACAATCCTCTCCAAAATGTTGGAGCAAAAAGCAAGTGGTGTAAAACTAGTCTTGTAATAGAACCAATGACGACGAGGAGGATTCTACATGACATTCCGCAGAAAAAAAGTAGCCGTAATCGGTAGTGGTTTTACGGGAGCGACAACTGCGTTCATCATGGCGCAAAAAGAGCTGGCTGACATCGTTTTGGTCGATATCCCTCAATTGGAAAACCCAACGAAGGGGAAAGCACTCGACATGATGGAGGCGTCTCCCGTTCTCGGCTTCGATGCTAGCATTACAGGTACTTCTGACTACAAAGACATCGAAGGTTCCGATATCGTAATCATCACAGCAGGGATTGCTCGCAAGCCAGGTATGTCCCGCGACGACTTGGTAGCAACCAATGCATCCATCATGCGCTCGGTTGCTGAGCAAGTGAAAACATATGCACCAAACTCCATCGTACTCATCCTGTCCAACCCGGTAGATGCGATGACCTATACATTCTACAAAACGTCCGGCTTCCCGAAACACCGCGTAATCGGTCAATCCGGCGTACTGGATACAGCTCGCTTCCGTACGTTCGTAGCGATGGAACTGAATGTATCTGTAAATGACGTAACAGGCTTCGTATTGGGCGGTCACGGGGATGACATGGTGCCACTCTTGCGTTACTCCTACGCTGGCGGCATCCCACTCGAAAAATTGATCCCACAAGATCGTCTGGATGCCATCGTAGAGCGTACACGCAAAGGTGGCGGCGAAATCGTAGCTCTCTTGGGCAACGGTTCCGCTTACTATGCACCTGCGGCAGCTCTGGTAGAAATGGCAGAAGCGATCTTGAAAGACCAGAAGCGCATCCTGCCATCCATCGCTTTACTCCAAGGCGAGTATGGCTACAACGATATCTACCTGGGCGTACCAACTCTCTTGGGTGGAAACGGTATCGAGCAAGTCATCGAGCTGGATCTGACTGCTGCTGAGAAAGCAGCCTTGGATAAATCCGCAGATTCCGTTCGTGCGGTTATGAAAGTAGCTATGCCATAAGCACAGTATGAAAATGAAAGCTTCGCCAGATATCTTGGCGGAGCTTTTTTTACAATGTGGCTATAAGTAACTGTAGTGGTAGGGAAGAAGCGGATTTCCAGTCTACGCTTCGGCCTACGCCCTGCTGAGGGCGGGTACTGTTCGCTCCGAAATAAATAGCGGGAGCGCTTCAAAAGTAGAGTTTCGAGGATGTATTCGCATGAAAGCTGATTCAACTGATTCAATTGAGTGTAATTGTCACGAAGTGCAAACATCTGTAAGACATTGGAGGAATTGTGCGAAGAGTGACGAACTAGATTACAGAAATGTTAAGGATTGTAAAGAAAAATCTATCAAAAAAATATATTCTATTGTAAAATTAAGGAAAAAGTAGGGGTTGATTCTTTATGGGGGGGCTGCAAGGGACAATGCACTGGTCGTTGCGGTCAGAAATTGAAAGACACCGTAGAGAGTGCGGCTATACCTTGAGTAAATTAGGTGAATTAACGGGAATCAACCATGGGAGTTTAAGCGAAATCTTGAACGGAAATCCACCGCGGGCGATGACCATTGGTCAATTAGATGCGCTAGCGGCGGTCTTTGGTCGCGAGCCAGGTTGGTTGTACGAATTGTATACGGAAGAATGCATATCAGAGGGGAGAATATCGCGCCCTCGGTTGATACCATATTTAGTTCGATGCGCGGAGGTTGGGCGGAAAGATTGCATAGAAGAGGTTGTTCCTAAATTGTTGGACAACCCTAAAAATATTTCGACTCTCTTTTTAGTGGCGGAGCAGCTATATGAAAGTGGGAAACAAAAAGAGTCCGTACCTTTTTATCAGGCTGTCGTTGATAGCGAGAAGGATGGACATTCTGACCAATTCGTAATGAGTCAGTATCGATTGTTTCGGGCTGCACTCGGGACCAATTCTGAAGAAAATGGGGAGGCAGTTATTCGGTTTGCCCCCTATCGGAATAGGCTTCCTGAGAACTATCAGTTGGATGCTTTATTTCAATTAGCGCGGGTTTCTTATGCTTTGCAGAAATTGAAGAAGTCGGAACAGTACGCTGATGAATTACGGTATCTTGCGGAAACGATTTATATACATGAGTTGGACAGATTGAAAAGAGATAAAAAAAGTGAACTGCCTGAGACAGAACGTCCTCTTGTGTATTATTACGCCATGGGACATTTATATAAAGGCGCGACATTGGAAATGCAAGGAATGTATGAACAAGCCAAGTCGTATGTACAAATTTATGCTGATTTAGGATGGTTTGAGCTGCTGGATGAAGTTGGACATCAAGAGGTAGAGCGGTTCCGGATTTGGGCAAAGGCTAACTTATACACATTAGAGGTATTGGCTGGTAATACCGACACCATTGAGGAGTACGCCGATTATCTTGAGAGTCTTCCCCCAAATGAAATACTTCCTGGTTTAGTTTCTATTATAAAATCAGCCAATATTTACAATTTTTGTGTGGATGAGATATTAGAGCGCTTCTCAATGCACATCGCCAATTTTAGTCAATATACCGACGCAATTCGTTTGGACAGGCATCTTCGATTTCGGTATCAGGCAGCCATTTATGAATTCGGTAAAGGGCGACTAGAGAAAGGGATTGAAGAAACGATATGCTGTCTTTCTTTAGCCAGTTTGATAAATCGCTTTGAAGATGCACTTAAATGCATAGCGCTATTTGAAGAGTACCGGCAACATGCATCGCCAATACAAGTGGAACGATATCAAAACATTGTAACGGGTAGAAAAAAGGAGAACCTACTTTCTAAAAAGAATTAGATAGTAATACCTGTAACCTTGTTATATGCTGTTTTTTGGCAGATTTATACAAAACTAAGGAGGTTACAACTATGAAAAGTTTCTTTCTATCACTGATTATGGTTCTAGCTTTATTTACTGGTTTTCCATACACAGAAAAGCCTCATAATATCAGTATAATTATGTACGACCATGGAACAGAGGGCTAAAAAATTGACATCCATGGATAGTCAGTTAAATAGATCGTAACCGAAAAAGCATTCCTAAATGGAGACTGTTGCAAAAATCGAGTTTTTGGAAAAAACAAAGATTTTAGGGGTACAAATATGTCTCCCTAGACGCGAAACGAGCCTTAGAAGCGATTCTAAAGGCTTGTTTTTCTTTGGCAATATAAAAGAGGACTTTTACAGTGGTCTCCTGATGTGGAGCTTTTTTATTTGCATGATTTCCTTTTGTTCCACATAACACAAACGTACGATCTGTTTTTGTTGGATTTAGACCAATGTTGGCTGACGTTGAAAGGAAAATGATTCGAGTAATTGCCGACAATAAACTGTGGACAAGCCTGCCGCTGAAAAGGTCTCTGCCGCGCTTGGCTCGCTGTGGACGTCCAGTACGGACGAGAAGGTGAGGGCAGCTGCACATTTTGCGGCATATTCGTTGCGTGACGCGGCGGGAATTCCACGCTAATAGAATAGCCCCCTAGCGGAGAAATCTGCTGGGGGCTTGTCCGTTCCAAACAAGTGTGTTTAATCTATGTCTTTGTTTTCTTCATCAAAATTTTTTTTGAGTCCCTCATCGAGTATTCGTACTAAGTCTTTATCTGTAAGATTAAATTTCTTCTTATAGTTAGTTAAACTACCCTCGCCTTCTTCAACTGAATTTAGCCATTCGTAAAAAGTTTTTTCGTCCACATAATCGATTAACTTTTGATCAATGAAGTACTCTGGATTATCTAAGTTCTCTTCGGGATGATCGAGATTTTGATGTCCGTCTTCTTCAATTAACCGCGCTGATGACCTTGTATCTACATCTGGAAAAAACACGAGGGGGTTTATCATTTGATCATAATCTGTTGGTGTCTCAGTATCTGCTTCATTTACGTCAAAATGGAGGTGATAATTTGACTCTGGTTCTTTATAACTTCCTGCTCCCGAGTTTCCTGATATACCAATTTGATCCCCCTTATAGACGTCATCACCTCTCTTAACTGAATAACTCTTTAAATGAAGATAGCGTGTGATTAACTTGTTTCCATTTATGGATCTGTCTCTTTGTTTGATAGTGACGTATTTTATATAGTCTGGCGAGTCTTTAGGCTTAGTTGAGTATATGCCTGAGCTAAGAACTACTCCCTTACTAACGGCATATACTGGTTTTTTGTAAACCGCAATGTCAATTCCTTTATGGTTTTTCTCCTTTGGACTTCGGTATTCTCCAAATTCACCCGAGATCCTTGTTCCGTCAGTCGGCCACACCCAGCGCATTTCTGCATAGGGATTGTCAGGATCCCCCATTGGTTTCACCAACTCAGCTGGACTGGGTTGAACTGAGTTCATTGCACTCGCAATCCCTGTGCCACTAAGTACCAGAGCGACACCAAGAAGTCCACTATAGATATTCTTCATTAAAACATCTCCTAATAATTGGAATTTTTCGCACTATTGCATTATAATCTTGCTATAAATGTAAATCAATCGGTTTAATGTGAGAACAAGTAAATGGATCCGGGAGGTATATGATGGTTCAGCTAAAAAGATTGATGATATCAGCTATCGTTCTGCCTGTTTTCCTTTTTGTAATTGGATGTCAGTCATCAACAACTGTTTCTCCGCCGAATGGAGTCAAGGAAACACAGTCTCCTGAAAAAAAGACAGCAGAAGAGTTTATGGAACTTGCAGCACAAGGGAAATTAAAGGGGATAGAGGCGGGAATTGGGGCTACCAAAAAAGAGATCATCAAGATGTATGGCAACCCTATAAGTATAGGAAACTCTGAAAGGGGCTTAAATCTGTTTTATGAAGGATTTAGCTTTGAATTTCAGGAATACTTGGACTCCCTTGATCAACTCAAGGATGAGGATAAGGTACTCGGGATCATTGCGGACGCTAAAATATTAGGGATAAACGCAACCCCTGCTCAACTAAAAGTAAACTATGGTTCACCTTCTACTGAAGCATATGATGATGCACATGGAACAGGGTGGCAGATGGATTATTTAGCAGGAGAACGATATTTATCATTTTTCGCAGAGACAAATGAAAGTGCGATTAATACTGTATATCTAAGGTAAAATACAGCCTCCCTTATGGAGACTGCTGCAAAAGTCGAGTTTTTGGAAAAACCAAAGATTTTAGGGGGGACAAATATGTCTCCCTAGACGCGAAACGAGTCTTAGAAGCGATTCTAGAGGCTCGTTTTTCTTTGGCAATTTTGCTGTTCTAATAAAAGCAGTGGTCTCAATCGGAGGGATGTTTTTTCTATTCAATTTTTCTTAGTCGGTTAATTTCTGCACATCCCTGTATAGTAAATATATGTAATAAATTGTAAAAGAGAGGGGGCGTTGGACATTACTGCTATCGCAAATATTTTAGATAGGGATGTTTCTTTTCACAGTGGAAACTCCCCCAAAAGAGGAGCAGCATCAGCCCCTAAAAGTAAGTGTACGATCCGGGGCATGGTAAAGGAAATCGGTTGTCACTTAGAGTTGGATAATAGAATTGAACAGCTACGATGGGAAATGATGGAGTTGGCGGGAAAGTACGGTCTCTCACATGATAAGGTTTTGGCTGTAAGCCAACAATTGGATAAATATATTGTCATTGCACAAAACAGATTGAAAACGGAAAAGTAAGTCCTTCGCATACCTCAAGGCCCCCAAAACCCTTCCATTAACCTACTATCTCTGTATTTACGGACTCTAGATATATCTGAGTCAAAGTTCCGAGCTGAATGACGAATTGTAGGAAGGTCATGTAGTGCATTTTGAAAAATAACAAAAATTATAAATGCAGTAAATAATAGAAAGGAAGATCCTTTATAGGGGGCTGCAAGGGACAATGCATCGGTCGCTACGGTCAGAAATTGAAAAATGCCGGAGAAAGCACGGTTATACATTAAGCAAGCTGGGTGAATTAACAGGCATTAACCCCGGAAGCTTGAGTGAGATTCTAAATGGAAATCCTCCGCGTGCCATTACCATTGGTCAGTTAGACGCGCTAGCCAAGGTGTTTGGTTACGATTCGGGTTGGTTGTATGAATTATACACGGAAGAATGCATATCAGAGGGGAGAATATCGCGCCCCCGATTAATACCATACTTGATTCGATGCGTGGAGGTTGGGCGAAAGGATTGCATAGAAGCTACTGTCCCCCAAATGATGGAGAATCTGAAAAACGTCATGATTCTTTTTGCCCTTGCAGAACAGCTATATGAGAAAGGACAACTGAAAGAGTCAGTGCCCTTCTATGAATATGTCATTGAGAATGAAAAAGATAGCTATTCTGACCACTTTGTGATGAGTCAGTATCGGTTATTTCGAGTTGTGCTCGGGACAAATGCAGAAGAAAATTGGGAGAATGTCATTCGGTTTTCTCCTTACCGAAACCGGCTTCCTGAAAACTATCAACTCGACGCCTTATACCAATTGGCGAAGATCTGTTTCGCTTTGCAAAAGTGGGAAAGATCAGAGCAGTACGGAGACGAATTAAGGCTTCTGGCAGACACTGTTTACAGGCATGAATTGGACAGAATGAAAAGAAACAAAAAAGACGAATCTCTGAAAACGGAGCGCCATCTCGTCTATTATTACGGATTGGGCCATTTATATAAGAGCGTTTCACTGGAAATGCAAGGACTGTATGAAGAGGCGAAGAAGTATGTGCAAGTTTACGCTGATTTAGGATGGTTTGAATTACTTGATGAAGACGGACGTAAAGAGGTAGAAAGATTCAAAGTATGGGCAAAAGCGAACTCCTACACATTGGAGGTGTTGTCTGGCAATACTAGCATCATTGAAGAGTATGCAGACTATCTGGATAATCTTCCCACCAATGAAGTTCTTGCTGGTTTAAATGCCATTATGAAATCCGCTAACACCTACCATTTTTGCGTGGATGAGATTTTAGAGCGTTTTGCCTCCCAAATTGCTAGTTTCGATCAATTTACAGAAGCAATTGGATTGGATCGCCATCTTCGGTTTCGATATCAGATGGCTTTATATGAGTTCGGTAAAGGGAGAATAGAGAGAGGAATTGAAGAAACGATATATTGCCTTTCTCTAGCGGATTTGGCGAATCGACACGACGAGACCCTTACTTACATAGCACTGTTTGGATGGTTAGGGAACTTGAATAAGCGAATAGGTAACCAAAACGAGTTAGGTGGCTAGCATCCTGTTAGGTCATTGTGAATATGCTGTAGATTGATGAAACATCCTCTGCCAGGATGTTTTTTTATTCTATTTTTTGCAGTTGGTAAAAACCTGCATATCAATTTATGGTTAATTATGTAATTAATCTCAAAATGAAGGAGGCGAGAGATGAAGATATTCCATGAAGTAATAGAAATCTAAGAACATCTCTAAAAAGAGGAGCCACAGGAGTCACTAAAACGAAGTGAATAACCCGGTGGTAAAGGAAGTAGGGTGAGTCTTATAGCAGCAATTGCATTTAAAAAGGGCGTTCCACCCCTTCGCCAGGTTAAAGGAACGCCCGCAGGAGGAGCAGTTACAGCTCCTATAAGTAAATGTATCACGCTACCTCTAGATCGAGAAGGAGTAACCTATCACGATATTGATCATTTGAAAAACATTGTGGAACAATTGCGCGGACAACTGGTGCAGTTGTATTTAGAGAAGAATGATTTCTTGGATGATGAAGTCGTGGAATTAAGCCAGCAGTTGGATCAGTACATTCTGGTTGTTCAATCAAAAATGATGCTATCTTAAAATGAAAAGAGAAGAAATTTACAAAATAAAGGGATGGAAAATTTAGACTTATCGTTATTTTTAGTATAATATTCCAGGTGAAGGTGAGTGATCTAATTGTTAACTCAGAAAATTACAGTTTCACTCCTATCGACCGTACTATTATCTGCTTCAGCTTTACCAGTAAGTGCTTTTGCTTTAAATTCTCCTACAGCAAGTACATCAAGTGAATTTGAAAATGAATACGTATATGATTATCAAGGAGTAACATTTAGAGGAAACGCTCCTTTAAGTGATGAACAATTAGCATCAATGGTTAAAGCTCTTCAGGTAAATACCAAAAGTAGTGCTCAGAAAGTTGATGCTGATAAAGTCGACCCAGGAGGTCCTGGATCAGAAATAGTGTATGGGCCTATGTATCATAGTTACAATAACCAGACTGTACGAGAAGCTGCTCATGCGATTATTGGTTTTTTAGCTTATAAAAGTCCAAAAACGGCGTCTTTTGCATGGTTTTTTTCTAGATTGAGCGGTTGGGCAGATTCGACAATAAAAGATACTTACGTTGGAGCGTGGCAATGGAGAGTTCCAGATGGAAAATGGGATATCTATTACGACACTATCGTACACTATAAAGATGATAGTTATAGAAGAACTTTAGATGTCCAATATTACGAAGTAGACAGAAAGAGAAGATAACTGATATTACAATGGTAAACGGGGGCTTAAGTGCTCCCTGTTTTCGTTACATGGGGGAGGTTTTTTGATGCAATACTATTCATTCCTCGTCTTTGTGATTTTTCTTCATATCACGAAAGTGTATAACTTCATCGAGAGCAGACTCAGCCCGCTCGATTTCGCCATAGTCGTTGGTATGGGAGTTTTTTGGCTATTACTTAAATGTTGTGAATACTTATCGGTCGTATTGGAAAAGGTATGTATCAAATTCAAAATTAAAGTATGGCAATTGTATGTAGTCGCATTGATTTTGTATTTTTTATTTTAGTTTTTTATGTACCATACTTTGATCAAACGAAAGTGTGAACAAATTCCCCACACTCGAAAGTATCTTCTAGATAGTATTTTTCTGCCTGATTAACTCCTTCGTCTTGGGCATCAGGTCAGCGGGCGGCTTGATCAATTCTATGTGTGACTGCGGATTCGACGAAATCGGGATTTATTTCGCCTAACTCGTTAGTCAGGATATTTTTTAACTCCTTCAATGTATCGATAGGTGCGGAACTACTACTCTAGAATTTAACAGGGTCGGTACCTGACGAACTGTAAAGTCGCTGCATTCGCGGGCCTAGTATAACGGACTAATGGAGAAATCACCGGAAATAAACATAAAAATGGACTGTCATTCAGGTGGCAGTCCATTACTTTCATTGGAGGATGTGAGTTGCGTGAGTAATTCTTTTGACCGCATTTTAAACAAGATCAAGGGAAGAAGAGAACAATTGAACGGGGATTTGCATATTATCGGTGGAGAGTTTGAGTTTGTTTTTCAAATGTCCACTGACTCTGACGCTGAGATAAAGAAGCTAAAGTCGTTTGAGCTACCAGAGGATTATGTGACCTACTTATGTCAGTACAGCAGAGCCGTATTATTTCGAGATTTTGAATTTGGCAGCAGTTTGTTCACAATATTAGACCCTCACAATGTTATTGAATACTGGAAAGGATACAGCATAGATCACCCATACTATCCTATCGCATGGAGCAGTCACTCTCTAGGCTGTATATGCGTGGATCAAGACCGACTAGATAGTGGAAACGGCTACCTCACATGGATCGAATCGATGGACCCTGATAATCCCATCGACATTGACCTGACATTTACAGAATGGTTGGATAAGCTCATCGAGCATGAGGGGAAGGAATTCTGGATTCCACCTTACGAAGAATAGCCACAGACGCGAGAAAGCGCGTCTGTTTTTATGAAGAACGTCTTAATGTTTTCCGCAGAATCCGAACCTCGATAGGATGGTTACTCATATACACATCACAGATTGATGTATTTAATACAAAATCTAGTAAGCTTGTAGAGGAGCATTGAGGGAACGTTACTTCCCGGGCTTGCTAAAAACTTTGATACTGTCACGTTCAAATCATACTTTGAGATAGGAGGTTTACATTTGAAAAAAGCGATACTAGTATTTCTGATTCTCCCACTGCTTTTACTCGGTGCTTGTTCCGAAAAGGAATGGTCCTACAAGTACGAAGGAGCTACTGACAATTGGAATGGAGTTACTGAAATTTTTTACGATAAAGAAAATGGTGCACGCTTTGTAGGTAAAATTAAGTATTTAGGAAATGGTGATGTTAAGAAGCTTCAATTTATTTCTGAATTAACCCAAACAAGTCAACAAACAGGTAGTGTTCAAACGCCCAATTTTAAAGAGGGTCATATCATCATCTTCCAAGATGTACCTAATACGGATAGCACGAAAAATGATTTTAAGAATGGAGTAACGGACGAAGAAGTAAAATCGTTTTTTGGTGACTATCCTGTTTTCAAAATTGATTGGACTGATGAGGAAGGTATAGATTACACCGAAACTATTTACTTAAAGTATGTGGCTCAATAATAAAAGCAACAATGACTAGGAACCTGTTGATAGCTTCCCGTAATTTAAAATAGCGTTGAAATGGGTTGATTAGGTGTATAAATACGTAGCTCTTTTCACTGGTATTCTAGTTTCAGTAGTTTTAATAATGACTGTACATACGAATTTCGCTATTTTACTTGGCATTTCTCCAGCGTTGTTTTATGGAGTGAAAACGTATGAAAGTGCTAAACAGAAAAAGCCAATAAAAAATGATTTAATTTCGACCATCTTAATCTTACTAGTAGTTCCTATTGCATTTCTAATCGTAATCAATCGTTGATCCTGCCACTGACAAATTTATTTAGTATGTAAATTGAAGTAAGTTTTATGAGGAGCGTGGTTGATCTGCCTAAAATATGTCGTAATGCTTTGCTTGTTGTAGTTCTTAGCTCAATGACTTTACTTGGCTGCTCCAATATATCTGAAAAAACTGAAGATATTCCTGTTAATTCTGCTCAATCGGATACTTTGGAGAAAGTAAAAAATGGGCAATTAGAAGGTGTCTTAATTGGCATCGGAGCAACAAAGAAAGAGGTTTTGGATAAAATCGGGACTCCCGTCAAAAGCGGAAATTCTGAGTATGGATTCACAATATACTATGAGGGTTTTAATTTACAATTCGAAGACTATGCTAATTCAATTGATGAAGTAAAGGATACGAGTAAAGTCGTCCTAATGAATGCCGAACCAAAGACTGTTGGAATGACTGGAAAACTTGAGGAAATCAAAAAAAACTTAGGAGAACCCTCTAGAGAGTTTATGGATGACTCAGGTGATCATACGTTTATATTGGAATATGAAAACAATGGAAACCTACTAAGATTTACGTTTGATTCAAAGGAAAGTCCAGTAAAGTATGTTACCCTTCGAGTCCAATAAGGTAGACTACCTGGCTTATTGTGGCCTGAATTCTGAAAAATTACTGCATAAAAAAAGAGGCGGTTCTCCCGCCTCTTCTCTTTTACTTGTGTGCCCCAGTTAACTCGGTTTTTCTACCATTCCGTTTCTGTTCTGTGTTCAATCATTTGCAATACTTTTGGTTCAGCTGCTTTCATCATTTCTTTCAGTGCTTTCTCGGTGATCGGTACTCCATCACCTTGAAGTTGTCCTCTAGCCTGTGTTTCTGCAATCACATCAAGCACTTGTTGTTTCGAGACATTTTTAGATGCTGCAATCTCCACAACAGTTTTACCTTTTGCTAATTCTTGTTTTAATTCTGTTGGGCTGATTTTTAGTAAAGCAAACAGTTTTTCATCGTTTAAAAAGTTATCAGCAAAATAATCAGGTTTACCATTTCTAGAGAATAGGCCTTCTACTTTCATGTTTGAAGGTGTATCAGAAGGTGTATCAGCTGTAGGAATACCTACAATCTTAGTAAGACTAATGGTATTGTCCTGAACAAAAACCTGGAAGACCGGTTCTTCGAACATCTCATTGGTGTAATTCAACATCCATGTTTTTTGGTTTGGATTCTCCATTTGCTCGATAGCAACCTTGTATTGTTCGACGTTGCCATACATTTTATTAATAAGATCAGATACCTTCGCCTTGATTTCCTGATCGCTTAAAGTAATGAGTGACTTCTCCTTAGGCTCCCAATTCTCTTGAATCACGTGTTCAATCTCACCTGTACTACCGTTTGTATGGAGGGTAATCTTTTTGCCGGTTCCTCCTTTTTCCTGTAGTACGATGCTTGTTTGCTTCACGTTGATTACATGTTTCCCTTTGGATACATCACCTTGAACGTTGCTTGCATTGATAATCTCAAACGATTTTGTTTCAGGATATGCGAGATACAGCTTCTCAAGCGTTGATTTGCCAACCTCATCCACCTTGACTTGTTCAGCAGTCATCGGTGTTCTTGGGGGCATGTCAGTCACGCCAGAAGCCGCAAATGCTGCAACTGGAATCAAAATCGCAGTAGCAACCACTCCACCAATTAAACGTTTTTTCATAATTAATTCGCTCCTTTTTTGTTGTAAATAATGTGAATCGGATTGTTCTATTTGTTTTCTGAATAAGCAGCTTACACACTATATTGCCTCTTTAGCGGAAAAAGGTTCGGTTCATATCTTATTTTTTATATCGTGAGCAGGGCCCATCCAGCCAAACGCGGATTTACAATGATAAGCGGTGTAAACGGCTTTCGGTGTCAGTGGTTCTTTAGTATCATTTATTACACTGGTAAAATATGTAATCATATACAGATAAACAGTTTAATTGATTGGGAGGTAAGAGCATGAAAAAGTCTGCTAAAGTTGCTGCAATTCTACTACTTGGAGCTGTTGTGGTTATTGGCGGTATTTGGACTTCCAACACTTACGCTTCGGTTAATGAGGAAAAGGAAGTAAAAGAAATGGTTCAAATCTATTTGAAAGCTCTTGAGAACGGTGACACTCCAACTATGGTTGAATACACAATTGATGAGCGTTTTGATAATGATAAAGACAAACAGAAAGTGTACGAAAGTTTTGGTACTCAAAAGATGGATATAGATATGGATTCCGTTTCGGTAGAAAAGATTGAAGATGAAAAAATGAGTGTTACGTTTCATTATTCGAACGAACATGTTTCGGAAGATATAACGCTTCCAGTTGTTAAAGAAAATGATCAATGGAAAGTAGTAATTGAAAATACAAGATAGTAGAACAGCAATCTCTGAACGAGTTTCTGAAGCCGATTGGCCTGAATAAAAACACGTCAATGAATTTGCAAAAAGTACGAAACTCATAGAAACATTGAGAGAAAATATGAAGAGGATGTAGCCAGGTCCGTTTATTAGCGTTCAGGACGAAATTATGCAAGAGTACGCTAAGACTGGCGATTCCATTCCGACTATTCTGTTGGATGAGACATTAAAAGAAGGTTATTTCGCGTTCATTAGAGAAGATGGGGAAGCCTTATCTTTCAAAATCAAGTTTGACAATGGGTCATGGGAATACAAGTTGGAAAAATAATATCGAAATTGCTTCTAGTTAGCCATGTAGCTCTACTACTGATTTATTATTTGGTTGAAAGGGGAGCACTACCAATTAGCATTAAAAATTTTAAATCTACGAAAAAAATAGCACTGGCTACTATTGGTTTTATAACAATTGCAGGACTGGCTGTTTACTATATAGGTGACTTCAAAAAACAGCGTTTTCTTTATTCCAGTGATACAGATTATAAAATTGTTTCGGGTGAAGTATCGTTTAGGGAGACCTTTCATAGCGTGAAGGGTCTGGCTGAAAATGCAGATATCATTGCCGAAGCTGAAGTTATTTCTCAAAAAAATAACTCTAATTATGAAAGACTAGATGTGTATACAGTCTCTGAATTAAGATTAACGAAAGTCTATAAAGGTGATGTAGAGATAGATGATACAGTATCTGTACTGGAAACTGGAGGGGAATTCGATGAAAGAGAGGTGGCCAAATATTTCTCAGGAAAGTCAAGAAAGTCAGGATCTGAATCAAGGAATGATGATCTTGGAGTAATCATGCAAGGGATTGCAGGAAGTATTCCTATGAAACAAGGAAATACATATTTTGTTTTCTTAACAGAAGATGGCGATGACGTCTATAACATAGTAGGGTCCGTTCAAGGAAAGATAAAAGTTAATAGCGAGAACACTCTGGTTTCACAAGTTTCTCCAGAGACAATAGATCAGCATGGTAATCTTTATTTCCTCCAGGAAAGTTATTCAGGGCAGAATATTTCTGAACTTAGAAACGAAGTTGAACAACTCATTGCATCCTCTCCCAATTAGCTCCCCAAAGGTTCTCTCAACCGCAAGATCATTACGAAGTAGCTAGAAAAAGGAGATCACGGATAATTACAAAGGAAACCGGGAGCCTAGGTGCTCCCTATTTTCGTTGTAATGGCATAGCGGAGCATACTTTCTGTTCAGGGGACGGGTTTTTCCATGTTTCATATTTTTTCGCCTAAGTAACGTGAACCAAACTCCGCGTTCTCGTGAATATACAGTAGAGAAAAAACGAGGGGAGGGAACGCTGTGGATGAGTGGGAGTTGATTGTCAAATGCCAAGAGAACGAGCCAGAAGCTTTCGAACAATTGGTCAAGCCCTATCTGGCGATGGCATACCGGACAGCGTATCTGATCATTCATGACAAGCATCTGGCGCAGGACGCCGTTCAGGAAGGGCTCATCGAAGCGTATCAGCACATAGACCGACTCGATAAAAAACGGGGAATGGTCTTTCGCAATTGGCTGTACCGGATCATTACGTTTCGGGCTCTGAATCTGGTACGCAAGCAGAAGCCTGTGGTGGAATACGAAGAGATGATCCCGGAAGAAGCGATGACGCCGTTGGACAACGTGATCCAGCGAGAGGAGCAGTGGCAAATATGGCAGGCGATTCGCAGCATGAAGGCGGAGCATCGCGCGGTTATTATTCTTTACTATTACGAGGGTTTCAGCGTGTCGGAGATCGCCAAAATTACGGGTTCCTTTGAGGGGACGGTCAAATCACGGATGCACAAGGCCAGGAAGCTGATCGCACAACAATTGGACAAGGATTGCAAACGATCTGATTTTTTGCGGGAAGGGGCAATGACTCATGACTAACGAGGAGAGGCAAATCCAAGAGACGCTTAGGAAAGTAGCGGGAGCTGTTGATACGCCGAGTTTTCAAATGCCAAGCCAGAATAACGCGTTGCAGGTGAGAAGGCATCCGTTTTACCGAAGCAAAAAATGGGCTTCCATCGGCATCGCTTCCGCTGTCGTACTCGGGCTGCTCGGAACCATGCAAGTGTCCCCAACGTTTGCGGCCTATGTCAAATCGATCTTTGCTCAAGGTGTGTTCAATAACGAAGGACTGCAACAGGCGGCGAGACAAGGCTTCTCTGAAACATCGAATCTTTCTGTTACGGATCAGGGGATTACCTTGGAGGTAAAGGAAATCATTGCTGATCCGGTGCAGGTAATAGTAGCTTTAATGATTAAACAGTCGGATGGCAAGCAGCTCGGGCCTGAATGGAAGACAGCAAGTAACTCTCAATTCAATGGAGTTGAATTGTTGGATGCCAAAGGGACGGTCATTTCTGACAAGTGGGGAACAGCCTTTGAAGAAAATGTCGGATTCATCCGGTTTATCCTTGGGGAAAAAGGACAAGAGCCCCTTCCGAAAACGTTGTCGATGCATTTTGATGAAATAGGCGACATAAAAGGAAACTGGAAGCTGCAAGTTCCGATCACGATGGCAAAAACAACGGCCGCAACGACTGTGCTGCCTGTCAATCAAACGCAAGTGACGAAGCATGGATTGAAGATGACCCTGCACCAGATCGTCAACACGCCAACGACCACCCGAATTGAGTTGGAAACACAATGGACAGAGGCGTCCAAAAAACAATTGGAACAAGAAGCAAAAAAGCTAACCGGAAAGACGACGAACCCCGATTATGCTCCATTTCTTCCGTATCAGCAATATATGCTGGGATATTACTACGAGGGGGCAGATGGCAGCAAGGGGAAGGAAAGGCGCAAAGAAAGATCTCATTCCATTGATCGCTATGGGCATTTCCGCTGGATCATGGACGACGATCCGTTGCCAAAAGGCAAAGCAAAGACGCTTGTCATAAACAGCTTCCACAAGGCAATACCGTATGATATGAGTGTCACCTTCAAGCCAAATGAGTTGAACAAGAAGCCCGTAAGCAAACAAGTGGGAGAAGATATCTTCACGGTGAAAGGCGTCCAGCTGGCAAAAGATAAATATTCGGAAAAACAGCAAATAGAAATGGAAGTCGAGGTACTATCCAAAGATATTTCCGATATTTATTTGCCTTGGTGGGTAGCGCAAGACGGGGAGGGGACCACCTACGAAGCTAGAAGGAGTTCTCAATCCACGGGACCCGTTGACCAGTCAGGACGCGAGCGAGTCACGTACAAATTTCTGCTGGAGGACAGCAGAAACTCGGAAGGATACGAAATAACCAAGCTCCCGGAGAAGCTTACACTACGACTAGATGCCGTACAGAAAAAATATCCACTCGAGTGGCGAATTCCGGTTACCCATCCATAAAGATAAAACCGCCCCGTACAAAGGGCGGTTTTTCCTGTTTATTTCGCGACCAACTGCGGCTCTTTCTGCCCAAGTCGGATCGTGGCTTCGCCGGGAATCCACATGCCTGTGTTCTCGTCACGTCCTTGCAGGACTACCGTTGGGTTGGCCTTACCCATCTGTTCGGCACCTTTGGTAATTTGCTGACCAATTTTGCCGCCCTTGACGCGGTTTACGACTAGCGCGAGCTGCACGCTGTCCAGCTCTGTCATCATCTCGAAATCACCGTTGCTATCGCCTGCGATGAAGATAGGGCCATGACCATACTTTTTCACCAATACATCCTGGATCACTTCCGTCTTGCCGTGGCCTACCGTGATCGGGTAGTTAGGCTGGTACACATTCGTGATCCGTCCGTTTTCTGTTTTCAGACGCATTCCGATGATGTTCTCCGCTGGGAGATTGTAGCCATATTTCGGGAGAGTAGCGAAAACACGAACAACATCCTCCAAGGAGGCACTCACGACATATACGTCGATGCCATTGGCACGCAGTGTGTTCATCAGGTTTGCTACTTCGGAAGTGAGGCGCAGTCCTGTTGTATGGGAGGCTTTCACCACGCCTGCTTTGCCTGCCAACGATTTCGGGCTCGTCCAGGTTACTTTTTCAATCGCCATGCCTAGGGCCAGATCATTGGATGCTTCCGCCAACTGTTGTACTTCTTCCACTGTCATGTTCGTGAAGAGGTAGAGGATCCACGGATAGCCAATCGAGGTGCTGTGCGTATCGTTGATCGCTTCATACAAGAAAAACAGCTTGGCTTTGAAATCTGCGAATTGCTCTGTTGCTGTCACTTCCTCCAGCGACTTCGTTCCTTTAAGACCTTGATAATTTTGATATAAGTACTTGTAGTCTGCTACGAGATCAGTCGCGATGGCATCGAGTGTGACAGGTTTGCCATCGACATTTTTATACGAATCGGAAAACGGTCCTTCTGGTACATTCGTGCGGATAACCTTCCCGAATTCTTCTGGTGTGAGCTTGTAAGCCAAATGGTTGATCTGGTAAACAAGTAAAGCTTCCTCTGTGTCATGCATAATGCTCGTATTGTCCCAGTCAAAAACGGCATACGGTTTCTTTTTGGCATTGTAGGAGGCACTCTTGATGCCGTTTTTCTCAATCATTTCGTGGACGGCTTGATAAGTCGCAGGTGCCCATTTCCCCTTGTCGAGCATCTGCACGTTGGTGTCCTTGGCCAATGCTGGCATCTGCATCGCGAGTAGAGCGACGATCATCAGCATGGTCAGCCACCACGTTTTGGGTTGTGTTTTTCTGTGTGACATGTTGTCATCCCCTTCTTCTTTTTCTCGATCCCTCAAATGAAAACGTTATCATTTTTTCAAAAGAAAAAGGTCTTCCCCACGCCTATTGATAAAGCGCGGGTAGAAGACCTCATTGTCTTAAGCGTTTTCATTTGTATTCTAATCATACTAAATTTAACAGCAAAAGCAAGAAGATTCCGATAAACATAATAAGGGCAGGACTAACGATCCAATCTAGCGAAGACAGAAGAGTTTGCAAGAAAAAAGTGGATATAATCTAACCATAAGATAGATGAAAAGGAATGATTCTGACATGACGTTGATAGAATCCAGCAAAGCTATTTTGATGAATTGCTTGGCATTACAAGCGAATGAGACCTTTTTAGTGGTGGCCGACGAGCGGAAGCGAGACATCGGTGAGGCGATCTGGGAAGCCGGTAAACAGCTCGGGGCAGAAGCGATGCTGATGGTCATGAAGGAGCGAGAAAAGTCCGGTCAAGAGCCACCTGCGGCTGTTGCAGCTGCGATGAAGAGTGCAGATGTGGTAGTATGTGTGACCCAGCACTCTTTGACGCATACCAAAGCACGCAAAGAAGCAGCAGCAAATGGTACGAGACTGGCTACCATGCCAGCTATTACGGAAGACATGTTCCTTGCGGGAGCGATTTCCGCTGACTATACACAAGTAAAGGCACTCACCGAGCGCGTGACCGAGATGCTGACGCGGGCAAGTACCGTGCGAATCGAAAAAGCGGGCAAGTCACTGACGTTTTCCATCGCAGATCGCAATGGGGTGCCGAGTACAGGCATGTACGTCAATCCTGGAGAATCGGGCAACCTGCCTTCTGGGGAAGCGTATATCGCCCCACTGGAAGGGACAGCAGAGGGACAAATCCTCGTCGATGGCTCCATCGCGGGTATCGGAAAAATCGATTCGCCCCTGCTGCTGACGGTTCAAAATGGTCGGATCACAGAGGCAGAAGGAACATCGGCTGAACGCCTCCTGCAAATGCTTGGAGACCAAGACGGGCGGATGCTGGGTGAATTCGGAATCGGAACGAATGATAAGGCACGTATTACGGGAGTTGTGCTGGAGGACGAGAAGGTGTACGGAACGATTCACGTAGCCTTTGGTAGCAACAATACGTTTGGTGGGACGATTATCGCGGGGGTACATATCGATCTGGTTGTCAAAGAGCCGGATGTGTATTTGGACGACAAATGTATCATGAAGAACGGAAAACTATTGGCAACATAGGATAAACTAGATGGATAGGAAGGATGAATCCCGATAGCAAATGTTGTAATA
Organism: Brevibacillus sp. HB1.3; assembly: GCF_013186635.1. NCBI lineage: Bacteria > Bacillati > Bacillota > Bacilli > Caryophanales > Paenibacillaceae > Brevibacillus > Brevibacillus sp. HB1.3. Next base: position 288,774 of record NZ_JABMIT010000002.1, on the reverse strand, counting down.
TGGGAGGAATCCTAGAGCTGGATGTGGTGTAATGGCGTTGTCCGAAAAGATAATTGCGATAGTAACAATAGGTAACCTGATTTTGGGTGCCGTTCTTATTTTCATGGAGAGGCGAAACATTGCGGCAACCTGGGCCTGGTTGATGGTTTTGCTGTTTTTGCCGGGCGTCGGGTTTATCATTTACCTGATTTTTGGACATAAGCTAAGCAAGAAAAAGCTGTATCGGCTCAAGGAAGGGGAGTTTTCCCATTTTCGAGCTGCGGTTGATAGACAAAAGCAGTTGCTTGCCCAGGGTGATCTACAAGTGAACGACCCGGAAATGGAGAAACACCGCGACATGATTTTCATGAACGTGGTAAGTGATGGAGCTTATTATACGCAGGATAATACCATTCAGGTTTTTAAGGAAGGCCATAGTCTGTTCGAGCTCATGTTCAAACAGATGGAGGAAGCACGGGAGCATATACATTTGCTCTACTACATTTTGAATGACGATGATTTAGGGAAACAGCTCATTCAATTGTTGACGAAGAAGGCACAGGAGGGTGTCGAGGTTCGATTGCTCTACGATGCGGTAGGTTCCTCTGGTGTCTCATCCCGATTTTTGCGCCCATTGGTAGAAGCAGGGGGAGAAGTCGCCTCCTTTTTCCCGGCGAAGATTCCATTCCTGAACTTTCGGGTCAACTTCAGGAATCATCGCAAGCTGACGATTATTGATGGCAAGATCGGCTACATTGGAGGCTTCAACATCGGGGATGAATACTTGGGCAAGGATAAGAAGCTGGGGTATTGGCGTGACACCCATTTGTTGATTGAGGGAAGAGCGGTGTACATGCTGCAAGCACGCTTTTTCCTGGACTGGAATTTGTCTGCACCGAAAAGAATGCATGAGTCACTCGCGTATTTTCCAGAGCTTCATGAAGCCGAGGGCACGATTGGCGTTCAGATCGTATCGAGCGGGCCAAACTCGGAAAAAGAGCAAATCAAGCATGCCTTTTTGAAGATGATTTACAAGGCACGGAAGAAGATTTACTTGCAGACTCCTTATTTCGTTCCCGATGAAAGTATGCTGACCGCACTGAAAATGGCGGCAATGTCCGGGGTGGATGTGCGGGTGATGGTCCCGGGAAGGCCAGATCATTTGTTGGTATTCTGGGCGACTCACTCTTATCTCGGCGATTTGTTAAAGAGCGGTGTGCGCTGCTTCCTCTACGAAAAAGGCTTCATGCACGCCAAAGCCATCGTGGTCGATACCCAGTTGTCGTCTGTGGGAACGGCCAATGTCGATATTCGCAGCTTCAAGCTGAATTTCGAGACGAATGCGTTTATGTACGATTCGCAGATGGCAAAGGAGCTGGAGGAACTGTTCGTCTCCGATCTGGCTGATTGCCGGGAAATGACATTGGGAGAGTATGTGAACCGACCACTGCGTTTGCGCTTGCTGGAATCGTTGGCGAGGCTGTTGTCTCCGCTCTTATAATAGCTGGACTGGAAAGCAAAAGAGGACCTGTCAGCCTATGTGAACAAACACGGGCTGGCAGGTCCTTTTCTATTCACGCTATGATCATCCTAAGCTTTAAAAGGTATCGATGAACCAAAAAAGCTGGTGAGAAGAAAAAGCACAGAGCTCGTAGACCTTGACAACGCCTACCCAGTCGGAACTTCAAAAAGGGGACCCGCTTGTCGAACACTTCTTCCATGAGAAACTTCCGCCCGTAGGGTGGCTTTGACTCGACGGTCCCCTTTTTGAAGTGGAGACGGACAGTCAATCCCCCTTGCGGGCGTGTCAGAGTCGAAGAGAACTGTGCTTTTTCTTCTCCACCCCGATGTTGACTCAAACCAAATGACCTATCGTATTATTTCTTGGCTCCAGTCAAATCCTGCACAGCCTCATCCAACTGCTTTTCAATCAGAATGGGGTCGTAGCCAAGCCATCTGTCCACATTGACTACATAAACCTGATTCTTTTTGACAGCAGGAAGGTTCTTCCACAGACTGCTTTGCTCGATTTCTTTCAGATACTGAGCGGCATCTTCTCCTGGGAACAGCATCAGGAAAATATGGTCGGCTGCATATTCCGGTAGAAGCTCCATGGACACGTCTTTTGACCAGAACAGTGGGTCTTTATCGATCTCGCTCTTAATGAGTGGCGGTGGAGTTAACTGAAGATCGTTGTACAAAACATGGCCCATGTTGCGAGCACCGTACATTTTGATCGTTTTCGCACGGACGTTTAATGCTGCAACGGTCTCGTCCTTCCCGACCTTAGCATGGACCAGCTTACGCGCTTCTTCCACCTTTGCTTTGTACTTCTGCTCCCAAGCCTTTCCTTCTTCCTCGCGACCTAACGCTTCCGCTACCTTTTGTACATGCCCGTAGACATCATATTGATCGAAGGCGATCGCTACGACAGGCGCAATTTTTGTCAGGTTTTCATATACCTGTTGCTCGACTTCGGTTCCGGTGAGGATCAAGTCAGGCTGCAACTCGAGGATTTTCTCCAGATTATAGGCATCATAATCTCCCACGACTTCGATTCCACTGACCAGTGGCTCCATGTCTGGACCTTCCATATGTCCCTTCACTGCACCGATTGGCTTCACCCCAAGGGCAAGCATGGGGCCCAAATATTGCAAGGCTACGACGCGCTGAGCTTTCACAGGAATGGTGGCTTCGCCCTTTGCGTGCTTCAGGACACGAGTCTCGCTGCTTTTATTTTCTTGTGCAGGTGCCGATGAATTGGGGCTGGCTGTCTGGCCGCATGCCGTGAGCAAGAACAAGGAAAGAATCATCAATCCGGGCAACCAAGCTCGTATGTGTAATCGTCTCATCGTATATCCTCCATGAATGAAAATGATTCTCATTGACAAGGTTCATCTTACCTTGAACGCACTCTTTTCATCCATGGAGAATGTTCCGTTTTTCTTTGGACAATGTGGCGGTGTTTGCATGGGTCAAAATTTGGACGGCCTCTTCCAGCTGGATGTCGAGCGAGAGGGGATCATACGAGAACCAAATCGGGCTGAGCATGACCACTTGCCCTTTTTGTACAGCAGGAATTCGTTTCCAGACATCCTGTTTCATCAACTCCAGGAAGTGTGCCCGTGAGCGGTCATCATCAAAAATATGAACGAACAGCCAATCTGCTGCGTACTGGCTTAATTGATCCTCGTTGATGGGGGTCGCCCAGAAATTGGGGTTGCGTGTTAACTCTTCTTGAATCATTTTGGGTGGCGTCAGCTTCAAGGATTTGTACAGTACATGTCCGATATTTCTGGCACCGTATGCCAATAGGCTCTGTGGACGCACATTGAGGATCAAGAATGTTTCTTTCTTCTGAATATGAGCATCGATGGATCGCTTCGCCTTCAAAACCTTCTGCTCATGCTGCTTGAGCCACATGTGTGCCTGGTCTTTCAAGCCAAGTACGTCGGCTAGTATGTTCAAATGACCAAATACATCATGATCCAGCCAGGGAAGGGCAAGAGTAGGTGCAACCTTGGAGAAGGCAGCGCTATCTCCCGTCGATTCGGTCAAAATAAAAGTCGGTTGCAATGATTTGATTAAGTCTGGTGTGTTTTCGGGCAGGCTGACAATCTCATCTGCCTCTTTCATCCGTAATTGCTCGCGTAAATAAGTGACCTGCTCTTCCGGAGCGCCAATCGGTCTGATTCCGAGTGCCAATAAATACTCGGCATAGTGGAAGGTGACGGGTGCCATTTGCTTCTGATTCATGCGGACAAAGACAGTAGGGGACACGCCGACCTGCTGCTTAAAGCGTCTGCTAAAGTAAAACTCATCGGCATACCCAACCAAACGTGCTACCTCGCGCAATCGCTTATTCGATTCTCGCAGAAGTGTCTTTGCATGCTCCATCCGACAGCTCGTCAAATATTCGATCGGGCTTTTTCCAACCTTTTTCTTGAAGACCTCGGTGTAATACCGCGGGGTAAGGCCAGCTCGATTTGCCAAATCATCTAAGGTGATTGGCTCCGCATAATTCGTATGCATGTAAGAAATCGTCTGATCGACAACGCTTGCCGTTTCTACGGTAGCCTGCCGTTCTGCATGGCTCCAAATCAGGTGCAGCAATTGTTGAAAGCGAATTTGATTTTGAAAAGCTTCCAACGGATCACTGGCTTGTCGATGGGCATACAGCGTGAGGGCAAGCTCCGTACCGTGATCGACCTGGTGAAATGCACACGAGCTGCGGTCAAAATGCCAGGAAAGACTCGGGCTGAAGGCGTTGGTGACCTGATCTTGCTGTTGCAGAGCATCAAAATAAAATACGAGGAAACGGAGAGGGTCATCCGTAACAGCGCTTATTTGTCTCACAGATTCTCGCGAAAGAACCAGCGCGCTTCCATCAAGTAAAGAGGTTTGATCCGACTCGTGTAGCATCTGACCCGATCCTTTTGTCACGATGAGCACAGCATGGGTTGATTCGCCGGAAAACGTCCATGCTTCTGTCGATGACAAGGTGACCTGCTGTATGTCTTGAAGTAGAAACAAAGGAGTAGGTGGTAGCACGTTTTTTTCTATCATGATACCAATTCGAAGGACTCGGTTACGACGATGCTTCCCTTGACAGATTGGACCATCGGGCAGTTTTTGCTCGCGGCTTCAATGGCTTTTTGCACTTTTTCTTCTTTCATATTTTCACCCGAGATGATGAAGTGGAGGTGAATTTTTTCAACCCGATTTGCCTCTGCCTCATTCCGCTGAACATCTGCTGTTACTTTCATATCCGTGCACGGCATTCTCATCTTGTCCAACACTTTTCGCAGAACACCGCCACTGCAAACAGCGATGGAAGAGACCAAGAGCTGGTAGGGGCGAAATCCATACTGTTCATCGCCCGATACGTGCAGCTCACCGTAGGACAGTTGAGTGACAAAGCCATTTTCTTTCGCTTGAAATTCCATGGGTAACCCTCCCTTGAAATAGTTTTTCTTCATTATAAGGAAAAAGGCACCCGTACGACAGCATTCTATCGGTACGGGAACCTTTTCTCTTTTGCTAGCCCTTTACTGCTTTCCCATTTTGCAAGAGAGACTGGATGCAACGAGGAAGCATGTCTTTTAACGTATCGAATGCATAGTCGATGTCCAGACGCTCTGTCCATTGATGGGCGTCACGTCCGACTGGACCGAGGTTCATGACAGGTACATCAAAAGCTTCGAGCTCCTGAAGCGGAATGGAGTAGCCGTTGTCCCACAAAGGCATGTTCGCTACCAATGGCTTCATGGATGCTGCCGGATATTGGAGTCCGACGTAGCTTAAGTCAGAGATACCGCCAAAGTAGTTTTGTTTCACCAAATTGACCTGGTGCTGATCTCTCGCGTATGCTTTCATCTCTTCCATCGTTTGTTGGATCAGAGGATGGTTGCGCGAGCTGACTGCCGGGTAAAACGGTGGAGCGAAGAACAAAATCATCATCGGCGACAGTTCTTTGCACAGAATCGCTAATTGATCCACCAGCTCAATCGTGGTGTCGCGGTCGTCCTTGTCGCCGCGGTTGGCGATCACATCTACTTCCAACTGGCGTAGCTTTTCTTCCCCGTACGTTTTCTTCGCGTAGGCATACAGTTCTTCGTAAGTCATGACGGAAATGGACAGATCACGCGGGCTAAACGGCGCAAAGTTGGCAAACTGGCTCGCGTGCACAAGGTAGTTTTGCTTCATGCGCTCTGCGACATTTCTTGCCGCTTCCAGCAGCGGCTCTACGACATCCTCCATCTGCTTTTCCAGCAGGAACAGGTTGAACAGCGTCACAGCACGGTGCGGAATTTGCACGGAGTACTCTTTTTTCAGATCCTTTTGAATCAGGTTCGTAGGCGGAGGAGATGCTTCCCCTTCAACAACCTCGCAAAAGGATGTGTTTAGCTCGAGCTCACATGTCAGTTGAGAGGCCATGTAATTGCCGTTTAACCCAGCAAAAGGCTCGCCAACATGTGTTTCTTTGCCGTAGCAGAGGAAGCCTGGCAGCACTTTTCCGATGGAGCCTGTGTACAAGTACGTATTCGTATCCCCTGGATAGCGGGTAAACATCGGCTCGGAGTTGAGCACGGTGGTGTAGCTCAGGTCGAACTCTTCGGCGATTTTCAAAAGCGCTGGGACTGCTGCCCGCATCCCGACAGAATTCACCTCTTCGTCAGGAACTGTCAGAAGCAAAATGTTGCCGTCGAACTCCCCAGCAATCGCTTGCTCAATCATCGACATGTGTAGTGTCAGTCCGCACTTCATATCCATGGTGCCACGGCCAAACAGCCAGTTTCCGGTGCGAATATCCTGTTGAACGTCTGCTGGCATATCCGCTTGGTTTTGCTGGAACAGAGGAGTGAGGGTCTTCGGATCAAAAGCATGCTTCATCCAGGCACCGTAATCCTCGACGTCGACGACATCAAAATGGCTGACGAGAATGACGGTGTCCTGTACGCCTTCTTTTTTGACCAAAGCAGTGACAAAATGGCGCCCATCTTCAGTCGGATTCGCACGTACATGATCGGGATTGGCTTGATAATAAGGCAGGGTACGCAGCTGATCGACGACATAGCCAGGCAAGTCCTTCTCGGCAGCTGAGCCTGTAATGCTTGGGATGCTTACCAAATTGCACAAGAGATCAACGAGCTGCTCTTTTGTTTGCCATTTTTGCATAAAAAACGCCTCCGTTTTCCGTATAGTGAAAACTGTTTCCGGTTAGTGGGCAAAAAAATTAAGGTAAGGCACCGATTTTGTGGGAAATTTCTTTGGCGCTTTGTTGGGCTTGTTCAATGAGTGAGGACAAGAGCTGCTCGTTGATCCGGTAGCTCGGCACGCCAATACTCAAAGCGCCCATGACCTTTTGGTTGACACCGAAGATAGGAGCGGCAATGGATGCGGTGCCCTCGGTTTTCTCACCGTAGCTGACTGCATAGCCGTTTTGTCTGATTTCAGGCAGTCGTTCTAACAGCTCGCGACGTTTTTGTGCATCCGGGATTAAACCGGTTACGATTTGCTCTGCTTCGTTCGGATTCATACTGGCGAGAATCGTTTTGTTTGCCGCACCGATGTGTAGCGGAATACGCTCGCCCAGATTATCCATGCTTCTGACAGACATAGGACCTTCCACTCGTTCGAGTACGATGGCATGAGAGCCCTGTGGAATGTTCAGATAGACTGTTTCTCGTACATCTGCTGCCAATCGCTCCATGACAGTTCGGGCGACAGCGCGCATATCCATCTTGTCCAAGATGCGCAGCCCGATTTCCATCCACGTATAGCCGACCTTGTACTGCTTACTCTCAGGAAGCTGGAGAACGAGTCCATGCTTGATGAGGCTGCTGATTAAGCGGTGTACCGTACTCAGCGGCAGGTCCGTTTGTTCAGCAATTTCCGAGATGGTCCAATGCTGCTTGTTTGGATCTGATACTAGGACGGAGATGATGCTCATCGCCCGGTCTATCGATTGTACCAACGTGGGTTACCTCCTGGCTTTGTTGCATAGTGACCAATCATTGAAAGTCACGCCAGCTTAATATGACCTCAATCTATCAGAATTTTTCAACCGAATCAATATGATTTAAACTAGATAAAAATCCGTTGACAAAAAATTTGAAACTATTTTACATTAAGAGTGTAATTTTGTATTGCAGAAGTGATTCCACAATGCGGAATATTTCTGGGTGATTGCTCAGAGGAGAATGAATACGGTTAGACAAAAGCAAGATTCAAAAACAGAAGGGAGATCTATCATCATGAAATTTTCACGTGCGATTGTAAGAAAACCGGGAAAGAGTTATGTAAATGGTTTGACGACTTCTGATTTGGGTACACCTGATTTTGAACTTGCTCTTAAACAGCATGCGGCTTATGTAGAAGCGCTGAAACAGACAGGTCTGGATGTAACCGTTCTGGAAGCGGACGAGCGTTTCCCAGATTCTACGTTTGTGGAAGATACAGCTGTTCTCACGGAAAAGTGCGCCGTCATCACCAATCCCGGTGCAGAAAGCCGCAATGGTGAAATTGAGGATATGAAATTGGTGCTTCCTCGTTTTTATGACACGATTGAGTATATTCAAGCCCCAGGCTTCCTCGATGGTGGAGACGTCATGCAGGTAGACAACCATTTCTATGTCGGTCTGTCTACACGCACCAATGAAGAAGGAGCCATCCAGTTCCGCGAGATTCTCTCCAAATACGGATATGAAGTCACCATTGTACCGTTGAAAGAGTTTTTCCACCTGAAAACAGGAATCGCTTACCTTGGCAATGACTTGCTGGTTCTGGCTGGGGAGTTCATTGATTCTGAAGTATTTAGCCAATACAAGCATCTGATTGTGGAAAAAGAAGTCGAGTACTCGGCGAACTGCATCCATATCAACGACTACGTGATTATTCCAAAAGGCTTTGAGAGCACGAAAAAGCAAATCACTGACGCTGGCTACCATGTGATTGAGCTGGATATGTCTGAATTCCAGAAACAAGACGGAGGATTGAGCTGCCTGTCCCTGCGTTTCTAGCGCAGGCAGTTCTCTCTTCGTTTATAGACTCCTGATAGACCTCTTAAAAAGCAGGTGAAAGAGAGGAATCATATGAACACTGGGAATGAAAGAGACACACAGCTACAACGCTCGATGAAAAGTCGCCACTTGTTTATGCTGTCGCTAGGTGGTGTCATCGGGACAGGGCTCTTCCTCAACGCTGGCTTCACGATTAATCAGGCTGGACCTGGCGGAGCGCTTGTCGCCTATATCGTCGGCGGGATTTTGCTGTATCTGGTCATGACGTGCCTGGGTGAGCTTTCTGTAAAAATGCCAGTAACAGGCTCTTTCCAAGCCTACGCCAGCCAGTATATTGGTCCGGCGAGCGGGTTTACACTGGGATGGATGTATTGGCTAGGGTCAGCTACAACGGCCGGGGTAGAGTTTACTGCCGCGGGCATGGTCATGCAACGGTGGTTCCCGGATACACCGATCTGGATTTGGTGCGCGCTCTTTATCGTTTTGCTCTTTGCCTTCAATGCGCTGACGACAAAGGGGTTTGCGGAAACGGAGTACTGGTTTGCCGGAATTAAAGTATTGGCTGTACTTATGTTTATCATTGTCGGACTAGGTGCTATATTCGGTATTATCAGTATGGAAGGAAGACCCGCTCCGTTTCTCTCCAACTTCTCGGCAGATGGGGGACTATTTCCGTTTGGCATTGCAATCGTCTTTGTGACGATGATGAACGTCGTATTCTCTTATCAAGGCTCTGAATTGATCGGAATTGCAGCCGGGGAAGCAGAAGACCCGCAAAAGACTATTCCGAGGGCGATCCGCAACGTTGTGTTTCGCATTCTCGTGTTCTATGTGGCGTCAGTCACGATCTTGTCCGCCCTCTTTCCCTCAAGCGAGCTGGGGCTCTTGGAAAGTCCGTTTGTGACGGTATTTGATGCAGTGGGGATTCCTTTTGCAGCGGATATCATGAACTTCGTCATCTTGACGGCTCTGCTGTCTGTCGGCAACTCATGCTTGTACGCAGCCACTCGTTTGTTGTGGTCCCTTTCCCATAGCAATATGGCTCATCCTGCTTTTGGAAAGCTGACCAAGCGTAAAGTGCCTTTGAACGCACTCTTGGCGACGCTGGCGTTTTCACTTCTGTCCCTATTAACCAGCGTGGTTGCAGCGGATACGGTATACGTGCTGCTCATGTCTGTATCCGGTATTGCGGTCACCTTCACGTGGATGGGGATTGCTCTCTCTCAATTCAATTTCCGCCGTCAATACCTGCGTGAGGGTGGAAAAATAGAAGATTTGCAGTTCGTAGCACCGTTTTACCCGGTGATGCCGCTCCTGTGTCTGGCTCTTTGTACATTCATTCTTATCTTCCCGGCGTTTGACCCGACACAGCGAATTGGACTCTTCTACGGAATTGGTGCGTTGGTGCTGTTCTATACCTTCTATTATGTGCGCTATGGACGCAAAAAGGCGCATAAACCGAATTTCCCAACGCAAGGCTAAGTGGTTCTGCTTGATAGAAAAATGCCCCTGCCATGGTAATGTGGCTGTAGACAAAATGGGTTAGGGATTTTTGTCTCTAACCCATTTTGTATTCTTAGCGTATGTGAACTCGCTGGTATCTTATGCTGGCAGGACTTTCATCATTCGTTTTATATTTTGGACCAACGCTGAAAGAGGCAGTATTCGAGTATATTTCGAATCCCCTCTTGTTTGTACGATCTGAGGCAAATGGTCTTTCGGTACATAATCTTCTAAATGGAAAAAGTGAAGTTAGGGTTTCTTGTCTCCATCTACTCCCATCATGTTATATCTCTCCAAAAAGAAAACCGCATAGAACTTAATTCTACACGGTACCTTTGATACTCTATGAGTTAAGGCTTTGTCAACAGCCCCAATTGGGTGAGGGGATTTTTGATTTTTGAGATGATTTTTTCGATTGTAAAGCATGAGTATCCAAAATTACATATACTTATAAAGGTTTACACTACAGGAATATTAAGTTGGAAAGATGGGCTGTTTGGATGACTTCACTTACGGCGACTGTAACTGAACCGAAATGGATACAAAAAGGTTAAGATTGGATTCCCATTCATGGATTATGATGACATTCGACTGATCACAGGTAAGGGAGAAGCTCTTCGCGTACTTGGTAAAAACGGTTGGGAAACCCTGTAATTAATGAGGAAGGAGATATTCGGCTAGTTAGTCGAATATCTCCTTTTGTTCTTTGTGCGTGATTTAAATATTGCAGGGAGTAATAAGTTGTATGGTGACAAGCTATTTGTTTTTTGCTGAATTGAACACTTCGTGGATTTCTAAGTCTGGATTATTTTTGATTTTATAAATAGGGATTTCATCTGAAAATTTACTATAAAACACCATGTAACTAGTACCAGAGAGATAAATTGTCCCTACATCCTGGGTGTTTTCATAAACATAGATGTTATAAGTATAATTATTTTCTTTTGCAGCTTTCGTATCAGAGTCATTTGCATCAGACTCTCTTTTTATTTTGCGAAGTTCCATTTTGGAAAAATCGTTGAGGACCTTTTGAATTTCTTTTTTATCAGTTATTTTTACCTCTACTTTTTCTTCTCTTCTATTAATCGTAAGTGAAGTTACTTTCTCGCTATCAATCAGCTTAAGCTCACTAAATGCCCAAACTTTAAAACCAGGAAAATAAATAAGGTTACTGAGTGCAAAAATTCCGATGAGGGAGAAAATAAGGATTCTAACTATTTTCACCTTTCACATCTCCTTTATAAGCACATTCCCGAACAAGAAGGAAATGCATAGCTTCAATGGGAAATTAATGCATTAATTGAAACAACACTTAATGGTATCATTTTACAGTAATTTTGCAAATACCACTTTCTTCCTAAAAACAATAAAAGTACAAGTCCTGCTTTAAGGAGATAGGTTTTCGGTTAATTAAATAGAAAAGCTCTTTTAAAATTGAGAAAAGGGCCCTCCTAATTGCTTTGTACATTTTTTTTTAGTGTACCCATGAAACCAACGCGCCTTTTTAATATGTTTCCCAAAAGTCGACCCAGGTAAATTCTCAAAGCTACCTAAATAAGCAACTAACACATCTAATACATCTTGATGATCTGGCTGAAACCATGGACGGTGAGATCTTGAAAATAATATCGAGATCGCTGTTAAAGACTTGCATAAAACGCGTCGTATCATGAGAGATAATCCGCAATACAAAAAGATTGAGATCGAATTTCTGTTTATGGACTATGACGACATTGGCCTCATTACTGGTAAGGGATTAGTTACTCGCGTGTATGGTAAGGACGGCTGGGTAGAGATGTAATTTAAAAAGGGGTTGTTCGGAAGATAAACCGAACAACCCCTTTTGTAGGTGGGAGACAGGTCATTTATTTTTTGCAGATGCGAAAACAGAATGAATTTCTAGGTCAGGGTTATTTACAATTTTGTATATGTCGACTTCTTCCTTAGAATTCTGATAGAACTTTATATAATTGGTGTCATTAAGATAAATTGTACCAATGTCCTGATTATTTTCTTTCAGATCAATAACGTATTTAGGAGATTCTTCATTTGTTTTTTTTGAATCAGAATCAAAAGCATCAGATTCTCTTGCTATTTTTTGAAGTTCCATTTTAGAGAAATCATTTAGTACCTTTTGGATATCTCCGGCAGTTAGTTCTACGTATTCATTATCATTATTTTTATTAATACTCAGATAAGTGATTTTCTCTTTATTGAACCAACCAAGCTCGTCAAATGACTTTACCTTTAATCCGGGAAAGTAAATAAGGCTACTCAGCGCGAAAATTCCTATGAGAGAGAAAATAAGGATATAAACTTTTTTCACGGCTTACATCTCCTTTATAAGAGCATCTCCTTACTAAGACAGTAAATGCAGACTTCTGTGGGAAAATTAAACGAGATTAATAGTAGTGTTACTTAATGGTATCATTTTACAGTTATATTATAAATACCACTTTTTCCCTAAAGGCAGTTTGTCCTCCTTAAAGGAGATCGGTCTTCGGTTAATTAAATGAAAAAAGCCCTTTTAAAATGAGAAAAGGGCCGAGTACGCTCACTTATTTCTAAAAGCGCAGTAAATAATACGTTCCCCTAAAGTGGATTCCGGTAGTTTCTCAAAACAACCGAGAAAAGCAACGCTCTCCGGGTAGAACTTAAGTTCTACATGGTTCCTTGGAAAACCTATGAGTAAAGATTTTGTAAACAGCCCGGTAATGTGATCGGGGCATTTTTTATGTGTAGATAGTGTTTCAGGAGATCCCGAACAACTCGGCTAAATACGAATTCACAAACAAGCCGTCAGGGTCGAGCTCAGAGCGAATGGCGAGGAAATCGGGTAAGCGAGGATAGACCTGATGAAGCCTCTCGGTGGTCATACTGTGCATTTTCCCCCAGTGTGGACGTCCGCCATATCGGGCGAAAATCTCTTCCATCCGGGCAAAGTACGCTTCGTACGGCATTCCTTTGTACATGTGGACGGCAATGAAGGCACTATCCCGTTCATAGGCGGGACTGAGCCAGATGTCGTCCTTTTTGACGTACCGGCATTCGAGCGGAAAATGAACAGCAAAGCGTTCCTGCTCAATCGCCTTACGCAGCTCCCGTATGGCTTCGCCCATATGCTCGGCAGGAAAGCAGTATTCCATTTCATAAAAACGAACAAGCCGAGGGGTGGCGAAAAGCTGATGGCTGTAGCCGCTCTCATGGACAGAGGGAACGCTTTGAGCAGACAGCCTGCTGACGCTTTTGGTGAGAGAAGGGCGCAATCGGCAGCTCTCCGACAAGAGCCAAAACAGCCCGTTTTCCACCACCATTTTTTTAAAATAGCTCCACCGTTGATTGCCGCTGGGGGGATCACTGGTCTCGTTCATGAATTTCACCTGAACGGTGTCCGAATACGGGAAGATAAAAAATTCGAAATGTCGATGCTCGATTTTAAACGTTTCCAAAGAAGACAAGCACGCCTCCACCTGCATGCGACGGCTTTGGTAGAGCAGGCGATAGGCTGGGAGGACACGCAGCTTGACACGTACGATGATGCCCAAAAGACCAAGCGAGACTTGCATGGCTTTGAACAGCTCCGGCTGGACCTGTTCGGATACCTCCAAAACCTCCCCGGATGCAGTCACGACTGTCAGCCCGACGACTTGCGTGGAGATGCTGCCAAAATGAATGCCAGTGCCATGTGTTCCGGTGCTGACAGCCCCTGCAATGGACTGGGCGTTAATGTCTCCGAGGTTTTCTTGAGCGTAGCCCGCTTGATGCAGGAGTTGTCCGAGTGTCTTGAGCTTGGTGCCTGCCCAGACTTCAACGGTATCAGAGGCAGGGTCTACACTGACGATTCCTTGGAGATGATCCAAGGATAGCAAGCAGTCTTCTGTCTGGACGAGACGAGTGAAGGAATGACCGGAGCCGACGACTCGAATCCGTGTACCTGCCTTCTTGCAAGCAAGGACAAGCTGCACGACCTCATCTACGGACTTTGGCATCGCGATTTGCTTCGGCTGGCTTTGTACATTTCCTGTCCAATTGGTCCAGTGATTCGCGTGCTTCTTTACAGTGAGCATAATCCATCCCCCCGATAGGTGGTCACTTCCTCGATGATTTTCCCGCCAGAGATGCAATACAGCCGGGTAAAACGTTCGCAGAGCTCTCCTGCTTTGGCATGGCGAAAAAAGATCGGGTCTCCGAACTCCAACGTTTCCATGCCTTGATAGTGGATAGGTGTCTGTACTTCACCTGCTCCTTCGTTGGGGAACAGCTTTGCTCCCACTGGCAAGTAAGGCTTGGGGAGTCTGTCACGCCCAGCAGAACCAGATGCGATGTAGCCCCCGCCCGCACAAGTGTAGATGTGCGCTGTGGGCTTGCGGATAATTTCCAAAGCAAATCCTGCGGCAGGATGAAACCGAAAATCCTGAAAGTAGTCAAAAAGCCCAGGCGAAAAAAATCCGGAGCCTGCTGTAACCTCTGTAACGGCGTCTTCCTTCCCGGTCAAGTGCAAGCTGCCCGTTCCTCCACCGTTTACGAAGCGGAGAGAGAGGCCTAGCTCGCGAATGGCATGCACCAGTGTGGCACGTCGAGTAGCCACTTCTTTCACGGAATATTGCTTGAGGAGACGAATGATGCTGTTTTTCAGGAATTGACGAGGGTATCGATCACCTACGCCAGCAATTTGAGCTTCGTACCCCATGACACCATCTAGGTAGAGATGATCGGAGGAAGCAACGCGTTTGACTAGGGAGAGGGACGCCTCGAGAGAGCGGAGTGGCGAGCGCCAGACGCCGAAATTCAGCCCCAACACATCAGATGACATGTCGATATCGAGACAGACAGGCAGCCTGGTTCCGGTTTCCCGGGCGATTTGTTCGAGCTGTTCGACATGAGGGAGAGAGTCGATCATCAAAGTAATGGAGCGTCCGTTCTTAATCTCGGAGGCGATTGACAAAAGCCAGCTTTTTTCCCAGAGCGGATAGCCAAGTAGCAGGTCATCGAAGCCTGCCTCGCACAGGTGAAGCACCTCAGGAGCGGAATAGCACATGAGACCACGAAAGCAATCGTTCATCTGCAATACACGTTTGAGAATGGCAACGCTTCGGATCGACTTGCTCGCGATTCGTACGGGTTTTCCATTGCTTTGCAAACTGATTTGCTCCGCATTTTCCTCCAGCAGATCTAGGTCGACGAAAGCGAACGGCTTGGGAACACCAGCAAAGGCAGACTGATAATAGCGATAATCCCGCATGTACAGGCCCCATCCTTTTTTGCACGCGATTTGAATGAAATAATGAATCGTAAATATTTCTTAAAATTCTATCTATTCTATTCGTTTATATTTGATTCCTTCCTGACAAATGAGGGGCATGAACAGAAATGACGAATGTTCGTTTTTTAATGTTCGTGTTTTGGTGTGTTTATGGATTGTAAAGGCATTTTTACAATAAAATTAACTTTAAAAGACGAATGAATGGGCTGTTTTCGGTTGACTTGATTCACCTTATAAGCTACTATACATATTGTTGTGAAGAACAACACAGGCTTGACGAATGAAATAGTAATTTGTATTCGTATATCCTCAGAAATATGGTTTGAGGGTCTCTACAGGGAACCGTAAATTCCCGGCTACGAATAGGGCAGTTTTGGTATACCCTATTCGTCGGCCGGGAATTTTTTCATTTTTTCGGGGAGGGAACGACATGAATAAGTATGATGTGATCGTTGTAGGAGCAGGACCAGCAGGAATTTTTACGTGCTACGAGATAATGCGAAAAGCACCGAATGCCAAGGTGCTGTTGATTGATAAAGGGCATGACATCTATAGCAGACGCTGTCCGATCTTGGAAGAAAAGATCAAGCTCTGCCCGCCGCCAGCAGGAAAAAAAGAGTTCGCAGGCTGTTTGCCGGCCTGTTCGATTACCAGTGGTTTTGGTGGAGCAGGTGCTTATAGCGATGGAAAATTTAACATCACCACCGAATTTGGCGGTTGGATGACGGACTATCTCAGCCCTTCCGCTGTACTTGGGCTGATTAAATACGTAGATGAAATCAATTTGGAGCATGGGGCTACCCAATCGATTACGGACCCGACCACAGAGACGATCAAGAGCATCGAGCAGCGCGGCTATGCAGCAGGCCTCAAGCTGTTGCGAGCACAGGTGCGTCACTTGGGAACGGAGCAAAACCTGGAGATTCTCCAGTCGATCTTCGAGCATTTGAAGAAGCATATCGACATGATGTTCAAGACAGAGGTTGAGGACATCATCACAGTGAAAGAAGCAGACGGACATCAGGTAAAGGGTGTAATTTTGAAAAACGGACAAGAGTATGAAGCTGATTACGTGGTAATCGGACCAGGACGCGACGGCTCCGCATGGTTGACGGATATCCTGAAGAAGCGCCGCCTGAAAATGTACAACAATCAAGTCGACGTAGGCGTACGTGTGGAGACATCCGATGTCGTCATGCGCGAAATCAATGAGCACTTGTATGAAGGAAAATTCATTTTCAACACATCTGTCGGAACTCGTGTACGGACGTTCTGCAGCAATCCATCCGGTCACGTGGTCGTGGAAAACCACAGTGGTGTTATGGCGGCAAACGGGCACTCTTACAAAGACCCAGCGCTGGGCTCGATGAATACGAACTTTGCGCTCTTGGTATCTCATACGTTTACAGAGCCGTTTGACAAGCCGAATGAGTATGCGAGAGAAATTTGCAAGCGGGCAAATGATCTGTCAAACGGTGGGGTCATCGTGCAAAAGTACGGCGATATTTTGCGCGGTCGCCGTTCCACAGAGTCGCGTATTAAGGAAGGCTTCCTGGAGCCTACTCTGAAGGAAGCAGTACCGGGTGACTTGGGACTCGTGTTGCCTTACAATACGATGAAAAGCTTGATCGAGATGGTGGAAGCACTGGACAAGGTAACACCGGGAATCGCTTCTGAGCACACGTTGTTCTATGGAGTGGAAGCCAAATTTTACTCGGCTCGTCCGAAACTGACTGAGGAATTCGAAACAGAAATCAAGGGATTGTTCTGTGGCGGGGATGGTGCCGGAATTACGCGTGGTCTGGCACAGGCCGGAGCTGCTGGAGTTTGGATGGCTCGCAATATTACGAAACGTATGCACTAACGGATACGATCATAACCGATAGGCTTCTTGCTGGGCACGCTTGTGCTTGGTGGGGAGCCTTTTTTCATGACAGAACAACATCAAGGAAGTGGTGGTCCCGATGTCACGAGGAATTAGGCAGGAGCGTATTGTATAGAAGGGCCAATAATCAAACCACGACCTTTATTGGCATGGAGGTATCTATGTTTTTTTGTGATGATGATGATACCGCTGTAATAGCACTTTGGATTATTTCGCTTGGCTTTGTCATCCTCGCCATTGATAAAACAACCAAATTAAGTCAAAAGCCTGCCTGCAACAACGACAAGTTGATACAGCCTTTCATCCAATTAAACAAGCAAATCAATGGGAAAAACAAAAATGGCAATGACAATGATGACGATATGCAGTTCAAACGAATTGAACAGCAAATTGCTCAATTGCGAGATAGTGTTCAAGATATAAAGAAGAATTTACAGGAGAATCAACCCAAAAACGGAGGGAAGAAGGATGATCGAAAAAAATCTGGCGAATGAGTTGGTAGCGGTAGGGGGGTGGATCGCAGTGATTGGCACTTTCATAGCTGCCATAGGTTCGACTGGACAGGTGGAACCGGAGCAGCCTGCGTCTACAGACAACCAAGCAAATGACAAAGAAGCAAATGATTTGAAAAAACAAGTGCTGCAACAGAAAAAACAATTGCAAAAGCAACAGATACAGATTGAACTGATTCAATTGGAACAAGAGCTCAACACTCTCATCCATAGCACAAGGAAAAATGGCTAACAAAAAATGACTTCACCAAACTGCATTTGGGCGAAGTCATTTTTTACTTGTTACAACGGCTGTAAATTATCGTTCATTTTCTTCAAAACGCGGTTAAAGATAGCGAGCTCTGCTTCGTCAACGCCGCGGAGTGCCAGCTCTTCTTGCACTTTTGCAGCCTCCAGCCATTCCGGGAACCGTTCGATTGCTTGTGGAGACAAGGACACATAGCGCTCACGCTTGTCATCACCCTCTGAGCGAATGATCCAGCCCATCTCTTCCAAACGGGTGAGTGTCCGGGTAATCGTCGGCGCTTCAACATTCAGGTAGTTGCTCAATTGAACCTGAGTAAGCGATTCACGATAATGCAAGCAAAGAATAATACCCCATTGCGAGCTGTATAATCCCATGGGAGCCATAGTCCCATTTAGTGATTTGCTGAATATTCTTGCTGTTTGGCTAATTCGATGACCATAATATTGCATGAATATATACCTCCAGGAAAGCTGGTCCGATATATCGTACACTTATTGCTTAAGTAAATATGTACAATAACATACTAGCAGTTCTAGACATATAAGTAAACGTTTATTCGATGGCGAAATTATGGATTTTCTGACACAAATAGAATCAGGTGAGTGTCGTGGAAGAAGACACTCACCTAGGTGAAAAATACAGTGATACAGTGCACTAATCTGCGGACAAGATGCTCAGTGGACCTTTTTCATTGATGATTGGCTCTAGTTCATAGACCGAAATGGGGAACATGGGGAAACCGACGTAGTAGGGCGTAATTTCGTACAACTGGAAGTAGATGACCAGTGCTTTGTCGGCGATGTAATAATCTTGATCGGGCTTAATCGAAGTAAAGCCATTGAGGGTGGGGATGTTTCTTTCTTTGATTTGACGCTTGATGTTTTCGGAAATCACCTTGACGTAATCGCTTCCTGGCTTGAATAATTCCCGCAGCGTATACAGCTTGCCTGTTTGGATATCAGCGGTGATCGAACCGAGGAAGGTCATGCCGTGAGCCATTTGCGGTGTATAGGCGTAGTTGCTCAACACGACGCTGAAAATGCCGCGTTCGTTTGTCTTGATTTCGTAGCTTCCTTGCATTTCTGTATTTCCCGGTACCTGGACCCGTTGTTGCTCGTGAATTAAGCCTTGAACCGTTTGATAAATCGCCCGGTTGATATCTTTTTCCGCTTGCTGGTTGGCTAATCCCGCCAATTGGGGATAGTAAATCGTGGTGTTCGGACGGCTGATCGTACGTGTCAGCACAGTAGCTGGCAATTGATTGAGTTCCACTTTTTTCCGTTTGCCTCCTGTACGTGTGAGTTGTGTAATAGCCTATTCGAAATTGTTTTTGGCTGTTCTCACTTTTTTCACAAATTTGGCAAAGGTTTGGCTATATAATGGGGAAAGAATCCGATACATAAGTAATAAGGAAAAGGGGGGCAATTATGATTCAATTGATTCGCAATACCTTGACTGACAAAGAAGGCTTTATGATTTTTATCCTATGGAATCATTTGTGGATGGCGGGACTCATTGCCTACCAAGTGGATGTGAACTTCTGGAAAGTGACGTCCTTGGGATTGCTGGTCACTTTAATTGTTTCGCCGTATTATTTCATTCGCAAAGATAGTCTTGTGATTCGTTATCTGGTAGCAATTGGACTCATGTTCTATGCGATTTCATTCGATCACTTTACCGATTACCAGGAGATCACCTTCCTCGCTTTTATCGTCATGGGCTTTTTGGCAGCCTATTTGGATTGGAAGCTGGTCGTAACAGCGGGAATTACCCAAATCATTGTCACGGTTATCGGGTTCTACACAGGAACCTACCAGATCTTCGATGGTGATTTTTCGGAGATCAATTTGCTTATGCGTATTGTCACGATTCTCATGATGATGGGAGCCGTAACGTATCTGTGTCTCGCCGGACAAGCCTCCCTGCAAAAAGCGCACGATGCAAGGCAGGAAGCGGAAGAGAAAGAGCGCCGTCTGGGAGAAATGCTTTTGAACATCCAGGAAATGACGGAGCAGCTGGATCGTACAAGCGATCATGTACATGAGCATGCGGAAGGTACGAAGCGCAATACAGATGAAATGATGGTAGCCTTCAAGGAAGTCGCCGTCGGTATGGAATCACAGGCGAATTCTACGGTGAAGATCGAAGAAGAGGTTCAATCCATCGATCAGGAAATCGAGGCAGTCACATCGCAGACCAACGCAATGAAAACTGAATCGCAACAAAACAACCGTCGTCTGACAGAAAGCGTTCAGATGATGAACGAGCTGTCCTCGCAGATGGAGCAAATTGTGCAGGCAGTCAATGTAGCAGCCTCTACGATTCACCAGCTCAATCGCCAGGCGAATCGCGTAGAGGAAATTGTCGGCGCTATTAATCAGATCGCGACACAAACGAATCTGTTGGCACTGAATGCCGCGATTGAATCGGCTCGTGCAGGTGAGCATGGACGGGGATTTGCTGTGGTAGCGGATGAGGTACGCAAGCTGGCAGAACAAAGCGCGACAGCCACACAGGAAATTACCGACATTCTCAAGTCACTCCATCAGGAAAGTGAGAATGCGGTGCAACATATGAGCAGTGGGGAAGTGTCTGTTGCAAAAGGCCAAGAGCTGGCCGTAAAAACAGTGGCTTCCATTGAAGCAGTGCGTGCAGGGATGATGGCCTTCCTAGAAGCAGCTGATCAGGTAAGCTCCAGCATGGACCGGGTAAAAGTGCGTTCCGGCGAAGTTGCCATCGAGATGTCGACCATTACAGCCGTAACCGAGGAATCGGTAGCCAACTTAGAAGAGCTGTTTGCGACAGCAGAAAACCAGCATCAAAAAGTGCGTGAGATTACGGAAGAGCTGGGCGAGCTAAATACGTTGTCGCATCGCCTCCAGCAAACCTTTCACGTAAAGTAGAGGTTGCGCTTCTCGCCAATTTCTCGGTGCTGAAAAGACGACTTTTTAAACTTTTATTTACTTGTAGAAGTGTTTGGAATTGAGAAAAAAGAATTGCATTTTCGAACCGTTCTGCTAGAATGAATTCCATTGTAACTAAATATATTCACCTACCTTATCAAGAGCGGCGGAGGGACTGGCCCGATGATGCCCGGCAACCACTGATCATGTCTATGCATGAACAGAAAGGTGCCAATTCCTGCAAAACCTGTACCATGGTTTTGACAGATGAGGAAGAGAACGGCTTCGTACGCAAACTCTTCCTCCGGGGAGAGTTTTTTTGTTGTATTTGTAAAAGAAGAGGAGGAATAAACGAACGATAAATTAATTCTATAAGAGAATATTCGTAAATAGTATTGAAAAAATGGATGAAAAGCCGTACATTACCTAATAGGATAAAGAAAAACGTAAAGTTCGGATAGGGAGAGATACATCATGAAGAAGTTATTGCTGGCATTAACGACATTCGCAGTATTGGCAACAGGATGCTCGACTGGCACAAGCGCACCGGCAGATCAGCCAGGAGGACAAGCAGCAGGACAAGAGGGCGCGGCCAAAAAGCGAATTGCCTTGATTTTGCCTGAGAAAATCGGTGTGAATCCATTCTTCCAACAAATGGACGAGGGTGCAAAGAAAGCCGCACAAGAGCTGGGCGCAGAAGTAAAAACGATCGAATCTACAGACCATGGAGCGATTGAAGAAAATCTGCGTGTGGCTGTTGCAGAAAATTATGATTTGATCATCACTTCTTCCTTTACATCAGAGGATGCATTGAAAAAAGTAGCTACTGAAAATCCTGACCGTAATTTTGCGATTATTGATACGGTAGTGGATTTGCCAAACGTTCGCAGTGTTACCTTCCGTGAGCAGGAAGCGGCTTACTTGGTGGGAGCAGCAGCAGGCTTGGCAACGAAAACGAACAAAGTGGGTATGGTTGTGGCTCTTGATATTCCGCAGTTAAAAAAATGGACGGTTGGCTTCGGAGAGGGCTTGAAAGCGACAAATCCAAAAGCAGAGCTGCTGGTCAACTATGTAGGAAGCTTCACTGACCCGGCAAAAGCGAAGGAATTGGCTTTGCTCCAAGCTTCCAAAGGCGCTGATTTCATTAACGGTGCAGCAGCAGTAGGCGACCTCGGCGTTTTCGAAGCAGCGAAGGAAAAAGGCTTCTTCACAGCAGGTCAGGACGTTGACCGTACGACGATTGATCCAGAGCATATCGTTCTGTCCCAATTGAAAGGAACTGACGCGGCAGCTTATGAAACCGTGAAGACCTTTGTAGAAGGAACGTTCAAACCAGGTGTTGTGGCATACGGCTTGAAGGAAAAAGGTGTTGGTGTAACCTATGTCACGCACGAAAGCAAGACGCCGCTGAACGCTTTTATCGGACAAGAAGTGGTGGATAAAGTGAAAGCGATCAGCGATGAGATTGTAGCGGGCACTCGCCAAGTACCAGATAAATTCTAAACACGCACGTCAAATTGTTTGTGCACAGTGATGGATGTGACCGACTACGGCTGTGTAGTCGGTCTTCCATTTTCATAAAAGGACGTACAGAAATGAGGGAGTGGGAATGACCGATCGCTTGGAAATGAGGGGCATGACCAAGAAGTACGGAGATTTTACCGCCAACGACAAGGTGTCGTTCTCACTGGCAGCAGGAGAGGTCCATGCGATTGTCGGGGAAAATGGAGCGGGCAAAACGACACTGATGCGGATGCTGTACGGGATGGAGCAGCCGACGTCGGGAGAGATCGTGTTAAACGGCAAGCCAGTTGTTTTTCGCGGACCAGAGGACGCGATTCGAAATGGAATCGGGATGGTTCACCAGCACTTTATGCTCTTCGGAGAATTCAGTGTGACTGAAAATATCGTGATTGGATATGAGCCGAAGCAAGCAGGCTTTTTCAAAAGAAGAGACGCAGAGGACAAGGTGCGAGCGCTGAGTGAGCAGTATCGCATTCCGATTCATCCGCAGGCTATGGTAGCGAATTGCTCGATCGGGGAACAGCAACGGGTCGAAATTCTGAAGGTCCTGTATCAGGGAGCGGATATTATCGTGTTGGACGAGCCGACTGCTGTCCTTACTCCGCTGGAGGTACGCGACCTGCTGCAAACGATTCGAAACTTGGCAAAGAGCGGCAAGAGCGTCATTTTGATTACACATAAGTTGCAGGAAGTCATGGAGGTAGCCGATCGTATTACGGTACTGCGCGGGGGAAAAGTGACGGGAACGGTTTCGCGGAATGAGACAAATGCGAACGATTTAGCCAGACTGATGGTTGGACGTGAATTGCAGGAGCTAGCTGAGCGACTTCCTCTGGATAAAGGCCCCTTGTTGCAGGTGGAGAATCTTGCGGTTCGAGAAAAGCAGACCCTGCTCGATCAAGTCAGCTTTACCGTACACCACGGGGAAATCGTAGGAATCGCAGGTGTTTCCGGGAATGGACAATCCGAGCTGCTACAAGCGATCAGTGGTTTGCGAGCGGCACAGGAGGGTACGGTGCGGTTAGGTGGCAAGGACGTGACGAACAAATCAGTAGCCACCATTCGGGATGCCGGCTTGGCGCATATTCCGGAGGATCGCTACCTGTGGGGAACGGCCAAACTCTCAAGCGTCGAGGAAAATGCGTTGATGGGCTATCAGCGAAAGCCTGCTTACAACCGCCGTGGCGTCGTTTTGCGGGAGAAATTCCGCCAAGTCATAAAAGGCTGGGTTGATCAGTTTGCCATCAAAACAGGCTCCCGACAATTGCAGGAGCTGGCAGGGAATCTGTCAGGTGGAAATTTGCAAAAGCTGATCGTAGCAAGGGAGCTGGGACATGAAACCCCGTTTTTGATTGCGGCTGAGCCTACGCGAGGGGTGGATATCGGTGCCATGGAGTACATCCATCAGGTACTGATCGAAAAGCGCAATCAGGGAGACGGAATCCTGCTCGTCTCCTCCGAGTTGTCCGAAATTCTCGCCTTGTCTGACAGAATTTTGGTCATGTATAAAGGGCGAATCGCTGGAGAGCTGTCACGCCTGGAGGCAACCGAAGAAAAAATCAGCGTGATCATGGCGGGAGGAAGCATTCATGGCAGCAATCAAAGAGCTATCTAAGTCATTGGTTCAGCCGTTCTTGGCTGTCGTCATCGGTTTGTTGACCGGGGCACTAGTTATTGCTGCCGTTGGCGAATCGATCTTGGGAACCTACCAGGAAATGTGGAAAGGGGCCTTTGGCAGTTTTTATTTCGTAACGTCTACTTTAGCGAGAGCCACACCTATCATGCTGATTGCCTTGGGTCTTTCCCTCGCATTTCGGGCAGGGGTATTCAACCTGGGGGCGGAAGGGCAAATGGTGCTGGGTGCAGTCAGTGCTGCGTTAGTCGCGATCTATTTGCCAGCGCCGGGAATGATCAAAATTGTGGCGGGTATTTTCGCAGGAATGGCGGTCGGCGGGTTCTGGGCGTTGTTGCCGGGCTTTATGGAAGCACGGTTTCGCATTCCGTTGCTCATCTCTACGTTGCTCTTTAACTATATTGCGGTATTGTTTGCGAGCTATCTCGTGACAGAGCCATTCCGGGATCGCTCGGGTTCTGCGGCACTGGCACAGACCGTCATGCTGGAGAAAAGCGCTTGGCTTCCGAAGCTGTTTGCGGGAATGAGCGTGCATGCAGGGTTTTTGTTTGCGATCGTTGCAGCGCTCTTGTTGTTCTGGGTCCTTCGTTTTACGCCTTTTGGCTATGAAGTGAAGATGCTGGGTCAAAACTCGCTTTTTGCTCAATACGGAGGAATTAATCGGATTCGGGTGATGCTGACCGGGATGTTTGCCAGTGGTGGCTTGGCTGGCTTGGCGGGAACCGTCGAGGTAATGGGGGCGCACTATCGCTTTGTGGACGGGGCCCTGACTGTACCGGGCTTCGCCTGGACGGGCCTGATGGCAGCTCTGCTTGCGAACTCGCACCCACTTGGCATCATTGTGACTTCGATCCTGCTTGCTGCTTTTCAGACAGGAGCCATGGGTGTCGAGCGCAATACGGATGTGCCGCTGGAGCTGGCAAGTGTTATACAAGCCGTATTGATATTGTTCATCTCCGCCAAGTTCAGCTACGACTGGTGGAAAAAGCGGAAGGCAAAAGGAGGGGAATCGCATGGAGCTCTTTGATTGGTCCCTCCTCAGTTCTACCATTCGGATGGTTACGCCGATCTTGTTGGCAGCTTTGGGTGGAGCGCTCTGCGCACGTGTCGGAATTTTTAATGTGGGCTTGGAGGGATTGGTACTGGTCGGTGCCTTTTCCGCGATTGTCGGCAATCATTTTACCGGGAATCTCTTTCTGGCCGTTTTGATAGCAGCGCTGGTCAGCATCGTCTTTTCGCTCTTATTCGCGTACATGACGATCAAGCTTAGGGCGAATGAAATCGTCGTCGGTGTGGCGATTAACTTTCTCGCGCTGGGGTTGACGACATTTGCACTGCGGGCGATCTTCGGTGTCAAAGGGGCGTTTTATGATAAGGATATGACTGGCTTGCCAACCGTCGAGATTCCTTTCATTCACGATATTCCAGTCATTGGAGGTATTGTCTCTGGCCATTCGCCACTCGTATATTTTGCGTTTTTGGCTGCCATTCTGCTGTATGTGTTCTTTTATCGGACGGTTACGGGCTTCCGCGTCCTTGCAGTTGGTCTGAATCCTGTTGCGGCGCGCAGCCTCGGTCTGAAAGTGACCGGGCTTCAGGTGCTGGCGATTGTGATGAGTGGCGCCTTGTGCGGGATTGCAGGGGCACAGCTTTCACTGGGGCAAGTCACGATGTTTACAGAAGGGATGACAGCTGGTCGGGGCTTTATCGCATTGGTAGCGATGATGATGGGGCAGTCGCATCCACTCGGTATTATAGCTTCGAGCCTTTTGTTCGGATTGATGGATGCCCTTAGTATTCGTTTGCAGGGCTTTTCGCTTCCGACGCAATTTACGGCTATGCTGCCATACGTGCTGACGATTGCGGCGATGTTCTTTTTAAAGAACAAGAGTCAGATTGGCAGCGACAATCAGCAGAGCACCCGTTAACCATAGACCATATAGACAGCGGAGACAGGGGGAAATGCGATATGAACAAGGCAGATCGGATCAAAAGAATGAAAGTACCCGCCCCAGTGGAACCGGGACTCGCCAGACGACTTCCGCCGGGACAAATCCTGACAGAGCGTTTTCCCATTTTGCATGAGGGAGACGTGCCGGTGTATGACATGAACGAATGGACGCTGCGTGTTTTCGGGGAGGTAGATCGGGAAGTGACGCTCTCCTACGAAGAGATTATGGCGATGCCGCAGGTGACAGTGACAAGCGACATTCACTGCGTGACGCGTTGGTCCCGTTTTGACAATGCATTTACAGGCGTGCGTTTTCGTGATTTTCTACAGGCGATTGGCGTGACCCCGCAGGCTAACTTCGTCATGCTGCACGGTGATCACGACTATACCGCCAATGTGCCGCTCGTTGATCTGGAGCGTGATGATGTGCTATTGGCTCACTCCTTTGACGGAGAGCGACTGACGGACAAGCACGGCTGGCCGCTTCGCCTGGTTGTTCCTCATCTGTATTTCTGGAAAAGTGTGAAGTGGATCAGAGGAATTGAATTTATGACGGAAAACAAGCCCGGCTTCTGGGAGCAAAATGGTTTTCACTTGATCGCAGACCCGTTCCGCGAAGAGCGGTTCTCCGGTGAAGCGTTGCCGATACCAGAGGATGAGTGGGAGAAAAAGGAGTTCGATTGAGATGTTGACGAATCTAAAGGTGGATCCAGAACAACTGCCCAAGCGCGTCATCGTGTGCGGTGATCCAAAACGTGCAGCCTTGATTGCATCGAAACTCGACGATCAGCGTCAAATCGGGGAAAACCGCGAGTATCACAGCTATGCGGGTACGTGGAAAGGCGTAGAGGTAGCGGTAGTGAGCCATGGGGTAGGTGCACCGGGAGCAGCCGTATGCTTCGAGGAGCTGGCGAAGGGCGGCGTTCAGGTCATCATTCGTGTAGGAACTGCCGGGTCATACCAAAAGGAAATCGAGACAGGTAGCCTCGTCATCAGCTCCGCGGCGGTTCGCCAAGACGGTTTGACCAGTCAGTTAGTTCCGGCGGGCTTCCCGGCTGTTGCCAATCGCCATGTCGTGGACGCGCTTGTACAAGCTTCGGGAGCAAATGCATCAGACTTGAAGGTATTCGAAGGAATCACGCTGACACTCGATGTCTTTTACAGTGGGGTGTTGGAATTCCCGCACAAGCTGTACCAAAAAGCAGGCGTTTTGGCAGTCGAAATGGAAAACACCGCCCTGTTCGTGATTGCGGCGCTTCGCGGAATGAAGGCAGGCTCAATTTTGGCGATCGACGGGTATGCAGATGCAGACTTGATCGAATCGTATAATCCGCACACCGATGTGATGGCAAAAGCCATTGAAGCAGAAGCGTTGATCGCACTGGATGCGGTTGTTGCGGTTTCGTAAATTCATGTAAAGGAACACCCGGAACTGATTGTAGTTCTGGGTGTTTTATTTTTATCATCTCTACCATACCTCAGGCTTGACCACCATGAACCATAACATGGTCAGCAAAAGAAACAAATAGATCCAGATCGAGCGAGTAAGCGACTGCACTAATTTATCCTTGTCCTGGTCAGTTTCATTAAACTTCCGTATCTTCGGCGAAAATGCGCGTGCCAGGAAATACAAGGAGCTTACCAGGATCAATACGGTCATCACGATCCAGGACGTCTTCCATGACCAATTCCCACCCATGACTAGCAATACCCCGGATATGACCAAAACATGACCGGCATGCTTCGCCAAACGTGTGGTAGACCTGAAAGTATCCAGATAGGCCTGTTGTTTGGTGAGGTCAGCCTCTCGCAATCTTTTCATCATGGGTAGCAGAACAAAAAACGGTCCGATGGACATCATGGCACTGAGAATATGTAGATAAAGAATCGTCTTATATAATAAAATGCTCACCGTTATTTTTTCTTGCCCGGGCTAAATTCATGAACCCACACTCGCATATGCGGCAGCCAAGGCATCCCAGGATGAGAGGATAGAATGGATTGCTTATATTCCTCTACATTCGAATATCCCTCTTGCTTGGCATTTTCATCGGTTAATTCCCCGAGCGACTGTGAATAAACCTTGTCGATTACAAATTCGTGGCCTTCGAGGGTCATGATTTCACCAACATCTGCGTAGCGTCCATTGCGCCGGGTCGCGGTTTTTTGTCCCGACAATACTTTCTCGATATCCGGCTTCACGGTAATTAAACGCTCGATTGTACAGGTTTTTGGCGGCAAAGCGTCAGAACCCATTTGATTTTGCATACATGCCATCCTCCTTTTTTCTTCAAAACCACTTTATCATAAGTCGAGCCATGAATGCACAAGCACACGACTGTATAGTTGGACCGAACTTTACATTTCAACAATGTAGTGCTAATATCATTTCTACACTTATAGAAATGTAGAGTAACTCTTAGGAAGGAGATCATCATGGCTGAAAACGTAGAAGAAATGGGGCAGGCGGTTAAAGTATACAAAGCTTTAGGTGAACCCACGCGTTTAAAAATCGCTTTGATGCTAGCAAAGGAGAGTAATCAATGCTTTACTGCTATTGGTGAAAGACTCGAAACCGTGGCTGGCTCAACGTTGTCGCATCATCTGAAGCAATTAACCGACTCTGGCTTAATCAATTCGCGTAAAAATGGATCGTTTATTCACTATAGTGTTAATCAAGAAGTTGCAGAGAAATTTGCGCCTTATTTGCTGGCGTAAATTTTTTTAAAACACATTTCTATATTTCTAGAAATGATGAATTGTTTAAGGGAGGAAACTATGTTGGAAGAAAAATCAAAGAGCATGGAGTTAGGAATCTCCACTTTTCTCCACACAAGGCCTGATCATGGAGGTGTGTCGCCGGCAGAGAGGCTGCGTCAAGCGATCGAGGAGATTCAATTGGCTGATCAAGTTGGGCTTGACGTGTATGCTATTGGTGAGCATCATCGGAGCGACTATACAAGCTCGTCTCCTGCTATCATTCTTGCAGCTGCAGCATGCATAACCAAGCGAATTCGGCTATCTAGCGCCGTAACGGTGCTCTCTTCGGATGATCCGGTCCGTGTATATCAGGACTTCGCAACGCTGGACTGCCTATCAAAAGGGCGGGCCGAGATCATGGCCGGACGCGGCTCTTTCGTTGAGTCGTTTCCGCTGTTCGGATATAACCTAAACGATTACGAGGAGTTGTTCGAAGAGAAGCTTGAGCTTTTATTAAAAATACGGACTACGGAGAAGGTGACTTGGGGTGGAGGGCATCGCCCGGCAATTAACAATATGGGCGTATACCCCCGTGCACAGCAGGTCCAGCTGCCCGTATGGATTGGCACAGGCGGCAGCCCGGAATCAGCAGTTCGAGCCGGCACGCTGGGACTTCCTGTTATCTTCTCGATT
The DNA here is from genome assembly GCF_013186635.1 of Brevibacillus sp. HB1.3. NCBI lineage: Bacteria > Bacillati > Bacillota > Bacilli > Caryophanales > Paenibacillaceae > Brevibacillus > Brevibacillus sp. HB1.3. The sequence goes on along the minus strand of NZ_JABMIT010000002.1, from coordinate 259,459 downwards.
ATCGGTGGGATGCCGGAACGGTTTGCCTCTTTGGTGAAACTATATAAGGAAGCCGCCGAGAAGGCAGGGCACGATTCCGGCAATTTGCAGATTGCAACGCATTCCCATGGTTTCATTTCGGATTCGTTTGAAGCTGCGGCGGAACGATACTTTCCCGTTATGGCCGAGCAGATGAACCAGATTGGACGGGAACGAGGGTGGCTACATTACACTCGTAACTCGTTCGAAGAAGCTTGCGACCTTCGTGGTGCCTTATATGTTGGAGATCCAGAATATGTGGCGGAGAAGATTCTGCTTGCACAGCAGAATTTAAGCTTGACCCGTTTCCTTATGTACGTCGATTTCAGCTCACTGCCGCATCGCGAATTGCTACGGACGATCGAGCTTTTCGGTACTAAGGTTGCACCTATTGTTCGTAAGGAGCTTGCCAAACAATAAGAGGATTTTTATCTGGGTATTATTCGCACGTTTCTAGAATTGCGAAAATAGAATGAGAGGGATCGATATGCTAAACTCATGGAAAATTTACATACTGGCCATCGTCAGTTTTTTGGTAGGGACATCTGAATTTGTTATCGCTGGAATATTAGATAGGGTCGCAAGTGATGTCGGCGTGACGCTAGCAGCAGCCGGGCAGCTCATCACTGTCTACTCGCTTGCATACGCGATCGGTACTCCAATTTTGATTGCAATCACCGCAAAAATGGACCGAAGAAAGCTCATGTTGGCTGCTTTGGTGCTATTTCTTTTAGGAAATCTAGTCACGATTACAACGACTGGCTTCGCCATGTTGTTCGGAGCTAGAATTATTTTGGCGATTGGAACCGGTGTATTTATGGTGGTCGCCCTAACCGTTGCCTCTAAGATTGCTCAGCCGGGCAAGCAAGGCGGTGCGATTGCAACGGTTCTCTTAGGCTTTAATCTCGCGCTTATTCTAGGTGTTCCTCTGGGGAGAGTTATTGCTGGCTTCTATGATTGGAAGATCATCTTTATGGGTATCGGAGTGCTCAGCCTGATCGCTATGTTTGTCCTTCTGCTGACCATTCCCAAGTCTAAGGGCGAGATTCCAGTTCCCATACGGGAGCAGCTTTCCCTGCTTAAAACGCCTCGAATCTCTATTGCCTTGTCCATTAGCTTTTTCTGGATTCTGGGTTATACGATCATTTACACTTATATTTCTCCGTTCCTCCTGACCATTACTGGGATGAGCGACCGGATGGTCAGTATCGGGCTATTTGTATTCGGTATAGCCAGTCTTCTTGGCTCTCAGGTTGGCGGCTATGGCGCAGATAAATGGGGGATTCCCCGTACTATGATTGGTGGCTTGCTTCTCCACTCCGGGATCTTGCTACTAATAACAGCATTCTCCCATTCTTCCGTATTCGTGCTGCCTTTACTGATGTTGTGGTCTTTTTTTGCTTGGTCGACTGGTCCGGTCCAACAAGTATATCTGATTGGCATGGCACCTAAAGCCTCGGGAATCATTCTGAGCTTGAACACTTCCATCGTACAATTGGGCATGGCCGTTGGAGCCGTAATTGGGGGCATGGTTGTAGAAAACATATCACTTCAAGCCGTCGGTTGGATTGGTGCAATCGGTGTAGCGATTGCGCTCCTGCCAGCAGTGGTATCTTTATCCATGCGGAGCCAATCTGATATTAGAGGACAAGAACTGTCTGAGACTATAGACTAAAACTAATTTTCAATGACATGGTGATTTAGAAGACCGGGACTCCTTGTACTGTAAGGGGTTCCGGTCTATAACTTTAAATAAAAGAGAATTATCAATTGCAGAATACCAGGTTTAAAGGCAGCTTCCTCTCCTCCACTAAAGTCCGATCAACAATTGTAAACCACATCTTTTCTGATAATTAACATTCCCTTTAAGCTTCCTTAACGCTCGTACAGTACCATTCAAAGTAACAAGTGAACACATCCCTTCGGTTGGAGCCATGGAGAAACCCCCGACAGCCTTTCCAAGCACTTTCATCGAGAGTTCTTTGGCATTGTCATGTCGCAGGGTTTTTTGTCTTGGGCATAAGGAGGCGTAACGAGTGAACCGGGAACAGTTTCGTGCAAGACTGGCACAGTACAAGCTAATCGCTTCTGTAAAAGAAGCGAAGCACCTGGAAAAAGCGGCAGAGGCAAATTTGAGTGCTGCGGTACTCTCGATTGGCAACATTGGTGTGATTAAAGGCTACGTGGATTATTTTAAGGCGAAAAATATTCCTGTATTTCTTCATTTGGAGCGGATTGGCGGAATCAGTCATGACCGGGAAGGCATTGCATTTCTGGGGCACTACGTCAAGCCAGACGGGATCGTCACTACGCGCAACACACTGGTCAAGCTGGCGAAAAAGCAAGGCCTGCTGACGATTCAGCGTTTGTTTTTGGTTGATAGCGACTCGATTAAATCAGGCCTAACCTCCCTGCAAGATACACAGCCTGATGCGGTTGAGCTGATGCCTGGTTTGCTGCCGGAGTTTATCGAAGAATTTCGAAGTGTGATCGATACCCCGATCATTTCTGGCGGGCTAATTCGCAAGCGGGAACAGATGGAGGAAGTATTAAAGCATGGAGCGACAGCTGTTTCAGTCGGAAGCCCCCTGCTGTGGAAGGAGTGTAAGAACCTTGATTCAAGCGTTGTTATTTGATTTGGACGGGACCTTGCTGGACAGTCGGGATGCGGTCGTGGATGCCGTTGCTTTTACTGCTGAGCAGTACGCACCGGGACATTTTAGCAGGGATGAGCTTCTCGCCCGTTTTGGAGAATCGTTTGATGATTTTTTGGCGGCAGTTGCTACAGCAGCAGGCGTTCCTGACAAAAAGGAAGTGCTGCAGAGATACTTCGCCTATGTACGGGAGCATCATGAAGAACACGTTAAACTGTTTCCATTTGTTCGTGAAGGGTTGGAAAAGCTAAAGGCGGCGGGCTTTACGATGGCGATCGTTACGAACAAGCAACGGGAGTTTACATTGGCTGGTCTGGAGATGGCGGGAATTGAGCATCTGTTTGAGGCAATCGTCACGGTCGATGATGTATCACGAGGCAAGCCGTCGGCTGAGCCTGTACAAAAAGCACTGGGAGCGATAGGCAAACGTCCCGAGCAAGCCATGATGATCGGTGACAGTCGCTATGATGTACTGGCTGCGGTAGGAGCGGGTGTGCAATCTGTCGTGCTGGAGTGGTACGGACAAGAGAAATGGCCCTACGCTTCTCCGGATTACCGCTACGCCGATTTCGAGACATTTGTTACGGAGATGCTGGCCGCAAAGGCACAAGGAGGGAAATAAAAGCAGATGGCACGTGTGGTGTTGGAGAAGGTAACGAAAGCCTTTCAGAATCAAAGTGTGGTCAAAGGATTAGATTTGGTCATTCCAGACGGCTCCTTTACGGTTCTGGTAGGTCCGTCCGGCTGTGGGAAATCAACCACACTCAGGATGATTGCTGGCTTGGAAACAGTGACAGACGGCAAAATCATAATCGGTGATCAAACGGTGAACCAATTGCCACCTGGCAAGCGTGATATTGCGATGGTTTTTCAAAATTACGCTCTCTACCCAACAATGAACGTGTACGACAATATCGCCTATGGCTTGAGAAACCGCGGAACGTCGAAAAAGGAATGTCAGGTGCTGGTCGAGGAGATCGCGGAAATCGTCGGGCTAACCGATTATCTCAAGCGCAAGCCTTCTCAGCTCTCCGGTGGTCAAAGGCAACGTGTTGCACTCGCGCGGGCCATGGTGAAAAAGCCAAAGGTCTTCCTGATGGACGAACCGCTCTCCAATCTCGATGCGAAGCTGCGAAATCAGATGCGTGTGGAATTGACGAGCCTGCACAAGCAGCTCGGCAGCACCTTCATCTACGTGACGCATGATCAGGTTGAGGCGATGACCATGGGCGATCAGATCGTCGTCATGAATGACGGACACATTATGCAAGTAGCGACCCCGATGGATTTGTATCAGGAGCCGGAAAATCTGTTTGTTGCCCAATTTATCGGTTCTCCGCCGATGAACATTGTTTCTGCGGAGGGCAAGAGTGAGCACGTATGGGGATTCCGCCCGGAAAAAGCAGTGTTGTTGCCCGCTGCTGTCTCTGCCATCACGAGCGAAGAGGTGTGGAACGCACGGGGTCAGGTCGTATCCAGGGAAATTCTCGGCTCAGACACGCTCCTTCACGTGGAGACGGAAAAAGGCAGGGTCATCGTCAAAGCGGACTCGGAAGTCGCGATGCAGGTCGGCTCCTCGGTCACGGTCACTGTACCGTGGGAGTACATCTATGTGTTCGAAAAAGGGAGCGGAAAACGAGTGGGTCGCATGAGTGGACGAGTGCCTGTATCGACACGCGCAGGAGGGGATAACTGATGCGAAAAGCGGCAACTGTACAGGAGTTGCCGGGTGTAAGCCAGTCAAGAAAAGAAGTGGACTCGCCGGCATTTGCATGGTCTGACCTCGCATCCCGGCTGCGTCCGTACTTGTATCTGGCACCCGCATTGATTTGCTTTGTCCTGTTCTTCTTTTATCCGATTGGCTCGATCATTTATTTGAGCTTTCAGGACTGGTCATTGATCAATTTGGAGCAAATGGAATGGGTAGGCTTGCAAAACTATCAGGACTTGATGGTAGACGGGGATTTTCATCAAGTATTGGGAAATACCGCGGTCTTTACCATTGCGACAGTGGGGATCGGCCTGACGCTATCCTTCTTGCTCGCCCTGTGGCTGAACAAAAAAGCAAAGGTGTACGGCATTATTCAGGCGACTGTTTTCAGTCCTCACATCATCTCGCTGGTATCTGTCTCGATGCTATGGATGTGGCTGATGGACCCGCAGTTTGGCCTGTTGAACGCAGGACTGGAAGCGGTCGGATTGCCTGCGTATACGTGGCTGACTGATCCGAAAAGCTCCTTGCTGTCACTGATTATCGTCAGCATTTGGAAAGGTGTCGGCTATAACACGCTCATTTTCATCGCAGGATTGCAAAGCATTCCGGGCGATATATACGAAGCAGCAGCGCTCGATCAATCGCCGTGGTGGCGGACGCTGAGACGGATTACGATACCGATGCTGTCGCCGACTATTTTCTTTTTGCTCATTATTAATACGATCTCATCCTTCCAAGCGTTTGACACGATCGCCATTATGACACAGGGTGGTCCAATCAATAGTACGAACATGCTTGTCTATTACATTTATCAGCAGGGCATGGACTTCTACAATGGCGGGATTGCTTCGGCTGCCTCTGTCATTTTGCTGATACTGGTAGGGATTTTAACAGCTATACATTTCCTGGTGATGTCCAAGCGCGTGCATTATCGCTGATGAACTCGTGAGAAAGGAGGAGCAGCATGTATCGAGTGGTTTTGGCTTCACGCAAGACCGTAGAATGGATTGGACTTTTGCTCGTGGCGTTCCTGTTTGTGTTCCCGTTTCTGTGGATGGCATCGACGGCTTTCAAAACGATGCCAGAGGTCCTGCAATTTCCCCCGACGCTTTTGCCTGAGACGTGGGAGTGGAGCAACTTCGCCCAAGCCTGGGAATCTGGTCCGTTCCTTATGTATACGTGGAACAGCATTCTGGTTGCGGTAGGGATATTGATCCTGCAATTTTTAACAGCGGTACCTGCGGCTTACGCTTTTGCACGCTACAAGTTTCCCGGTCGCAATCTGTTGTTTGGTCTGGTCTTGATTGTCTTGATGATTCCCGGACAAGTCATCTTCTTGCCGATCTACGTGCAATTGAGCGGTTGGGGACTCGTCAACACGCTGTGGTCGCTCATCCTGCCGTACGCAGCCAGTGCTTTCGGAATCTTCCTACTCAGGCAAGCATTCATGCAGGTGCCCGATGAAGTGATCGAGGCAGCACGTCTAGATAACGCGTCCGAATGGAAGATCATGTGGACGATCATGGTCCCGATGGCGAAACCGGTGCTGGTCACTTTTGGACTATTTAGCTTTATTTATCACTGGAACGACTATTTCTGGCCGCTGATTATGACGAACAGCGACGAGGTACGCACCTTGCCGATCGGAATATCGAGCTTGCACATGTCCGACGGTGGAACCTTGTGGAACGTTATGATGGCGGGCAACATGATCCTCATTCTGCCGATTCTCGTGATTTTCTTCGTGGCACAACGGCATATTATCAAAGCGTTCATCTATCAATCCAAATAATAAAAGAGAGCACTTAGGGAGGAAATCAAACCATGTTTTCATTGAAAAGAACTGGAACGATTCTGTGTGCATTGACTATCGGCTTGTCAGGAGTATTGGCTGGATGCGGATCATCTAGTAAAGAACAGTCTGCTAGTACAGGTAGCACTTCTCAGCCTGCAGCGTCTACAGCATCCAGTGGCCCTGTCCAAATTGATTTCTGGTATGCGTTGGGTGGCGTTCGTGGGAAAACCATCGAGGAAATGGTCAAAAAATTCAATGAAACACATAAAGATATTATCGTCAAACCAGCCTACCAAGGGGCGTATCAAGAGAACCACTCCAAAGTATTGGCATCGGTAGCAGCGGGTAACAATCCAGATGTCACGATGGTCGAGATCGCTTCGATCGCGGCATTTGCGGATGCAAAGGTTTTGGAAGATTTGACACCTTACTCCCAAGGGGATGAAAAGAAGTACATTCCAGGTCTCATGAAAAACTCTTATTGGAATGACAAACTGTACGCAGTACCATTTAACCGCTCCACTCCACTGCTGTACATCAACCGCGATATGTTAAAAGAAGCAGGGCTTGATTCGAACGGTCCGAAAACATGGGATGAACTGGTCAGCTTCTCGCAAAAGCTGAGCAAAAAAGAAGGAGACAAAATTACCCGGTACGGCTTCTCTACACCAGTTGATATCTGGTTCTACGAAGCGCTTGTTTTCCAAGGCGGGGGCAACATCCTGAGTGAGAACGGCAAAGAGCTGACGATCAACAACGAAGCAGGAAAAGCACCACTTGAGCTCTGGTCCAAAATGGTGAAGGAAGGCATCATGAAAAACCCTCCAGGAGAAAACTACAATGCGTGGGATGTAGCGGAGCAAGACTTCTTGAATCAAAAGGTAGGCATGATTTTTACATCGACAGGCTCCTTGACGGAATTGAAGAAAAATGCCAAATTTGACATGGGTGCAGCCTTCCTTCCGGCCAATAAAAACTTTGGTACGCCAACGGGCGGCGCGAATCTCGTGATGCTGGCGAAGTCGACTGATGCAGAGAAAAAAGCGGCGTGGGAATTCATGAAGTGGATGACCGATACCGAGCAAACGGTTCCGTGGTCAATCGCTTCCGGTTATATGCCTGTTACGACAGAAGCAATTGATTCGGCTGAAATGAAGGCATTCTATGAAAAAGATCCAAACTTCAAGGTCGCGGTAGATCAGCTGCAATACGGCTATCCTCGTCCAATGGCTCCAGGCTACAAAGAATTGCAGGATGTGATTCAAAAAGAACTGCAGCGTGCGATGCTTGGCCAAGCGACAGTAGATGAAGCGATGCAGACGGCAACGGAAAAAGGCAGCAAGCTTTTGAAAAAATAACAGAAACGAAATGATAGAGGAGCTGGCGAAATGAACATTTGTATGGCACATCGCGGGTGGTCAGGCAAAGCCCCGGAGAATACAATGACAGCGATTCGACTGGCTTTGGCAGAGCCAGCTATCAAAGCAATGGAAATTGATGTACAGCTGACGCGTGACGGTGTTCCGGTGCTGATTCATGACTTTACGCTAGAACGCACGACCAATGGTCGCGGTCTGGTCATGGATCATACCTTGGCAGAGCTGCGTGAGCTGGATGCAGGGAGCTGGTTTGGCGACAAGTTTGCGGGCGAGCGAATCCCTACACTAGAGGAAGTGCTAATCGCAGTAAAAGGTCGCTGCACGCTAAATATCGAGTTGAAAGCAACAAGTGATATGTACCCGGATATCGCTGAAAAGGTGCTCGCGCTTGTAGAAAAGCATGGAATGAAGCAAGAGGTGCACCTGACTTCTTTTGACCACGATTTGATCCGTCACGTTCGCACGCTCGATCAAGAAGTACAGACGGGCCTGATTGTATATGGTCGCCCTGTACTCATGCTGGAACAGATGGAGGCAGCAGGTGCTACGATCCTCTCCATGGGATATCCGTTTCTGAATCGTGAGCTAACAGTAGCTGCGATTGAAAAAGGCTTCAAAGTCATCGCGTGGACGCTGGATGATCCGAAACATATCCGCGAAGTCATTTCGTGGCATCCTCAGGTTCAAATTTGCACGAACCATCCTGACCGGATGTGGGAGTTTGTGTAAGCACAAGCAGGAAAGAGCCGCCGGGCAATTTGCAAGGCGGCTTTCCTTTTTGGGTTGTTGGACTAAATTTTGAATTTGCTTACATGAGATTGCAGTTCTTCGGCTATTCTTGCTAGGGAAGTAGATGATGAACTGACTTCTTCCATAGCTGCGAGCTGTTCTTCTGTGGCGGCTGATACGCTTTGTGTTCCGTCAGCAGAATTCTCCGCTACTTCTTCAATGACACTAACCAATTCTACCACCTGTTTGGTGCCAAACGACATTTGCTCAGAATAAGCCTTTACTTCTTGAATTTGGCTTGCCACCTGCGTGACAGCATCTTGGATCTGTTCGAAGGACTTGCCTGCATTGTTAACGACCGTAAGTCCAGTAGCGACCTCTTTGGTACCCTGTTCCATCGATAGAACGGCCTGGTTTGACTCGAGCTGAATCGTCGTAATCAACAGTTTAATCTGTTGCGCGGATTCCGCGGACTGCTCAGCCAATTTGCGCACTTCGTCTGCTACAACGGCGAATCCGCGCCCTTGTTCACCAGCTCTCGCCGCTTCAATCGCTGCATTAAGCGCTAACAGATTTGTTTGTTCAGCTATGGCGGTGATGACTTGTACGATTTGTCCGATTTCCTGCGAGCTGTTTCCTAATCGTTTGACGATATCAGCAATGTTGCCAACAGTGTTCTCAATCGATTGCATCTGGCTGATAACGACTTGAAGGGCCTGGTTGCCTTCCACTGCAATTTGGGAAGCACCCAAAGCTGATTCGGCAGCTTGCTGTGCATTCGTGGCGACCTGCTGAGCCCCTGTCGATACGCCTTGAATTGCGGTGACACTTTCCTCTACACTCTTCACTTGCTTTTCCGCACCGTAAGCTACTTCCTGAATCGTTATGGCGATTTGCTCGGTAGCCTTGCTCGTATGGTCAGCGTTGACCGACAATTCCTCTGCGGAAGAAGCAAGATCTGAAGCTGTATCATTTACTTGTTGAATAATCGTTCGCAGGTTAAGTACCATTGTGTTTACTGATTGGGATAACTGTCCAACCTCATCCTTGGTTCGAATTTGCAAGGGTTGTACAGTCAGTTCACCCTCGGAAATGCGGTTAGCCACAGAGGCAACTGCCGCAATAGGGCGTGAGATTTGCCGGGAAACAGCGTAGGCGATTGCAGTCACGACAGCAACTACAACGATGACAATGATCCTAACCATGGTGGTAACGGATGAAACCGCAGACGTTATGGATTCGACAGGGATATGCAGATATAAACCAAAGTTGGTCTTGGGAATGGGAGAGTAGGTGACAACGTATTCCTTGCCATTGTCCGAGTAGCTGTATGAGCCCTTTTCCGTTTTTCCTGATTGAAGGATTTCCATCAATGGTTGCGGCAGAGCGGATTCCGCAAGCGGTTTTCCGATCAGATCCTGGGTAGGATGGTACTGAATTTGGTTCTTGTTATCAACGAGAATCGGATAACCATCGTTGCCTACTTTCAAATCTTTGAGAAAGGTAGCTGTGAAGTCATCTACATTGACGAGCCCGGTCAAGACACCAAGCTTCTCGTTGTTTTTCCCTTTTACAGGGGAAGCGACGATAATAGAGCGATTGCCGGTTGTCTTCGCAACAAGAACATCGGAGAAGCTGGGCTTGTCCTGCATACCGTCTTTGAAGAATTGGCGCTCGCCTAAATTGATACCAACGCTTTTGGGGAACGTATCAGCCGTTACTTTTCCATCGCTTGCGATAAACGTATTTCCGTCATACAGTTTCATTTCCTCGGTAAACTTGCGGATAAATTCATTTTTTGCCGCTGCATCATCGGATTGAATATCCGAGGTGCGGGCTAAAACTTGTATTTCTGTCATACGCCGGTCCAGATATTGATCCATCGCTATGGCTGTACTGGAAGTAAGGTCAACATAGGATGATTTTTGTTTATCAATCAGAATGGATGAAAAGCTGTTCGTGATAAACAAAGAAACGGCAGTAAGTGGAATGACAGCCACAATGAGAAACCAAAGGATCATTTTGTTCCTGAGCTTGTTGAACAAAAACATAGGTTTTTCCACTCCTAATCCGTGATTGCGAAATAGAAACAGGCAGACTGCTGAGATGAACTCAGCAGTCTGACAAAATATTAATAGCCCATTGCTGCGCCTTCACCGCGAGGGTCAGCACCGCCAAATTTTACATTGGTTTGCGGGTCAATCAGGATTGCGCCGGACTGTCCCATCGCGTCGGTATAGGCTGCTTCCAGCTTTTCAACTGGATGTCCACGTTTTATTAACTCGTCCAGGACTTCTTGAGGGATGCGGCTTTCCACCTTGAGATTGTTGGAAGCAGATCCCCAGTTGCGTCCATGCAGCCATCTTGGCGCTTCGATTGCGTCTTGCACGCTGAAACCAAAGTCGACGATGCGTGTGACGAGAGCGGCTTGCGTTTGCGGCTGTCCTTCTCCCCCTTGTGTTCCGTAAAGAAGATAAGGCTTGTCCCCTTTAAAGAGCATAGCTGGGTTAATGGTGTGGAAGGTACGTTTTCCTGGTTCCAAGTGATTGATGTGTTTGGAATCCAAAGAGAAATAGCTTCCGCGGTTTTGCAAAAGGACACCCGTATCTTTCGCTACGATGCCGGAACCCCAGTCAAAGTAGTGACTCTGAATGATGGACACGGCATTTCCATCTTTGTCGACGATCCCGAACCAGGTTGTATCGCCTTTTGGATCAAGCGGTTCTACGGATTTGGCGGCTTGCTTCATATCAATGCGCGCAGCTAAATCTTTTCCGTGCTGCTTGGACAACAGCTCATCCACAGGGATATCCGCAAAGGCAGGGTCAGTCAGCCATTTGTCGCGGTCAGCAAAAGCTTGTTTGGTAGCTTCCACAATCGTGTGGTAGTAATCGGGTGTTCCTTCACCCATGCTCTTGAGGTCAAAGTTGTTTAAAACATTAAGAATAGAGAGCGATGCCATCCCTTGGGAGTTAGGCGGAACGTTATACGCTTTGTAACCGCGGTAGTCTACCGTAATGGGATCTGCCCAAGTGGAGGTATGCTTTTCAAAATCTTTCAACGTGAGCAATCCGCCGTTGGCTTTCATGTCTGCAACGATTTTTTTAGCAACCTCACCTTTATAAAAACCGTCAGCGCCTTTTTTCGCAATGATTCGCAAAGTATTGGCGAGATCCTTTTGTTTGAGAATTTCGCCTGCTGCATAAGGATCGCCGTTGGGCTTCAGGAATGTTTTGCGGAATCCATCAAAACGTTGAAGATTCTTCAAGTCATTGTCAGTTGGATCTGTCGCGTATTTTGTCCAATATACTTGGTTGGGGGAGACGGGATATCCGTTCTCGGCGTATCCAATGGCAGGCTCCAGCAGTCTGTTCCATTGAAGCTTACTGTTGCCCATGCTTTTATGAGCGTAGTTGTACGCCTCCCACCAGCCGGAGACGACACCAGGGACAGTGTTTGCGGACTCATAACCGCGGGACGGGATTTTTTCGTAGCCTTTGCCTTTGTAATAGTCGATGGTTGCCTTTTCGCCTGCGCGACCACTGCCGTTCAGCGCTTTCAGCTCTTTTGTTTTGGCATTGTAAATGAGCCAGAAGTTATCTCCGCCAATGGTTGTGTAATGAGGATAGACAACAGCTAAGGTGGAAGCGGCTGTAATAGCAGCATCTACTGCATTTCCACCGTCTTCCAAGGTTTTCAGGGCCGCAGCCGTAGCCAGGTAGTGAGGAGTCGTCACCATTGCGTTCGGTGACATCGATGTTGGACGGTTAGCAGCTTGTGCTCCAGAGAATGTTGATACCCCGATGACAGCAGTCAGCGCGACGGTCGAGAGTTTCTTCCAGAATGACATTCCTATGAAACCTCCTTCATGATGAAAAAGAATAATGATTCATTAAACCGGCTATCCGCTGTTGCCTCACCTCCTTTAAAAGTTAAAAATACACAAACATACAAAAGTAGACAAAAATAGACATTATGAGCGCAAAAAAAGACCAATGATATAGGATCATTGGTCGCGTCCTACATCAATACTTCGGTAGCTGGCAAGCGTGTCCGCTGTTGCGGAGGTAGCCCCTGTAGCTTTGCGTCGCCGGATTTCCCCGGGTATGCCGTTTCGATATCAATGGGTGAAGCATAAAATGACACATATACTGATGCAATCGTTGTGGGAAAATGTTCCTAAAACTCCGTTTGCCAATAATATAGACTATTTACCATTTGTGGTAAATAAGAAAAATATTTTAATCCGGAAAAATAGTTAGGAATGCTATGTATTTTTCGAAAGATATTCACACACCTCCTGGGGCAAAGCTGCTTATGATGATAAAAAGGCACATTTGCCAAGGAGTGAAACAAAGACCATGATGCATCCCGATACAGAATTGCGCTATATCAACGATGAGATCGGGTACGGTGTGTTTGCGACAAGGTTTATCCCAAAAGGAACGATTGTATGGGCACAGGATGATTTGGACCAAGTATTGGACCCTGCATTTGTGGAAAGACTTGACTCATTACGAAAACAGGACGTACAAAAATATTCGTTTAAGAACCAGTTCGGAAAGTACATTCTTTGTTGGGATAAGGCAAGGTACGTGAACCACAGCTTTCATGCGAATTGTGTGCCGACCATGTATGATATGGAATTGGCTGCAAGGGATGTTTTTCCGGGCGAAGAGCTGACTGATGATTATGGAACGTTAAATTTGGATGAACCTTTTGAGTGTTTGCCCGAGTCCGACACGGACCGCTCCCGTGTAATGCCCGATGATTTGCTTCGGTATTACCCGCAGTGGGATCGGATTGCAGCGGAAGCATTCCAACGGTTCAATCATGTTGAACAGCCTTTGCTGCATCTGATCCCCCCGAAGCATCTCGAAACGATTCGTGGGATCACGGAGCAGCGCTTAGCCATTGATTCTGTTATTCACCTGTATTGCAGGTCACAATGGCAAACGGGGCAGCAATGGGAGACGTGAGCGGGTCGGTCAACGACCCGATTTTGTTGAACTCTGGGTTGAGAATCAGTATTATGGAATGTAAAGGTGAAGTGAAAGGTTGATTTCATTGGAAAACAAGGTAGCGGCATCCAATTTTATCCGCAATATCATGATTGATGACTTGCAAGAGGGCAAAGTAAAGGAAATCATTACCCGCTTTCCCCCAGAACCGAACGGGTATCTTCATATTGGACATGCAAAAGCGATCTGCCTCAACTTTGAGTTGGCACGAGAATTTTCCGGCAAGGCCAACCTGCGTTTTGACGATACTAACCCGGTGAAGGAAGATATCGAATACGTAGAGGCTATCAAAAGAGACGTTCAATGGCTTGGCTTCGAATGGGACGGGTTGTTTTTTGCATCTGATTACTTTGAAGAGATGTACAACCGAGCGGTACTGTTGATTAAAAAAGGTCTGGCTTACGTAGACGATCTGTCTCCAGAAGACATGCGTAAAATGCGTGGAACATGGACAGAGCCAGGCACAGATAGTCCGTTCCGCAGCCGGTCTGTGGAGGAAAATCTGGACCTGTTTGCACGTATGCGCCAAGGGGAATTCAAGGACGGGGAAAAGGTGCTGCGTGCGAAAATCGACATGGCTTCGCAGAACTTCAACATGCGTGATCCGGTTCTGTATCGAATCTCCCATGCAACGCATCACAACACGGGCGACAAATGGTGTATTTATCCGATGTACGACTTCGCTCATCCGTTGGAGGATGCTATTGAGGGCGTGACACACTCCCTGTGCTCGCTGGAATTCGAAGATCATCGCCCGTTGTACGACTGGGTAGTCCGCGAGTGCGAGATGGAGAAGGTACCACACCAGTACGAATTTGCTCGCTTGAACCTGACAAACACCGTTATGAGTAAACGCAAGCTGAAACAGCTTGTCGATGAGAATGTAGTAGACGGCTGGGATGACCCGCGCATGCCAACCATCGCAGGCTTCCGTCGTCGCGGCTATACACCGGAAGCGATTCGTACATTCGCTCGTGAAGTAGGGGTAGCGCGCGCGAACAGCACTGTTGACGAGAAAATGCTGGAGTATTTCATCCGTGAGGACCTGAAGCTAAAGGCACCACGTACGATGGCTGTTTTGAATCCGTTGAAGGTCGTCATCACGAACTATCCGGAAGGACAGGTCGAGATGCTCGAAGCGGAGATCAATCCAGAGAACCCAGAGATGGGCAATCGTGAAATTCCGTTCTCCCGCGAAATCTACATTGAGCAGGACGACTTCATGGAAAACCCGCCGAGCAAGTATTTCCGCCTGTTCCCAGGAAATGAAGTACGTCTGAAGCACGCGTATTTCATAAAATGCAATGACGTTGTGAAGGATGCAGAAGGCAACGTGATCGAGATCCATTGCACGTATGACGCTGAGACGAAGAGCGGCAGCGGTTTTACAGGTCGCAAGGTAAAAGGTACGATTCACTGGGTGGATGCGACTCAAGCAGTTCCTGCAGAATTCCGTTTGTACGAGCCACTGATTATGGATGATGAAGATGCAGAGGGCACATTCCTCGACAATGTTAACCCGAATTCGTTGGAAGTGCTGCAAGGCTATGTGGAGCCAAATATGAAAGAAACCAAGCCTCAAGACAAGTATCAATTTTTCCGTCATGGCTATTTCAATGTCGATCCGAAGCATACGACAGATGATAAGCTCGTATTCAACCGGATTGTATCATTGAAGAGTTCCTTTGAACTGCCAAAAGCATAGGAAATACTCATATAAATCAAGCGCTGCTGTGCATGGAGAACCCGTGTGCAGTGGCGCTTTTTTCTTTCGTGATTATAAATTGACGTGTATAATTATTCTGTTACAAAAAGGGGGACAGGCAGTGAACGGGAGAGCAGAACTAACACGTAGTTTGAAGTTGCGGCATATTGTCGTAATTGGACTGGGCTACATGGCCCCGATGGCCGTTTTTGACACCTTTGGCATTGTTTCTGGAGAAACGGGGGGGCACGTTCCTGCTGCTTATGCAGTCACACTTCTTGCAATCCTGTTTACGGCAGCAAGCTACGGAAAGATGGTACGGCTATTCCCATCAGCAGGGACCGCATATACGTATACGCAGCAAACGATCCATCCGTATGCCGGATTTCTGGTAGGCTGGGCGTCCTTGCTGGATTATTTGTTTTTACCGATGATTAACGCTTTGTTGACAGGGGTTTACCTATCATCCGTATTTCCTGATGTATCGACTGTATGGTGGATTATAGGATTCATTGTACTGGTGACGGGGTTAAACGTATTTCGCGTAACAGTAACCGCATCCGTCAACTCGATTTTGGTGCTGTTTCAAGTCGTCGTCGTCGTGCTGTTTGCGGGATTGGCAATCCGTGGTCTTATGCAAGGTGACGGGCTTGGGCAAGTATTCAACCTGCGTCCATTTTTGTCACCGGATATGTCTGTCCTTGCACTGCTTTCCGGTGCATCGATTCTTTGTTTTTCCTTCCTTGGCTTTGATGCCGTGACAACGCTCACGGAGGAAACCGTCGATGCGAAAAAGACGATTCCTCGCGGGATTATGCTCGTAGCACTCGCGGGAGGAGCGCTATTTATTACGGCTTCTTATTTCATGCAATCATTATTTCCTGATGTTTCGGTATTATCTGATCCAGAAGCTGCTTCAGCGGAGATTGCGTTGTTTATCGGCGGAACCATTTTTCAATTGGTGTTTTTGGCCGCCGCCTTGTCCTCAACGCTCGCTTCCGGGCTTGTATCCGTCACGAGTGTCACGCGTTTGTTGTACGCAATGGGCAGAGACGGATTTTTGCCGAAGCGCTGGTTCGGTTATGTACATCCGAAGCTGAGAACGCCCGTGCTTAACGTTTTGTTGGTAGGAGCGTTGATGCTGTTTGCTTTGTACATGGATTTGCTAACCGCCACGTCCTTTATTAACTTCGGCGCACTGATCGCCTTTAGCTTTGTAAACATCAGCGTAATGGCGTACTATTTCCGCAAACAAAAGAACAAGTCTATCAAGGATTGGTGGGGCTTCGTGTTGTCTCCACTCATCGGGACAACGTTCATCGCCTTTTTGTGGGTCAACCTAGAAGCAACGTCCATGATGCTGGGCTTGCTATGGAGCTCTGTCGGCCTGATCTACTTGTTGTATTTGGTGAAGGTCAAGAAAACCAATTTGGAAATGGTGAAATTTGAGGAGTAACATGTGAAACACAAAGAGCCCTACGCCATTATTGGATGTAGGGCTACCTTTTTGCGGAAGATTAGACTGCTAATCAATTCTCTTTTGTAGGTAAAATCTTTGATGGGAAAGAGGGCAATCATCGAGTACACCATGTATCTCGTACCCATGTTTTACATAAAAGTCCTTTGCTTGAAAATCAAAAGTATCTAAATGAATCAAATGAATTCCATACTCTCTAGCTGTGTTTTCAATTTCAAGAAGAAGCTTGCTTCCCAATCCGTTCTTTCTCAAATCATCTCTGACCCATAAAGCATCAATGTACAAACATCTCCAAGAATAGTACACACAGTTTATTCCTGCAATGATATTGCCATCTTCATCACGAACGTGTTTATTGATTTTTGAAAAAGGAACAGTCAGTTCAAACGGAACATTCGATTCATTGTATTCAACGATTCTTTGCTCAATAAAACCCGCGTCATCTTTCGTGCTTTCTCTGATTAAATATTGTCCCATGATAACTCCTTTATTTCGTTATCTTGAATATTTGATTAAACGAAACTCCCAGTTCAGCGTTTGACTACTAGTATATCACGGGTGTATGGAAGACACCGTATCACGCGGTTTTGGTAGGAGAAAAACAAGCAGCTCGCAGAGGAAACAGGAGAAATAAGCGAAGATCTTAGGGACACCGACCGAGACGGAGTGCAAAAAGCGAAACAAGCTTTTAAGCGTCCACCTCTGAAACACATCATGAGGGGACCACTTTGGACGCGGTTTCGCTTTTTGCATGGAGTCGTGCAGTCAATCCCCCAGGGGGTGGCCCTAGAATCTGAGCCCTGTTTCCTCCTCACCACGACAGCCTGAACAAAGAGGTATTTACCAACCCTCTTCTAGACGATTAAGTAAAGAGAGAGTAAACTTGGCAAAGGCTTTCGCATGCTCATATTGGCGTGCTGATCCCCAAACGTATTTAGTAAGGAGGCAGGCAAAATGAACGCAGCATTGTTCGCGCAAGTCAATCGTTTGCAGGTAGAAGGGGGCACACTGGAGTACGGTGTAACAGGAAAGCCAGGTGCACCTGCCCTGCTGCTTTTGCATGGCATTCGCAACACCAAGCTACTGTTTGCGCCCATCTTGCCAGCATTGGCAGAGCGATATCGGGTGATCGCGGTAGATATCCGAGGTCACGGGAATTCTGTGAGCCATGGCTCCTTTTCATTTGAGCGGATCGTAACGGATTTGATTCAACTTTTGGAGAAAGAACAGCTCGAACAAGTAACGATTGTCGCAGCTTCCTTTTCAGCTGTGCCTGCCCAGATGCTTGCGATTCGCGAGCTCAAGCGCGTAGCTGCGCTCGTTTTGCTGGATGGAGGCTATTATTCCTTGGGAGAAGTCCCTGGATTCAATCGGGAGAAGGTTGTCGAGCGGCTGGCTACCACGCGTTTTTCTTCCGTAGAGGAGGCAGAAAGGCAGTTCTCTGAGCGGTATGGTAAGAGCGTGATGCCAGAGGGGTGGATGCGAGAGGAGCTTGTGAAAAACGAAGACGGAAGCTACGGATACCGTTTGCCGAGGGAGGCGTTTTCCGCTTACTTCCAGGAGTACAGCGTCCATAGCCAACCGGAATTGTTCCAACAGCTAACATGCCCCGTGCTATTACTGCTGGCTGACGACAGCTTATTGTCAAAAGAAGAGCAGCAGTTTCATCGACAGGCAGTTGCCACCTATCAAGGAATAGTGAAGCAGGCCGAGGTGAAAATGATACTGGAGGCACAACATTTGCTGATGGTGACGCATCCGCAAGAGACCGTGAACGAAATCCATGATTTTTTATCGAAATAAGGGAAGGGACAAGCGAGTAGGCTTGTCCCTTTTTCTATGGTTACCGCTTCGCTTCACGAATAAGCACGTTCAACTGTTCAGCCATGGCTTGTTGATTCTTCTGATCCTTCATTTGTTTTTTCACCGTTTCTAGCGCTTTGATGCCTTTTTTTGAGCTCACGACCTTCACGGGTGTATCTGTCCCATAGATACGCTCGATTTGGGCGCGTGCTTGTGCAAATGTGCTCTGATGATCGCTCGTACCCAATGTCCCTGGGGTTCCGCTCCCTGATTTTGTACGGGCAGCATCATGCCCGCGACTGGAGCTTCCGGAGTAATTACTGATGAGATGGGACTGCATCGGGTCCATTTGATTGATCGATTGTGTATTGGCAGTAGAAGGAGCCAAGTAGATGGCGTCGTTCACAATCAACGCCTGGACGCCGTGTACGCCCGCTGCCTTCAGTTGGGCTTCAAGCTTTGTGGAAGGACCACCTGTGTGCAGGTGTGAGCTGCCCATGGAGCTGTAGAGAGCATTGCCCATTCCGCTATGCGTATGGCCGTGTGCGTTTGTCGTGAATTTCTTATCGCGATCCACGCTTGGAATAACCGTTGCGGCTTTTGGGACTTGCGTTGTGGACTGTGTGCGTGCTGGCGTATGTGGCTTCGTAGGCGGAGCGGCTTGATTCATACAAGCTGTCAGTAGAAGTACAGTCCCTAAACCTGCGGTTCCAACCCATTTGTGGAAGTGCTTCATCAAGATCCCTCCAAGTCATCCTACCTATGTAAAGTTATCTTTTGTTCGCTGCATGAAGTTATGAGTGGAGCTTGTTGGAAAAATTTCTGTGACCACGATTATCTTGAGGAAAAAATGCACAAACCAAAGGAAGGAAATCACTGGAGGTGGTAGATTTGGCAGATTCAAACAACGTGAAGGAGCAGCCAGTATCCCGAAGGAACTTCTTGAAAAACTCTGGCTTGGTGCTCGGGAGCTTGGTCGTGGGTGGCGTGGCAGGGAGCTTGCTTCGCAAACCGGAACCTCAAGCCCAGCCAGCAGCCCCGCCCCCTGCGGCCGATTACAATCAGGCGCTGATGTTTTTTACACCTGAGCAATTCAAGGTGGCAGATGCCGCTTGCGAGCGCATTTTTCCTGAGGATGAGCTAGGTCCGGGCGCGAAGGCACTTGGTGCAGCTTATTTCATTGACCACCAGCTAGCGGGGGATTGGGGCTTTAATGCTCGGGAATACATGCAAGCGCCCTTTTATCCGGGTGAGATTACACAGGGCTATCAAGGCAGGTTAAAACGCAGGGAAATATTCGATATCGGCCTACAAGAGATGAACAACTATAGCAACAGTACCCACGGAAAGCGGTTTTACGAACTCCCACCAGAACAGCAGGACGCTGTTTTAAAGGCTTTTGAATCCGATGAAGTAAAATTGACGACCATCTCGGCGAGCACTTTTTTCAATATGCTGCGGGCCAGTACGATCGAAGGTGTTTATGCAGATCCTCTATACGGGGGCAATAAAAATATGGACGGCTGGAAAATGAAGAATTTCCCAGGTAATCAGATGGCGTATACACAGCTGATCGATAAGCCTGAGTTTGTGAAGATGGCTCCCTTAAGCTTGCGGGATCATCAACATTAGGGAGGACTGTACATATGGCCAAAAAGTTACCTAAGGTTGACGTCGTGATCGTGGGGGTGGGCTGGGGTGGAGGCATTATTGCTTCTGAGCTAACCAAGCAAGGTCTGACAGTAGTGGGGCTAGAGCGAGGCAAGGAGCGCAAAACCGAAGACTACTTCATGGTACACGATGAATTGCGTTATGCCCTCCGTTACGAGCTGATGCAAGATTTGTCCAAGGAAACGATCACTTTCCGCAGTAAAATGAACGTTCGTGCGCTTCCCATGCGGTCATACGGTTCCTTTTTGCTCGGGACAGGACTCGGGGGATCTGGTGTCCACTGGAACGGACAGACCTTCCGCTTCCTACCTTATGATTTCGAAATCCGCTCTAAGACGATTGAACGGTATGGCGCAAAGAAAATTCCAGAGGGAATGACGATCCAGGATTGGGGCATTACCTACGATCAACTGGAGCCGTACTTCGATAAGTTTGAAAAGATGGCGGGAATCGCTGGCGAGGAGAATCCGTTGGGGGGGAAACGCTCCAGTCCTTATCCGACGCCTCCGATGCGTACTACACCGAGTATGAAAATGTTTGCGGATGCGGCGAAAAAGAAAAACCTGCATCCATACATCCTTCCATCAGCCAATCTCTCGCAAGCGTATACCAATCCAGACGGGGTGGCGCGGGCTGCATGTCAGTACTGCGGCTTCTGTGAAAGGTTTGGCTGTGAGTACGGAGCAAAAGCCGATCCAGTGGTGACCGTGATCCCGGTGGCCAAGAAGACAGGGAAGTTTGAAATTCGCACGCATTCCCATGTCCGCAGAATTTTACATACAGGGAACAAGGCGACAGGCGTCTTGTATACGGACGTCACGACAGGGGAGGAATTCGAACAGCCCGCTGATATTGTCGTGATGACCAGCTATGTATTCAACAACACGCGCATCCTGCTCATGTCCAAGCTGGGAAAACCGTATGATCCAACAACCGGAAAAGGCGTGATCGGTAAAAACTACGCCTATCAAGTCTTAAGAGGAGGCGCGGTGGGCTTCTTCGACGACAAGGAGTTTAACAATTATGCAGGCGCAGGATCGCTGGGAATGTGTTTGGATGACTACAACGGTGATAACTTCGATCACTCCAATTTGAAATTTATCCATGGTGCGAATATCTCTGTCACACAAACCGGCTTTCGACCAATTGGCACGAACAAGGTACCGCCGGGAACGCCTAGCTGGGGCAAGGATTTCAAGGCTGCTTCGATCAAATACACAAATCGATTCATATCCGTAGGTGCCCAAGGAGCTTCCATGCCATTTCAACAGCATTTCCTTGATCTGGACCCGACGTACAAGGACGCTTTTGGAGATCCGTTGATCCGCATTACGTATGATTTCGTCGACCAGGACAGGGAGCTAGCGGCATTTTGTGCAGATAAATGCGCGGAAATTGTCAAAGAAATGGGAGCGAACGATAAGCTCGAAATCAACCGCAAGCTCGGACCCTACGATATCACGCCATACCAATCGACGCATAATACAGGTGGCGTCATCATGGGTGCTTCACCAGACACTTCGGCCGTCAACAACTATTTGCAGATGTGGGATGCAGAAAACGTATTTGTCGTAGGAGCTTCCTCCTTTGCGCATAATAGCGGCTACAATCCGACAGGAACGATGGGCGCTCTTTCCTATCGAGCAGCAGAGGGCATTTTGAAGTACAGGAAAAGCGGGGGCGGTATGCTTGTATAAGCTGTTTTTCTAATCATGCAAAACAAAATTGCAACTATGCGAAAAGTCGTTGGGGCAACTAACGGCTTTTTCCGCGTGCATCTGAGAAAATTGATTTGCATAATTGCGAATGTCGATGGCAGAAAAAAGTGCAAAGCCCTGGTATGATGCGGTTTCTCACCTTGGCATGAACCTTGCTATACCCTTTGGTAACAGCACAAACCAAAGGGAGAGACAATCAATGACGACAAATAAGTGGAAGATGGACACCTCCATTATTCATACCGCACAAACGCCTTGCCAAAAAACAGGAGCAGTGGTATCCGCAGTCGTGCCTGCCGTAGCCTATGCTTTTCCAGATGCAGATTCCGCAGCGGCGTGCGTGGCTGGCGAGCGAGAAGGAACGTACTACGGAAGGTATGGCAACCCTACCATCGCCACTTTAGAGCAAAAAATCGCCGCATTGGAAAATGGCGAAGCCGCCTTGGGTGTAAGCAGTGGGATGGCTGCTATTTCGGGGGCTTTGCTCGCCTTTTTGAAACAGGGTGATCATGTCGTGTGTACGCGGGATGTGTACGGAGGCAGCTACAAGTTTCTTACGACTATGGCCCCGCGTTATGGCATTGTGACGGACTTCGTCGATTGCACCGATTTGCAGGCAGTCGAGAGTGCCTTTTTGCCGAACACAAAAGTCCTGTACATCGAAACACCCTCGAACCCGTGCCTGACTGTTTTGGATATCTCGGCGCTGTCCCGCTTGGCGCACGCTCATGGCATTGTGGTAATCGTCGACAACACCTTCTTAACGCCGTATTTGCAGCGACCGCTTGAGCTAGGGGCGGATGTCGTCGTGCATAGCGCCACCAAATATTTGAACGGACATGGTGATGTGATCGCGGGCTTCATCGTTGGGAAGCAGGAGCATATCCAATTCATGCGCAAAAACGTCATGGGTGACTTGGGACAAAATTTGAATGCCTGGGATGCTTTCTTAATCCTGCGTGGGCTGAAGACACTCGGCTTGCGCGTCAGACAGCATGGACAAAACGCTCAGGCAGTCGCAGAGTTTTTGGCGAAGCACCCTGCAATCTCGCACGTCTACTACCCTGGTCTGCCTTCGCATCCACAGCATGAGCTGGCTAAACGGCAAATGGCGGGAATGGGCGGGATCGTTTCTTTTGAAGTAAAGGGCGGTTACGAGGCAGCGAAATCTTTCATTAACGCTCTGCACTTGGCTATGATATCGTTTAGTTTAGGAGATCCCGAGACACTGGTACAGCATCCTGCCTCGATGACGCATTCCTCGATCCCTGCTTCCGAGCGGATCAAGTTCAACATTACGGACGGTCTGATTCGCTTATCGACTGGTTTGGAGGACGTGGAGGATATCATCGCAGATTTGGAGCAGGCGCTAGCTAGCTTGCCATTGGCGGCAGCGTCGAGGGGATAAAGGAACGTGAAACTGGAGGATGGGGCATGACAGAGTTTTCCCGGATCGAGGAATTCATTCAATCGTACGCCGACAATATTTCCAAGGTACTGGGACTCGATGTCACCATCCTGGATGAACAAGGGATACGTGTAAGCGGAACCGGCTACTATCAGGAGCTGATTGGATTGCCTGCGCCGGAGGGATCGTTTTTCCGTATGATCCTGCAAACCGGACAGCCGGGAATGATTTTTGACATGAAAAAGAACGAGTCGCAGTGTGGCAATTGCAAGTTTTTGCAGCAATGCCGGGAGCTGGCGACGATTGGATTTCCGGTGCACAAACGGGAGAAGACGGTAGGAGTCATCGGAATTATCGGCTTTTCCCCTGAACAAAAGGAAAAAATGCTGCACCACTCGGAAAAATGGATGCCGTTTTTGCAGCATACCAGTTCCTTGATAGCGCACAAGCTGCTTGAGCTGGATGCGGAGCGGGAGAAGAGCTGCAACATCCAAGAGGAAATGCCACAGGCCACGGTTCATCCGGTGTATTTCGCCCAGCTGATTGGGGCAGAAACAGGTTTGCGAGATGTGATTGCCAAAGCGAAAAAAGTGACGAACAGCATTTCAACGGTTCTGATCCGGGGCGAGAGCGGAACGGGCAAGGAGCTGTTGGCCAAAGCCATCCATTGCGAGAGTGGGCGCAGCAGACAGCCATTTGTAGCAGTGAATTGCGCGGCGATTCCCGAGACCTTGCTGGAAAGCGAATTGTTCGGGTACGAAGGTGGCGCATTCACAGGCTCCAGACGTGAAGGGAAGCCGGGGAAATTTGAATTGGCCCACAAAGGCACAATTTTTCTGGATGAAGTAGGCGATATTCCGTTGTCCCTCCAGCCCAAGCTGTTGCGCGTCCTTCAGGAGAAAACAGTAGATCGGGTGGGCGGCGTAAAAACGTTGGGTGTCGATGTGCGTGTCATTGCTGCTACACATCGGGATTTGGAGAGCATGGTCAGGGAAGGAACGTTTCGCGAGGATTTGTATTACCGACTCAACGTCATCCCCCTGCGGTTAAAGCCGTTGCGTGAACGTACGGAGGATATCGCGCTTTACTTGCAGCACTTCCTGTATCGGTATGGGACGTTGTTGCAAAAAGGTAGACTGGAGCTCGAAGCCCAACTCGTCCAACGACTACAAGCATACGAATGGCCGGGGAATATTCGTCAGCTGGAAAATGCCGTCGAGTATATGGTCAACATGGCGGAGGGGCATGTCATCGGCAACGAAGAGCTTCCTGAGTATCTGCTGTTTGAGGATGAACCGACGACAGTGGGCAGCGATTTGGGGCTGGAAAAGCTGGTGGCAGAATATGAACGCTCCATTCTCCAGCGCTATTTGAACGCAGGCAAGTATGGACAGGATAAAGCCGCGATTGCCAATGAGCTACGGATCAGCTTGTCGACCTTGTACCGGAAGATGGAGAAGTACGGATTGGAAAAAGGATAGAGGAAAATAAAAACCAGCCTGGTTTGATCGGAGTTATTCCGAGGTCGGGCTGGTTTGTTTGTATTTACGAAGGGTTCGGTTCTTTTTTCGCTTTCAGCTCGTAATGGCCAGTTTTGCCGCTAATGTACCACTCTGGAGTTTCTTCTTCACGTGCTTGGCGGTGACCTGCCAGATGAACATCACTCAGCTCCCACTGCTTCCACGCCTCTTTTGATTCCCAACGGATCATGACGACCACTTCTTCTTCACCTTTGTGTGGCTTCTGTACCAGCACGCTCAAATCTACAAAGCCAGGAGCCTTCTCAACAGCACCAGGCTCGCTAAAGCCTTGTACGATTTTGTCAGAATGACCTTCCTGGACGACGTATGTTTTTATCTCCATCATCATGAAGTGCGACACTCCTTATATACCATTTCCCTACTTTTCCATATTAGTGAGAAATATTATCATTGTCAACCAGATATTAGGAAATGGTAGGGCGATCGAGAGCTTCGTTTTCAAGTGGGACTTCTTCTTTTTTGGGAGCAGTGAAAATATCAATACCACGCTTAAGCAGGCTTTCTACCGCTTCGCGAACAGGGAGAAGTGGCAGTTGCATTTCATCGGCTACAGCAGCTTCTATATCAGCGATAGTGTGGAGAGGTGTTATCTGGTTGGTGCCATCTGAATAACCGATGTGGAGAGCGTTGTTTTTGAGGAGTACGAAGCGATCCCTCTCCAGCTGGAAACGATGGATGTGAAGTCGATTCAAAAAGAAGGCCTCCGGTAAAAAAGAGGAGCGGATGGCTTCCGACAGGTCAGGCAGTTCTTTTCGTTCATTCGGATGAAAATCCCACGGAGGAATTGCCACTTTTCCGTTTTCATACCGCGTAAAGCGATAGTGTTCAGGATGATCGGGACTTTTGGTCAAATCCATCGAGGCAGTGCCAAAAGGCCTTACATGGTTCCCCTCTTCGAGAAAATGAATTGGTTCAAAGATAGGAGCGGTAGCCCCCGCATCCACATAGACAGGTGTCTCTCCTGTATTCGGGCCATCGATCAGGATGGCAGCATGCCCACCGCCTGGCAAGACGAGCTGACCGTAGAATCCGAGAGCTCGAAGCAGAGAGAGAAAGCTGTGATTGTTGGTATAGCATGTGCCGCCAAAATGATAGTGGATCGCATTGTGCACATATTCCTCAGGGGTCGGTATCTCATGGTTCCCGTCACGGAAGAAGAGCAGCTTGCTTACATTTTCATAAGGGAAGGTCTGCAGATGCGCGCGACAGAGCTCACTGAGATAAGAGAGGCTAGGGGGCTTGCGGTCTAGCTGGAGACGTTGAAGGTATAAACTCGCCCAGTTCGGGAAGGTAGACATAAACAAGTTCACTCCTTATATAAAATAAATAGTAAATAAAAATGTATGTTAAGTGTCGATGGAGAGATCGTATCACATGGGACAAGTGGTAATCAATCTAAATTTTTCCAAGAAACAAAAAAGGCACCGGAAGGATAGCCTCCGGTGCTTGCGGGTCCCTAGTCCGCTGTCTTTTTCGTACGAATAGATAAGTGCAGAAGAAATTATAATAACGACTTAATTTCCCCGGTATTCGGGTTCACTACGAACCAGCCATACGTACTGGTGTAGCTGTCGCCAGATTGGAAGTTGTTTACGACCGTTTGGTACACTTGAATGACATAGTGACCTTTTTCGTCGTCGTGAGCGTACTCGACTACATGTGTCGGCGAGAGTTTGCCAGCGAATTTCTTTTTCACCAGCTCGATCGCTTCCATTTTGGAGTACATTTTTGCTGATGGAATTTTACCGATGAAAATCGATTTGGTTCTCGCGTCGTAAATGACCGGTTTGTTCAGGTTCTCAGCTACGAAGCGGATTGGCACATAGACGGAGTTTTTGTACATGATGCCTTGTACGTCGCTGTTTGGTGATTTCGGCAACCCGTCAAAGTAATAGGTGAACGGTGTTTTCATGCCTTCTTCCGCGTCTGGAAAAGCGGGTGCTGCAATGGCAATTCCGGAAAAGAGCACCGAACCTACAACAATGCCCCCCAAAAATGACTTGATGTCCCATTTCATGATGTGAAACCCTCTCCCTTTCTCTTTTCTCTAAATCTTCCCAGCAATCATTATGTCAAAGATCATAGGAGAAAAGCTATCAAACGAGGGTACTAGGAAACAAAGACTAGGAATCATGGGAAAGATAGGACTAAATCAGAATAGTCCTAGTTCTCGAATCAGTGGTTCAGTGATTGGGAGGATTGTGGTAAGGTAGAAAAAAACAGCGGACAAGGTGAGGAACATGACTACCATATTGCAAAATGACTGGGCCCCCGTATTGGCCGATGAATTCGAGAAGCCCTATTATGTAAAGCTTCGTCAGACGTTGAAGGAAGAGTATCAGACGCAGACGATCTACCCAGATATGTTTCATATATTCACAGCGCTGCACCTGACAGAATATCAGAATGCAAAGGTAGTGATTTTGGGGCAGGACCCGTATCACGGACCAGGACAAGCACATGGATTGAGCTTTTCGGTCAAGCCGGGAATCAAGCCGCCGCCGTCTCTGGTCAACATCTATAAAGAGCTGAAAAGCGATGTCGGCTTTGAGATCCCTCAGCATGGTTACCTGAACCATTGGGCGAAGCAAGGCGTCATGATGCTGAACACCGTTCTGACGGTTCGTCGCGGTACTCCGAATTCACACAAGGACATTGGGTGGGAGACGTTTACAGATCGCATTATTCATTTGTTGAACGAGCGGGAGACCCCTCTCGTTTTCATCCTGTGGGGAAAGCATGCGCAGGAGAAGGCGGCATTCATTGATCGAAACAAGCATTTCGTCATCGCCTCCCCGCATCCGAGTCCATTTTCGGCGAACCGCGGCTTTTTTGGCAGCCGTCCTTTTTCGCGGACGAATGAGTTTTTGCGTTCACGCGGGCTTCAAGAGATTGATTGGCAGTTGCCGATGCAGGTTGAGGAAGAGTAGCCTGTATTTGTGCAGGGAAAAGGAAAAGGATCTCCATTGTTTTGCACCATGCAAAGGAGATCCTTTCTTTTTCTAGTGATTAGTCTTTGCTTTTGACAACGAGCAGCTTGCCCGTTTGAATCGTGATTGTTCCAGTCTGTTCCGTTAACAGATTGCTGATGCCAAGCGTGTCGCCGATCCGCAGGGTTGCGTCCTTCAACGGATAGAGGAATCCGGTTAAGGTAATTCCTGTGACTTCTGGTGTAAAGGGCAGCAGAGAGATATGATCGAAATGATCCTGCTCTATCGTACTCTGGCGGTCAATCAGCCGGATTTCATTGGTCTCATCGAGGATGCGGCAGTTGGAGCCCGTCTGCAAAGCTTTGTTCAGCAAGTGTACGTTTGCCAGCATATGATCAAAACGAGAGCCGAGCACACCGAGCAGCACAATTTCCTCGGGCTGTTGCTCGATTGCCCAAGTAAGGGCCATCTCTGTATCGGTCAAATCTTTCATAACGGGATCGCAGGAGGAGACGTGCATACTGTGGCGTTCAATTTCAGTCATTTCCTCGGAGCTGACAGAATCAAAGTCACCGATCGACAATTTTGGTACGAGACCGTTGCGAACGAGGAACAAGGCACCTCTGTCAACACCGACGAGCCAATCATTTTCGCGTATCTCTTGGATCGCCCAGTTGCCCAGATTGCCACCAGCGAATAGTAGGATGCGTGTAGGATTCATGCTACGGCCACCTTTTTTCTATTAAAAATATCCTCTATGTAGGAATCGAAGAGCGAAATGTGCTTTGACAAGCGAGGCGATAGCCTGTAGCGAGCTTTTCTCCCAGCTTTGCTTTCTCCTGTTCGGTTGGGGTGTCGAGTAAGGATGCACCAGCTACGATCTGTACACTGCACTTGCCGCAATGCCCTTGTTGGCATTTGTAAGCGATGGGTTGAGCTTGCGTGAGCGCAGCTTGTAATAACGTCTGAGAGGGAGTGTACCGGACTGGCATCGTTTGTGAGCGTTGCTTCACCTGTACGAGCTTCTGCTCTGATTGGGGGCGAGCCGGGCTTATTTCTGTTTTTTTCACCGACGTTTGTGGTTGCACGGGAACGGGAGCTGGACTCGACATCAGTACGTCAGATCGTCCAGGGATGAGCGAGCCGACCGTAAGCTGTTTGCGCATAGGAACCTCCCGAGTAAGTGATTTTTTTCATATTACCATGTCAGGCGTGTGGGTGACAAAGCTGGAGGAAGTGTTTGTAGATGATTGAATTTTTAGATTTTATCGATTAAAATATTTTTATCAAAACCAGGAGGGTGATACCATGATTACCATCAAACGGATGAGCGACTGTACCTTTGCAGAAGTGACCAAAGCGTGGAACAGAGGATTCGAAGGCTATTTTATCGAGTTTACGATGACAGAAGAAATGCTTGTCCAGCGACTGGGGGGCGAGGGATACGTGCTGTCCCTGTCTGTGGTTGCTTTTGACGGCACAGAGCCGATTGGCTTAGTGGCCAGTGGGATGAGGACTGTTGCAGGGAAAAAAGTCGCCTGGAATGGTGGTACGGGTGTCGCCACGGAATATCGTCGGCAGGGAGTAGGGAAGCAACTGATTGAAGCGGCATTGGAGTTATACAGAGAAGCTGGGGGGGAAGTAGCTACCTTGGAGGCATTGAGCCAAAATACCAAAGCAATTGCTTTGTATGAGCAAAAAGGCTATGACGTCGTGGATCGTCTGTTGTTTTTGCAGCAGAGTGGACCTCTGGCAGAGAAGGCCTTTCAGACAAATGAACAGGCTAATTATCGGGTTCGGCGCATTTTGGCCCAGGAAGCCGCCGTGCTGCCGTTTTACGTAACCGATGTCCCTTGGCAAAATTATTGGCTGAACTTGCGAGATTCGCAGGCCGTGCTCGTAGAAGACAGAGAGGGTCAGGCAGTCGGCTATGCGATGTACAAGTGTGTGGTAAACGAAGAAGGCAAAGTGAGTGGGATCGTGCTTCGTCAATGTGTAGCGCAGCCAGAGCATCCTGGTGCACCAGACATTTTGAAAACCGCACTCGGGCATGTGTATGGACCGCTTGCACACGAATGCCGCCGGTCTACGTTTAATTTGCGTGCGGCTGATACCTTGCTTGTTGAAATACTGCAAGCGGCAGGTTTCAGTCCTTCCGAGACAGAGCAGGTGTTTATGATCAAGCAGATGGAAGCTTCACAGACCCCTGTCGTCTAGGGAGTGAAGCAGCTAGTCAATGCTGGCAGTTCGTGCAGGCAAATACTTTGCGGGAGGAGAGCTCGCTCTTTTCAATAGGTTGTCCACAGCGAGGGCAAGGCTCTCCACCGCGATCGTACACCTGGCAGCGCTCATCGAAGCCACCTGTCAGGGGATCGCCTTGAAAAAGCGGCTGCATGTAACCGCCGAATCGAATCGCTTCTGTAAGCACGGTTTGCATGGAATGATATAGTCGTTTTTGTTCCTCGAGAGAAAGTGTCGGGATCGTCCGGGTAGGCAGGATGGCGGCATGAAAGCAGATTTCGTCCGCATAGCAGTTGCCGATGCCCGCGAGCCAATGCTGATTGACTAGCGCTGTTTTGAGGACACCGCGTTTGTCAGTGAGTAGCTCCGTAAATCGGGTAAAAGTATACAGTGGGTCCAATGGCTCGGGCCCAAGAGGAGCCAGTCTTTCGTCGATCTGAACGTTGGTGAGTAAATGCAAGTAGCCTAAACGGAGGCCGTGAAAATATAAAAGGTGTTCTCCAAAGGCAAGAGTCACTTGGGCGGTTCTCTTTAGCTTGTCTTCTCCAGAGCTCAGGTATAGAAAGCCGCCGAGCATCAAGTGAAGCAGCAGGACATGACCACTTTCCAGATGGAAGAGAAGATGCTTGCCACGGCGGTCGACAAGTGTCAGGCGATTGTCTTGCAAAAGACGAGCGAATTCCGCAGGAGGCAAATTAATCGTTTTTTCCCGCTGAACGTGTGTGGCCGTAATCGTTCCACCAACGATTTTCTCCTGTAGCAGTCGGCGATAGTTCTCCATTTCAGGTAATTCTGGCATGCTGACTCCCTCCCATACACAAGTTTTTTTTGTAGGATTTCCCATAGGGATGATTCGCATGCCGTACCCGTCACTGTTTTTCGGTGATGGGTCTTTTGAATTTAGACAAGTTTACCAACGCTATTCGGAAATGGGGTAATATAATATGTAAGGTAGTAGGATGAGGGCATGGCCCGAAGGATTATTGGACGGACAGGAGATTACATATGCAAAAAGTAGAATTGATCGCTACGGCGACTTTTGGTTTGGAATCAGTAGTAGCAGAAGAGGTGAAGGCGCTCGGATACGGACCCGTACAGGTGGAGAACGGCAAGGTAACGTTCACCGCAGATATTTCTGCGATTCCCCGCACAAATTTGTGGTTACGAACTGCCGACCGCGTGCGTCTAAAGATAGGAGAGTTCAAAGCAACTACGTTTGACGAGCTGTTTGAAAAGACAAAAGCACTGCCATGGGCCGATTGGATCACAGAGGATGGGACATTTCCTGTGGAAGGGAAATCAGTCAAATCTACCTTGTTCAGTGTGCCGGATTGCCAAGCTATCGTGAAAAAAGCAGTCGTAGAAAGTCTGAAAAAGACCTACAAGCGCGAGTGGTTCGATGAGCAAGGGCCGCTGTACAAGATCGAGGTGGCACTTCTCAAGGATGTGGCGACGCTCACGATTGATACATCAGGACCGGGTCTGCACAAGCGTGGCTACCGGGAATTGATCGGACAAGCGCCACTAAAAGAAACCATGGCTGCGGCGATGATTATGCTGTCTCGCTGGAAGCCTGATCGGGTATTCATGGACCCATTCTGTGGATCGGGTACAATTCCCATTGAGGCAGCGTTGATTGGACAAAACATCGCACCGGGGATGAACCGGGAATTCGTTTCCGAGACGTGGCCTATCATTACGAAAACAGCTTGGCGTGAAGCTCGTGCAGAAACGCATGATTTGGCGCGCTATGATCAAAAGCTGGAGATTATCGGGACAGATATGGATGACGAGATCCTGAAAATTGCCCGCCGCAACGCGACGGAGGCTGGTGTAGATGACCTGATTCATTTTCAGCGCATGGATGTACGAGATGTGCGAACCAAGCGAAAGTACGGCTACTTGATTTGCAATCCACCTTATGGAGAGCGCTTGGGAGAATGGAAGCAGGTTGCCAAGATGTATGGCGAAATGGGGAAAACCTTTGCTGCCATGGATACGTGGTCATTCTACGTTATTACGTCAGATGAGCAGTTTGAAGAGCATTTTGGTCGTACAGCAAGCAAGAAGCGCAAGCTCTACAACGGAAATATCAAGGTAGATTACTATCAGTTTTTCGGACCTAGACCGCCGCGCGGACCAATGGTTACCCCAACCGAATAAACATAAGGGGTGTGTTCAACGGATGGCTTTTTGAACCACCTCTACAGAAGGGGCATATTGGAGGAGAAAATGTAATGAGCAAGAAACGATTCGGGAGCAAAATGTTGTTTGCTTTATTGGCTGCGACTACATTACTGGTCCAAAGTACGCCGTTGACTCATGCTGCGACGGAGCCAAAGAAACCGGCTGTAGACACCAAGAAGCTAGAAGATCAGTTCAAAAAACAAGAAGAAGCACACACGGAGTTTACGGATTTGGGCAATAGCTACGCTAGAAAAGCCGTAAATAGACTAGCAGCCCTTCATATGATCAGTGGTCAGGGAGAAAACCGTTTCAACCCGCAAAACACGATTTCTCGACAAGATATTGCGGTACTTTTGACAAAAGTAATCGGTCTTCAACCAACAGAAATTGAGAAAGCCGTTTTTGAAGATGTTCCGTTGGAAAATCCTTATGCACCGTACGTTTATGGACTCTCCGAGCTGGGTGTGATGAACGGCAAAAGTGAGCATACCATGGGTGCTCTAGACCCGCTTACAAGACAAGAGCTGGCTGTCATGCTGTCTCGCTTGATGAAAGAAGGATCTGTGACCAAAGTGGCAGGTCAGACTCCTGTTACATACAACGATGGAGAAGAAATCGCCGACTACGCCAAAACGGCTGTGGAAGAAGTAACGAATCAGCGTTGGATGCAAGGTGCAAACGGCAAGTTTAATCCGACAGGAACCGTCACGCGTGCAGAGGCGGCTGTGATCGCTGAGCGCGTCTTGGATGCACGCTACCAGCAAGCAGAACAGGTGAAATACAAAGTAGATGTAGAGCGGCTGAGTTTGGCTGCTGGCACGAGCCAACGCTTGAAGGTAAACAGCATCGGCGGAGATGAGCTGCCTTTTACACCTATTTTCGCTTTTGATCGTCCTGAGCTGGGAACCATCTCGGCTGACGGAACCTTTGTTGCTGGTCCTACGGCGGGAAAAGGAAATCTCACGGTGACAGTCGGTTACAAAACGACGACAATTCCGGTTGAGATCAAGAACGCTAGTGAGCCAGCTGTCGAAAAGGCAGAGGACACGCCAACGACTGCTCCGGTGACTTCCTCGAATGACTCGGCAACGAAAGTCGATGAAAGCAAGAAGGTAGTAGAAGAAGAGGCGAAGGAGCCAGCGAAGAAGGACGAACTGGTCAATATCGCACCGGGCAGTTATACAGCGGTTACTACTTTTGGAACGCCAGACTCGTATTTCCAAGAGATGGAGAAGAAGTATCCAGGTCCTGTAGGTGGACTTGTAACGCCTACAGGAGATTGGACGGGATACTACCGTCAGTTTGGGCGCAAGGTGACCGTTGAGCTCGACGAGGCGAAGCCATTGGAGAGAGTTGCGCTAACGTTTAAGCAGCAGAAGACTTCGGGTATCACGATGCCAGAATACATGGAAGTCGAGGTATCTCGTGACGGGAAAGTGTGGTCGTATGCGGGAAGAGCCGTACACGATGTTTCCCCCAATGAGGACAAGCTGGTTACACGCACATTGAGCGTGACCTTGCCTGACGTCAACATCCGCTATGTCCGGGCATCGTTCCCGGTGAAAGTATTTACGTTCGCTCGCCAGCTGGAGGTATGGGCAAAAGCGGAGAGCGAGTGGAACAATGGCGCTGTCTTGCTGCCGCCACCGAACCCGGCGAAGCTGGAAGAAGCCAAACAATCAGGGCGTCGTGTGGAAAATATGCTGCTCGCTTATAGCGGAGAGCATGGCGAATACGGGACATGGACCAAAGAGGATTTCCTCCCGATGGTTGGCTACCGCACTGTAGATGGTTATATGCGTGACCAGATGTTTGACACGATTCTGTTCCTGCCGTATCAGACTATTCCTGCGACGAAAGAAAGCTGGACAAAGTACATGAATGATTTGTTCGGCTCAAACAAGCAGCTTGACGCTCTTAACCAGGCTATGCGGGAGTACAACCGCCTGCGCGGAACGCTGTATTCGACACCGACACAGGAAAATGTCGTGCTGGCACTGCCGTATCCGAATGCCAGTCAGACCAATTTTGGTCAGCTGGATGAAAAGAAACCATCCCTCTCCTTCAGCCCTGCGGGAATTGGAGAAGAGCAAGCATATTTGAATCGCAAAGCTGCAATGGAGTGGTACTTCCAGGAGCTCATGAAGCGCTGGAACAAGGAAGGATACGCTTATCTGAAGCTGGAAGGAATCTATTGGTTCCATGAGCTGGTGGAGGATAGCGCACCGAAAGAGCGTCAGTTGATTCGTGACATGGGTAGCATGGTGCACGACGAGGCGTTGCGCTACTACTGGATTCCGTATTTCGGATCACCGGGAGTGTCCGAGTGGAAATCTCTTTATTTTGATAAGGCATTCCTACAGCCGGGCTATTACAGCGACAAGCCGGTGGGAATTGACCGTATTCAAGGCGTACTGGATGTCGTCAAGAAGTACGACATGGACATCGAGATCGAAGGCGACCGGAAGATGTACGATGATCCGAAGTTCTATCAGACCTACTATAATCAGCTAGTTGCCACCCACAAGCTGGGGATGGATAAAAACAACGTGCATGCTTACTACTTTGGCTCCAAGACATTGCTAGAGTCTGTCAAGAGCACGGACCCTGTCAAGCGCGCCATCTATGATGATACGTACAAATGGATGCGCGGTCGTTTGGACAGAACAGAATTCTTCGAGGGCAGCGAGATGCCGTAGTGAATGGAAAAGAGTCTGTTTCCCGTTTGGAGGGAAGACAGACTCTTTTTTTGTCTAAAGCGGATGGGCAGACTTTCGCCCAATCGTTTTCCGATAGATCTCCACCAGTTCCTCCATGATCTTTTCCTTCGTCGCATGTAGAGGGGGACTCGGATGGTAGTAATCGATTCCTTTGGGGCAGGGCTTGCCAAAAGTCGGTATCCCTGCTGCTGCGATCCGTTGTTTCCACTGTTTCTTGAGGGAAGAAAGATGCTGCCACGAATGGTGATGGGAAAGCCCCCAACCAAGCAGGAGCCACGGATGCTTTTGCAGTTCTTGCGTAGATACGAGCTGAGCTTCGAGCGTCGTCTCTTTCTCATCAATGAGTTGTTCAAAATGAGAGATAGCACTCACGGCAGCAGCATTTTGTACGGAAAACAGGTTGTAAATATGGAATCTGCCTACCAACGCCCGTTTTCCGTAAAGCGCCTCCACCAGCCGGATCAATTGTCGCATAGTGGGATCGAGTGTGGTTTGACCCATGATACTATGGCCGGATGCAGGTCTTTCACGAAAAAGCTGGGCACTACCAGGATTCAGTAAGAGACAGCTCCCAAGAGAATCATGACCCTCTGAATTCGGTCCCCATTGAAGATAGGTAGAAGTTCGGTAGACGACTCCTCGGTGTTCTTTAAAGGTAGCAAAGGCATTCGGCTGGTTCATGACGATCCCCTCC
Organism: Brevibacillus sp. HB1.3; assembly: GCF_013186635.1. Taxonomy (NCBI): domain Bacteria; kingdom Bacillati; phylum Bacillota; class Bacilli; order Caryophanales; family Paenibacillaceae; genus Brevibacillus; species Brevibacillus sp. HB1.3. Next base: position 224,054 of record NZ_JABMIT010000002.1, on the reverse strand, counting down.
TGGTCAAGCTATCTATGCCCATTTATATGAGAGGAGGGGATTTGGTAGAACGGACATGCTCTACTCTAGCTACTCTTGCTAACTTCTTTGGCACCGATCATGCGGAACAAAATGATATACAGATAAGCACTGACTAAGGTGAAGCCCAGGATGACACCGAATACACCGACAGGAGCGAGCCATTGGGATAGACCGATCGTCAGGGGAGCGATGAAGCGACCAATCGAGAATTGGAGTGAAGAAGCTCCCATGTACTGACCGCGTGCATCCTCAGGCGAGTATTTACTGATAAAGCTCTGGGCGACTGGTGTACGCATCAGCTCGCCGAATGTCAAAATCGCCATACAGCCGAACAGAAGCCAGATATTCGTCGTAAAGGCCATCAAGAACAGACCGATACCGAATAAGATGGAGGAGATGACGAGGCTGTTGCGATCACTCCAGTTTTCGAACCAGCGTGTGACTGGCAGTGTAAACAGAACCACCAAAAAACCATTTAAGGCCATGAGCCAGCCGAATGCGCTGGTTCCCCCGACAGAATAAGTCCAATTGCCCCAAGAAAATAATGCTTGTTGCATGACATGCTCTTTCACATACAACGCCATGTAAATATCCAATTGCATGAATCCAATGGCGATCAAAATCCCTGCGCCAATGTACAGGGCAAAAGCTTTGTCTCGGAAAATAATGGCGTAACTCTGGAATTGCTGAATCAGGGAAAAACGCTCCTTTGCCTTCTCCTGACGGACGTGTTCAGGCAGCGTTTCTTTGATCAGGAAAAAGACGGTAATCGCAAAAAGTAGTTCAACGAAGGTACAGAACATCAACAGCTGCGGGCGATAATGGACAAAAAAGACAGAACCCAATACGGGACCTGCGACCACCCCGATGTTCATCGCTGTGTAAAAGGTGGCAAATACAATTCTGCGATCGTCTTCTGTAGTCAAATCAGCCACCATGGCGGAGCTGGCAGGCCAGTAGAGAGCCCCAGCGATCCCGATCCCGATGAAGGCAATGTAGTCGATCCAGGGAGACGGAGAGAACGCAAACAGCGCGAACATCACCGTCGATGTACAGAGCGAGAGCAGCATGGTGAATCTGCGCCCTACCCGGTCAGCCAAATATCCGCCAAACAGGTTGGACAGCATCCCGAGCAGCGGTGGTACCATCAAGAGAAGACCCGCTACATCCTTTCCAAACGTATCGCTAAAATAAATCGCCATAAACGGAAAGTACATCCAAAAGAAGGTGTGCGTAATCAATTCACCAAAGAGACGTACTTTCAAGTTAAGATCCCACGAACGCCAAATCATGACACGAATTCCTCCATTCATTTCGGCAGGTGCCTTGACCTCGATTCCCTTCTTGGAAAAATTCCACGTAAAAAAGCGCAAACGGGGTAGAGACAATGCTCTTCCGCTTGCGCTTTATCAAACGATACAAGGGTGGCGGGGAATAACCAGTTCAACGGGGGACAAAAGAGAGACGGTTATATACCTCTAATTTTAGGTACAGTAAACCGACTGTTCACCCAAGAACATGGCCCGCAATTCATATCGGGAAAAAGACGGAAGCGGTTCAGGCATCCTGCAGCTTCTAGCTTTTGATAGGGTTGTAAGAGGCAGTGCCCCTTAAGAGAGGCCCCACCTAAGCGAAGATAACTACAGAACACACCATGAACTCAGCACTCCCGTCTTTCAAATTTTTTACATAGGTAAACTCTTGTTGATTAGAATACTCGAAAGAGTCGAATTTATGCAAGATAATTTTTTGGTTTTTTTTGAATAGTACCAAGAACATCGAGAATTGAAAAAGGGGCTTCTATTCGGTAAAATATTTTTTAACAATAATCAAATCATGCTAGGAATGTGGGGGATATCGCATGCTGGATACACGCATCGTCAAGTTGGCTACAAATTTGCTGAGCCATTCTGTACGCCTAAAGGAAAAAGAAAGCTTGTTGATTGAAGTTCGTGGCGAGGGTCACGCCTTGGCGAAAGAATTGGTTAAGCAGGCATACGATTTGGGAGCCTATCCGTTCGTACGGATTATTGATCCGTCTATCCAACGTGAGCTGATGCTCGGTGCAAGTGCGGAGCGTGCGACTCATTTGGCGAAATGGGAAGAGCCAATGTACAAAGATTTGGATACATATATCGTCATTAATGGTCCGTCCAACGACAGTGAGATGGCCGATGTTCCTGTAGAGCGTCGTCGTGCGCATCAGAGTGTGATGCAAGAATTGCATGACTACCTGACCAACAATGTACGCTGGACACTGCTCAACTACCCGACTACGGGCTTGGCGCAAAATGCCAACATGTCTACTGTTGCTTTTGAAGACTTCTATTTTGACGTATGCTCTGTTGACTATAAAAAGATGCACGAAGCCTTTTTGCCTTTGCAGCAATTGATGGATCGTACAGACAAAGTGCGTCTCGTGGGACCAGGGACGGATCTTCAATTCTCGATCAAGGACATTCCGAGTGTCATCTGCTCCGGGCTGCGCAATATTCCAGACGGTGAGATTTTTACAGCTCCTGTGCGTGATTCCGTGAATGGAACCATTACGTACAACACAGCAACAAGCTACATGGGCACGAAATTTGAAAACGTGTGTCTGAAGTTTGTAGACGGAAAAATTGTCGAGGCGACCTCTAACAATACCAAGAGACTCAACGAAATTTTCGATACAGACGAAGGAGCCCGCTTCATTGGGGAATTCGCGATTGGCGTACACCCGTACATCCTGCATCCAATGAATGATATCTTGTTCGATGAGAAAATTGCCGGCAGCTTCCACTTCACACCAGGCCGTGCATACGACAACGCAGATAACGGCAACCGCAGCCAAATCCACTGGGATATGGTAAATATCCAGCGTCCTGAGTACGGCGGCGGAGAAATTTGGTTTGATGATGTGCTGATTCGCAAAGACGGTTTGTTCGTATTGCCAGAGCTGCAAGGACTCAATCCGGAAAACTTAAAAGGGTAATTGGTACAACAGAGCCATCATGCTGAGCATGGTGGCTTTTTTTGTTTGTTACGTAGCTATTGGTGAGGGAAGAAGCGCATTTCCAGTCTACGCTTCGGCCTACGCCCCGCAAGGGGGATTGACTGTTCGCTCCGGAATAAATGGCGGGAGCGCTTCAAACGTAGAAGTTTCGAGGAAGGGTTTCATAAGTGAAGCTGAAAACCCCCGCCATTTATTCCTACGCTGAGTTGGGCTCCAGAGGCGCTTGGACTGGAAATGCGCTTCTTCCTACGGTGCTGTTGTTTTACTTCTTGAGAGTTGATTCATCTTGCTTAAAGGTCTAAAACTCCCTTGTTATAACAACCAAAACGCTCTAAAAACACGAAGTAATCACAAGCTGTCCACAAGCACTGTCACATGTCTGGAAGGAGACCGCCCGAACGAAGAGAGGATATAGGCGACTGGAAGACATGTGGCAGGGCTTCCCCCGACCACCACAGTTGGAGGACAACCGTCTTTGGAGCAGTACAAACGAGCATCTCAAGCATCCTTTTGCTACAATAAGAAAAAAGCATGGAACAGAGGGATTAGACGTGAGCCGCAAAGATTGGATCGAATACATCGTCAGTGAACAAGACACGGGAATGAACGTGGAACAAATCGTCCGGCAAAAGCTCAACGTGTCGGGTCGTATGATGCAGCGGCTGACGAGAAGCAAGGGAATTTTGCTCAATCGCAAGCAGCCCTTCCTGCAAAGACAAGTAAAAGCAGGAGATACAATCGCAGTTCGTGTCATTGAGAGACAAGAGCAAGCGCCTAGGCAGCCCCAGCATGATACGAAGCCCGAAGGACCGATCACACCAATGCCGTCCATCGACATTTTGTACGAAGACGATCATCTCTTGATTGCAAACAAACCGGCAGGCATGATGGTGCACCCGATTAAACAGGAGACCGACACATTGATACATGCACTCACTGCCGTACTGGCTGCACGTGGTGAGCAGACGAGCGTACATCCTGTGCATCGGCTAGATAAAGATACATCCGGAGCTATTCTCGTAGCCAAAAGCAGCTATGGTCATCAATTGGCTGACAGACTGCTGCGCGAAGGAGGCATTCATCGCGAGTATCTTGCGGTTGCCAGTGGCGTGTTGTCAGAGGGAGCGGGAACGATTGATGCGCCAATCGGCCGAGATGCCCGTCATCCGACGAAACGCCGTGTCGTGGAGAGTGGCGATCCTGCCATCACGCATTACGAGGTACAACAGACCTCTGAGGGAATGACGCTCGCTCGCGTCTGGCTGGAAACAGGTCGTACCCATCAAATTCGCGTTCACTTTGCCCACATTGGACACGCGCTTGCTGGCGATACGATGTACGGGGGAGCGAGAGGTTTGTTACGCAGACAGGCTCTGCATGCTTCGAAGCTGTCCTTTTTACATCCGCTTCTCGAAAAAGAGATTGTAGTCGAGGCACCGATACCATCGGATATGAAACGCTTGATGCAAGCAGAGTTTAAATAAGAACGGACAGAAGGACTTCGATGACAGAAGTCCTTTTTTATGCGCAAAAGTCCCCCGAGTGTCAGACATTCTATAGTTGAATAACGTAACAGTGTTATGTTACATTGTTTTCGGAGGTGCTTCACTTGGACGCAAATGTAATCTCGAAGAAGGACCTGCTGGAGCTTACCGGCATTTCGTACGGACAATTGTACCGTTGGAAACGAAAGAACTTGATTCCAGAGGAGTGGTTCATTCGCCGAGCCACTTTTACAGGGCAAGAAACCTTTTTCCCACGGGAACAGATTTTGGCTCGAATCGACAAGATCCTGAACATGAAAGACGACCTGTCGCTGGATGAATTGGCGGACATGTTTTCACCAAGTATGAGTGGAACCTCGTTGACAGCAGAGGAATTATTGGCACGAAACATTGTTTCGACTACTTCTTTAGAAGTGTTTAACGTATTTCTCGGGAGCTTACGGACCTTTACCTTCCAGCAGGCATTATACGCCTATGTGTTAGAAAAGCTTTTGGCCGCAGGAGACTTGAGTGTAGATGAAGGCGGCGGATTGTTGCAGGTACTTGTTAGCCACTATCCCAAATTCGAAGGGAAGCCTTGTGAGCTGATCTTTATGCGCAAGATGGGGATTTCCACGTTCGTGTTGGTGTCTAGCTCTACCGAAATGTATTTTGATAGCGGTGTAAAAGTAGTGAAGCGGCTCGATCTAGCCAATTGCATCGAGGAATTAAAAGGAAAATATTTATAGGGGGAGACCATACCATGCAAAACGAGAATAAGAACAAGCTAGATTTGATCTTTCATGGGGCAGTGAATGCTACGGGTGGCGTATACAACAAGGTAGATGTGCAAGGTTACGGCAAGATTAATGGCGACGTAGAGTGCGAGTCGCTTCATTGTGCGGGACATGTCAGTATCACGGGAGATCTCATTGGCTCTTCGGCAAGAGTAGAAGGCAACGCATCGATTAAAGGCAAAGTGAAAATGGATACATTGTCTGTATACGGTCAGCTTGATGTTGCGGACGATTTGAATTTTACGAGTCTAAAAGTCGGTGGCAATGTCAAGGTACAGGGCAATATGGCAGGAGAGGATGTAAAGGTTCACGGATCATTGAAAACCGCAGGGGATTGCGAAGCGGAAGTGTTCCGGGCAAATGGTGCGTTTAGTATCGGAGGACTGCTGAATGCGGGGCGAATCGAGGTCACTCTGCATGGCAGCTGCGAGGCAAAAGAAATAGGCGGAGAGTACATCGAGGTGCGCCGAACAGGCAATAGCACTTTGGGCAAGCTGTTGAAGCATTTTCTCAATAATACCTTGACTGTAGAGACGATTGAAGGAGACGAAATCTACCTGGAAAACACAAAGGCCAAGGTCGTTCGCGGCAACAAGGTCGAGATTGGGCCCGACTGCGAAATTGACCTGGTTGAATACAGCACCGAATGCAAGCAAGACCAAAGCTCCCAGGTTAAGACGCTGACACAACGATAAGGGTGACAAGGAAAAATTAACATTCCAAACTGCATGCAAGTATTTACACGCATGCAGTCTCTTTATATAATGAGTTTGGAAAAAAATGAAAATGCAAGTAATTGCTTGCTTGGTACGGAGGTGCGTCATGGATCACCCAGATATAGAACAGAAGCTGGGGGGGAGAGGCGAAGAGGAACAGGAAACCCGTGAGCGAATTTTATCGGCCGCACGTCAGCTAATGGCACAAAAAGGATACAAGGGAGCGACTACACGCAAGATTTCTGAGCTTGCTGGGGTGAATGAGGTAACGGTATTTCGTCACTTCAAGAACAAGGTAGGCATCTTGACAGAACTCCTGAAAGAAATCATGGATGTCCGAGAGCAGCTGGAGCAAGGGTTGCAAGGCGAGTTTTCTGATATCAAGGAAATGCTAGTCAGCTACGCACGTACGTATTACGGCTTATTGGTCGATCGCAAGGAGATTTTTATGATCTGCATGATTGAAGCGGATAACCACCCGGAAGTCGTGCAGATGTTCAGCAGTCTGCCGATGACCGCAGTCGAGGTATTGTCCAACAAGCTCCTAGTGTTTCAGGAGCAAGGACATTTGCCAAAGGCAGATCCGTTCACGGCAGCTCTTATGTTCGTCTCCACTTTCTTCTATGCCTTCATGGCGAAGTATCGGGTTAATCTCGATCTTGAAATGGTAGAAGAAGAGCTTTTTGAAAATGCTTCTGAAATCTTGCTACAAGGCATCAGAGGACTCAAATAATCAGCATAGCTACATAGGGGCGGAGGAAGTCATGAAGAGAAGATGGCTTGTATCTGTAATGATGATCGGACTATTGGCAACGACGGCTTGCAGCGAGCAACAGCCTGCTTCGGCACCTCAGAAGGAGTTGAAGCACGTCGTCATTGCACCAGTAAAGAAGGAGCAGGCTGTTACCGTCACGGAGTTGTCTGGTACGCTGGCTCCTTTGGAGGAAGCACTCGTTTCTTTTGAAGTAGGCGGTCGTATTGTGGAGATGAACCGAAAAGAAGGAGACACGGTCAAAGCGGGCGATGTGCTTGCCCGAGTGAATGCCACAGATTACTCGCTCCAGGTTGCTTCGTCCAGCGCTGCCGTGCAGCAGAGTGCGGCAAATCTTAGCAAGGTAAACAATGGCGCGAGAGAGCAAGAAGTGACGCAGGCGCGTTTGCTTGTGGAGAAGGCAACAGTAGGACTGCAAAAGATGCAGGATGATTTCAATCGGATTGAAAAGCTTTACCAGCAAAACGCCATTTCCAAAAGCGAGTATGAAAGTGCACAAAATGGACTGACGATTGCGCAAAAGGATTTGCAAAACGCACAGCAGTCGTATTCCATGATTACTCAAGGGGCTCGTGCGGAAGACAAACAGTTGACGCAGGCTGTCTACAATCAGACGGTTATCGCCAAAGAAGTGGCAGCCAATACACTTGCCAAAACGCAGCTTCGTTCGCCGATTAACGGGACGATCATCGCCAAGCTCTCGTCTGCGGGCAATTTGGTCGGTTCAGGTACCCCCGTCTATCAAGTCGGCAACATCGATACATTAAAAGTCGTATTGCCCGTTCCTGACCGTGAGATTTCTGCATGGAAGGTAGGCGAGGCGATCTCCTTAGACCTGTATGGTCAAAAACGGGATGGCAAAGTGACCAAAATATTTCCCGCCACGAACCAAAATACCGGAACGATTGGCGTAGAGGTTCAAATCGCCAACCAAGCTCGTGACTGGTTTGCTGGTCAGGTGGTGAAAGCGACCAAAACGGTAACGGGGCAGGAAGGTGTCTACGTACCAGTAGAAGCAGTCATCAGCAGAGGAAAAGATGACGCGCATGTCTTCGTCAATACAGGCGGCAAGGCTGTCAAAACAAGCGTAGCCATCGGACAGATTGTAAGTGACAAGCTCGAGATCAAGAGCGGACTAAAAGAAGGAGACCAACTGATCGTCAAAGGGGTGGACCGTTTGTTTGACGGTGACCCAATCGAGGCGGCAGGAGGTACACAACCGTGATCAAGTACATCGTACAAAAGCGCAAAATCACGCTCCTGTTTTTCAGCATGATTGTACTTGTAGGCTCCCTCAGCTTTTTTCAACTGCCTAAGCAAGAGATGCCGGATATTATCGTAAACATGGCGACGATCACGACGGTTTATCCGGGAGCTTCGCCAGAAAAGGTCGAGCAGGCTGTTACGAAAAAGCTGGAAGAAAAAATCAACGAATTGCAAGGACTTAACTATATATCCTCCTCATCTTCCCTCGGCGTCTCTTTTATCATGGTAGAAGCAAAGAGTGACGTAGACCCGAAGCAAAAATGGGATGAATTGCGGAAAAAGGTAAAGGACGCAGAGGCTGATTTGCCAGCAGATGCGAAACAACCGATCATCAATGATGATTTGAACCGTACGTTTGTCCAATCGTTTGCGGTCACCGCTAACTCACGCGAGGAATTGTACAGCATGCGTACCATGCTGAAATCGTGGAAGGAACAGCTGCGCACCATTCCAAACGTAGCGGATGTACTGGTGGAAGGTCTACCGGAGCAGGAAGTCCATATCGAGGTTGATACACAAAAGCTGAGCCAGTACGGGATCACGTGGAGTCAGGTGATGATGGCTGTCAAAAAGGAAAATGAAAAAATCCCGCTTGGCGACCTGACCACAGAAAAACGGACCTACCAGCTCAAGCTGGCGGAAAATACAGATGTCGAAGAACTGAACAAAGTCATTATCTCCCGTTCAAAAGAGGGCTTCCCGATCTATCTAAAGGACATCGGATCGGTCAAAATGTCGACGGAGACGGTGAAAACAACTTCGTATTTCAATGGGAAGCCTTCGATCACGATCAGCGTCAATGCAGAGACGGGAAGCGATGTACCGTCCTTGCAAAAGCGCGTAGACGAGATGATGGTGACTCTGGATAAAACACTTCCGGCAGGGGCCGAGAGACACTCGATTTATAGTCAGAATGAACGCGTGGATGAGCTTTTTAGCGACCTGACGCGGGAAATGATGATTGCCATTGTCGCAGTTTTGGTGGTGTGTGCGCTCGGATTAAACCTGATCACATCGTTGGTAGTAGCGATGGCAATTCCGATTTCCTTGGCTGTGGGGCTTATGTTCCTGCCATCAATGGGTATTTCACTCAACATGATCTCGATCGTTTCCTTGATCATTGTGCTCGGGATCTTGGTCGATGACGCCGTGGTGGTCAATGACAATATTGAGCGGAGATTGTCTGTCCTGGGTGAAAAACCGATGGCTGCGGCGGTTAATGGCGCCAAGGAAGTATCGATTTCGATCACGACCGCTACGCTGGCTACGATTGCGTCATTTGCACCTTTGATGTTTCTTAGTGGAAACGTCGGGCAGTTCATTCGTCCGGTTCCCGTCATTATTTCGATGACGATGCTGGCCTCCATGGTCATGTCACTGACGATCATCCCGATCTTTCGCCAATGGTATGAGCAACGTAGAAAGGCTGGCGTAGAAGGGTATCGCAAGCCCGCTGGACTTTTGGGGAAACAATTGTTGCAGCTGACCAAGTGGTATGCGAGCAAGGTCATGCCGAAAATTTTGAAGCGACCACTTTTGGCAGGGATGATTGGCGTTTTGATCGGAACGGCAGCATATGGATTGATACCGCTCACTCCGGTGGAATTGTTCCCGAACGATGATCGCCCGCAGTTTCTCATCGATATCCGTCTCCCGGTGGGCAACAGTCTGGAAGAAACAGACCGGGTGGTGCGTGGGACGGCAGATTGGGTGTTGAAGCAGCCTGGCATCGAGGCGGTATCTGCATACGCAGGAGGCAGTGCACCGAAAATGTTCGGTGGAGATACAGCTGCTGGAAGCGGCATTACCGTCGGACAGTTAGTGGTTCGTTATAATGAAAAAGAGACCCATCTCGAGAACATGCTGGAGCCGTGGACGGAGGAATTCAAAAAGCTGTATCCGGAAGCGAGTATTTTGATGAAGCAGCTGGAGGCAGGTCCTCCGGTTGGAAAACCAGTCGTGATTCGTCTTTACGGAGAGGATATTGAGACGCTGCGCTCTCTTTCTGCACAAGCAAAAGAAAAGGTTGCCGGATTAGAGGGCACGTACAATGTGCAGGACGATTTCGGGGTAGAACGCTACACTTTGGAATTTGTCGTGAACAAAGAGCTGATGGAGCAAAAGCTCGTCAACTATACGGACTTGTCCACGACATTGCGTCTGGTGAGCGAAGGCATCACCGTCAGCGAGTTTGATACAGGCTCAGACCTGATCGATATGAAGCTGTTCTTGCAAAAAGGTGAGGAAGACCCTGCATTGCTGTTCCAGCGGCTCAGCATCGCCAATGCGCGTGGAGAGCTGATCCCGTTATCACAGCTGGCGGAGGTAAAACCGACTTTCAGTACACAGACGATTCCGCATCGCGATTTGTCGCGGAGCGTGACAGTTACCAGTGATCTGAAAGGGAGAACGGCGACAGAAGTAATGGCAGAGATTAAGCCGATGCTCGATAGTATGTCCTTGCCTGAAGGATACCGCTATGAGATTGGCGGTGAGACTTCCGAGCAGACTGATATTTTTATCGACATGGGTAAACTATCGATTCTTGTTGTTTTCCTGATCTTGATTTTGATCGCGATGCAATTTTATTCCTTGACGATCCCTGTACTGGTTACAAGTACGATTTATCTCGCTGTATCGGGGAGCTTGATCGGCTTGTTCGTGACCCAGACACCACTTGGCTTTATGACCATGATGGGTATTATTGCGTTGGCGGGCATCGTGGTGCGTAACGGGATCGTGTTGATCGAGTTCATCGAGGAAGCACGTCATACAGGCATGGAGCTGAAGCAGGCGGTTATTTCTGCATGTGAGGCACGACTACGCCCTATTCTATTGACCTCGCTTACAGCGATTGCTGGTATGATGCCGTTAGCTATTTCAGGTGACGTTTTGTTCAAACCACTTGCGGTCACCATTATTTTCGGCTTGGCATTCTCGACACTTTTGACCTTGATCGTTGTGCCGTCCTTCTATACCGTTCTAACGCAGCACAAGATCAAAAAGCTGGCAAAAAGAGCCGCGAAGCGCCCGGATTTGTATGGGCCTGAGGCAGAGACTCTATAATGCATGCAACAGCGGCAAACTCTCCGATTCTTTTCTTTCGGGAGTTTGTCGCTGTTTTTTAGTAAGCTTTCCTTGCTTTTCGCCAGCCGATTATCAAAAGGATAAGAAGCAGTATGAGAAAACCGAGTACACATAAAGCCCAGATTGACTGTAGCAGCATGCTTTGGTTGACCAGCCAGGGAATCTCCTCCAGAGGCATGTTTTTCATTTTGGGGAGAGAAGGGATGATCATCACGTCCGCATAAATGTGCAGGATGATCGGAGCTAGCAATCCCCAGCGAAGTGCTGCCCATGCCCACAAAACACCAATGAGAAACGACTCGAAAAGAGTTCCTAGACCATGCCCAGGTACGTGATAGTAGGCGAAAATCATAGAAGGAATGAGTAGATACATCCACCTCGCAATAGTGGGCAGGTCTGTGCTCCTTCGATAGATGAGCGTTAGCAAGAGAAACGGGATGCCGCGAAAGACAAGCTCCTCCCACAAAGGATTATGCCAGGTGGCAAACACAAGCAGATTTGCTTTGCCAGCGAGAGACTGAGCACCGATTGGCTGCGTGGTAGACCATCCGCTAATCGCCTGAAAGGCAGCTCCACACGCTTTTGCCAATAAGAGCCCGACAAGGATGAACAGAAATGCCTGTCCCAATTTTTTCTTTCGTACAAGCCACAAGATTCCGCCAGCGTAAATCAGCGAGATCACACCAAAAATAAGCCAGCCAGGAAGCGGGACAGCGACCTTCCAATCGGTTTTCGGCCAGAAGAGTAGAGAGACGGAAACAGTTTGTCCCAAAAAACCTGAGGAGAGAAATTGTCCCCAGGAGGCGAGCAGGGGCAGAAAGAGCATCATCATCAAGAAAAGGAGTAAAAGTGGGTTTTTGGTCATGTATCGAAATGTATTTGTCCACACTTGCGAAAACCTCCCATTCCAACCATTTTTTCCTATATAATCCTACATGCCTTTTACTCGGTCTAGATGGTAATGGCATTCTTCAGATTTTTGTAAGAGTTTGTTTAAGCAAGAAAAGGTATCAGACGTATGATATGATAGAATCAAAATTCACTGTCAGTAATAGATAGAAAAAGCAGTACAGGAAGGGAGTGTCCAGGATGCAACAGCCCCAGCTTCTTCATGAAGAAAAGGTATTCAAAGACCCTGTTCACCGCTACGTCCACGTGCGGGACAAATTCATTTGGGATTTGATCAACTCGGCAGAATTCCAACGTTTGCGCAGAGTCAAGCAACTGGGCACCAGCTTTTTTACGTTTCACGGTGGAGAGCATAGTCGCTTTAACCACTCGCTTGGCGTGTATGAACTGATGCGCAGAATTTTGGAGACGTTCGAAGGCCGTATTCAGTTGACGTACGAGGAAAAGCTGCTGTGTCTATGTGCGGCTTTGCTCCACGATGTGGGCCACGGTCCGTTTTCCCATTCGTTTGAAAAGGTGTTCAAGTATCACCACGAGGATTGGACGCGCGCCATTTTACTTGGAGATACGCAAATCAACCGCATTCTTCGTCGGTTTGATGATAGCTTCCCGAAGAAATTGGCAGAAGTGATTAATAAGACATATGACAATAAACTGATCGTAAGTCTCATCTCCAGCCAGCTCGATGCCGATCGGATGGATTACTTGCTGCGTGATGCCTACTATACGGGCGTCAATTATGGCAATTTCGAGATTGAGCGAATCTTGCGTGTCATGCGGCCGCAGGAGGATGGCATTGTCTTTAAATTTAGCGGGATGCATGCTGTCGAAGACTACATCATGTCACGCTATCAAATGTACTGGCAGGTCTATTTCCATCCCGTGACGCGAAGTGCAGAAGTCATCCTGTGCAAAATTTTTCAACGGGCGAAGCTCTTGTTCTCCCAAGGCTATCCGTTCATGCAGGAGCCTGTCATGCTGCTGCCTTTCTTACAGGAAAAAGTAGAGCTGGCTGACTATTTGGCACTTGATGAGTCGATTATTCTTTTCTATATGCAGCTCTGGCGAAGAGAGCAAGACCCTGTGTTGAAAGATTTGTGCGCCCGTTTTTTGGACAGGAATCTCTTTAAATACGTCGAATATAATCCGAGGGATTTCCGCTTGCTGTCTGAGTTGAAGGAACTATTTCAATCTGCCGGAATTGATCCGATGTATTATTTGGAGGTAGACACGACCTCCGATCTTCCGTATGATTTTTACCGTGCCGGAGAAGAAGAGGAGCGCATTCCGATTATGCTCCAAATGCCTTCAGGCGAACTTGTCGAGCTGTCACAGAAGTCAGAAATTGTACAGGCCATTAGCGGAAAGCGGCGTTTTGATTACAAGCTGTACTTTCCATTGGATAAAGTCATGGCTTTGCCGGGGGATCTCTCCCGTAAGATTCGAGAACGTCTGGGAGTGATGGAGGATGCTTAATCGTCACGCCAAGATCATACGCCTGATTGAGATAGTCGGCGAAGTGAGCGGGCGAAAAAAATTACAAAAGATGGTGTACATAGGAAAACATCTGGAGATGGATTTCGATGAGCGCTACGAGTTTCACATGTACGGTCCATATTCGGAAGAGCTGACGCTCAGAGTAGATGAGCTGTGCAACATGGGGCTTCTAGATGAGCAAATGGAGAGTAAAGGTGCCATTCATATGTATCGTTACTCTTTGAACGAAACCGGTCATGATTTTCTCAAGTTTCATGAGGTTGACTTTGGTAGTGGAGAACGTGCGATTTTGCGTATGAACGAGGAGAATTCCCGTTTCCTCGAGCTGGTTTCTACGATTCTGTATTTCAACCACCTGCCCTATGAGGAAATGAAGGGCAAAATCTTTACGTTTAAGAGCAAGCAGCGCTACACCGAAGAAGAGATTCAAAAAGGGCAGGCGTTTATTGAAGAACTGCGTGCGCTGATGAAGGAAGACGGCGGCAGCTCACTTATGTAATAGGAAACATCATACGAGGAAAAGCACGGCGTACGAACTTGCAAGAGTTGTGGTACGTCTTTTTTTTATACATGTCAGCCAGTCCAATGGGGCTGGCTTTTTTTGTCTCAGCTCGGAGCCGCATAATACGGGCATCGATCTTTGACAAGTGCATAGGTTATGAAACATTTTGATTCGCGAAAGGGAGATGGACGTGAGTGGAAGCAAGCGATGGTGGCTGTGGATCGTGCTCGGTGTTGTTATGCTTGCCGTCGGTATAAGTGCGTGCTGGGGGACAGCCAGTGCGCATGAAGTAAGAGTGGTGTACGTCTATAGTGATAGCTGTGGATATTGTACGGAGTTCGGCCCGACATTTGAGAAAGTCGTGCAGGCGTATCCACCCGACTGGATCCAACGACTGGATATCCATGAGCAGAAAGAGCTAGATGAAGCGTCGCGCCTCGGGGCAGAGGCAACCCCCACTGTTTTTGTCGTCGAACAAGGTAAGGTGATCGACAAGCTGGAAGGTGCGGTACCCGAGAATACGTTGCGGAGCTTTTTACAAAGGAACCTAAATCAGACTCTTTCTAAAAATGGATAATATAGGTAAAATATCCGATAAAGAGGGGGTCATTCCATGAACAAACGTGCAATGAAGTCATACCTACTAGCAGCTGTTCTCGCAGTGGCAGGGCTTACTGGAGTAGCAGATAGTCAAACCGTACAGGCTACTGCGTCAGCGAAGGATTACGCTTCACATACAGCAAAGGCAGCCATTGATTTCGGTGTACAGAAGAACTACTTATGGCTGGATAGCAAGGGGAACTTTTATCCGAATAGCCAAATCACGCAGGGGCAGTTTATCGCGAGTTTAGTAGCGATTCGCGGATTGAAGGAGGTAGCCCCCGTTCCGGAGCTCCCAGCAGGGCATTGGGCGAAGGGGAGCTATGAGAAGGCGCGGAAGGCGGGGATTTTGGCGGGGGTAAAGGTAGAGCCGAACAGGCTGTTGACGAAGGAAGAAACGGCAGCGCTGGTGTATGCTGCGTGGAAGCCGATTCGGGGTGAAAAGAATCCGAATTTAACCAATACTGGGGCGCTTATCACGTGGGGATGGATGAAGCCAGCACCAAGTGGTCAGCCCAAATTTCGTGAGGATTTACCTGTGACGCGAGGAGAAGCGGCGGAGATTTTGCGTTATTTGTGGAAGGATAAATGGCAGCTTGAGCAAGGGGCTAAATTTGCGGATGAGTTTCATAAGAGCTTGAAGGTTGTGAATGGGAAGATTAGTGGGAAGGTGCCTAAGGGTGATAGTGATTTTATGATATTAGTACAATTTTTTACAAAGCAAAATGAATTGGAAGGTTTCATAAACAATCAATCTTTTAACATTCCATTAAACAACACAAGTTCTTTTTCTTTTAATGTCATAAATAACAATGACTCGACTGATGCAGGTATATACTTGTATACCAAATTACCTTCTTTAGAGAAAACTAATAACACCCGAAAATTCTATAAAACGAAGGGTACGAAGTAAATGCATATCCACTTAACTAAGCATAGAATAGTTTATTCTATGCTTTCTCTTTTCCTATTGTGCGGTTTTTTTATTATTTACCCAAACTCGACGTATGGTTCGCCTAATTATCACAACATTAAAGTAGCAACTGTTGATTCGAATAAAGAGCTTGCACCCAAAGGGCGTTTTTATCTTCTTTTAATCGAAGGAATAGAAGGACAACTCGGAGCAACAGTTTCTCAAATTGAAGTAGACAGAGTTATTGATACTAATAGAGTATTGGGCTTTGCTGATGTAAACCAAAAGGCAGATAGAGGGTGGTACTTTGTTGACGAAAACGAAACGTCATATTGGATTAAACGGTTCGGAGGAAATCCAAACTACATTCTTGGAGGAACGGGTAATGTTTATAGTAAGGAAGTCTCTAGTGATTCAGTACCGAATTTCGTCCCCTACCAAGCCTACAACCTCGCAGAACTAGCCACCGCCTCAGGCGGCGCAGGCTACACCAAAGGGGACAACCTCGTCCCAGACGGCAAAGGCGGATACTTCTCAGTAGGTCACTTCCGAACCACCCCACAACCCAGCGGCAGCATAACCACCAACAAAACAAAATACAACCTCAACGAAACAGTTGAGATCCATGCAAATGCCACGGACTTTTCTTACTATGACCGCGGCATTTTTGTATGGTCTTTAAGCGTGATCAACAAGACAACAGGACGTGGATACAAGAGCATCTTGTCTAATCAAAAATTCAACGATCCAAGCACGGCCGTCCCCAAGGTAAACGAGACAAGCAGTCCTCCAGGCTACAAGTGGACCTTTAAAAATACCGAATATAAGCCTACTGAGCCAGGCCTGTATGAAATATCGCTAACCATCACTGACCTGCATCAAAGAAGCCGCCAAGGATCAAGCAGCATAAGCGTTTCGGCACCGTATACAGCACAATTCACAGTGGGTGATGTAACCCCACCGGAAAAGCCTGATCCCGAAAAGCCTGACCCAGGTCCAGCATGTACAATCGGATCAACAAAAACCAGACTGAATATTCAAGTCGTTGGCGACAAGGATATTAAAGACCACAATGCTGTTGCCAGCGGCGGCTCGGATATTGCTGTCGAAAAAAATGCCGATATCACTCTCTCTGCCAATAAACCAGGAAAATACACGATGAATGGTTATGACATGAAGCCTGGAGCGAATGGCAACAGGAAAGTCGGGACAGGAAGCATCGGTAGCTCTGGACGGGTAAAAATCGTCTACACCAGTGATGATGGAACAGAGTGCTGGGAGAAATATTTTAGAGTGGAGTCGCCAGACGGCGAAGACTCATGCCCCATCGTTACGCTGTCGGCATCTGCAGTAAGAAACGGTCAAACCATTGAAATTATGCCGTTCGATACGCTTACGTTCCGAGCTAAATACACAACCAAATACGGAGATAGCTCGGAGGCATCGCTCAAGTGGGATGTATCCCTTCCAAACGGAAAAACCTATACCTTGCCAGTCAAAGAAAATGACAATGGCAGATGGGGACCCTATGATTCCTCCAGTTTAAAGCTTCCATTCGGAAATGCTTATAACCCGTACTATTTTCCATTCGAGCGAGGAAAAACGTACAAACTAAAGCTAAACCTCGATGGGACAAAGTGGAGGGAGCGACCTGAATGCAATTGGGAAATAACGATTGTGGTAAAAGATGCTTCCTGCTCGATCGCTGATCAAAAAAAGGTTTCATTTTTAGTACATAGCGAACCACCTCTGCCATTTTCTCCTGAAGGTGAGGGCATGAATGGATCGGTCAGCTCAGGATTTACATTGAAAGACCCCATATACATCAAGTACTTTACGGAGGCTGGAGATCAATACGATACCAATCTATCGTTTTCCTCTAAGGTATCTGGTACTTGGTATTGGAAGACCCCCGAAGGAAAAACAGCGTTAACAGACAAGCTTGCGGCGGACGAGCCATTTAGGCTCATGTTGCCGGCAAGCGTAGATGTTGGTGATGAAATCTTACTGCTGTTCGAGTCCGAGACGGGCTGCACGGGTGAGGTGCGATTCACCATTGAATCTGACCAAAAATGCTGGGATATTCTCGCGTCAGTAGAAATCGATCGAAACAACCGAAAGTGGAGCAAGGATATTCAACGTGGTGAAACCATTGAAATGGCGGCAGATGAGATTCCAGACAAGCATCGGTTTCGGATGTTTTTGTCGGATGATAGTCACTTTTCGATGAGATGGTTTGATCCTACGTCTGGCTCCTGGGAAAGAAAGCGAAACGGAAAGGCACTCGATAGCTCAAGCACCTCCACAAATAGCCACTGGGTGTATTTCCCTAGAGACGAAAATGGTCTTCTTTTAGAAGGACTGTACAAGGTGCAATTTTATTCAACCCAGAGTGACGGCTGCGACGGTCATTTTTTTGTGCAAATCGGTAAAGGCGTTCCAAAACCGGATGGAGAGAATTTACTGATTGTGAAATCGAGCTTTCAAATTGATCCGAAGAGCCCTCAAGCCGCAGGAACGGATGCGACGATTACCTTCAACGTGAAGAATGCCGGGAAATTAACGCATGATACAAAATTGGCTGTTCGCTGGGCGAGCTCAGAAAAGGAAACTCGCTTGGACGTGAATGAATTCAAGCCGGGTGAGGTGCGTAAGATCACGGTTCCGACGAAGTATCCGCAAAAATCCGAGGATTTTATCGCCCATATCAACCCTGGGAAATCTATGCCGGAAAACGAGACGAACTGGACAGACAATCGTGCCACTTGGCCAGTAAAGATTGTCGGTGGAGAAGTTCCGGAGCCGCCTGATGGTGGAGGAGATTTTGATGGCGGTGAAATTGGGTTAGAGATTTATGACAGTGATGGTAGACAGCTACAAAAACTGCCGCTACATGCAGATGGCGTGTGGGAACGTGAGCCTGCGACGATTCGGGTGGTCATTGATCAGTCGAAAATAAACGAAGGCTTCCAAAAAACAGAGCAGGAGATCAATCAGAAAATCACGCAATTTAAAGCGCAATTGGAGAGTTCAGTCAGCGGGGACACGATCAAAAACGTAACTGTCACTGCGAATCCGGGGTGGATTTCAGATGCAAAGAGTATGGCGGTTTATACACCACCACAGCTTGATCTGAAGCTAACAGGCCCCGGAGCGCCGATGCAATGGCAGGTAAGCAGTGCATCTACAGGCTCAGAGGCCGTGTACACAGGAACCACGATCCCAACACAGACGACTTGGCGCCAAGTGCTCCAATCGCAAAAATACAAAGCAGAAATCAACGGCTTTGTCATCGTGATGGATTATCAGGTCGATTTTGAACTGTCCTACGAGAGTTGCGCTATGAACGACGAAGATGAAGAGGTGTGTGAGCCTCGGAGCCTCTCCAAAACGATGGCAGGACGCTATACCATTACGGTAAAAGGGGGAGAGCGCTCCTTTGAGGTCTTTGAGCCCAATGCAACAGGCTCGATTCGCCATACAGCCGAATGGGAAGCGTATCATGCCAGAGACCGATATCCAAACAGCCAGCCAAATGATTACTATGCGGGTGAGCGCATCTTGACACAAGTAGAGCTACAGGATCGACACCGCCATCCCGTGAGTAATCAGTTTCCAGTCGTGACAGCTGCGCGAGCATGGATTTCAGAAACAGGCATACGCCAAACGCCGTTACAGTCGTTGTTAGCCCTGCAACAAGCGACTCCTCAGCTCTGGAGAGGCCCTTCCTATTCCGCTTCCAAGCTAGGAGCTCGTGAAGTGGGTGTAGATACGCCTTTGATGGGGGATAAACAGCATGGCTTCCAAAAGGATGCGAGCTACGCAGTCTATTACTCTGTTTCCTTCCGTTTTGACGTGAACAAGGGCTTCCCCTATCAAAATAAAGCTTCTGGGCAAGGGCACGAAATAAAAGATTATGCGCTACCCTTCCGTATCATTGCAAATGCATGGGAACGACAAGGAATCCGCAACCATACGACGCAGTAAAAATATTTGCACCCCCTCTCTGTCTTTTTCTACTGTAAAGCTAGAAAAAGGATGAGGGGGATTTTTGTGGGAATAATCACGCGGCGCTTGCTTTGTGTGCTTCTCCTATTCGCTTTATGCTTGGGAAATACAGTGGAACAGGGCTGGGCAAAAGAACGGGAGAAATTCGTAGAGGAGGCGTGGGCCTGGATCGACGAGGGAGAGGTGCGTTTTCAGGCACAATTATCAGGTGCTCCGGATAAAGTCGAGCTTTCTGTCAGTCAGGACAGCGTCAGTAAAATCCGTTCTTTTCACGAGGAGTCTCAGATTTCCCTCGCTATAATGCCTATGGATGATAGCCCTATCCAGATAACGATGTTCATAGATGATGCGGAGGGGCCGTTACGTAGTTGGGAGTTGTCGTTACCTGAACACATAGAGCCGACCGTAGAAAAAATAAAAATCAAAAAGGCGCCTTGGGATGAAATGGCTGCCGATCAGGAAGAGCCGTTAACGTTGGTCGAACGAGAGAGCGAAGACAACAACGAGGCCCCGCCGGAAGAGGCAGACCAAAAACAGGAGCAGGATGCCTCTGATGAAGAGCTTTCGCGGCTAGCAGAGGAATTCTATGCGCATTTTTCAAGCGAGAATAAGCCAGGAGAAGCGGAACTTCGAAATAGAGAAGTTCGTTTTGAGGTAGAACCGAATGATACCTTGGGCAGCAGATCGGACTGGTTATTTGATGGAAAGGACAGCCATGGAAAGATTAGCAGCAAAGATGATGTGGATTTTTGGAAAATCAGAGGAACAACAAAGGGACAGATGAATATTTCCCTCACAGATATTCCGGCAAACGAAGACTACGATCTGTATGTGTATGATGAGGGGGAAAGGGAGCTTGCCCGTTCACAGCAGCATGGAAATGAGTCTGAGCTCATCGAGGGACTGGCACTGGAAAAAGACAAATGGTACTACATCAAGGTAGTTGGAAAGCAGGGCTCGTTTTCGAAAGATTACTACTACCGCTTACGAGCTGATTTTTCTGCGGATCATGGAGGAGGCGGTAAGGCAGATGGATACGAGCCGAACGACACAATGGAAGCGGCATACAAGCTGGATGCATACAACCGAAATATCGTAGGAAATCTTCATTCAAGGACCGATGTAGATTTTTACAGCTTATCCTTTCCGCTCTCCTCTACTGTGGAGGTCTCTCTCAAGGATATCCCTACTGGAATGGATATGGACGTATTTCTGCTCGACGAGGCTGGAAAAGTCGTCGCTAGTTCCGAGAAAGCGAAGAATTCGGATGAACATATTATCTTCAATGCCTATCCTGGCACCTACATAGTCAAGGTTATGGCCAGCAAACGCTCGGGTTTTACTGCTAACTCGTACAGTCTTTATATAGGAGACAGAACGATTCCGGTTATTTTAATCCCGGGAGTGGGTGGATCGCGACTCGAAGCAGAGCAGAATGGAAAGAGATCGGAAATATGGTTGGGACTTGGCGATAGTCTCATTGGTATTAATGATCCTAAACACCGTCGGCTACTCTCCTTGGAGCCGATCAAGCCAAATAGTATAGATGTACAGCCAATTGCCCGTGATGCGACGATCCACCCGGAAAAAGATGATTTTTACGCCATCGAATATCTTTCCTATGCACCGTTTTTAAAAGAACTTACCGAACAGTATTACAGCATGGTAAAGGAACTGGAGAAGGCGGGATACAAAAAGCACCGAACCTTATTTGCACTACCGTACGATTGGCGGTACAGCAGCACCAAAAATGCCAAGCTTCTAAAAGAGAAAATCGATGCAGCACTGAAGGCAAGCGGGGCAAATCAGGTGCATTTGGTGGCACATAGCATGGGTGGGCTCTTGGTAAAAGAAACACTTCTATCCAATGTGTCCTACCAGCGCAAAGTGAATCGTGTCGTGTACATGGGCACACCCTTCCTTGGCTCTCCACGTGCATATCAGGCTCTTAAGCACGGATACAATTTTTCGATCCCTTGGTTGGATGAGGAAACGGGGAAAGTGATTTCCTCTTATGCACCTGCCGTTTACGAGCTGCTACCCTCTAAGAAATACTTTGAAACGGTTGGCTTCCTGAAAAGGAGTAACATTCAGTACTACACCTATGATGATTTTTTAAAGGACAAAAATATTCGCCTCGACTATGCGCCGCTCGTCAGACATGGCGGCCAGATGCATGAAAAGTGGGATAACAAGACGATCAATGTTCCACAGTATTCCATTGTGGGTACCGGCCAAGTAACATTGCTGGGTTACTTCTATGATTCGTTTTATAACGAATGGTCCCCGATTCTCGATCCTGGCGTTGGGGACGGTACAGTTCCGTATATGAGTGCCAATTACGCCCAGAAGGATATGAAAAAACGATACTACGTGAAAGGCGAACACGCCAAACTGCCGAGCATACCAGAGGTCATCGACCAAGTAACGCGATTGCTACAGGGAGATGATGAATTACAACCAGGGTTACGCAATGCTCCGGATCAAAATGCGGACTACCTATATTACATCATTGCACAAGATGACAAAAGCTTTCCTGAGGTGACGATACACAAGTCCGGACAGACCTTTACGCTCGACGCCAATAAAAAAGAAGTACGGGAAGACCTGTCTATTGAATATCACGATCGTATTGTTGTTATCCATGTTCGAGATGGTGAAGAATTGGAATTCCAGCCGCCTGTAGCAGTAGAGGGGGCGGAGCCAGCGCGGTTTCTGATCAAACGCTTCTCATCAGATGATTCGGAGCGTTACAAAGAAACAGGCAGACGTTACGTGCTTGATGAGCGTGGACTGGCTGAAGTAGAAGAAACTACGGATTCCAATGATGTGTAGTCATCAAAAGCAAAGGATGTAAGACAATGGATGATAATTGGATTGTCTGGTTCATACTCGGTCCTTTCGTATTCTCATTGATGTTTGCGGGGCCTTTGATTGGTTTGCTCATCGCTGCTTCCATTCGCTTCACGCTAGGATTTCGAGGCTGGTTGATCTTTCTAAGTGTTCTTTGTATCAGCTTTGTGTACTACCTGTTTATTGTTCCTTCTGACACGATGCTAGGCGAACTGTTAGTCATGAAAGTTGCCATGGCCGTCCATACAGCAATCGTAACGATCCTGATCATGTGGGGCATCGAAAAAATGATCCAGCTCGTAAACAAAAAACGAAACACCCAAAAACCCATGGATAAATAACTGGGCACATAGGCAAATTGCGTCATCACACGTTTTTCGAGTAGAATAAAAGGAAGGAGAATGATTGTCTGGAGGTTATTCAAATGGATATTTTTGATAATAAAAAAGGCGGCTTTACCATCATGAGTGGAAAAACCGATGTACACGGCGGTTTTGGTCAAGGTGTGCTCGACCTGAATGCTGTGTCCTCGGTCATTATCGATGGGGACGAAGCGTACATTGACATGGGTGCCTTACATGCCAAAAGTTCTGTAGAAAAGGGCATCAAATGGACGACAAATAAAGAAGAAGTACCAAATGGAAAGCCTTATTGGCTCGTTTGGGTAACAGTCGATCGCAATGAAGCCGGTCCTTATTATGCAGGGGCGACTGCGTGCTACATGGAAATCGATCGGGAAGCGCGTAGGGGCTACAAACTTTTGGCGGATCACGTGAATCGCATGGATTATTCCATGAAGAGACGTATTATGCTGACCGATCTATCTGAGAAGGAAAAAGCTGCTCTGAAAAAGCTTTTGATTGAAAATAACGAGGCTATGTATGAGAATTCTACCGAGGAATTAAAGCAAAATTTGTCCTAAAGTTGGAAATCGTGAACGGTCTGTGAACAAATCGTGAAATCAATTGTTCACACAATTGAAGTCAGGTAAACTTATTTCCATATTGTGTTACATGTACACTTGGTCAACAAACAGGGAGAGAGCCGTCACTCTTTCCCTGTTTGTCTTATATAATTGTCGGCGTTCATCATAGTTTTTGGGAAATCGCGGAACACTAATGGGGATTGAACCAAACTGTTTGACGGAAGGGGCGGTACCCATTGGAAGAAGATCTCCGTGGTAATGAACAATCGCATGATCATTTTGTGAGGCACGGTGGCGTCCATTTCCGCACACATGTGACTCCGACCGAGATAAACAATTTTGTACGCAAGCTCCCTGCTGGAAAAAGGGACAGCTTGTTTGAAGTGTTGGAACAGCTTGATCATGCCGGTCTGATTACGATCGTCAACGACCATGTTTTTGCCGATGGAGATGGAGTCGTGGGCGGCGGGGACAATCAGAACACGCTAGGTTAATAGGCATACAAAAAGGACGTACTCGATTAAGAGAAACGTCCTTTTTTCTTTAGTGATCTGGTTTCCACCAACTGCCCATGCGCTGCCAAAAGGTCGAAGAATCTGGCGGCTTTAAAGGTGTTGGTGTCTCATTTTTTGGGATGTGATTCATGCAATAATCTTGAGGCTCTGTTCCGCTGGCGAAATAAAAGAGCTGTGGATTCGGACAATGCTCGGTCGCCAGTTTTCCAGAAGCAGGATCGATATAGACAGAAACAACACCAGCTGGCATGTCAAAGAGGGCAGGGGGCTGACCTTTGAGCGCACTTTCCATGAACTGGGCCCAGATTTTTTTGGACAGATAGCCTTCCTTTACGTCATCGACTTTTTGATTTTTGTCGTACCCTACCCATACGGTCGAAACCAGCTGCGGAGTGAATCCGCTCAGCCAAGCGTCATAATCCGTTGATCCTGTTTTCCCTGCTACCGGTCGGTTCATCTCACCAGCTACGCGATATCCCGTACCGCCTTGTTCAAATACACTTTGCATCATATTGACTAAAAGAGCAGATGCGACAGGATCGGCTACCTGCGTTTTCTCAGGTTTTTCTTCAACCAAAATGTTGCCCTCGCTGTCTTCGATGGAAGTGATCGCAATGGGCTTCACTGCTTGTCCCTTGTTGACGATTGCTGCATAAGCTGCGTTTAACTCTAAGGGAGAGACAGGTGAAGTTCCTAGTGCGAGAGAGGGAACTGCTTGCATCGAGCTGGTAATACCTAACTGCTTTGCCTGATCAACCACTTTTTGCGGCCCGAGAAAATCAATGGTCTTGACGGCATAAATATTGTCGGAGGTTTTGATTGCATCACGCATGTTGATCAGTGCGTTTGGATATTTTCCACCAAAATTGCCGGGAATGTACTGCTTATTGTTATCGTAGGTAAAAACGGTCGGTTCGCTTTTCATCAACGTGAGCGGTGTATAGCCGTTTTGCAAGGCTGACAAATACATGATCGGCTTGAAGGAGGAACCGGGCTGGCGCTTGCCAAGCACGCGATTGAACTGACTCACCTTGTAATCACGTCCACCTACCATCGCTTTGATATAGCCGGTAGCAGGGTCCATGGCGACGAGGGCTACCTGCAAATTCGGATTATTCTTCGGTAAAACGGAGGCGACAATATCCTCGGCCTTTTTTTGTACAACTGGATCAAGGGTCGTGTGGATTTTTAGACCACCATGAATAAATTTTTCTTCGTCAATGCCATATTTGTTTTTTACCAAAGTAGCGATGTAATCACGGAAATACGGAGCTGGCTCGGTTACCTTATCGTTTGCTCGCTGTTTCAGCTTGATTGGTTCCGCGTAGGCTTGCTCTGCTTCCTTCGATGTCAGTAGATTGTCGCGCTCCATCGCATTTAAAATGAGCTTTTGTCTGGCTTTGGCGCGTTCCAAATCGACAAATGGTGAATAATAAGTAGGACCCTTAGGGATGCCTGCGAGCATGGCGCTCTCTGCAACCGTCAGATCTTTGGCGTCCTTGCCGAAATAGGTTTGGGCAGCAGCTTGTACACCATAGGCTGAATGACCGTAATAAATCTGATTCACGTACATTTCTAATATTTCATCCTTGCTGTAATTCAGTTCAAGCTGAATCGAAAGCAGGGCTTCTTTGATTTTTCGCTCCCATGTCTTGTCCAAGCTGAGGTACAGATTCCTTGCCAATTGTTGGGTGATGGTACTGGCACCTTGACGCATGTCCATGTTAACGACATCGACATAAGCGGCCATGGCTAATCGTTTCCAATCAAAACCGAAATGCTCGCGGAACGAACGGTCCTCGATAGCAATGGTTGCATCAAGCAATGCTGGTGATATCTCTGCAAGTGGCACAGAAATCCGGTTCTCGCCACGATGCATCGTATCCAAAACCTCTCCGTTGGAAGCGTAAATCGTCGTGGTTTGCTTCACAAATGTTTCCGGGAGTGGTTGTGAGCGCAAGTACAAAATGAGGAGCAAGATGGCAAAAGAGAAACATAATAGGCTGAGAATGGTAAATTTTACGAATTTCTTAGCCCAACGCAAATAGCGCAGCAATGGGGCTTCGCGAATGACTTCCATGTGTGCCTCTCCTCCTTTCTGCGGTTGAATAAATAAAATAGGACATACTACGTTACTAGTAGTATGTGTCGCTTGCAAGCTGGTTAAACTTTCCTTGCTAGAAAAATATCTTGCAATTTGGAAGACAGCTACTATAATTTTCTTGTTATATTGTATTTTCATGCGGTTAATTGAAGGAGGTTACATAGCCATGAACATGGAATTGTGGTACACCGAAAAACAGACGGAAAATCACGGGATAACAACGAAAATTACAGAGACCCTATACAGTGAGAAATCCGAGTTTCAACAAATCGACGTCATTCATACGAAGCAGTTTGGTCGCATGTTAGTGCTCGACGGCATGGTTATGACTACCGATGTCGATGAGTTTGTCTACCATGAAATGATTTCTCATATCGCGCTGAATACGCATCCAAACCCGAAAAAGGTTCTGGTTGTAGGCGGCGGCGATGGCGGTGCTATTCGTGAAATCGTAAAGCACGCGTCTGTAGAAAAAGCAGTTCTGGCTGAAATCGACGGTGGCGTCATTGAGTCTTGCAAAAAATATTTCCCTGAGATTGCGAGTGCATTGACAGGTAATCCGCGTGTAGATGTACAAGTCATCGATGGTATTAAACATATTCATGACCACAAAGGTGAGTACGATGTGATCATGGTCGACTCTACAGAGCCAGTAGGACCTGCTGTAGGTCTGTTCGAAAAAGGTTTCTACCAAGGCATCCACGATGCTTTGAAACCAGACGGTATCATGGTTGCTCAAACGGAATCTCCTTGGTTCAACCGTGAACTGATCAAGCGTGTGTTCAAAGACCTGAAATCGATCTTCCCGGTTACTCGTCTCTACACGTGCAGCATCCCTACTTATCCATCTGGACTGTGGAGCTTCACTATCGCTTCCAAGCAACATGATCCGTTGGAAGTAGATCCAGCGAAAATCAAAGATCTGGGCACCAAATACTACAATGCGGAAGTTCACCACGCTGCTTTCAAACTGCCTAACTTTGTGGCTGAGCTGACCCGCGACTAATCGGGGGAGAACTACACCTATGCGTTTTGACGAAGCATACTCTGGAAATGTCTTTATCCGTAGTCACGGGAATTACGAAGAAAGCCAAGCGGTTATTTACGGTATGCCGATGGACTGGACGGTGAGCTTCCGTCCGGGATCTCGTTTTGGCCCTGCCCGTATTCGTGAGGTTTCTGTCGGACTGGAAGAGTACAGCCCATACTTGGACAGGCTGTTGGAAGACATCAAATACTTTGATGCCGGCGATATTCCACTTCCTTTTGGAAACGTGGAAGGTAGCCTGGACGCGATCCGTACATTCGTGGCAAAAGTATTGGCAGATGGCAAATTCCCATTGGGTCTTGGCGGAGAGCACTTGGTTTCCTGGCCAGTATTCCAAGCGGTTTATGAAAAGTACAAGGACATGGTCGTATTCCACTTTGACGCGCATACAGACCTGCGTGACAACTACGAGGGATACGAATACTCCCACTCCACCCCGATCAAAAAGGTATGCAACCTGATTGGCGGTAAAAATGTATACTCTTTCGGAATCCGCAGCGGGATGAAGGACGAGTTTGAGTGGGCAAAAGAAAACATGCACCTGTACAAATACGATGTACTGGAGCCAGTGAAGCAAGTGCTGCCTACCATCGGCAACCGTCCGATCTACCTGACGATTGACATCGATGTATTGGACCCTGCGCACGCTCCAGGAACAGGTACTACAGAAGCAGGCGGCATCACGTCTCGTGAGCTGCTCGATACCATTCACTTCATGGCAAACAACGGTGCGAATGTCATCGGTTGTGACCTGGTGGAGGTTGCTCCTGTGTATGACCACAGTGAAATGACGCAAATCGCGGCGTCCAAATTCGTTCGCGAGCTGCTCTTGAGCTTTGTAAAATAAGATATCTGTGTAAATGAGCCTCCGGTTTTTAAAAAGAACCGGGGGCTTTTTCTATTGGAGAGAGAGTGAACTAATTTAATAAACATTTTAGTTTACAAAGTATAAAATAGTCAGTACAATCTTAATAGTGAGATGATTGAAAAGTCGACGGAGGTTTTCTTACAAAGGAGTTGTCTGTATGAGAGAGGTATTTGCCTACGCACCATTTCGAAAGCTGTTCTTTTCCAATTTGTTCTCCGGTTTCGGGCAAGGCATGACGATGATCGGGATTGCCTGGTTCCTCGTGGAAACCACAGGCTCTGCTCAGCTTTTGGGCTCCACTATGTTTACTTCTGCGGTACTGATGTTTTTTATTGGGCCGTATATCGGGACGCTCATCGATCGTTACTCCCGCAAGAAAATGCTGCTGATAGAAAACTTGATCGGATTTGGCGTACTTGGCCTGCTCGCGATCTGGGGCTTTTTCGGAGAGTACACCGAGTGGATGCTGATTGTTATCTATTTGACGACGACCTTTATGTATCAGATTCATTACCCGACCCAGTCTGCGTTGGTTCAGGAGACGTTTGAGCCCAAGCACTACAATAGCATCAACAGTCTGCTCGAGATCGAAGGACAGACGGCATCCGTTCTTGCTGGCGCGTTTGCGGGGATTTTGCTGAGCTCCTACGGGCTGCATGTGGTGATTATTTTCAATGCGATTACGTACTTGTTCGCCTTTACCCTGCTGTCTACCATGACGTATACCTTCACACTGGAAAAAGAAGCGCAGCAAAATCAGGGTGTCGCGTGGACGGTGCAGCTGATGGAAAGCTGGCGGTACATTCGGCAAAAGAAAGGATTTCTTCTGTTTGGTATATCCGCACTGATGCCCTTCATTGCTGTTATGGCGACGAACTTATTGAAGCCGGTTTACATAAGCCAAACGTTGCAAGCGGGTGTCTCGGTTTATTCGCTAGGAGAGGTTACGTATGCACTGGGTGCTGTGGCGGCAGGTTTACTCGTTGCGATCGTCGTACGCAAGATGGGGGAGCTGGCAGCCATGATCGGCAATACGTTGCTATTCGCGATTGCCATTGTCGTCATGATTGCTTTGCCGTATGGCTGGGCGCTGATTGCGGCGTACACGTTTTACGGGTGGAGTAACGCTTCTGTGCGTTTGATTCGGCAATCGCTCTATATGACAGTTGTGCCGAAGCATCAGATGGGGCGGGTGATGAGCTTTTTCAACTCCATCGGCATGATGATGCGTCTGATCCTGATCGGTTTGTTTACGGCGATGATCGATTACACGGGGGCAGGAGTCGGATACTTGGTGTTGGCGGGTCTGCTGTTGCTTGCGGCGATTGGGATTGCAGCTACTATGAGATACCTGCTAGTGGAGGCGGCGGTTGCCACAGAAGAGCGATGAAGGGTAGAATGTAGGGATAAAAGGGAAGCGAAAGAAAGTGGAGTGTGGAAGCAGCATGCAAGACATACAAGTGAAATTGACGGCACGGCATCATGTCGAAGGCAACTGGGAAGAAACGACCCACAGCTACGAAGGCAAGCGCGTACAAAAAGCATCCGCGTGGTACTTGACCTACAAAGAGCAGATGGAGGGCGTAGGCGAAGTAAGCACGACACTGAAGCTGACAGATACGTCCATTACGCTGGTCCGTCAGGGTGGTGTTTCAACCAGACAACAATTCGAAAAAGGAGCCAGCACTCATTCTACCTATCAAAGTCCCTATGGCCCGTTTGCCATGGAGACGCATACGAACAAGCTGCGAATTCGCTACGAGGCAGAGGTTCCTGTACAGGTAGAAATCGCGTACCAGCTATGGATGAATGAGCAGTACGCTGGTGAGCATGAGCTGAAAATAGAGCTAGGAAAATAAGCCGCCCTTTGCAAGGGCGGTTTTTTGCACGTACAATAGGATTACTTGCGGCTGAAGTGAGAGGGGGATACAGCATGTTTGTACTCACAAATGGACTAATAGCCGGTCTGGGTCTTGCTGCTTTTTTGGCGCTCGGGGATGGTTTGTTTGATACCAATACCTTTCCCGTTTTGATTGATGTCAGCTATGTACCGGGCATGGAAAACCTGCCCTCTATTGTAGAACTATTGATTCATCTGCTGATTAGTGTGATCGTCGCCTTTTTTCTCATGCACTTTTACCCGTGGGAACGAAAAGCCCGATCGGTACGATACTTGCTGTACTGGATGCTCGGTTTTTCTGTCGCGTTTTTCCCATTTAGTGTGTTAAGTAAATCCCCGATCAGTATGACAGCGTTCTTCATTTGGATATTGGGACATTTGCTGTATACCGCTATGCTTGCCATTCAGGTAGGGCGTAATCGATAATAACGTAAAAGTGCCGAATATTCGGCGAAGTGATGATTTTTTGGCAGCATGGATGGAAGGAAGGAGTGAAAGCCAGGATGCCGTTGTCAGATACGGTAGAAATGTTGCAGGCGATCTTGGGTGCTATCGATGAAGGAATTCACGTTGTGGACGCAAATGGCATTACGATTTTCTACAATCACGTCGCAGCCAACCTCGATGGGTTGACCTCAGAAGAGGTGTTGGGGAAGCCATTGTTGGAGGTTTTTCCTTCACTTGATCGACAGTCGAGTACTCTGCTACGTGTTATCGATAGTGGCGAATCAATCTACAACCAGACACAGACATATAAGAATTGGAAGGGAATGCGTGTAGAGACAATTAACACGACACTTCCGGTGAGAGTAGGCAAACGGTTAGTCGGTGCAGTCGAGGTGGCGAAGGATATCGGCAAGCTAAAAGAACTGTCGGAGCGCTTGGTTGATCTTCAGGCCAAAATTAGCAAGCCGAAACGGACAAAACGCACGTTAGATGAAACGACTTTCCATTTCGAAGATATTTTGACGATGAGTGAAAAAATGAAACGCCTCAAAGAACGCGCTCGAAAAGCTGCCCGGACAAGCTCTCCTGTGTTGATATACGGCGAAACCGGGACGGGAAAAGAACTGTTTGTCCAATCTATTCACCACGCATCTGTCCGCAGCAGTAAGCCATTCATCGCGCAAAACTGTGCCGCGCTTCCGGCCGCGCTGCTCGAAAGCTTGCTGTTTGGCACGACAAAAGGAAGCTTCACGGGAGCGGATGATCGCCCAGGGTTATTCGAGCTGGCGGACGGTGGTACTCTATTTCTGGATGAACTAAACAGTATGCCGCTCGATTTGCAAGCAAAGCTGCTACGAGTCCTCCAGGACGGTCAAATCAGACGGATCGGTGGGAGCCATTCGACCAAAGTGGACGTACGGGTAATCGCAGCAGTCAACGAAGCACCGCAGTCACTCGTGGAACGAGGGGTTATGCGAACCGACCTATACTATCGGATCAACGTCGTCTCTTTTGAACTGCCGCCATTGCGAGAGCGCAGAGAAGATGTGGATATGCTGATCGATCATTTCTTGGAAAAGTTCAACCAGATCTTCGGTATGAATGTGCGTGGAATCAGCAGTGAAGTGGCTAGTTTGTTTGCGGCGTATGAGTGGCCGGGGAATGTCCGTGAACTGGAGCATGTCATAGAAGCAGCCATGAATATGGTGGAGTCGGACATGATTTTGTTGGATCATCTGCCGGCTCATTTGCTGGAACGCTCGCAGTCTGAGAAAAAGGAAGCGCCAATTTCAGCTCAACTCCTACCCAAGGAAGGCTGTACGCTGCCCGAAATTTTGCGTGAGGTAGAGGAAAAGGTGATCAAAGAGGCGATGCAGCAAACGGACGGCAATGTACTTCGCGCCGCCAAGCTCTTGGGCATCCCAAGACAGACGCTGCAATACAAGCTCTCGCAGCGGATGATCCCTCCCTGTTGAGTGCCGAAAATTCGGCAGACTCGCGAAGGATCAAACGGATAAGAAGCGCTCACAAAACGCTCTATTCCTTATTTTCTAAATCTTTTGATTTGTTGGCATGGCACTTGCATCTCTTGTTGATTGAGTGAAACGAAGAGGTTCACCATAAGACGAGAGGAGACGGGATGCACATGACAGTAGCGACAAAACGCGATTGGCGTTCGATAGAACTTTGGAAGGATGTCACGGACGAGCAATGGAATGACTGGATGTGGCAGCTTACGCACACCATCAAGACGGTCGATGATTTGAAGCAGGTAATCAACCTGACACCGGAGGAGGAAGAGGGCGTACGTATTTCTACGCAAACGATTCCACTCAACATCACACCGTACTATGCTCATCTGATGGATCCAGACGATCCAAGCGATCCGGTTCGCATGCAGTCTGTACCTTTGTCCTCTGAGATGGTTCGTACTAAATACGACATGGAAGACCCACTCCACGAGGATACCGATTCTCCTGTACCTGGTCTGACGCATCGTTATCCAGATCGCGTGCTTTTCCTGGTGACGAACCAATGCTCCATGTATTGCCGTTACTGTACGCGTCGTCGCTTTTCCGGTCAGATCGGCATGGGTGTGCCAAAGAAACAGCTGGATGCCTGTATCGATTATATTCGCTCAAGACCAGAAGTCCGCGATGTATTACTCTCCGGTGGAGACGGTCTGTTGATCAATGACCGCGTACTGGAGTACATCATCAGCAGCCTGCGCGATATCCCGCATGTTGAAATTATTCGGATCGGAACGCGTGCACCTGTTGTATTCCCGCAACGCATTACCGAAAACCTGTGCAATATCCTGAAAAAATACCATCCAGTTTGGCTCAATACACACTTCAACCATCCAAAAGAAATTACACCGGAAGCAAAGCTGGCTTGCGAGATGCTCGCTAATGCTGGTGTTCCGCTCGGCAACCAGGCAGTTATTTTGGCCGGTATCAACGATTGCGCGAATACGATGAAAAAGCTGGTACAGGACCTGGTGAAAATCCGCGTTCGCCCGTATTACATCTATCAATGCGACCTGTCAGAGGGAATCGGACACTTCCGCGCACCTGTCAGCAAAGGGATCGAAATCATTGAGCACCTGCGCGGCCATACTTCCGGCTATGCAGTTCCGACCTTTGTAGTAGACGCTCCACACGGCGGAGGGAAAATTCCTGTCAGCCCGAATTACATCATTTCGCAAGCGTCCGATAAAGTCGTCCTGCGTAATTTTGAAGGCGTTATCACGTCCTATCCAGAGCCGAAGCAATACCACGAGCATGATGAAGAAAACTGCGAATACTGTAAGGCTGCAAAAGGCAAAGCAGTTGGTATCGCAGCACTCATGCAAGACGAGGTAGACAATCTGGAGCCGACTGATTTGCCGCGCAACAAGCGCATCAAGGCAACCAAGGTCAAATCTCTCGCAGATGTACGCTCGGAGCAAAAGGCCAAGAAAGAACCAACCACTGCCGAGACCAAGGAAGCTTCAGGAAAATAAGCAGGATCAACAGCTACCCGTATGAAGGTAGCTGTTTTTTTTCGTAAGAATATTTCCAACTCTTTGAAGAGGATGGATGATTCGCAACTTGTGTGTTAAGATCGAGTTGTACCTATTATGAGCGGTCGCTCAGTATCGTTTCATTTTTCGAAAAAAATAAACAGACTGACTGAATACTCATTCATTTATTTCCATGATTCTGATAAGATAGAAAAAAACGATTTCCACGTCCAAAGACAAACTCGCAATAGAGGGGAGTAGAAAACATGCTGGCACTCATTAATTTGATCGCCTTTTTCCTGGTTCTCGCTTACGGGCTTTATTTAGCCGGACATGTCGTGTACAGCAGATACTTGTTTATCAAGCTGGGGAAAAAGCCGGATGTGAAAAATGACTTTGGGGCACGCATCAATCTGATGCTGGACAACGTCATTTTCCACAAGAAGCTGCTGAAGGACAAGAAGAGCGGCGTGATGCACGTCGTGATGTTTTACGGCTTTATCACTCTGCAATTCGGAGCCATCGAGCTGATTATCAAAGGGCTTTCGAAAGGCTACGAGCTTCCTTTTGGCAGCGCTCACAAATACTTCTCTGTCATGCAGGAGATCACCACGTTTCTCATTTTGGCTGCGGTCGGCTACGCTTTTTACCGCCGCTATATCGAAAAGCTAAAGCGTCTGAAGCGCGGCTTCAAGTCAGGGATTGTTCTTTTGCTGATTTCCTCTCTGATGGCGACTGTCTTGCTCTCGCTCGCTTTTGAACAAATTTGGCTCGGACATGAGCCATCGGCGTTCGCTCCGATCTCTTCTGTTTTCGCGATCGTCTTATCTGCGATTGGGGTAGGGACAACGGGTGCAGTGGTTGGCTTTTACGTTTTCTGGTGGCTGCATCTGATTATCTTGCTCGGTTTCGCGGTGTATGTGCCGCAGTCCAAGCACGCGCATTTGCTGTTTGCGCCAGTCAACGTGTGGTTCAAGAAGCTGGACCCGCCAGGCAAGCTGACCAGCATTAACTTCGAGGACGAGACGCAGGAAGAATTCGGTGTAGGCAAAATCGAGGATTTTACACAAACGCAGCTCATCGACCTGTATGCTTGTGTGGAGTGTGGTCGCTGCACGAATATGTGCCCGGCCTCTGGAACGGGAAAAATGCTCTCCCCGATGGATCTGATTACGAAAATGCGCGACCATTTGACCGAAAAAGGTGCGTCGGTGACATCGCGTACGCCATGGATGCCGAGCTTCGCTTTTTCGCAGACGACGGCCAACCAGATTGCATTCCAAGCCTCTGAAGTAGCTGCGACAGCGGAAGGAGCTACCGCAGTCTACGAGAAAAGCTTGATCGGCGATGTTATCACCGAGCAGGAGCTGTGGGCTTGTACGACCTGTCGCAACTGTGAAGACCAATGCCCGGTAATGAATGAGCACGTCGATAAAATCATCGATATGCGCCGCTATTTGGTTATGACGGAAGGCAGCATGCCGGCAGAAGCACAACGCGCCTTGAACAATATCGAGCGTCAAGGCAACCCGTGGGGAATCAACCGCAAAGACCGGACGAAATGGATTGAAGGTCTGAACGGTGAGTACGAGGTGCCAACTGTGAAGCAGGTCGAGGAATTCGAGTACTTGTTCTGGGTAGGCTCGATGGGATCGTTTGACTTGCGCAGCCAAAAAATTTCGCAGGCATTTGTGAAGCTTATGCATGAAGCAGGTGTGAAGTTCGCCATTTTGGGTAACGAGGAAAAGAACTCAGGGGATACGGCTCGCCGTATTGGTAATGAATTCTTGTTCCAACAGCTCGCTCAAGAAAATATCGCCCTGTTTGAAGCGTATGAAGTCAAAAAAATCGTCACCTGCGACCCGCATGCGTTCAATACGTTTAAGAACGAATATCCGGAGTTCGGGTTGAATGCAGAGGTGTACCACCACTCTGAACTGTTGGCGGAGTGGGTGAAGGAAGGCAAATTGAAGCCAACCAAGGAAGTTAAGGAGCGCATCACCTACCACGATTCCTGCTACCTGGGCCGCTACAACGAAATTTACGACAAGCCACGCGTGATCCTCGAAGCCATCCCTGGTGTAGAGGTGGTCGAAATGAAGCGCAGTGGCTGCGACAGTATGTGCTGCGGAGCGGGCGGCGGCTTGATGTGGATGGAGGAACATGAGGGCTCTCGTGTCAACGTCACTCGTACGGAGCAAGCTCTGGAGGTCAACCCGACGGAAATCGCGAGTGCATGCCCATACTGCCTGACGATGATGAACGACGGAATCAAGACCAAAGAGCAGGAAGATCACGTCAAAACACGCGACGTCGCGGAAATTCTCGCAGACGCCATCTAGGTTTATACCATGCGCAAGTCTCGGTGCTAATCAAGCGACGAGGCTTGTGCATTATTTTTTTACAAAAAAACTGTAAGATAATGGAGCCAGCTGAATCAAAAAGAGTGGGAAGGGAGTGAGGAAGCTGGAGCTTACAGAGAAAAGTTTAACCAAAACAAAGGAAGCATTATTTGATGAATTGATCCGGCACTACTTGAAAAAGGTGCTGCGCCTCGTGTATTTGATGGTCAAGGACCGCAGTCTTGCTGAGGATATTACCCAGGAAGTGTTCCTGTTAGCTTACAAAAATTTGGGGAAATTCCGTCAAGAGAGCTCGATGCAAACATGGGTGTACCGAATCGCCGTCAACGAAGCAAAAAAGCATCTACGCTCGTGGTCGTTCCGCCACTTGTTTTTCAAATCGGAAGTGGACATAGAGGTAGTCGAGGGGGCAGAGTCGGCCGTTTTGCAAAATGATCTTCGCGCCCGTTTTGCCCATCTCGTCATGAAGCTGCCGCATAGCTATCGTCAGTTGATTGTCCTTCACTACTATGAGGAATTGTCCGTAGAGGAGATCGCAGTCATTTTGGACACGTCCGCAGGAGCGATTTATACGAAAATGCACCGCGCACGCCAGAAGCTCAAAGTGCTCCTGGAAAAGGAGGGGATCGAATGAATCTAGATAAATTGCTGGCGGAATTCAAGGAAACGGCTGACCGGACAGTGTTGCGCGGAATGGACGATACGACTGGCTTGGAGGAGAGGATTCGCATGAATATGGAGAAGAAAGGCAAGAAAAGGTTTCGTTTGATCTACCCTGTAAGTGCAGCACTTGTTGCGGTTGCGCTTGTCATCGGGTTTACCCCTTATATACTGCCAAAGGAAAGCACGACGAGCACACATACGCCGAAGGGAACGTCTACCGAGCCAGGGACCCATCAAAAGCCTGATCCAAAGGCTCACCCAGCTTCTGATGATCAGGTGATTATGGGAACGGTAGATGAGATCATTGATGTCTTGCGTGTTGGGATGACACAAGACCAAATCAAAGCCAAGATTTCGTTCCCTTACACAGTTGTAGACAATTATGGCGGAAGCGGGGACGATGGCACAGAAGAGTACTGGGGCTATTCGATTCTTGCAAAAGAAGGATATCAGCAAAAAGAGTGGACAATGATCGATACGGAGGCTCTGCTAAAAAGAGACGTGGGCTTGGCGATGTTAGTTGGATGGAAGGATAAAAAGCTTCATTGGTATACGATAAGCTATGTCCAAGGCAAAGAGGTCTATCTTTTCAAACTGAACAGTAACGGTACCGTTACTGAGGATGTCGTAGATGTTCCTCAGGATGGCATACAAACACCTCCGGCTCCGTCCATATTCGATTTAAAGCCAGAGGAAGAGGATCGTTTTTACAATTACATGTATGAGAAGAAAGATGAGCTTTTGCGAGGATTATCTCCAATTGATGTATGGAAGCTGTATGTGAAAGCACAGCAAGAGGGTCAGCTCGAAATGCAGTACGCTTTGCATATCGAGGACGATGGATTCGAAAAGCCAACACTGGAGCAATACTTGGAAGATAGGAAGAAAGATCCGGTTGGAGCACGGAATAGCTGGAAGCAGCTGAAATCGATGCAAGAATGGGCAAGTGACATAACGCTTGAGCAAACGTCTGACAAGGAAGCGGTTGTCTGGGTGACTTTCAAGGATAACAGGGATAAGGTCGCCTATAAAATGCAGAAAAACAAACAAGGCATCTGGAAACTAAGCTGGATGGCACGACAATAGCAAGAACAGCCTGGCTCTCACAAAAGTCAGGCTGTTCTTTTTTTCATTATAGATTGACTATTCGTACGGAAGACGGCAAAATAAAAGTATGCAAAATGAACGAACGCTCGATCAATTTAGTTTTTATTGATGTGAAACATCATCCGAATGGAGGGCATTCGATGAAAACGGTCATTGTAGGGGCAGCGCGTACCCCTTTTGGTAAGTTTGGTGGCTCTTTGAAAGCGCTATCGGCAGTAGAGCTCGGCTCCATCGTGATCAAGGAAGCGGTAGAGCGCGCTGGCATTTCCGGCGATCAGGTGGACGAAGTGATCATGGGTATGGTCTTGCAGGCAGGTGCGGGTCAGGTGCCCTCACGCCAGGCAGCTCGCAAAGCTGGTTTGCCGTGGAATGTAGCGAGTGAGACGATCAACAAAGTATGCGCGTCCGGGATGCGTGCAGTGACGATGGGGGACCAGATCATTCGGGCCGGGGACGGAGAAATCATCGTCGCGGGCGGCATGGAAAGCATGAGCAACGCACCGTATGCACTGCCAGATGCACGTAACGGAATGCGGATGGGAGATTCGACCGTACGTGATCTTATGATGTACGACGGCCTCACTTGTCCGTTTCATCAAGTGGCGATGGCTGTTCACGGCAGCAATGTGGCGGAAGAGAACGGGATTACGCGAGAAGAGCAGGATGCGTGGGCGCTGCGCAGCCAGCAGAGGGCCGCACAAGCGATGGAAAAAGGACTTTTTGCCGACGAGCTTGTCTCGGTTTCCATTCCGCAAAGAAAAGGGGATCCGCTGCAAGTAACCGTCGATGAAGGACCACGTCCGGATACCACCGAGGAAGGATTGGCGAAGCTGCCACCCGTGTACAAAAAGGACGGAACAATCACGGCAGGCAATGCACCGGGAATCAACGACGGAGCGGCAGCAATGGTGCTGATGTCAGAAGCGAAAGCACAACAGCTGGGCATCAAGCCGCTTGCGACGATACTGGGACACGCCGCGGTCGGCGCAGAGGCTCCTTATATCGCGACAACTCCGGGGCTTGCGATCAACAAGCTCTTGGAAAAGACAGGTGTCTCGCTTTCGGAGATCGATCTATTTGAGGTAAACGAAGCATTTGCCGCGGTAATTTTGACCAGTGGCAAAATCGTTGGCTGGGACGCAGAGAAAGTGAATGTAAACGGGGGAGCGATTGCGTTCGGACACCCGATTGGCGCGAGTGGCGCTCGAATCATTATGCACCTCGCCTATGAATTGAAAAGACGAGGCGGCGGCTTGGGAATCGCTGCAATTTGCAGTGGTGCAGCACAGGGTGACGCCATCTTGATTAAAGTAGAGTAAGGGAGGCCTTTTTGCATGAACGTACAAACGATTATGGTCATCGGGGCAGGACAAATGGGTAGCGGGATTGCCCAAGTAGCGGCGCAGGCTGGCTTTCGCGTTTTTCTGAACGACGTCCAGCAAGCATTTGTAGAGCGCGGTCTGGCCACGATTACGAAAAACTTGTCGCGCAACGTGGAAAAAGGCAAGCTCAGCGAAGCAGAAAAGGAAGCGATCCTCGGCCGTTTGACACTGTCTACTGATCTGGCAGATGCGTCTGAAGCGGATTTTGTGATAGAAGCAGTGACAGAAAACATGGTAGTCAAAACGCAAATCTTTTCCAAGCTGGATGAAGTATGTCCGCCACATACGGTGCTCGCGAGCAATACATCCTCGCTGCCGATTACTGAGATTGCGGCAGTTACAAAGCGGCCGGAACAAGTAATCGGAATGCATTTCATGAACCCCGTTCCGGTGATGAAGCTGGTTGAGATCATCCGCGGGCTGCAAACGTCCGATGATGTCTATCAGCTGACAGAGGATTTGTCCAAACAAATGAGCAAGGTACCCGTGAGCGTCAACGATTTCCCTGGGTTTGTGTCCAATCGGGTACTGATGCCAATGTTGAATGAAGCGATTTATTGCGTGTACGAAGGAGTTGCAAC
Source organism: Brevibacillus sp. HB1.3 (assembly GCF_013186635.1). Classification (NCBI taxonomy): domain Bacteria; kingdom Bacillati; phylum Bacillota; class Bacilli; order Caryophanales; family Paenibacillaceae; genus Brevibacillus; species Brevibacillus sp. HB1.3. The sequence goes on along the minus strand of NZ_JABMIT010000002.1, from coordinate 184,727 downwards.
ACCAGAAGCAATCGATGAAGTCATGAAGCTGGGCATGAACCATCCGATGGGACCGCTTCAACTGGCTGATTTCATCGGGCTGGACACTTGCCTCTACATTATGGAAGTACTGCACGAAGGGTTCGGTGATTCGAAATACCGCCCATGCCCATTGCTGCGCAAGTACGTAAAAGCAGGATGGCTAGGCAAAAAATCCGGTCGTGGTTTCTACGTGTACAGCTAACCGAAGATTTCGCAGAAAGGTAGGACGGACATGGATTTCCGATTGAACGAAGAGCAAGAGATGATGCGCCGCATGGTGCGAGACTTTGCCCAGAAAGAGATCGCACCATTCGTCCCGGTGATGGAAGAGACGGACCAGTTCCCACGTCAGATCCTCAAAAAGATGGGCGAAATGGGGCTCATGGGCATTCCGATTGCCGAAGAGTGGGGAGGAGCGGGAGCGGACTTTATTTCCTACATTTTGGCCATTCACGAGATTTCCAAGGTGAGTGCGACAGTGGGTGTCATTTTGTCCGTGCATACCTCCGTCGGGACGAACCCGATTCTCTACTTCGGTACCGAGGAGCAAAAACGCAAATACGTGACCAAGCTTGCGAGTGGGGAATACCTCGGGGCTTTTGCCTTGACTGAGCCGCATGCAGGTTCTGATGCGAGCAGTATCCGAACCACAGCCGTGAAAAAAGGCGATGAATACATCCTGAACGGAAACAAGGTGTTCATCACAAATGGCGGGGAGGCTGATACCTATATCGCCTTTGCCGTTACTGACTCGACAAAAGGACCCAAGGGAATATCGGCCTTTATCGTAGACAAGGATACACCGGGCTTCACGGTTGGGAAAAAGGAAAAGAAGATGGGACTTCACGGTTCCTATACAACAGAGCTCGTATTCGACAATGCCCGTGTACCGGTTGCCAACCTGCTCGGACAGGAAGGGGAAGGCTTCTGTATCGCGATGGCGAATCTGGATTCCGGTCGCATCGGGATTGCTGCACAAGCCCTTGGTATTTGCGAAGCCGCAGTCCAATACGCGACAGAGTACGCGCAGGAACGCAAGCAGTTCGGACAATCGATTGCCAAGCAGCAAGCCATCGCTTTCAAGCTGGCAGACATGGCGACGAAAGCAGAAGTAGCCCGATTACTGGTATACCGAGCGGCGTGGTTGCGCAGTCAAGGAATTGCCTGTGGAATGGAAGCCTCGATGGCAAAACGCTTTACCACAGATTCCGCGATGGAGCTCGCCACAGAAGCCGTACAGATTTTTGGGGGCTACGGCTACACCAGAGAATATCCGGTTGAGCGTCTATTCCGGGATGCGAAAGTAACGCAAATCTATGAGGGCACCAACGAAATTCAGAGAATCGTTATCGCCAAGCATTTGCTTGCTGATTAATAGAAAAATGAAAAGCACTTGGGGGAGTGAGCCATATGAATTTCCAACTGACGGAAGAACATGACATGATGCGCAAAATGATTCGCGACTTTGCAGAGAATCAAGTAGCTCCGACAGCAGCCGAGCGCGATGAAGAAGAGTGCTTTGATCGTTCCATTTTTGAGCAAATGGCTGAGCTTGGACTGACAGGGATTCCTTGGCCAGAACAATACGGTGGAGCAGGTGCAGATTACCTGAGCTACGTCATTGCAGTGGAAGAACTCTCCCGTGTGGATGCCTCCATCGGTGTAACACTGTCTGCACATGTTTCCTTGGCGAGCTGGCCGATTTACAAATTCGGGACAGAGGAGCAAAAGCAAAAGTTTTTGCGTCCATTAGCAGAAGGCAAGAAGATGGGCGCGTACTGTTTGACCGAAGCGGGGTCAGGCTCTGATTCTGCTGGAATGCGCACGACAGCCGTACGCGATGGCGATCACTACATTTTAAATGGCACCAAAATCTTCATTACCAATGCAGGTGAAGCAGAAATCTACATCGTATTTGCGGTCACTCAACCAGAATTGAAGCATAAGGGCATTACGGCTTTTATTGTTGAAAAAGGCATGGATGGCTTCACGATGGGGAAAAAGGAGAAGAAATTGGGTATCCGTTCCTCGCCAACACTTGCGGTCAACTTTGAAGATGTGCGCGTGCCGGTAGAAAATAGACTGGGCGAAGAAGGCCAAGGCTTCAAGATTGCGATGATGACGTTGGACGGTGGAAGAAACGGTATCGCCGCTCAAGCACTGGGAATTGCACAAGGGGCGTACGAGCATGCACGGAATTATGCCAAAGAACGCAGTCAGTTCGGCAAACCAATCGCTTCCTTGCAGGCAATTCAGTTCAAGCTGGCAGACATGGCAACCAAGATCGAGGCATCCCGTTTGCTCACTTACCAAGCAGCGTGGCTGGAGGATCAAGGTCTACCATATGGCAAAGCATCTGCGATGTCCAAAGTATTTGCAGGAGATACAGCAATGGAAGTGACAACCGAGGCTGTTCAAGTTTTCGGAGGTTATGGCTACACCCGGGAATATCCTGTGGAGCGCTTTATGCGTGATGCCAAAATTACACAAATCTATGAAGGAACAAATGAAATCCAACGTGTCGTGATCAGCAATTTCCTGCTAAAAGAGTAGGAAGCTATCCCGTCTTCCAACACGATTACACACATAGAAAAGAAAAGTTTGGCTTTGTGCTCTTACTCGCGTATAATGATCAGCGATGATACAAAAGTAGAGTGTTTGCGCCTTCTTTTCTATGAGGCGTCTGACCAAACGCTCAGTCGGTTGGAAAGGTGGATTTGGAGTGTCTGAAAAGAGAAAAACGATACCGTCCCTAGTAAAGGACCCAAAACTGATCGAGAGAAGACGAGAGCAGATTATTGAGGCTGCCGTTCATCTCTTCATTAATAAAGGTTTTCATAAAACGACGACAAGGGAGATTGCTCGGGCGTCTGGATTTAGTATTGGTACGTTGTACGAGTATATTGAGTCAAAAGAAGATGTTCTCTATCTTGTTTGCGATGCCATTCATGCGGAGATGGAGACGCGCTTACGTGAAGCGATCAACTTCAACGGAACTGGCTTGAAAACATTAAAGGTAGCACTGAAAAGTCTGATCCGCGTGATGGATCAGATGAGCGACCGCGTTTTGCTTATTTATCAGGAAGCCAAATCATTGCCAAAAGAAACACTCCGCTACGTATTAGGGCGTGAAGAAGCCATTTCGCATATTTTCGTCGAAATCCTGGAAAAAGGGATTGCTGATGGTTCGTTGCGCATTGACGAAAAGAACGTCAAGCTGATGGCGGACAATATCATGGTTTTGGGCGAAATGTGGGTCTTCCGCCGCTGGGCATTGAAAAAGCACTATACCATTGAGGAGTACACAGAGAAGCAAATTGCCCTGTTGCTTCGCGAAATCAGTGTCTCCGATTAAGAAGAGAGTTTGAAAAGTCTGGAAAACATAGGGTGCCAAGCATACTTCGCGTCTACGCGCCTTGATCTGCTTGGCCCTGTTTTTCCTCCTTTTTAAACTTATAAAAAGGAGAGTGGAACGATGGAAACGGAAGTGTATCGTCCGCAAAACAAGGTTCGCTTTGTGACCGCAGCCAGTCTGTATGATGGTCACGATGCCTCGATTAATATCATGCGCCGTATTTTACAATCGTCGGGAGTAGAGGTTATCCATCTCGGACACAACCGCTCTGTTGACGATATTGTAACAGCCGCTGTCCAGGAGGACGTGCAAGGGATTGCGATTAGTTCCTACCAAGGCGGTCATGTGGAGTATTTCAAATACGTAATTGATCTATTACGCGAGCGGGGAGCAGAGCATATCCGTGTTTTTGGCGGCGGTGGCGGCGTTATCGTTCCACGCGAAATTCGGGAATTGGAAGAGTACGGAGTCTGTAAAATTTACTCGCCAGATGACGGCAGACGATTGGGCTTGCAGGGCATGATCAACGACATGATCAGACGTAGCGACTTCCCAACCGTCAAGCAGCTGGAGGAAGAAGTAGCAGGCTTGCGCGAGCAAAACCATCAGGCGATTGCCCGGCTTATTTCCGTTGCGGAGTATGCAGTGGACCAGCCTGTATGGACAGAACCTCTCCGAGAAAGCTTAGTGGAAGCTGATTCAACTATACCGGTATTAGGGATTACAGGTACGGGTGGAGCAGGAAAAAGCTCATTAACTGATGAGCTTGTTCGTCGATTTATTCGCGTTTATCCCGAGAAGACGGTTGCGATCTTGTCTGTCGATCCATCCAAGCAAAAATCAGGTGGAGCGTTACTTGGCGACCGCATCCGCATGAATGCCAATTCGACACCGCGTGTTTACATGCGCAGTCTCGCCACCCGCAAATCAGGCATGGAGCTGTCTGCTGCATTAAAAGACGCGATTCAAGTAACCCGTTCTGCCCATTTTGATCTGATTATTGTGGAAACGAGCGGGATTGGTCAGGGGGATGCGCAGGTCACAGAAGTGTGCGACGTCTCCATGTACGTCATGACCAGTGAATTCGGGGCACCATCTCAGCTGGAAAAGATTGATATGCTCGACTTCGCTGATGTGATCGCGATCAACAAATTTGAGCGCAAAGGCTCAGAGGACGCTCTCCGCGAGGTTCGCAAGCAATATCGACGCAATCATCAGCTTTTTGAGCTGCCGGATGAGAAGGTTCCTGTGTATGGTACAATTGCGAGCCAATTCAACGATCCGGGAACGAATGTGTTGTTTGCTGCCCTGATGCATCGAATTGTAGAAAAAACTGGTGTTGACTGGTCTGTAGAGCATTTGGATACAACCCCTGTAAATATTCATAAAACTTCGTTGATTCCGACAGAGAGAATCAATTATTTGCAGGACATTGCCAACACCGTCCGCCAATACCGTGCCTATGCCGAAGAGCAGTCGTTGATTGCCCGCAAGCTGTTCCAGTTGCAGGGTGCAAAGGAGACGGTACTTGCCTCTGGAGATTCTGCCGCTGCCGAGCTGGTGGCGGTACTCGATAAACAAATCGTTCTCTTTGAAGAAAAGCTGCATCCAGAGTGCCGACGTATCCTGGAAAATTGGCCGAAGCTGAAGGAAGCGTATCGGAAGGATCAATTCGTCACGAAAATTCGCGACAAGGAATTGGTTACTAAGTTGTTCAGCGTATCTTTGTCCGGTACACGCATTTCAAAAGTAGCTGTCCCTGATTACGAGGATTGGGGCGAAATTTTAAAGTGGTCGTTAAAAGAAAATGTCCCAGGGGAATTCCCGTACACCGCAGGAGTATTTCCGTTTAAACGCGAGGGAGAAGATCCCAAGCGACAATTTGCAGGCGAAGGTACTCCAGAGCGGACGAACAAACGCTTTCACTTCCTGTCTCAAAATGATGAAGCGAAGCGACTCAGTACGGCTTTTGACTCGGTAACGCTGTATGGTGAAGACCCTGACTACCGCCCGGATATTTACGGAAAAATTGGTACGAGTGGGGTCAGCATTTGCACCTTGGATGACATGAAAAAGCTGTATGCCGGCTTTGACCTTTGTGCACCTAGCACTTCTGTGTCCATGACGATCAACGGTCCTGCGCCCATGATTTTGGCCATGTTCATGAATACGGCGATTGAGCAGCAGCTAGATGCTTTTGTCCAAAAAGAAGGGCGCCAGCCTACCGAGGACGAAGCGAAGCAAATCAGGGCGTACACGCTGTCGACCGTTCGCGGAACCGTTCAGGCGGATATTTTGAAAGAGGATCAGGGGCAAAACACGTGTATCTTCTCGACAGAATTTGCCTTGCGGATGATGGGGGATATCCAGCAGTATTTTATCGATCAGAAAGTGCGGAACTACTACTCTGTGTCCATTTCCGGCTATCATATTGCGGAGGCGGGGGCGAATCCGATTACGCAGCTTGCGTTTACGCTGTCTAACGGATTTACCTACGTCGAGTACTATTTAAGCCGTGGCATGAACATCGATGACTTTGCGCCGAACTTGTCTTTCTTCTTCTCCAATGGTCTCGATCCGGAATACACGGTGATTGGACGTGTGGCTCGACGGATTTGGGCAACCGTGATGAAGAATCGGTATAGTGCAAATGACCGCAGCCAAAAGCTGAAGTATCACATCCAGACGTCCGGCCGTTCCTTGCACGCGCAGGAGATGGATTTCAACGACATCAGAACAACCTTGCAGGCCTTGATTGCCATTTACGACAACTGTAATTCTCTCCATACGAATGCATACGACGAAGCGATTACAACCCCAACAGAGAACTCTGTGCGGCGTGCGATGGCCATTCAGATGATCATCAACAAGGAAATGGGCCTCGCGAAAAATGAGAACCCGCTTCAAGGGGCATTCATCATCGACGAGTTGACTGATCTGGTAGAAGAGGCAGTTATGCAAGAGTTTGAGCGGATTAGTTCTCGCGGAGGCGTGCTGGGGGCGATGGAGACTCAATACCAGCGCGGCAAAATTCAAGACGAGTCCATGTATTACGAAATGAAAAAGCATACGGGTGAGCTTCCAATTATTGGGGTAAACACCTTTATCAATCCAAACGCGTCTGAGGACGATTACGAGATTGAATTGGCTCGTGCGACCGAAGAGGAAAAAGAACAGCAAATCATAAATCTCCGTGCATTCCAGGAGCGCCATAAGGATGTGTCTGCGGCTGCATTGCGGCGCCTACAGGAAGTGGCTATGGCGGGAGAGAACATCTTTGCCGAGCTGATGGAGACGGTAAAAGTAGCATCGCTTGGACAAATCAGTGCTGCCCTGTATGAAGTGGGCGGCCAATACCGCAGAAATATGTAAGACAAATCCCTCGGTAGCGATTGCCGAGGGATGTCTTTGGTTTTGATGTCGACAAGAATTAGTCGGCCCCCGTTTGAAAGCCTTGCATTTTCGTCTAAAATAAGGAATACTGTATGATAGCCTTCTTATGTTGTACGATGTACAATCAAAGAAATCGATATCATTTATGAATGACTTATACAAGCCTGCGTCCCCCGAACAGGGCACCGGGTCTGTATTCAAATCAATCGTTTTCATATGGAAAGGACGTGCCCTGAGTGAGTCAATTGTTTGCTCATATTGATTCCGAGAAACTGAGTGAGATGGCGTTAGTTGACATTGCGTATGAAATTTTGCGTGAAACTAACCGCACTTACAACTTCCGCGAGCTGATGAATGAACTGGTTGCAGTACGCAAGCTGACAGATGAACAACTCATGGCAATCATCGCGCAAGTATACACAGAAATTAACATTGATGGCCGTTTCGTATGCCTTGGTGACAATGTATGGGGATTGAAACGTTGGTACCCAACTGACACCGTGGAGGAAACTCAAGAGGGTGGCGGAACGAAGAAGAAGAAAATCGTCACGGAAGACGACTTCGACGATTACGATACCGAAGACGAAGGTGTCGAAGAATACGAAGACGACGATGTTGTCATCTTTGAGGACGAAGAGGAATTCGTCGACGAAGATTCTGAAATCGAAGAAGAAGAAATCGATGGAGAAATCGACGAGGAAGAACTCGAAGACGAAGATGATGAGATGTTCGAAGAGGACGAAGAGCTTGAGGAAGAGGAATCCGACGAAGAGCTCGACGACGAAGACGAGAAATAGATCCTTGACTTCCGCTTGAGGGACAGATAAAATACTCCTTGGGCTTCACATGAAGAAGGATCAAATATGGGAAACTATAAAACAAAAGTGCCCCTACCCCATTTCTTTACGGGATAGGACTCGCTTTTGTTTTTCTTTTTTTTTGGAGCCGTCTTCATTCGATTTTTATAACAACTTAAGGGTGAGGGAAAGAGGGGACGTTAACGATGACGAAGTATATTTTTGTGACAGGCGGGGTTGTATCCTCGTTGGGAAAAGGAATTACAGCGGCTTCTCTGGGCCGACTCTTAAAAAATAGGGGTCTGAAGGTAACCATCCAGAAGTGTGACCCATACATCAACGTTGACCCGGGAACGATGAGTCCGTATCAACACGGGGAAGTTTTCGTAACGGACGATGGTGCGGAAACAGACCTGGACTTGGGCCACTATGAGCGCTTTATCGATATCAACCTGAGCGCTAACTCCAATATGACGACTGGTAGAATTTACTCGACTGTCATCGCCAAAGAACGCCGTGGCGACTATTTGGGAGGAACCGTTCAAGTTATTCCACACATCACGAACGAAATCAAAGATCGCATTTTCCGTGCAGGTCGCGAAACTGGGGCAGATGTAGTGATTACCGAGATCGGTGGAACTGTTGGGGATATCGAGAGCTTGCCATTCCTTGAATCCATCCGCCAGATCAAAAGTGACATCGGTCGTGAAAACGTCATGTACATTCACGTAACCCTGGTACCATACATCAAGGCAGCGGGTGAAATGAAAACCAAGCCAACGCAACACAGCGTGAAAGAACTGCGCAGCTTGGGTATTCAACCAAATGTGATCGTGACACGTACTGAGCAACCGATGACGCAAGAAATGAAAGACAAGCTGGCTCTGTTCTGTGATATCGATAAAAACGCGGTAGTGGAATGTGTAGATGCTGATAGCCTTTACGATGTACCACTGCAATTGCAAGCACAGGGATTGGACGATTACGTATGCCGCCACTTGGGTCTGACTTGCCAGGATGCGGATATGACAGAGTGGAAATCGCTCGTAACGAAAATCAAAAACCTGTCCAAAACGACTACCATTGCAATCGTTGGTAAATATGTAGAATTGCATGATGCTTACTTGTCCGTAGCAGAAGCGTTGTACCATGGTGGCTATGCGAACGACACCAAAGTAGAAATCAAATGGGTGCACGCGGAAGAAGTTACGCCAGAAAATGTTGGCGAACTGCTTGGTGATGTAAATGGTATCCTCGTACCGGGTGGCTTTGGCGATCGTGGTATCGAAGGGAAAATCATCGCTACGCGCTATGCTCGTGAAAATAAAGTGCCATTCCTCGGAATTTGCCTGGGTATGCAAATCGCTGTGATCGAGTTCGCTCGCCACGTAGCGGGTATGGATGGCGCAAACAGCTCCGAGATCAACCCGAATACAGCGTATCCGGTGATTGACCTCTTGCCAGAGCAAAAAGATATCGAGGACAAGGGCGGTACCATGCGTCTGGGTCTCGGCCCAACCAAGGTGGAAGAAGGCACGCTGACTGAGGCTGCATACGGAAGCACCCTGGTTTATGAACGTCATCGTCATCGCTATGAAGTGAACAACGAATATCGTGATCAATTGGCGCAAATGGGCTTGCGTTTTGCGGGTACAACGCCAGATGGTCGTCTGGTTGAAATCGTGGAAGTTCCAGAACATCCATGGTATGTAGCGACACAGTTCCATCCAGAGTTCACATCCCGTCCGAACCGTCCGCAGCCACTGTTCCGTGACTTCGTGAAGGCTTCCCTGAACAAATAACATAGGTCGATAAATAGAAAGACGCACCCGCGATGTATGGTCGTAGGTGCGTCTTGTGTTTTTTAAAAGCAGATCAATGGAACAAGGGAGATAGCCAAGCAACCCAGTAGGCGGCGGGAATGAGCAGGAATTGAGCCAAAATCGTTCCGATAAAACGCGAGATCATCAGCCACAGGTACATGTCGCGAATCGATTCCTGCGTGGTTTTCCCTTGCATCGCTTTTTCTGTCAAAAGGGCAATTTGCGGGTCTACCAAAATCGTCATGAAAATCGTGGCAAAACCGTTGATTAATCCGGAAGACATCAGAACGGTTGCTTTGTAATCTGGGGCTAGCAATGTCGCGTACAACACAGATAGTACGCTGCTTGTGTAGATCGCTGTTCCCAATGCGTTTAATAACAGCAATCGTTTGGGAACGCCTTTGATTCGAAAGCGTGAGATGGCTTGCCAGCTAGGAATCCGGACATGATGGTGGACGCGTCGGATCGTTTCTACTGTAACTGCCGTCCGAATCATTTGCGGAATCGAGCCCGCTATCTCCAAGTGCGAGATCATTCGTTTCGATATTTGGACAAAAGTGGGGAACAGTACGATAGCTGCTAAGGTTCCGAGCGAGGACGCTGCAATAATCACGTGCAAATACATGCTAGGATCAAAGTGTTGGATTGCAGCTTGATCCATAAATCCCCCAGTGAAGGGGCCTTGAATCAGGTTGGAAGTACGGGAGAGGAGCAATACAATCCCGACCAGAGACAACGCTACAGCGATCCTGCCCGTTTGTACCCCTGCAAAACGGATTCCGAAGGTAAGTGTCTCTGTCGTATGGATAATAAAAGTTAACAAGCAAATCAGCCACAGAGCATCCATAGTAAGTATCTGGCTCCTTGTGTGTAGGGGAAATTGGTTTTTCCCATTATACTCGAAAAGAAGCCTATAGGAAATTTTAAGTTGACGTTCAGCAAAAAACGTGAAGGAGTTTCCTGATTTTAGGCGAACCCATAATAATTAAGAAAACGCATTCGTCAGGGGGGAATCAGAATGTTCGACAAACAAGATAAAAAGGTACTGGTTGTGGATGACCAGTATGGGATTCGCATTTTACTGTATGAGGTGCTGGGAAAAGAAGGGTACAAGACCTTTCAGGCAGCAAACGGGAAAATGGCATTGGAAATCGTGGAAAAAGAATCACCAGATTTGGTTATCCTCGACATGAAGATCCCTGGGATGGATGGTATTGAGATCTTGAAGCACATCAAGAAGATCAATCAAGAAATCAAAGTCATCATGATGACAGCTTACGGAGAGCTGGACATGATCAAAGAAGCAACACAACTGGGAGCATTGACTCATTTTACAAAGCCGTTTGATATTGATGAACTACGAATGGCAGTCCATCAGCAATTAGCTTGTTAGGAACAGACTGCAAAGGTCAGGGTACAAGCGTCCCTGTTAACAAATGCTTGTCTGTGGTATAATAAGCCACATGACTGAAGTCTGCTAGAGGAGGATTTACAAAATGCCACTGGTACCTATGACCGCTTTTACCGAAGACGTCAAAAAGCATAAATACGCCGTCGGACAATTTAACCTGAACAATCTGGAGTTTACTCAAGCGATTACGGAAGCTGCGATGGAAGAAAAATCGCCTGTGATCTTTGGTGTTTCTGAGGGTGCATTGAAATACATGGGGATCGATTATACAGTAGCGATTGCAAAAGTGGCTGCTGAACGCGCAGGAGTTCCTGTTGCTTTGCATCTTGACCATGGTAGCAATTTCGACATGGTTATGAAGTGCATTCGTGCAGGGTTCTCTTCTGTTATGTTCGATGGTTCCCATCATTCGTTTGAAGATAACCTTCGCCTGACCAAACAGGTTGTAGAGGCTGCTCACGCTGTTGGCGTATCGGTAGAAGGTGAACTCGGTACCATCGGCGGGGTGGAAGACGACTTGTCTGTTGACGAGGAAGATGCCACTCTGGCAAATCCTGAGGAAGCAATCCGCTTCTGGGAAGAAACAAAAGTAGACTACGTAGCGATTGCCGTAGGTACAGCACACGGTATGTACAAAGGAGTTCCAAAAATCCGCTACGACATTATCGAAAAAGTAGCGAGCAACATTGGAGCGCCGATCGTTCTTCATGGTGGTTCCGGCGTACCAGACGAAGCGATTATCGAATCCATCCGTTTGGGCGTAGGAAAAATCAATGTAAATACAGAAAGCCAAGTCGCATGCACGGAAACAGTTCGCAAAGTGCTGGCTGCCAAGCCGAATGAGATCGACCCACGCAAATACCTGGGCCCTGCTCGCGATGCGATCAAGGAAGTAGTCAAAGGAAAAATGCGCTTGTTCGGAAGCAGCAACCGCGCGTAACTGGGAGGATAATCATGCGTTTTTTGATTGATACAGCAAACGTTGAAGAAATCCGCGAAATTCACGAATGGGGAGTTCTGGCGGGCGTAACGACAAATCCGTCTCTGGTTGCCAAAGAAGGACGCGATTTTGTAGAAACCCTGAAAGAAATTCTCGATATTGTTGACGGTCCGATCAGTGCTGAAGTTATCAGTACAGATGCAAAAGGCATGATCGAAGAGGGAGAGAAGCTCGCTGCTCTCTCGAAAAACATCGTCATCAAGCTGCCAATGACCGCAGAAGGTTTGAAGGCAACCAAGTATTTTGCTAAACGCAAAATCAGAACAAACGTAACGTTGGTGTTCTCCGCGAACCAGGCACTTTTGGCTGCGCGCGCAGGTGCGAGCTTCGTGTCTCCGTTCTTGGGACGCTTGGATGATATTGGTCAAGATGGTATGCAATTGATCGAAGATATTGCAGAAATCTTTTCCGTTCACGGTATCGATACTGAAATCATTGCGGCATCTGTGCGCCACCCTGTTCACGTAACGGAGGCAGCCCGCCGTGGTTCTCATTTCGCTACCATTCCAGCGAAAGTTTTCAAACAACTCATTGCCCATCCACTGACAGACAGTGGCTTGGAGAGATTCCTAGCTGACTGGGCAAGCATGCAAAAATAAGGACACGTGTTGAAAGTCCAAGCACCTTTTCCATTGGGGAAGGTGCTTCTTTCCCGATTACGCCTGAGGAGAGCAAAGCATGGATAAGCTGATCATCAACGGTGGAAAACCGCTCGCGGGGACGGTGACCATCAGCGGAGCAAAAAACAGCGCGGTCGCACTCATCCCAGCAGCGTTGCTGGCAGATGGGCCTGTTGTTATTGAGAATCTCCCCCGTATTCAGGATGTAGGTATTTATCACGAGCTCTTGCAGGAAATGGGAGCTGACGTGCTGTTCGAAGAAGACTGGATGGAAGTAGACGGACGCAGTATGAGGCTCATGCTCATGCCAAATGGTCGCATCAAAAAGCTTCGTGCCTCGTACTATTTGTGGGGAGCCTTGCTCGCCAAGTTCGGTGAAGCCCAGGTTGGCTTGCCAGGTGGCTGTGATTTGGGCCCGCGTCCAGTAGATTTGCACATCAAAGGCTTTGAAGCAATGGGCGCCGAAGTGGAGAACAAAAACGGCGTCATGACTATCCGTGCCCAAAATGGACGTTTGCAGGGTGCACGAATTTATCTCGATCTGGTCAGTGTTGGTGCGACTATTAACATCATGCTGGCTGCCGCCAAAGCAGACGGTGTGACCATTATTGAAAACGCTGCCCGTGAGCCTGAGATCGTCGATGTCGCAACCTTGCTCAACAATATGGGAGCGAACATCAAAGGTGCCGGAACGGATATGATCCGCATTCAGGGCGTAGAACGCTTGCGTGGATGCCGTCATACGATTATCCCTGATCGGATCGAAGCCGGGACATACATGATTGCGGCAGCGGCTACAAACGGCAATGTGTTGGTGGAGAATGTTATTCCGAAACATTTGGAGTCTGTAACGGCCAAGCTGCGCGAAATCGGTGCGCAAGTGGTAGAGCAGGATGACAGTATTCAAGTCATCGGACATGATTCTTATCGATCAATCGATGTGAAAACAAGTCCGTATCCGGGTTTTCCAACGGATCTCCAGCAGCCGATCACGACCTTGCTGACTCTTGCTAAAGGCTCAAGCATCGTGACGGACAATATTTACAGCTCGCGTTTTCGACATGTAGATGAACTACGCCGCATGGGAGCTTCCTTGAAGATTGAAGGAAGATCCGCTGTCATCGAAGGCGGCAGCAAACTGAATGGTGCCAAGGTGATAGCTTCAGATTTGCGTGCGGGAGCAGCTTTGTTCATTGCAGGCTTGGCAACAAACGGCACGACAGAATTAGAAGGACTCGAACATATAGATCGTGGCTACGAAAACTTGGTGGGCAAGCTGCAAGCCTTGGGGGCCGATATTACTCGGGTAGGCCTGCAGAGCATGGAAAACCACCAGCGTTAACCAATCACCAGGAGAGGAGTCTTCCAGAATGGAACGCAGTTTAACACTTGAACTGGTACGTGTGACTGAAGCTGCTGCTTTGGCTTCTGCCAGTTGGATGGGTCTCGGAAAAAAAGATGAGGCTGACGATGCGGCAACGACCGCAATGCGCAATGAATTTATGAAAGTGCCGATGGATGGCGTCGTAGTAATTGGTGAGGGCGAAATGGACGAAGCGCCAATGCTGTACATCGGTGAACGTCTGGGCCAGGGAGTGGCTCCGGCAGTCGATGTGGCTGTAGACCCTTTGGAGGGAACCAATATCCTCGCAAAAGGTACGTGGGGAGCGATTTCGGTCATTGCAATCGCAGACCGGGGAAATTTGTTGCATGCTCCTGACATGTATATGGAGAAAATGGCAGTAGGGCCAAAAGCAGTCGGCAAGGTCGATATCAACGCACCGGTTCGCGATAACCTGAAGGCGGTAGCGCAGGCACAAGGGAAAGATATCAGCGATTTGGTTGCTATTGTACTTGACCGTGATCGTCACTCTAAGGTGATCCACGAAATTCGTGAGGCAGGGGCGCGTATTCGCCTCATCTCTGACGGAGACGTTGCCGCTGCGATCAATACCGCTTTCCCGGATACAGGTGTAGACATTTTGTTCGGTTCTGGAGGAGCTCCTGAAGGTGTTCTTGCTGCAGTTGCCTTGAAATGCCTCGGGGGAGAAATTCAGGGTAAGCTCTTGCCGCAAAATGAAGATGAGATTAAACGCTGTGTCAAAATGGGATTGACGAACCCTCATCAAGTACTGTTCATGGATGATTTGGTAAAAGGTGATGACGCCATTTTTGCAGCGACAGGTGTAACGGATGGTGAATTGCTCAAAGGGGTTCGCTTCCAGGGAACTCGTGCGACGACCAATTCCGTTGTTATGCGTGCGAAAACCGGAACGGTACGTTTCATTGAAGGGAACCACCGCTTAGAACGCAACGGTTTGTAAGAAAGTCATTTTCGCATTTATTAGTTGAGCTAGGCTTTTTCAAGAGTAAATAAAGAGTGGTGGATGTATGTTACTTTCTGAACTAGAAGAAAAGAAGCTGACCGACCTCTATAAGCTGGCTAAGGAATACCATATTCCGTACTACTCCCAGCTGAAGAAGAAGGAATTGATTTTCGCGATTCTTCGGGCACGAGCGGAGCGGGATGGTCTTATGTTTATGGAGGGGGTTCTCGAAATATTGCCGGAGGGATACGGCTTCCTCCGCCCCATTAACTATCTACCCAGCTCAGAAGATATCTACATCTCCCAGTCGCAGATTCGTCGTTTTGATCTGCGGATGGGGGATGTGGTATCAGGAAAAGCAAGACCACCGAAGGAGAATGAACGTTATTTTGGACTCCTTCAAGTAGAGGCAGTGAACGGAGAAGACCCTGAGACAGCCGCAGAGCGTCTTCATTTCCCCGCATTGACACCGTTGTATCCTCAAACCAAGCTCGTACTGGAGACAGCCCCTGAACGTGTTTCCACTCGCCTGATGGATCTTCTCTCTCCTGTTGGACTGGGTCAGCGCGGATTGATTGTGGCTCCGCCAAAAGCGGGGAAAACCATGCTGATCAAAGAAATTGCCAACAGCATTACCGAAAGCCGCCCGGATATCCACTTGTTTGTCTTGCTCATTGATGAACGCCCGGAAGAGGTAACGGATATGCAGCGATCTGTCAAAGGAGAGGTAGTTGCCTCGACTTTTGACGAGTTGCCTGAGAATCACATCAAAGTTGCTGAGCTTGTCTTGGAGCGTGCAAAACGATTGGTTGAGCACAAAAAAGACGTGGTGATCCTGCTGGATTCCATTACACGTCTCGCTCGTGCTTACAACTTGGTTATTCCGCCAAGTGGTCGAACGTTGTCCGGTGGTATCGATCCGGCAGCCTTCCATCGTCCGAAGCGCTTTTTTGGTTCAGCGCGCAATATTGAAGAAGGCGGTAGCTTGACCATTTTGGCGACTGCTTTGGTTGAGACCGGCTCCCGTATGGACGATGTGATCTATGAAGAATTCAAAGGAACCGGAAACATGGAGCTTCATTTGGATCGCAAGCTGGCGGAGCGCAGAATTTTCCCAGCGATCGATATCCGCCGTTCGGGTACGCGCCGCGAAGAGCTTCTGCTCACCAAAGAAGAGCTGGATAAGCTGTGGATGATCCGGAAAAACATGAATGAAACAAATGAGTTTGTCGACTCCTTTATTAAAAAGTTGGCAGATACAAAAACAAACGAAGAATTTTTGCAAACCCTAGAGTCTAAGCAACAAGGCAGAGGGAAAGCAGCTAGCACGACGGTGAGTTCATGATGACTCACCGTCATTTTTTTTGTGGCGTTGGCATACCGTTAGGAAGGGAGCTGGAAAAGAAGGAGGAGATGCTTCATGGAGTACGTGCAAGTTAGCGCTCCGGTGGAGTCACAGATGGAAGCGAAACAAGCGGTCGTGGAGCAAGCGCTATTTCAAGCGTTTAATCCCTATGCCAGTCTGGCTTCACCTGCACCAGCAACGAAAGGAAATTCAGTGGTGTACGCTGTTCGGCAAGGAGATACGCTATCCAGTATCGCCCAGCGCTACGGTCTTTCTTTAAAAAATCTGGTAGAAGCGAATAGCATTACGAATCCCCATCTGGTAAGCGTGGGCATGAAGCTAATCATCAAGCGTGATGAAGTCGGACATATGGTGAAACAGGGAGAAACACTGGATTACATAGCAAGGCGGTACGGTGTGAGTCGGGAATCGTTAATCGAACGAAATCCGCTGCTAAAATGGCTGTCGGACAACCTGTATGTAGGACAGGTCGTGTATGTCCCTATCGCTAAAGGCAATCCGATGTTGGGTAACGATCCGGAGCAGAAGCGAAGTGCCGTTCAAGCAGCAAGTCGGCAAGTCATCACGAGGATTCGCGGCGGTCTAAGTTGGCCTGTCAGAGAAGCTACGATTACAAGCGGATTTGGAGCGCGTTGGGGAAAGACACACAAGGGTGTCGATTTGTGGAATGAACAGGAATCAAAGACCCCAATTTTGGCGGCGAGGGCAGGAGTTGTTGTGGAGGCTGGCGCCAATCGGTCAGGCTACGGGCGAATGGTTGTGATAGATCACGGAGATGGCTTGCAAACCTTTTATGCGCATATGCGTCTGCTGCTGGTGTCACCAGGTCAAACCGTAGAAGCGGGTGAGGTATTGGGATACATGGGGCAAACGGGGAACTCTACGGGCTACCATTTGCACTTTGAAGTACGACAGGATGATGTGCCGATCAATCCACTTCCCTATCTTGGCAGGTAACCCTATACAATTTACATTGCTTTTTCAATGCGATACAATGGGCAAAGCAAAGAAGCGAGGCGATTTTCCCATGTATTTAGTTTACGCAGATGAAAAAGGCAATGTATACGACCACCCAGGTCTTTTTGCAGTGGCTCGTAACGGAGATATATTGACAGAAATTCTGGAAGAAGAACTGATCCCGCTCCCGGAAGGATCGACGTTGGTCAGTTTGCCGGACACCGAGCCGATCGGAATGGACCCTGACACAGGTGAAATGGTCAAGTTGGATGGTTGTACAGCAGTAGGTGCACTTGTGCCACAAGGAATTACAAGACTCTTGCTGCCAGGCTACGTGAAAACAAACAAGGAAAGCAAGCTGCCTTTGTTTGGTTACTCCGCAGTCGTCTGGAAGGATAACCGTTTCTGGGTAACGGGCCGTGCCAGTGACGATATTTACAAATGGGACCCGTTGAACTTCCCGATGGATGAGCTGCGCCAGCGAGTGGCAAAGACGTTGGAGACGTTTCCGCAAAACCGCATTTTGAACCATTTGTCCCACTGTGCGTTGGAGTACGAATGCTTAACGGCCTCCAATAACTTTTTCAACCGCTGGGAAGGCAGCTTGCCTGTTTCCTATACCTGTAACGCCGGTTGCTACGGCTGTATTTCCGAGCAACCAGATGACAGTGGATTCCCTTCCCCACAGACGCGGATGAACTTCAAGCCGACAGAGGACGAGCTGGTGGAAGTCATGCTCCACCACCTGAAGACACCGGAGAGCATCATCAGCTTCGGACAGGGCTGTGAGGGTGAGCCTTCTACGATGGCTTCCATCATTGTTCCTGCTATGCGTCGAGTAAGGGAAACGACAGATATGGGCTTTATCAACATCAATACGAATGCGGGGTTGACGGATCATATCAAAGGCATTGTCGATGCCGGACTTGATCTGATGCGCGTGAGTATTATCAGTGCGATTGACGAACACTATAATGCCTACTACCGCCCGCGCAACTACACGTTGGAAAATGTAGCGCGTTCTGCTGAGTACGCTGCATCCAAAGGTGTGTATACGTCCATTAATTACTTGTGCTTCCCTGGCGTGTTTGACCGCGAAGAGGAAATGGAAGCAATGATCGAGTTCATCCGCAGAACAGGCATCAAGCTGATTCAGCTGCGAAATCTGAATATCGATCCAGAGAGCTACTTGGCGATGATTCCAAAAGCGCAAGGCGAAGTATTCGGCATGAAGCAAGCTATCGAAATTTATCAGCAGGAACTGCCAGATGTCGTGATCGGTTCGTTTACACATATTCCACCAGATCAACTCCAGCGTAGGAAAAACATGGCGTAATCGGCCAACCAGTTGCATTTCGACAGTGTTTCATGCTACTATCTGATATGTATTTATATAACTCTGTTTCGGCAAACGATTCAGGGCGGAAAGAGGTGTAGAAGAGATGAAACAAGACATTCATCCTAAGTACAACGTAGTAACAGTTAGCTGCGCATGCGGTAACGAATTTGAATCCGGTTCCGTGAAACAAGCGTTGAAAGTGGAGATCTGCTCCAACTGCCATCCTTTCTTCACAGGAAAACAAAAATTCGTTGATGCAGGCGGCCGTGTAGACCGTTTCAAACGCAAATACAATCTGTAATAATCAGAATGTATGGGAACAACCAGGTAGAGCAATCTGCCTGGTTTTGTCTTTTTCTGGCACTGATTTTTTCGGGAGGACAAACGATGACTGCCATAGTCTGGTTCCGTCGGGATCTGCGCTTGCACGACCATGCTGCTCTGCACGCAGCCATGCTCACAGGTGATCCGATTATTCCTGTTTATATAGTGGAGGATTCGCTTTGTCTTTCTACGGCTATAGGAGATAAGCGACTCCATGCGCATTTTTCTGCAATAGCTGCACTCGACGACGCATTGGTTCAACTGGGAGGTCGTCTATTGATTCGCCACGGCGAACCACAGCAAGTGCTCTGTCAATTAGCGCAAGAGACGGGTGCAGAAAAGCTGTTTTTCAATCGGGATTATACGCCAGACGCTCGCAAGCGAGACGAGCTCGTATCAGAAGTGTTGAGCAGGCACGGCGTGTTTGTTCATGCATGCAAGGATTTGGTTTTGCATGAGCCTGGGGAAATTATGACGAAGCAGCGAACGCCGTATGCTGTTTTTACCCCGTATCGCCGCGTTTGGCAGACGCTCCCCAAAGACCGGCCATTCGCTCAGCCGACAGAATGGATTCTATTTGATCGGTTGAAGGAGTTGCCGAGTGAGCCAGTTCCTGCTGTGGAAGCGTTTGGACGAAACCGACCGATGGGCACCGAGTGGGAAATCGAGCAGTTCGGGGAGCGAGCCGCACGTAAACGATTGCAGCAATTTTTAGATAGAGACATTTATACGTACAAAGAAAAACGCGACATTCCAGGGGTGAATGCGACATCCCGATTATCTTTTGCCTTAAACATAGGTACGCTGTCTATACGGACGGTGTATCATAGCGTACAGGAAGTGCTTGCTTCCGCGCGGGGTGAGCAGGTTACCTCGATTGAAGCTTTTCTTACGGAGCTCATTTGGAGAGAATTTTATCAGCAGGTGCTTTATTTCCATCCACACACGACTAACCATGCCTACCTCCCACAATTTGAAGAGGTCGCTTGGGAAAACAGGAAAGACCTATTTACCCGTTGGTGTCAAGGGGAGACGGGCTATCCGATTGTGGATGCTGCAATGAAGCAGTTGAATGAGACAGGATGGATGCACAATCGGCTGCGGATGATTACTGCTTCTTTTTTGACAAAGGATTTGCTTGTGGATTGGCGTTGGGGAATGGCTTATTTTGCACAGCAGTTGATTGATTTCGATGAAGCGGCAAACATAGGGGGCTGGCAGTGGAGTGCTTCCACTGGTACCGATGCGCAACCGTATTTCCGGATTTTTAATCCTGTCACACAAGGGGAAAAGTTTGATCGAGACGGTGTTTTCGTCAAAAAATATCTTCCCGTACTGCGTGAAGTACCTCTACAATATATTCATAAACCATGGGACATGCCAAAGCATATCCAAGAGCAAGCAGGCTGCAAGATTGGCTTCGACTACCCGCTTCCTTGTGTGGACCATGCACAAAGAAGAAAGCTGGCCATGGCCTTGTTCCAGGAGGCAAAAGATCGCCATGCAAAGAATGAGTAACAACTTTTAGGCAAAGGGAGATAGAGACGTGGCACAACTATATTTTCGGTATGGAGCGATGAATGCTTCCAAATCCATTCAATTATTGACCGTTGCCCACAACTACGAGCAATCGGGGAAAAAAGTAGTAGTGTTTACTCCAGCAGTTGATGATCGCTATGGCGTGGGAAAAGTTGCTTCGCGTGTGGGGATTAGCCGAGAAGCGATTCCGATTAGCGAAGAGACCGATTTGTACCAAATCGTCGAGGCAGAATCAGTCAAGCCGCATTGCGTGTTGGTTGACGAGGCTCAGTTCATCAGCCGCCACCATGTGGATCAGCTCGTCAGGATTGTGGACAAGCTGGGAATCCCCGTCATCGTCTATGGCTTGTTGAAAAACTTCAAGAATGAGCTCTTCCCTGGCAGCGCCGCCCTTTTGTGCGAGGCTGATAAAGTAGAAGAAATAAAAACAGTTTGTGTATATTGCAATAAAAAGGCGACGCATATTCTCAAGTTCAAAAATGGACAGCCCGTCTACTCTGGGGAGACGATTGAAATTGCTGGAAATGATACATACAGCAGCGTCTGTCGCAAGCATTACTACACCCCTCCAGTTGTCGAATAAAGAAAGAAAGCAAGCATAAGCCACCCCCTGTTTGTCCCGTGCATGAGCCCAAGAGGCGATGCACAGACTAAGCAAAACAGGAGGTGGCTTTTTCATGCGGACACAGCCTAATTGGCTTTTGAGCAGCTCACGTGTCGTTCTGGGCTTGGTTGTACTTACAACTGTCCTCACTGTCGGCTGCGGGGGAAATACGGCTAAGCAACAGAGCTATAGTACGGATGTGAGGAATACGCAGCACAATATGAAGATCAGAGGGGATCAAAGCGGCCATACACTTCAAGGCCGTGCGCCTGTTGCAGCGGATCGTGACTCGTTAATGGGACGCAATCAAAATCCCAACATGATTATCGGCCACTGGAACTCACGTAATACCCCAGTCGACGTAACTAATATGGAAAGAATGGCCATGTCGGTAAAAGGTGTGGAAAACGCTCGCATCACACTCAGCGATGCCAATGCATATGTTACTCTTGACCTTGTGCATAACATCACTGCGAATCAGGCGCGAACCATCGAGCAGCAGGTGATTTCGCTTCTTCAGGAAAGACTCCCGCGTTACGATTTTCACTTAACCTCGCATGACGGTTACCATCGCTGACAGGTGAGCAGGACGTATGTAGCAAGGCTCGGCATTGCCGGGCCTGTTTGGCATCGGTAAAACATTTCCAGTTATAATGCACTTTGACTTCTTGCGGCTTTCCTCCTATAATTTATCTGTTATAACCGTTTTTATGGTAGATAGCATTTTATCGCAATTCATATCTAACATACATGCTACCAAGGCTTCGCCTGCGCCAAAAGGCAATTATTCTTTGCGATGGGGTGAAATAAAAATGTTTACACGCTTATCTGCAGTTGAAGAGCGTTTTGAAGAAGTAACCAACCTCCTATGTGACCCCGACGTCATTAGTGATACAAAACGCTTGCGAGAACTGTCTAAGGAACAATCTTCGTTGGAAGAGACGGTAACGACATACCGTGAATATAAATCAGTGGTGAGTCAAATCGATGACGCCAAAGCGATGCTGGAAGAGAAGCTGGATGACGAGATGCGTGAAATGGTCAAGCTCGAGCTCAATGAATTGTCAGCACGCAAGGAAAAACTAGAAGATCGCTTGAAGATCCTGTTGCTTCCAAAAGACCCGAACGATGAGAAAAACGTGATTGTGGAAATCCGCGGTGCTGCGGGTGGCGATGAAGCCGCACTGTTTGCAGCCGTGCTTTTCCGTATGTACACACGTTTTGCGGAGCGTAACGCTTTTAAAATTGAAGTGCTGGAGGCAAGCCCAACCGATATCGGCGGATACAAGGAAATTGTCTTCTCGCTGTCTGGCCGTGGTGCTTACAGCAAAATGAAATTCGAAAGCGGCGCGCATCGTGTGCAACGTATCCCGGCTACTGAGTCCGGTGGACGCATTCATACTTCTACTGCGACTGTACTGGTTCTGCCAGAAGCAGAAGACGTGGAAGTAGAAGTACACGAGAAAGATATCCGCATCGATACGTTCTGCTCCAGTGGTGCGGGCGGTCAGAGCGTTAATACGACCAAGTCTGCGGTTCGCGTAACGCATATTCCTACAGGGATCATGGTTTCTTGTCAGGACGAGAAATCCCAGCATTCCAACAAAGACAAAGCGTTGCGTGTATTGCGCGCTCGTCTGTATGATTTCTACATGCAACAACAAAATGCGGAAGCAGATGCTACGCGCAAAAGCTTGGTGGGTACTGGTGACCGAAGCGAGCGCATCCGCACGTACAACTATCCACAAAGCCGCGTGACCGACCACCGCATCGGTCTGACCCTGCACCGACTGGAATCGGTATTGGAAGGCGAAATGGATGAAGTGATCGACAACCTGATCCTGCATGAACAAACGGAGCTTTTGAAAAGCCATGCACACTCAGCTTGATTGGTCTGATGTCACGACGATTCGAGAAGCCCTCTTACGGGCTTCTTCCTTTTTGCGGGAAAAAGGGACAAAGGATCCTTTGTTCGAAGCGGAGCTAATGATTCGTCATTGTCTCGACTGGGATCGGACGCGCTTTTTAATGGCGATGCCGGATTCAATCGATGCTGAAACCTTGATGAAGCTGGACGGACTGTGCGTGCGCAGGGCGAATAACGAGCCATTGCAATACATGTTTGGCGAACAGGAGTTTTACGGGCGTCCTTTTACGGTGCGACCAGGCGTGCTGATCCCAAGACCGGAAACGGAAATACTGGTAGAGCAGGTGATGGCTGCTGCTGCAAAGCTCTGGCCTGAGA
Organism: Brevibacillus sp. HB1.3; assembly: GCF_013186635.1. Taxonomy (NCBI): domain Bacteria; kingdom Bacillati; phylum Bacillota; class Bacilli; order Caryophanales; family Paenibacillaceae; genus Brevibacillus; species Brevibacillus sp. HB1.3. The sequence goes on along the minus strand of NZ_JABMIT010000002.1, from coordinate 161,606 downwards.
GCGAAGAGCTAGCGGTCGTGGATATCGGCACAGGGAGCGGAGCCATCTGCATTACGCTCGCGCTAGAAAAACCGCAATGGCGCGTGACTACGGTGGACCTGTCTCCTGAGGCAACGGCAATTGCACGGGAAAATGCAAGTCGTCTTGGGGCAGATGTCCGCTTTCTACAAGGGGATTTGGTGCAGCCGCTTTTGGAAGCAGGCGAAAAGGTAGACGTCCTCGTATCCAATCCACCGTATATCCCGAGTCGTGATGTCGAGGAGCTGGACGATGAGGTGCGCGTACATGAACCTCGCTTGGCTCTGGATGGCGGCGAAGATGGTCTGGATTGCTATCGTCGCCTGTGTGAGGTGCTGCCGAATCTATTGAAAGAAAGAGCGGTTGTAGCGTTTGAGGTAGGCATTTATCAGGCTGGGGATGTAGCGGCATTGATGAGGGCATCTGGTGTCATGGATGAAGTTGAGATTGTTCCAGATTTGGCGGGGATCGAGCGGGTTGTTATCGGATTGAGACGATAGCAAGAGCTCGTCTCGCCTTTTTTACATAGGGAATGAATGTTTGAAATCGTGTGAATCCGTCCATACTGATTGCTAAAGAGAGAAGATCAGTATAGAGGGAGACGGATAACGATGAAACGGATGTTGTTAATGGCATTTAGCCTGTTTATGCTTATGATGAGCTGGGAGGGGCAGCTTACTTCGGCCAATGTGTTGGATAATGGGCCGATCCCTCAGGAATCCGTTCGCTTGCGCATTATTGCGAACAGCGATTCTGTCCAAGATCAATGGGTAAAGCGCGAAGTCAGAGATGCGATTGTCGCTCAAATGAATACGTGGGCGGACGATATCGAGACTTTGGAGGAAGCAGAGCAAATGATTCACACACAATTGCCTGTCCTTCAACAAGTCGTGGACAAGACGATCAAGGAACGCGGTTTTTCATACAAAGCGGTAGTCGATTTCGGTGAAGTCCCTTTTCCAACGAAGCTGTACGGCTCCTATGTGTATCCTGCGGGTAATTACCGAGCAGTCCGTGTACAAATTGGAGAGGCAAAAGGTCAAAACTGGTGGTGTGTCCTTTTCCCGCCGCTTTGCTTTATTGACATGTCCAATGGCGACGCTGTAAAAGCCGAGCCAACTCCAAAGTCGGAAGAATCTGAGCCAACGGAAGAAGCTGCATCCGAGGAAGTAGCGGCCTTACCCCTGGAAGAGAACGAAGTAGGGATTCATTCCGAAACAAATAAAGTGGACGCTGAGCAAACAAAAACAGAGAAAGAAGAGTCCGAAGAGGTAGAAAAAGAAAAAGCAGAAGAAGTAACTGCCTCTGCTCCTGAAGTAGAAGTACGATTTTACTTATGGGAAAAAATCGAGGGCTGGCTCTCCTAAGCCGGACATAAAAAACGACACCCGCCGCATGTGCAGGTGTCGTTTTGAATTGCCACCATTACTTTTTGAGCAAAGCCTCACGAATCTCAGGCTTCAACAGACTTTGGTAACGATGAGCAGGGATCGCAAACTCAGGCATTCCTGCTGCATAAGCGGCAATTTCGTATTGACCAAAATGGATCATCAGGTTGCCGTCTTTAAAGGAGAAGCCTTGATCCTCTCTGATGCCCTCGAATGCATCGTAAGGGTTAAAGCCATCCGCCTGAGTCTCTGCTTTGATTTGTTGTGCAATGATTTGATTGAGAATGGTACGGTAGTCATAGCCAGGCTGGAACAGGTCAGCCAGCTTCAGTTGTTTTGCCTTGGCCTGATTATCGATGGTGTAATACGTCACATCCGTCATGCCATGTGCTCCGCCTGTATAAATGTATGTCTGTACGGAGAAAGAAACGAGCTTGCCGGCATTGTGTACCTCATAGGAGATGTCGAGTGCATGAGGGCGTAGCTCCCAGCCGTTCTTTTTCGCGTCTGCGGCATCTTCTTTGCCGGCTTTTTGTCCTTCTGCCAAGCCTGTTTGTGCTTCTTTCAGCAGAGTAGCGTTCAGTTTTGCTTCAAAAGCTTTATCCTTCATCCCGCTAATCACTGGGATGGATACTTTACCTTGAAATTCTTTCGTATCGACCGTAATGGTTTTTGGTGTGAACACGACACCGTTAGCTTGTGGCTTTGGCGCTTGTACAGCAGGCTTTGTGGAGGTTGCAGGTGAAGCAGGTGCTGCAAAGACTGGAGCAGCGACGGCTGTTAACAATACAGCTGTGCCAAGCAGGCTGGAAGCTAAGGATTTAAAAGATGACATTTCATTCACGGTCCTTTCAATAAAGGGAAAGTTATTGTTTTGTTTTCGTGTTCATTCTACTACAAGGGAAAGACGCAGGTAGTTAAAAAAAGGTAACAATGTTCTCTTTTCCACGCTGTTCTGAAAAGTTATTCACAAGTTACCCACAGCCTGTTGAAAACTTTTTGGTGCACATCTATACTTAAGGCACTCCTTACAAAGAAACGAGCTAGAGAAAGGATTTTTTAACGATGGAAATGAATGGTGTGACAAAAGTCTGGTCTGTGGATAACGATGTGGAAAATCAGCCTAGTTGTGCACAGATTGTGGATGCAGCCCGTTTTCTTCGAGAAGGGGCAGTTGTCGCGTTTCCCACGGAGACAGTTTACGGCTTGGGAGCGAATGCATTATCAAATGACGCAGTGGAAAAGATATTTACAGCAAAAGGCAGACCCAGCGATAATCCGCTGATTGTACATATTGGAGCGTGGGACCAGTTATCCACAGTAGCAAGTGAAATTCCTGAGAAAGGGAAGAAGCTGATGGAGGCGTTTTGGCCTGGGCCCTTGACGGTGATTTTGCCAAAAACAGATCAGGTAGCGTCGCTAGTAACGGCAGGGTTGGATTCAGTCGGCGTTCGCATGCCTGATCATCCGATTGCCTTGGCTTTGATCAAAGAAGCGGGGGTACCGATTGCAGCTCCGAGCGCCAATCGCTCAGGACGTCCGAGTCCAACGACTGCGGCGCATGTATTGGCGGACCTGGATGGACGTGTAGCGGGTGTGGTCGATGGAGGGGCAACAGGTGTTGGGGTAGAGTCTACTGTTATTGATGTGACACAGGACCCGCCCATGATCTTGCGTCCAGGTGGCATCACACGGGAGCAAATGGAACCAGTAATTGGCTATGTGGAGCTGGACCCTTCCTTTCAAGTGGGAGCAGCCGAGGCACCGCGCTCTCCAGGGATGAAATATACCCATTACGCTCCTGAAGGGGAAATGTGGCTAGTATCAGGAGAGAGTGAAAAAGTTCGGGCAAAAATGGAAGACATGCTGCAACAGGCGAAGCAGCACGGTCAAAAAACGGGCGTGCTGGCAACGGAAGAAACAGCTCCCTTTTGGCAAAGCCACGCATCGGTAGATGTTGTTCTCGTGGTCGGATCACAAGCGGATCTGGAAGGGGTTGCGCAACAGTTGTATGCAGTCCTGCGAGAATTCGACGATCAAGAAGTGCAGTATATTGTCGGTGAGACTTTCCCGCGAAACGGGTTGGGTATGGCCGTGATGAATCGCTTGGAAAAGGCTGCTGGAGGCCGTGTCTTGTCCGTGTAAACCTGTCCTAAACTCCCCCTCGTCCGCATAAGGTGAAGAGACGGGAGGGGAGCTGCTTGGATCAGGTGTTATTCCAATGGGGGCAATTTTTGACCTTGCTCATTATTGCTTTCGCCTTAAGTATGGATGCCTTTTCGTTAGGAATTGGCGTAGGTATGGTTGGCATTCGGTTACGAGAGATTATCAAGGTGAGTATTACCATCGGACTGTTTCATATTATGATGCCGATTATCGGGATTGTCGTTGGAGCGTACTTGTCCGATTTGGTTGGAGATATTGCCGTGTTTATTGGTGGCGGGGTCCTGATGATCATCGGCTTGCATATGCTATGGAATGGCTTCGTTCAAGGGGAACAAAAAAGTGTATGGAAGACAAAAGGGTTCGGACTCCTTCTCTTCGCATTTAGTGTCAGCCTGGATGCTTTCACCGTCGGTTTCTCGTTCGGCTTGATCGAGGTCAATAGAATTTTGGCCATCTCCCTTTTTGGCGTAATGGGTGCCACGATGTCCTACTTCGGTTTATTGTTAGGCAGGAGTGTGGGAGGGTGGCTTGGGGATTATAGCGAATTAATAGGTGGACTTATTTTGTTTGGTTTTGGGTTAAAATTTATGATATAACCGGACTAATTAATAGGTGAGGAGGAACCATACGTGAAACGGATACTTTTCGTCTGTACGGGAAATACGTGCCGAAGCCCCATGGCAGAAGCGATTTTCCGTACGAAGACAGACGGACAGGGGCTTGAAATACGCTCAGCTGGTGTGGCGGCATCTGCTGGTCAGGATGCTTCCTTGCACGCTAAACAAGTATTAGAAGAGCGAGGAATTGCTCACGATCATAAGGCCAGCAAGGTAGACGAAGGGTTGATTGAATGGTCTGATGTCATTTTGACGATGACGCATGGTCACAAGCGCGCGATCTTGACGTATTTCCCCTCAGCCACTGAAAAGGTGCATACCCTACAAGAGTTCGTTGGGATAGAAGGCTTTAGTGATATTGCTGATCCGTATGGGGGATCACTGATGGATTATCGCAGGTGTGCCGAAGAAATCGAAGAGTCACTGGAAAGGCTCTCATTGATGCTCAAGGACCCAGGTCTTCGTAAATCAGTGGATGAATAGGGTGCTGGTGTATAGCCAGGACCTTGTTTTTTGTGAGAGTACGAACAATTTTTTAGTTGCCTGATAAAAATGTTCACTTTTTACTTATTGTTTTTTGATGTATACTAGACAAAGATTATGAGACAAGCGAGGGATGACAGATGAAAGTAGCACTTGCTGCTGATCACGGTGGATACAAGCTAAAAGAGGAGATCAAGACTCTGCTGGCCTCCATGAACATCCAGACGGAAGATTTCGGCTGCACCTGCGAGGAATCGGTTGATTATCCCGATTATGCTTTGCCAGTGGCGGAAAAGGTAGCAGCGGGGGAGTTTGATCGAGGCATTCTCGTTTGCGGAACAGGTATCGGCATGTCGATCGCGGCCAACAAGGTTCCAGGCATCCGTTGTGCACTTGTGCATGATACGTTTTCCGCACGCGCTACCCGTGAGCATAACAACACGAATGTATTGGCGATGGGTGAGCGGGTCATTGGACCGGGTCTTGCGCTTGATATCGTGAAAATTTGGCTGGAAACAGAGTTTCAAGGTGGTCGCCACGAGCGTCGCGTGGAAAAGATTTCCCAAATCGAAGCGAAGCATGCGGGAGTGAAGTAAGTGGATTTATCCGCTATCGAAAAACAAATCAGTGACATTGTCGAAGAAGTAGCTGATATGGCAGAGCTTGCAGCCGGACAACTTATGGTGATTGGGTGCAGTACCAGCGAGGTGCTCGGGGAGCATATTGGAAAGGCTGGAAGCCAAGATGTAGCGAAAGCTCTATATCGTGGGATTCAATCAGTTGTAGGGAAGCGCGGCTTTGCTGTTGCCTTTCAATGTTGTGAACATTTGAACAGGGCTTTGGTCGTCGAGCGCGAGGTTGCATTGCGTTACGGACTGGAAGAGGTCTCGGTTGTTCCCGTTCCGACCGCTGGAGGCTCTATGGCTGCGCATGCGTTTACGCAGTTCACGGATGCAGTCGTTGTAGAGCAAATTCGTGCGCATGCAGGCATAGATATCGGCCATACGCTTATCGGCATGCATCTGAAGCATGTGGCAGTACCAGTGCGTCCGACACAGCGTCTCGTTGGACAAGCACATGTTACGGCAGCGCGCACACGTCCCAAGCTGATTGGCGGACCGCGTGCCGTGTATGAGAAGACACCACCAAATGAAAGCTGCACGTAAAAGAGGAGGAGAAACTACTATGCTAGATTTTTTGCGTAAACAAGATCCGCAAGTAATGGAAGCCATTCAACTGGAGCTCGGAAGACAACGCGACAAGATTGAGCTGATTGCATCTGAAAACTTCGTAAGCCGCGCAGTCATGGAAGCAATGGGCACCGTTTTGACGAACAAATACGCAGAAGGATACCCAGGTCGCCGCTATTACGGTGGTTGCGAGTATGTGGATATCGTGGAAAACATCGCTCGTGACCGCGTAAAAGAAATTTTTGGCGCTGAGCATGCAAACGTACAACCACACTCTGGTGCTCAGGCGAACATGGCTGTATACTTCACGATTCTTCAGCCTGGCGACACTGTACTGGGAATGAACCTGTCCCACGGTGGTCACTTGACGCATGGTAGTGCAGTAAACTTCTCCGGTACTCTGTACAATTTCGTTGACTACGGTGTAGACGAAGATACTCACCTGATCAATTATGAAGATGTTCGTGCAAAAGCATTGGAGCATAAGCCAAAGCTGATCGTTGCTGGTGCGAGTGCCTATCCGCGTACGATTGATTTTGCCAAGTTCCGTGAGATCGCGGACGAAGTGGGCGCGTACTTCATGGTGGATATGGCGCACATCGCTGGTCTGGTTGCGGCAGGTCTGCATCCAAACCCAGTACCGCACGCGCATTTCGTTACTTCTACGACGCACAAGACTCTGCGTGGACCACGTGGCGGTTTGATTTTGTGCAAGGAAGAGTTCGCGAAAGGCATCGACAAATCCGTGTTCCCAGGCGTTCAAGGTGGTCCGTTGATGCACGTCATCGCAGCAAAAGCGGTTGCCTTCGGTGAAAACCTGCAACCAGAATTCAAGGATTACGCAGCTCGCATCATCAAGAATGCACGTGCGTTTGCGGAAGGCTTGACTGCTGAAGGTCTGACGCTTGTTTCCGGCGGAACGGATAATCACCTCGTATTGGTGGATGTAAGCAAAATCGGCCTGACTGGTAAAGTAGCTGAGCATCTGTTGGACGAAGTAAGCATTACTACGAACAAAAATACGATTCCTTACGATACACAAAGCCCGTTTGTTACAAGCGGTGTGCGCATGGGTACGCCAGCAGTGACAAGCCGCGGTTTTGATGAGGAAGCAATGAAAGAAGTAGCAGCGATTATAGCTCTGACATTGAAAAATCCAGAGGATGCTGCGAAACATGAGGAAGCACGCCAACGTGTGGCAGCTTTGTGCCAACGTTTCCCGATGTATGAAGGCTTGAATATCTAAGGTAAGGCTACGTGAAGCAGACCCAGTGGAAATTTTTCTATACGGGTCTGCTTTTTTCTTTACTCCGCGGCTGTAGGTAGGGATCGAGGATGAGAAAAAGTACGAAGATTAGGCAAATTGACTGAGCCACTCTCACCAGCTATTATAGAAAGGATGTATTGATAGGGAAACGGAGGAAATGACATGAGCCGTGTATATGTGTTTGACCATCCGCTGATTCAGCATAAAGTTACGTATATTCGTGACAAGAATACAGGGACCAAGGAATTTCGCGAGCTGGTAGATGAAGTGACTACTCTGATGGGCTATGAAATTACCCGTGATATGCCTTTGGAGGAAATCACTATCGAAACGCCAGTGGCTACCTGTCAGTCGAACGTAATCGCTGGTAAAAAAGTAGGGTTGGTACCGATTCTGCGTGCTGGTCTTGGTATGGTGGATGGCCTGATGAGGCTGATCCCTGCTGCCAAAGTAGGACACGTAGGTCTTTACCGTGATCCGGAAACCCTACAGCCTATTGAGTATTATGTGAAGCTGCCATCCGATGTTGCTGAGCGTGAGTTGATCGTAACTGACCCGATGCTGGCGACTGGTGGCTCTGCTGTTGCCGCTCTTACTGCTTTGAAAAAACGTGGAGCGAAAAACTTGAAACTGATGTGCCTCATCGCTGCTCCAGAAGGTATCAAGCTGGTTCAGGACGAGCATCCTGATGTAGATATTTACGTAGCGGCTGTTGATGAATATTTAAACGACCATGGATACATCGTGCCAGGCTTGGGCGATGCGGGTGACCGCTTGTACGGCACGAAGTAGTCGGAGAGGGAAAAACGGATGAAAACTGTAAAAGTAATGACGGTATTCGGCACACGTCCAGAAGCGATCAAAATGGCACCGCTTGTCCATGAATTGAACAAGTACAGCGAGCAGATCGAATCTGTCGTTTGCGTGACGGCCCAACATCGTCAAATGCTCGATCAGGTTTTGGACATTTTTGATATTCAACCAGACATTGATTTGAACATCATGAAGGATCGCCAAACGCTGGTGGGTGTGACCACTCGCGCATTGGAGAGTCTGGATGAAACAATGAAGGAAGTAAAACCGGACATCGTCCTCGTACACGGGGATACGACAACCACTTTTGTGGCGAGTCTGGCTGCTTTTTATAATCAAGTCGCGATTGGCCACGTGGAAGCGGGCTTGCGCACATGGGACAAGTACTCGCCGTTCCCGGAAGAGATGAACCGTCAGTTGACAGGTGTAATGGCTGACCTTCATTTCTCTCCGACCAATGGATCGGCTGACAATCTTCGTCGCGAAGCAAAGCCGGAAAAGAGCATCTACGTGACAGGAAACACAGCGATTGACGCGTTGAAAACAACGGTTCGCGAGGATTACACGCATCCGGTGCTGGATCGCGTAGCTGGTCAGAAGCTGGTGCTGATGACGGCTCACCGTCGCGAAAATTTGGGCGAGCCAATGCGCCGTATTTTCCGTGCAGTTCGAAGACTGGTGGATGAGCATCCTGAGATTTCTGTTGTGTATCCGGTTCACTTGAATCCTGCTGTACAAGAAGTGGCGCAGGAGATTCTCGGAAACCATGATCGCATTTCACTGATCGAACCATTGGATGCCCTTGATTTCCACAACTTCGCTCGTCGTTCCCATCTCATCCTGACCGATTCCGGCGGAGTACAGGAGGAAGCGCCGTCTCTTGGCGTACCAGTCCTGGTTCTGCGCGATACGACAGAACGTCCTGAGGGGATTGAAGCAGGCACGTTGAAGCTCGTGGGAACCGACGAAGAGCAAGTGTATGCAATGGCAAAAGAATTGCTGACCAACCAAGCGGCTTACGATGCAATGGCGCATGCTGTCAACCCATATGGGGATGGCGAGGCTTCACGCCGTATTGTAGAAGCAATCCTCTATCATTTTGGTTTGCGGGCTGAACAACCAGAGCCGTTCCAACCAGGTCAGTAACATACAGCTAGAAAACCCGCCAGGTTCCGTTCGTCAAACCGGGCGGGTTTCTTGTTGTAGAGGGATATTCTTGTTTTCTATGACTGACGATTTGGTATGTTTTTCTAAGAGAGAATCGAGAGAATTGGCGAAACTATCCATGGCCTATTGCGTCTAATATTTAGTTGCTTGGCTTAGATGGTAGAAAGACAGAGTTTGGAATACGGAGAGGAGTTATCAACATGAGAGCGCAAAGGATAGTGACGCTGCTCACGGCTACGACCATGGCCTGGGGAGCTTTTGTTCCGTTTGTGCCGTTTGCGACCAATGTCGCACACGCCAGAGCGGAGACAAGTGCATTGAATATGATGTGGCAAACCCCAATTGGTGAGGGGACCACTTTGCAGAAATATACGAAATCATTTGCCAATCAAGTAGTCACGATCATGGTAACCAAGGTTGATTTGAACAATCCTTATGTTGAGGTAAAACCGGTATACGGAACGAAAGGCAAACTGACAGACAGGCAGACGGTTACCCAAATGGCGCGTGAAACCGGAGCTGTAGCAGCGATCAATGCCGACTTTTTTAACATGTCCAAGCGGGGAGCGCCGTTTGGTATTGTCATGAAAGACGATGAACTGATTTCTTCCATGGGCTTGGTCTCCTACTGGTACGCGCTGGGCTTGACCGGAGACAAGATGGCCATCGTCGACAAGTTTGGGTTTGGCGGCAAGGTTACTGCTCCTAATGGCGCTACCTATTCCATTCAAGGTGTCAACAAGGAAGAGTACAACCCGAGTGATTCACGAAAAAGTCACCAGAACCAACTGAACGTCTATACCCCTTCCTTTGGGAAAACCAGCTTGGGAACGATACCGGGCTACAAAGATGTCGTCGAGATTTTGTTTGTAGACAACGTCGCTAAAGAAGTTCGTGTGAATCAACCAGGCGTATACATACCTTACAACGGCTATGTCCTTTGGGGACATGGAGCAGCAGGAGCATTCCTCAAACAAAACTTCCCTGTAGGCGCTACTGCAGCGGTTGAGTACCAAACGACACCACAGACACTCAACCTAAAACAAGCGGTAGGCGGCAATGTGATTTTGGTTGATCAAGGGAAAGCGCTCACCTCCTTTCAAGCGGACAAGTCCATCATCAACAAGACGGCACGCACATCGGTCGGAGTTTCCCAGGACGGGAAGACCTTGTACATGGTCACGATCGATGCGAGCCAAGGCGTTTATTTGGACGAGCTGGCAAAAATCATGGCGGAGCTCGGTTCTTATCGGGCTGTAAACTTTGACGGTGGTGGCTCTACGACCATGGCAGCTCGCATGCTGGGTGAGACACACGCGAATCTGGCGAATAAGCCGAGCGGCGGTGCTGAGCGTCGAGTGCCTACTGGACTGGCCGTATACAATACGGCACCTGCTGGAGAATTGAGAGGCTTCCAAATCGATGTACCGGCAGATGTGCTTATCGGACAATCTATCCCGCTCAGTGCATCCAAAGGTTACGATGTGCATTTCCAACCGCATGCGATCAATGCAGGTGATGTGAGCTGGGATGCTAGTCAGTCCGAAGCGGGCTCCGTAAATGGCAAGCAATTCACACCAGCTCGCTCTGGCAAGATCACATTGACTGCGCGATTGGGCAATGTGACGCAAAATAAAGACATTCAAGTCATTTCCGGCAACGATGTGCAGCAAATCATCGTTTCCCCGAACCCGATTACGATTGCACCGGGACAATCCATTGCTCTCGATGTCAAAATCAAAACGAAAAAGGGCTCTACCGTACAAGCGACGCCACTTAGCGTAAAAGCGAGTGTCGATTCTTCTGTAGCGACGATTAACGACAATCTGCAACTGGTAGCAGGCAATGAGCCGGGCAACGGAAACCTGACGATTACGTATGATGGCGTGGCAACAACCGTACCATTTGCCGTTGGACAATTCGAGCAGCCATGGCTCACCTTCGATAATCAGGCAGGCATGTACCATGCGGCAAATCCGTCCAGCATCAGTTCGGCTGGTTCGTTCGCGCTCGTCTCCGATCAGACATTCCGCACGAAAAAGGCAGCGAAATTGGTGTACAACTTCTCAGGAGCACCAGCGAACAACATGCGGATTTCGTACGGTGTTCTGGGGGCAAACCCTGTGACGATTCCTGGCAAGCCGCTCGGATTGGGCTTATGGGTCAATGGGGACAACAGCGGACATTGGCTCCGTGCAGAAGCAATTGATGCAAACGGCAAGCCGGTCTACGTCGATCTGGCAAAAGAGATCAATTGGACAGGCTGGAAGCAAGTGAAAGGCTACTTCCCGAGCAATGTTGCCTATCCATTGCATCTGAAGAGTGTATATGTCGTTGACCAAGCCAACGATGGCATTACACACGACAAAGGAACACTGTACTTCGACGAATTCTCGCTCCTCTTGGGCAACAAGACAGGTCAGCCGAGCGATGTGGCCGTTGTCCCTGAACTGCCAGGCAGCATGTCACTCGGAGCGGAGCTTGATCTCCATTACTCCTTTGAAAATACTGCATCTTATCTGGATAGTGCGCTGATTGATGTGGAGTCGATCGTGACCCAGCCAATGCCAGGATATGTACCTGCTGATTACTCGTTTACGATTAAGCCGGGCGAACTAAAAGCAGGACAAGAGGACGCAATTTCAACCTCGTCGATTCAGTTGACACTGGCACCGAAGCAATGGCTCGCTGGAAAAGGCGTAGGACTCTTGTACGTAAACCAAGTAAACAATACGTTGGATCCGCTTCTGGGAACCATGAATGCTCAAGGTCAGTGGGTATATGAAGTCAATAGCTACGGTAAGTACATTCCGTACTACCTGGACAATGCAGGAACGAGCAACGCTGGATTTACAGATATCACGAAGCATCCAGCTAAGGCAGAAATCACCTACATGGCGGAAAAGGGCTACGTGAAGGGTTTGACAGAGACGACGTTTGGCCCAGAGGTTTCTCTGACAAGAGCACAGTTCGTCACCCTGCTCGCGCGCTCTTTTGAATGGGAGCTCCCTTCCTCACCAAAACTGAAATTCAAGGATAAGGTGCCTTCCTATGCGCAAGGTGCCGTACAGGTTGCCGTTTCTAAAGGTCTGGTGAAGGGGTATAACGATAATACCTTCCGTCCGGATCAGCCGGTGACTCGCGCAGAGGCCGCAGTCATTCTCGATCGTCTCGTGAATAAAAAGGGAACGACGAAAAAGGTCTCCGATAAAGGGACCTGGCCATCCTGGGCATCGAAATCCATCACCAACATGGTCGGACTTGGCCTGATTGATCCAGTTGGAGGAAATTATCAGCCGAATAAACCGACGACGAGAGCAGTGTGTGTCGTAGCGCTTTATCGCATCCTGCATCAAGTTAAATAGAATCGGAATATAAAAGGTCAAGCTTCTCTAACGAAGAGGAGCTTGACCTTTTTTTGTCGGCTTCCTGAGTTTTAGAAGGAATCGATGAGCTGACAAAGCTGGTGAGAAGAAAAAGCGCAGGGCTCGTAGACCTTGACAACGCCTACCCAGTCGGAACTTGCAAAAGGGGACCCGCTTGTCGAACACTCCTTCCTCGAGAACCTTCCGCCCGTAGGGTGGCTTTGGCTCGACGGTCCCCTTTTGGAAGTGGAGACGGACAGTCAATCCCCTTGCGGGCGTGTCAGAGTCGAAGAGAACTGCGCTTTTTCTTCTCCTCCACTATGTTGACTTAAACTAGAAGGACCTTCTTAGATGTTAGATCTTACTAATTTTTCAAAGTCGAGAAAAAAGCTTTGCCAAAATAGGTTAACCAATTTAAAATAACGGTTAACAAATATATGTTAACCAAGGTTGTGATTTGGTTGTTAAATAACTTTGAAGAACTCTCTGCCAAAAACAAGCAATACGTTTGGCATCCCTTCACTCAAATGAAAGACTACGTCGCACAAGAGCCACTCATTATTGCGAAAGGAGAAGGGATCAAGCTGTTCGATGTGAATGGCAAGGCTTACTACGACGGTTTTTCCTCTGTGTGGTTGAACGTCCATGGCCACAACGTTCCCGAGCTGAATCAGGCGATCACGGAGCAGCTCGACCAGATTGCCCATTCTACTTTGCTCGGCATGGCAAATGTGCCATCCATTTTATTAGCGGAAAAGCTGATCAACCTCGCTCCAAAAGGATTGAGCAAAGTCTTTTACTCTGACAACGGGGCAACTGCGGTCGAAATCTCACTGAAAATGGCGTTTCAATACTGGCAAAATCGCGGACAGACCGGAAAGCATTCGTTTATCACGATGAACAATGCCTATCATGGGGATACGATTGGAGCCACCAGTGTGGGAGCCATTCCTCTCTACCATCAGGTCTACAAACCGCTGCTCTTTTCTCCACATGTCATTCCATACCCTTATCCGTACAGGCAAGGCGGCGAAGAAGCAGCCGTTCAGGCCACATTGAGCAGCCTGGAAGGTTTGCTTAGGGATAGAGCACATGAGATTGCGGCGATGATCGTAGAGCCTGTCGTGCAGGGAGCAAGCGGCATGATTATCATGCCGGATGGTTGCTTGAAAAAAATCGCGGAGCTGTTGCGCGCCCATGATGTATTGCTGATCGCAGACGAAGTAGCGACAGGATTTGGACGAACGGGCAAAATGTTCGCTTGTGAGCATGATGGGGTTGTGCCAGACATCATGGCAGTTGCAAAAGGGCTTACGGGAGGGTATTTGCCTGTAGCGGCTACCTTAGTAACCGAGCAGATTTATGATGCCTTTTTCGCTGACTATGAGGAACAGAAAACCTTTTTCCACGGACATTCGTTTACAGGAAATCCACTCGGCTGTGCAGTTGCTCTCGCCAACCTGCGGCTGATGGAGGAGCGCGGGGTTGTTCAACAAGTGGCACAAAAGGCAATCGTTTTGGAGCAATTGCTAGGGCCGCTGTACAACCTGCCTCATGTAGGAGATATCCGGCAAAAAGGCTTGATGGCGGGAATCGAGTTGGTTCGTGAAAAAGAGACCAAGGAGCCTTATCACTGGAATGAGCGGATCGGTGTGCGTGTCTGTCAGGTAGCGAGAGAAAAAGGGCTTTTGACACGACCGTTGGGCAACGTCATCGTTTTTATCCCGCCGCTTGTATCTACAACCGAAGAATTGGCTGACATGGTTCGGATTTTGGCGGAATCGATTCAGGATGTAACGACAGGTGAAGTAGAGGAGTGATTGATATGGCTGATCGCCCCTTTTCCGGATTGTTCATCACAGGAACAGATACTGGGGTAGGCAAAACGATTGTGACTGCCGGAATCGCATCCGTGTTGCGTGAGACAGGAGTGGACATCGGAGTTTGGAAGCCAGTCCAGTCAGGAGCACTCGCATATGATGAGGGCAGTGACGCTATGCACTTGAGATCGTGGAGCGGAGTGCCTGACGCGTGTGAGGAGATAGCCCCACTTTGTTTTGAGGCACCGCTTACCCCTTATCTGGCTGCGGAAGCAGAGGGGAAAAGCTTGACTATGGAGGAAGTAATCGCTTGCGGGCGACCCTTGATGGAACGTTATCCAGCACTTCTTGTCGAAGGAGCGGGTGGTCTGATTGTTCCATTGACTCCGACCGAAACGATGGCGGATCTTGCTGCTCGGCTGAACCTGCCCATGCTCATCGTGGCTCGGGCTGGGCTCGGCACAATTAACCATACGCTCTTGTCCGTTTGGTATGCACGGGAACTCGGGATCGAGGTTGTAGGTGTCATCCTGAATCAAAACAATTCAGCTGGTGTCATCGATGAGAGTGTCAAAACAAACGCGAGCATGATTGAGAGCTATGGGGGAGTTCCCGTATGGGGCGTGCTTCCATGGATAGACCAACCGTTAGAGCGCCAGCACTTGACGCAGCTGATCCAAGAATGTGTAGACATCGGACAGCTGTGTCAGTGGAGCCATAAATAATAAGAAGGGGAGACGAGAAAATGGAGCAAAGCACCTGTTTGGATTGGAAGGGATACTCTCGTAAAGCAATTAGCAAGGAAGTGCTTACGCACGAAGAGGCAATGAAGGTGTTGCAAGCGCCGGATGATGAGCTGCTACTGGTCATGAACGAAGCGTTTCGCGTCAGAAAGCACTTTTTCGGAAAAAAGGTCAAACTGAACATGATCATCAACGCCAAGAGCGGCCTATGTCCGGAGGATTGCGGTTACTGCTCGCAGTCGATTGTTTCGAATGCTCCCGTATCCAAGTACACGATGCTGGACAAGGAGACATTACTATCAGGTGCGCGGGAAGCCATGAATCGAAAAGCAGGTACATACTGTATTGTCGCCTCAGGACGCGGTCCCACGGAAAAAGAGCTGGGCCAAGTCATCGAGGCCGTCAAAGAAATCCGCGAGACGATGCCGCTGAAAATTTGCGCGTGCTTAGGGATCTTAAGCGACGAACAAGCAACGCGTCTAAAAGATTCAGGTGTTCACCGTTACAACCATAATCTCAACACGAGTCGCAACCATTACGAAGCGATTACGACAACGCACACGTACGATCAGCGTGTACAGACAGTCGATACAGTGAAAAGAGCAGGGATGTCTCCCTGTGCAGGCGTGATCATTGGCATGGGGGAGAGCGATGAGGAGATCGTCGAAATGGCATTTGCCCTGCGCAATCTCGACGCAGATTCGATCCCGATCAATTTTTTAAATGCGATTCCAGGAACCCCGTTGGAGGATAAAGGACGCACCCCGGCAATGAAGGCTCTTCGTGTTCTCGCTTTGTTCCGATTTATTTGCCCGGATAAAGAAATTCGTGTTGCGGGTGGGCGCGAAGTGAATTTACGCACCTTGCAGCCCCTTTCCTTGTATGCGGCTAACTCGTTGTTTGTGGGCGATTATTTGACGACGCCCGGGCAAGAAATCACGACAGACCATCAGATGATTGAAGACCTCGGGTTTGAAATCGAGCTGTGTGCGCTGTAGGTCAGTTATGAATAAACGCTACACATGGCTGGAAGAAGAATACGATTCATTGCGGAAACAATCGTTGGCAAGAGAGTGGAGCACCGTAGATTCAGCCAGTGACCGTGCAGGCACGTGGATTCAAGTCGAAGGGAAACCATTATTAAATCTGTCATCGAACAACTATTTGGGCTTGGCCCACGATCAACGAATCGTGGAAGCTGGCAAGATAGCGGCAGAGGAGTGGGGGGCAGGAGGAACTGCCTCTCGTCTCGTCCATGGCAACTACGCGTTATACGACGAGCTGGAACAACAATTGGCGGCGTGGAAAGAGAGAGAAGCGGCGCTTGTTTTTGCAAACGGTTATCAGGCAAATACAGGGGTAATTGCAGCACTTGTTGGAAGAGGCGACGCTGTTTTTAGTGATCGATTGAATCACGCCAGCATTGTAGATGGGATTGTGCTCAGTCGAGCGGAGCATTTTCGGTACAGACATAACGACATGGAGCATCTGGAGTTTTTATTGAAAAAGCACCAGGATGCAAGACGGAAGTGGATCGTCACGGACAGCATATTCTCCATGGATGGTGACAAAGCTCCTCTGCATGAATTGGTACAACTACGAGATCGTTACGATACCATGCTGATGGTTGACGAAGCCCATGCAGGGGGAGTACGTGGTGAAGAAGGGCAGGGCTTGTGCCACGAACTCGGCTTCGCCGGAAAAGTCGATGTGTTGATGGGAACCTTCAGCAAGGCATTTGGTGTTTATGGGGCATACGTATGCGCAGATGAGATCATCATTCGTTATTTGATGACAAAAGCGCGCTCGTTGGTCTATTCCACGGCTCTGCCTCCTGCTGTGATTGGCTCGAATCTGGCGGCGTTGTCTTTGGTACAAACGGACTCTTGGCGCAGAAAAGCAGTGAGGCAGAATGCGCTCATGTTTCGTCAGTTGCTTCGTTCACGTGGGTTTACCGTAGACGAAGAAGATACGCCAATCATCCCGCTTACGTTAGGCGAGAATGAGTGGACTTTGCAATTCAGCAAAAGGCTTAGGCAGCGAGGGATTGCAGCAGTGGCGATTCGACCTCCTACAGTGCCAGCAGGAACCGCACGTATACGTTTTACCGTGATGGCTGCTCATACGCGCGAAGAGCTGGAGTGGGCTTGCGAGCAAGTGAGCGAAATCAGGGACGAGCTTCAGAAAGGAGGGACGATATCGTGAGAAAAGCGATGCTGTGGCTAACCGGGTGGGGAATGCCAGATTGCAGCTGGGATGCAGTTCGCTCACAGTTTCCTTCCCATCAGCACATCATTCCTACTTATTCGGACGTCACGGATTCCTCGCAATTTTACGAGAGAGTAGTAGAGGAAGTCCGCCCTCTAGCAGCGCAGGAGCTGATTGTAGTGGGGTGGTCTATGGGAGGAATGCTCGGAATACGCCTCGCTGCCCAGTACCCGGTCTCAGGACTTGTTTTGATCGGCACCACAGCTCGCTTTACCTGTGAACAGAATGACCTTCGCGCTGGGTGGCATCCCGTTGTTTTGCATAGGATGAAAAGGCAGCTTTCCGTAGCACGCGAGCGGGTGATGGAAGCATTTGTCGTACAGATGCTCACACCCGGTGAGCGTGAACAAACAGGTTTGCATGTGAGACTGGACAGCCAGAAGTGGAGTACGGCGGCGCTGATTGCGGGCTTGACCTATTTGGAAGAAGAGGACTGCCGCCCGTTCCTGTCTTCGCTGACTACTCCTACTCTCGTCATTCATGGCACGGAGGATGCTATCTGTTCGCTCGCGGCCGGAGAAGAACTGGCGGGTAGCCTTTCAGGCGCCAATTTCGTACAAATCCCTGACTGTGGTCATGCTCCGCATGTGTTTGTTCCAGAGGTTGTAGGAGATTCGCTAAAGAGGATGGTGGAGCAGCTTGCAGAAGAGGGCAATCAGCAGCCGATTTAGTGAGAAGGCTGTTTCATATGAAAAATACGCACTTGTGCAAAAGAAGATGGCTGATCATCTGAGTCAACTGGTTACAGAGAGAACGAAAGAGAATGATGTGCGTAACATCCTAGAGATTGGCTGTGGAACAGGGGGGTTAACCCGCGTCATTCGCAGCCATTTTTCTGCTGCCCATTACGAGGCGGTAGAGATTGCGCCAGGTATGCTGGAGCAGGCGAAGAACAATCTGGAGCAGCATGGCCTGATTTGTTCATTTTCACAAGCTGATGCCGAAGAATGGGTTTGGGAACAACAGGCGAAGTCAAAGGATTTGATCGTTTCAGGAGCGTGTTTTCAGTGGTTTGCCAGGCCAGCGCATACGCTAAGAGGATTGGCAAGAATCCTGAAGCCCGGGGCACATTTGGTTTTTTCGACATTTGGACCTGATACTTTTTGGGAGCTGCATGATTCGTTTACGAATGCTCATGCGATTTTGGGAGAAAAGGGAGTACGCCATGGTCTGGAGTTTCTCTCTGCACGTGATTGGCATGAGCAATTGGAGCAAGCAGGGTTTACGGGTATAGAGATCAGTAGGAAATATGAACGGCTAACTTACCCGGGTGTACGGGATTTTCTGCATGCTGTGAAAGCTGTAGGCGCCAGTGCAAGCATGGAGCAAGGAAACGGTCTTGGACGCAGAAAACTCCTTGCAGAAATGATTCGTTACTATGAGCAGACGTATAAAAGAGAAACGGGCATCCCTGTCACCTACGAAGTTATTTACGTTCGTGCTGTTTCATCCTAGCCTAATCGTGACAGACTGGCACTCTACCCCCCAAGAGCCGTGACGTTTTTTAAATAAACTGGAAAAGAAAGCGATTTCCTAGCAGGAATTATCATGAAGAGATGGAATCTTAAGAAGGTTGCCTATCCTGTGTATTTGAGGGGTGTGTGGAAGATGAGTCAAAGAGAAATCGTCATTGCGAGTGCTGTGCGCACTGCTATAGGTAGCTTTCAAGGAACGCTTGCAGGTGTCAGCGCGACAAAGCTGGGCGGGATTGTACTGGAAGCAGCGCTAGAGCGTGCAGGTGTTTCCAAGGATGCGGTCGATGAAGTGATTATGGGGAACGTACTGTCAGCAGGCTTGGGTCAAAACCCGGCGCGTCAGGCTTCTATTCACGCGGGCCTTGCTCATGAAGTTCCCTCCCTGACAATTAACAAGGTTTGTGGTTCAGGTCTAAAAGCCGTTCATCTGGCCGTTCAGTCCATCCTTGCTGGTGAGGCAGAGGTTGTCTTGGCTGGTGGGATGGAAAATATGAGTCAGGCACCATACTTAATGGAAGGTGCGCGTTCAGGCTACCGCATGGGGGATCAGAAAGTGGTAGACTCCATGATTCGCGACGGGCTGTGGTGTGCTTTCAACGACTACCACATGGGCATTACAGCAGAGAACCTTTGCACCAAATACGAAATCGGACGCGAAGAGCAGGATGAATTTTCAGCGTGGAGCCAGGAAAAGGCTCAGCAAGCGCTCGCTAGTGGTCGTTTTCAGGAAGAAGTCGTGCCGGTTCCGATCCCGCAACGCAAGGGTGATCCGGTGCTATTTGCCGTAGACGAATTCCCGCGTGCTGGCGTGACAGCCGAAGCGCTAGGCAAACTAAAGCCTGCATTTAAAAAGGATGGGACTGTGACAGCCGGGAATGCATCTGGTATCAACGATGGAGCAGCAGCTCTTTTGATTATGACACGCGAGAAGGCAGAAGAGCTGGGTGTGAAGCCTCTTGCCCGTATCGTAGCCAATGCAAGTGCAGGTGTTGATCCGAGCATCATGGGGTACGGTCCAGTTCCTGCGACCAAACGCGTACTGGAAAAAGCGGGTCTGTCGATTGCTGACATTGACTTGATCGAAGCAAATGAAGCTTTTGCCGTCCAATCGCTGTCTGTTGGCAAGGCACTCGGCTTTGATCGCGAGAAGCTGAATGTCAATGGCGGAGCCATCGCTTTGGGTCATCCAATTGGTGCAAGTGGCGCCAGAATCTTGGTCACGCTCGTGCATGAATTGCAAAAACGCGAAGGGGCAAAATATGGGTTAGCAACCCTTTGCATCGGTGGTGGACAAGGGGTCGCTACCCTTGTCGAGAAAATTTAAACTTCAAATTGTGAACGCTTTGTGTACAGACCGAGCCGAACATTGACAAAGGGAATAATTCTTCGTTAATATGAATGAGGGCAAAGGGGCACTTGACACCAGCCCTCTCCTTATGTATGAAAGGAGAATGTTGCTCTGTGTCAAAATTGGATAATCCGTGGCGAGCGATCACGTTGGTCACCCTAATCGGTGTCGATATGGCCGTTTGCGTGATTTCGGGAGTCCTTCTGGGAAAATACTTGGATGGTCTTTTCTCTACCAATCCGCTTTTTTTGATGGTGGGGCTGCTCGCGGGATTAGGAATAGGCGTGTATAGCGTCTACCGCATCGTTCGCGGTTATCTCTAGGGAGATGGAACATGCAAACGTTTTCTTCGGCAATGCGATCCACTTTTCGCTATGCCTTTTTCTGTATGGCAATTGCCTCGATACTCTGGGCGGTGTTGCCATCGTATCGTTTCTTTTTGCAAAGCCTCCTGCTTGGGATGGTTTGCAGTTTGGTGAATGGCACGGTTCTCTTCAGCAAAACCTGGCGCATTGGTCAGATGGCTGTTGATTCAAACGTCCGGCCAAAAGGGACTGGTATGTTGCAGCGACTGGCTGTGGCTGGCTTTGCAGTCTTTTTGACAATGCGTTTTCCCCATATGTTTGGAATCGCTGGCGTGTTGATAGGTTTATTCCTCTTTCAGATTCTCAGTTTCCTTTTTGTGTATCGCTCCTTTAAATAGATAGTAGATATTTTTTCTTTACACGTACTTAAAGCAATAGATTCGCGCGGAAGAAAGGGGTGAAATACATGCATTATTCTCTGCGGTTTGAATGGTTGGGCATGGTATTTGACATCTCCACTATTCTTATGATTTTGGTTACCTCTCTGGTGGTGCTTTTGCTGTGTATCGGGATGACCCGCAACCTGACCTCCGCAACTCCAAGCGGCGCGCAAAACGTGATGGAATGGATTGTGGACTTCGTTACCGGCATTACAAAAAGCTACATCACACCGAAGAAGGCTGCGGGCTTTGTCTCGCTGGCACTCACTTTGTTCCTTTACATTTTCCTTGGAAACCAACTGGGTCTCGTATTTAACGTAAACACGGCTCACCACAACAGTCCTGACCATCAAGTAAGTGAAAAGGTTAAAGACATGTTGACGGCTTCCACAAATGAGCAAATGAAGCAACAAAAGATGGCCAAGCTTGAAGAAGAGCTGAACTCTACCGATCCGTCCTCGCACGGGCCTGTCATTGGGTGGTGGAAATCACCAACAGCGACTCCTAGCGTAACTTTCGCTCTGGCGTTCATCGTTCTTCTCTACGCTCACTATCTGGGCATCAAGAAGAGCTTCAGCGGATGGTTGAAACATACATTCCTGAACCCGATTCACATTCTGGAGGAGTTCATCATCAAGCCGTTGACGCTGCCTTTGCGTCTATTCGGTAACATCTTTGCGGGTGAGGTTTTGATTTCCTTCCTGCTGGGTGTAGGGATCTTCGGAAGCATTCCGCTGTTCCTGTGGTTGGGCTACTCGGTGTTCGTCGGTTCCGTACAGGCATTCATTTTCACAACGCTGGCGATGGTTTACCTGTCACAGCAAGTGAATGAAGATCACTAATTTTGTGCTTACCCGATTTTATCTTCGCTTTTTAAACACTAAGGAGGTTTTTAAACAATGGAAGGTTTGGCTCTTGCAATTGGTATCGTATTTGGTCTGTCTGCTCTTGGCGCAGCGATTGGTAACTCTTTGGTAATCTCTCGTACAATTGAAGGTGTAGCTCGTCAACCAGAAGCACGTGGTAGCCTGATGGGTCTCATGTTCCTGGGTCTTGGTCTGGTAGAGGCAGTTCCGATCATCGCTGTAGCGATCGGTTTCATTCTCTTCGGTCGCCTGTAATCAGCGAGCATTTAGTAACAATAGGCGGGCACTTGATACCCGCCTATATTTTTGACAAAGACAATTAATAACCTTGATGATACATCTTTCTTTTCGCAGGAAGGAGTGAAACGAATGCTCGACTTTGGAGCGGTATCCCTGGAATGGGGAACGCTGTTAACCCAGGCAATTGTGTTCTTGTTGTTGTTGCTGCTTGTTCGTAAATTGGCTATGGGCCCGATCGTAGGGATCATGGAAAAACGTCGTCAGCATATCGAAAGTCAAATCTCCTCAGCTGAGAAGAACCGCACTGAAGCGGAAGCTCTTCTAGCTGAGCAACGTCGCGTGCTGGATGAAGCGCGTGCAGAATCAAAAGCAATCATTGACCGCGCTGCAAAGCAAGCGTCTGATGAAGCAACCAAAATCGTGACAGAGGCACAAGCTGCATCCGAGCGTATGAAAGCGGAAGCAAGCGCTGAACTGGCACGTGAAGTGGAAAAAGCAAAACTCGAACTGCGTGAGCAAATGACCAGCCTGTCCGTGCTCTTGGCTTCCAAGATCATCGAGAAAGAACTGGACGAAGCAGCTCAAAAGTCTACTGTTGATAAATTTCTCGCACAAGTGGGAGATCGCCTATGAGTAGCGCAGTAGGAAAACGTTATGCTCGTGCGCTCTTTGAAGTAGCGAGTGAACGTAGCAAGATTGATCAGGTAGAAGCAGACCTGGGTGCAATCGTGGAAGCGGTTGAAGGTAATGAAGATCTGAAAAAGATCATGCTGCACCCTCACATCGCAGCAGATGCGAAAGCTACGCTCGCTGACGAATTGTTCAAAAGCCATGTAGGGGAAGAAGCCTTTAATTTTCTGAACGTCCTGATTGAGAACGGACGCGAAGTTGA
Source organism: Brevibacillus sp. HB1.3 (assembly GCF_013186635.1). Classification (NCBI taxonomy): domain Bacteria; kingdom Bacillati; phylum Bacillota; class Bacilli; order Caryophanales; family Paenibacillaceae; genus Brevibacillus; species Brevibacillus sp. HB1.3. The sequence continues at coordinate 138,735 of NZ_JABMIT010000002.1, read as the reverse complement.
TCTGGTTGATATCTACCGTTCTTTTGTACAATTGGCGAACGAAGCTCGTGGATTTGCAGATGCGATTGTGACAAGTGCAAAACCGCTTTCTACTGAAGAGCAAAATGAGCTGGCTGAGAAGTTCGGACAAACGCTGAATAAAAAGCTGCGTATGACAGCAGTCGTAGATCCAGCGATTCTCGGTGGCGTTATTATCAAAATTGGCGACCGTCTGTACGATGGCAGCTTGAAAACGAAGTTGGAAACCTTTGCGCAAAAAGCGTAAAGTTCGATGGCTTTTAAGAAGTTGGATGAATGGGGTGAATTAAGTGAGTGCAATCAGACCAGAAGAGATTAGCTCCCTCATTAAAGAGCGGATCGCTAACTTTAAATCTGAAATCGAAGTTGTGGATGTAGGCACAGTCATCCAAGTAGGTGACGGTATTGCTCGTGTTCACGGTTTGGAAAAGGCCATGCAAGGGGAGCTTCTCGAGTTCCAAAATGGCGTAATGGGTATGGTACTCAACTTGGAAGAAGATAACGTGGGTGTCGTTATTATGGGACCTTTCCGCGACATTAAGGAAGGCGATACTGTAAAACGTACCGGCCGCGTTATGGAAGTTCCAGTAGGGGAAGCGCTGCTCGGCCGCGTTGTAAACCCACTGGGTCAACCAATCGATGGTCAAGGCCCTATTGCAAATAACGGTTTCCGTCCAATCGAGAGCCCAGCTCCTGGCGTTATGGCACGTAAATCCGTACACGAGCCACTCCAAACAGGTATCAAAGCGATTGACGCGATGATCCCAGTTGGTCGTGGACAGCGTGAGTTGATCATTGGTGACCGACAAACTGGTAAAACAGCAGTGGCACTCGACACGATCATCAACCAAAAAGGTAAAGACATGATTTGTATCTACGTTGCAATCGGTCAAAAGCAATCTACCGTTGCAAACATCGTAGAAACTCTGCGTAAAGCAGGGGCTCTGGAATACACAATCATCGTTTCTGCTACTGCGTCTGACCCAGCTCCAATGTTGTACCTGGCTCCTTATACAGGTGTAACAATGGCTGAGTACTTCATGTACAAAGGCGGACACGTTCTGTGCGTATACGATGACCTGTCCAAACAGGCTGCTGCATACCGCGAAATGTCCCTCTTGCTCCGTCGTCCTCCAGGTCGCGAAGCATATCCTGGTGACGTATTCTACTTGCACTCCCGCTTGCTGGAGCGCGCTGCGAAACTGTCTGATGATCTGGGCGCTGGTTCCATTACGGCTCTGCCATTCATCGAAACCCAAGCGGGTGACATTTCCGCATACATTCCAACGAACGTGATCTCCATCACGGACGGTCAGATCTTCCTGGAGACAGACTTGTTCAACGCAGGTCAACGCCCAGCGGTTAACACCGGTCTTTCCGTATCCCGTGTAGGTGGTTCCGCGCAAATCAAGGCGATGAAAAAGGTAGCAGGTCCACTCAAGCTCGAGTTGGCTCAATACCGTGAGTTGGCTGCGTTTGCTCAGTTCGGTTCCGATCTGGACAAAGCGACCCAAGCTCGTCTGACCCGTGGTGAGCGCTTGATGGAAATCATGAAACAAGGTCAATTCGATCCAATGCCTGTTGAGAAGCAAGTTGCTTCTATCTATAGCGCTACAAGAGGTTTCCTGGATGACATTCCAGTAGCAGAAGTGCGCCGTTTTGAGAAAGAGATGTTGTCTTTCTTGGATTCCAACAAACCGCAACTGTTGGAGCACATCCGCACAACGAAAGACCTTCCAGATGAAAAAGAATTCAACGCAGCGATCGAAGAGTTCAAAAAAGGCTTTTCGGTAACTCGCTAATCGTTAACCTGATAGACATCAGATGCATGCCGGGCGATTTGCCCGTGCATGCGTCCTCAAGGTGGTGAAAACGAGTGGCTAAAGGAATACGTGAGATTCGACGCAGTATCAAAAGTAAAAAAGATATGCGCCAAATCACGAAAGCGATGAAAATGGTGGCGGCTGCAAAGCTTCGCCGTAACCAGGATAAAGCTGAGGCGGCACGCCCGTATGCTGACAAGATCCAAGAAGTGATCGCAAGCATCGCGAGTGGGACTTCTGGTTCCAAGCATCCAATGTTGCAAAATCGTCCGGTGAAAAAGACTGGTTATATTGTCATCACTTCTGACCGTGGACTTGCTGGGGGTTACAATGCCAACATTCTCCGTAAAGTGGTAAATACCATTAACGAGAAGCACAAGTCCAAGGATGAATACGGTATTTTTGTGATTGGCCGCAAAGGTCGTGACTTCTTCAGCAAACGGAACTACCCGCTTTTGGATGAAGTGACAAGTCTACCAACCAGCCCAGCCTTTGCTGATATCAAGAAAATTGCCGGTGCAGCAGTCCAAATGTTCGAGAACGAGCAGATTGACGAACTGTACCTGTGCTACAACAAGTTCCAAAGTGCAATTTCGCAAATACCTACCGTAAAACAATTGCTGCCATTGGAAGCTCCCGAGAGCAACAATGCGCGCGCAATCAATTACGAGTATGAGCCGTCCTCGGAAGAAGTATTGGCGGACCTGTTGCCGAAATATGCGGAAACACTGGTTTACAGTGCACTTCTCGAAGCAAAAGCTTCTGAAGAAGGTTCCCGTATGACTGCAATGGGCAACGCGACAGACAATGCTACGGATATGATCAACCGTTTAACGTTGAGCTACAACCGTGCTCGTCAGGCAGCCATTACACAAGAGATTTCCGAGATCGTTGCAGGTGCAAACGCACAGGCTTAGTGGCAGCGAATAGCTCCCAATTTAGCTTTACAGGAGGGAAGAAGTAAGATGGCGAATGGACGTGTGGTTCAGGTAATGGGTCCGGTTGTTGACGTCGAGTTCGACCGCGGACACCTGCCTGCCATTTACAATGCGATCAAGATTCAACATAAAGCACAAAGTGCCGGTGAGCGCGACATCGACTTGACTGTTGAGGTTGCTACTCATTTGGGCGATAACTTGGTTCGTACCGTTGCAATGTCTTCCACTGACGGTTTGGTTCGTGGTATGGAAGCAGTTGATACCGGTGCAGCTATCTCCGTTCCAGTGGGTGCAATCACCCTCGGACGCGTATTTAACGTATTGGGTGAGCCGATCGACCTGCAAGAACTCGGTCAAGTAGATCGTCGTGACCCAATTCACCGTAAAGCTCCTGAGTTCGTAGACCAAGCAACGACTGTTGAGATCCTGGAAACAGGTATCAAAGTTATTGACCTCTTGGCTCCGTACATCAAGGGTGGTAAGATCGGTCTGTTTGGTGGTGCGGGTGTAGGTAAAACCGTTACTATTCAAGAGCTGATCAACAACATCGCGCAAGAGCACGGTGGTATTTCCGTATTCGCTGGTGTAGGTGAGCGTACCCGTGAAGGTAACGACCTGTACCACGAGATGAAAGACGCAGGCGTACTGCCGAAAACCGCGATGGTATTCGGTCAGATGAACGAACCGCCTGGTGCACGTCTTCGTGTAGCGTTGACTGGTCTGACTATGGCGGAATACTTCCGTGATGAAGAAGGCCGCGACGTTCTTCTCTTTGTTGATAACATCTTCCGCTTTACTCAAGCGGGTTCCGAAGTTTCTGCTCTCTTGGGCCGTATGCCATCTGCGGTAGGTTACCAACCAACATTGGCTACCGAAATGGGTCAGCTGCAAGAGCGTATTACTTCCACGAAAAAAGGTTCCGTAACGTCCATTCAAGCGATCTACGTACCAGCGGATGACTACACTGACCCGGCTCCTGCTACTACGTTTGCTCACTTGGACGCTACAACGAACTTGGAGCGTTCCATCGCTGAGTTGGGTATCTTCCCTGCGGTAGACCCACTCGCGTCCACTTCCCGTGCTCTGGCTCCTGATATTGTAGGACAAGAACACTATGATGTGGCTCGTAGCGTTCAAAAAATCCTGCAACGTTACAAAGAACTGCAAGATATCATTGCGATTCTCGGTATGGACGAGTTGAGCGACGACGACAAGCAAGTAGTTGGACGCGCACGCCGCATTCAACGTTTCTTGTCCCAGTCCTTCCACGTTGCCGAGCAGTTCACTGGTAACCCAGGCCAATACGTGCCATTGAAGGAAACTGTTCGCAGCTTCAAGGAAATCCTCGAAGGTAAGCATGACCACCTGCCAGAGGGCGCGTTCCTGTACGTAGGTACAATTGAAGAAGCGGTAGAAAAAGCGAAGAAAATGGCGTAAGACACCCTGGAAAGGGGAGACGAGTAAGTGAGTAAGATGACAGTTGAAGTCGTAACTCCTGAACGGGTTGTCTACAGCGGTCAGGCTGAAATGGTGATTGCTCGCGGCTTGCAAGGGGAAATCGGTATTATGCCGAACCACATGCCGTTGGTAACCCCGCTGAAAACAGCGCCAGTTCGGATTAAGACAGAAGGCGATAAAGAAGTAAAGATGGCTGTAAGCGGCGGCTTCATGGAAGTGCGCGGCGATAAAGTGACCATCCTTGCTGAAACGGCTGAATTGCCGGGAGACATCGATGTTGAACGCGCGAAGGCAGCGAAAGAGCGTGCTGAAAAGCGTTTGACTGAGAAATATGCCGAGCTCGACGTCAAGCGTGCAGAACGCGCGCTGCAACGTGCGATGGCACGTCTCGACGTATCGAAGTAAAGCGTAAGCTTGATATCCCCGCGCCCATGTGGCTGCGGGGATTTTTCGGTTATAGGGTAATGAATGATGAGCCATGGAAATCGGGCATGATATTTCCAGTTGGTAATTGCCTAATGTTTCTGTGTATAATAGACCTAATGCCCTGCCGACGAGCTACGTTATCATGATAAACAGCGGGAAAAAGCGGCATTGGCTATTGGGATTAAAGGAGAGTGTAATTGATGCAAACCGTTCGCGATATCCGCCACAATCAAGATGGCGTAGTGATTCCTAGCAGCTTTGCGGCTAATGGCTGGACAAGCGTGCTATCTCATGAAATGAATGTTCTTTTCCAAGCAATGTGCTATGTGGTAACGAAGCATGAGTCTAAAGAAGAGATGAGAAAAGCTCTGGACGAGTTCGATGCATTGAAAGGCACATTCACCGAGCCTGTTCAAGAAGGCTTTAAGTCTGAAGAGGATTTTAAAGGCTATGTAAACCTCTTGAACAGATTCAAAGCGTTCATGAGCCGTTCCGAATATGCATATCCGACATCTCTTGACGAAGCGATTGAGCTTTTCGTGAAGTGGGGTCTGGTAATCGATAATGGAGATGCTTGGGATGTACCAGTTTATCCATTCCCAGATGCATCTGAGTTGTTCAAGCTGAGTGAAGCAGAATCTCTTGCGTTGGCTCATATTAAATTGGAAGCATTGGTTCATCCGATGTTTAGCCGCCTTGTGATGAAGCTGCACGAGCAAGAAGAAAATACGTTCAGCATGTCCAAAGCAGAAATGAAGCAATTGCTGAACACCAATGACCAAATGCTGGCAGAGGTTCTGATCAAGCTGACTCCATATATGGAAGAAGCGATTGAAAATATGCTGGAAATCCCAGAAGACGAGAAGATGAACTTCACGATTGTATGGGAGCGCATTTACGAGGATTTCCTCGGACAGCAATTTTCTAACAATGTTCAATAATTAAGAGAATAACAGGGCCAGACGGGCATATTCGTTTGGTCATCATACTATGCTGGAAAAACTCAGGGGGAAATCTCTGAGTTTTTTCCCTTTATATGGCACAAAAGGAAGGCTTTCGTTAGACACCCTATTGGCAATTTGCTATAATGATAAAGGTATTTTTTTCTAGCAACACTGGTTCAAAAGACGTCTTTTCAGCATCGAGAAAGTTTCGATCTCGAATCAGCTTTCAGGACTACTTCGTGATCAAAAGACGACTATTGAACACCCCCTAGCAGTATCATTAGCGACAGCGTTCATACCTACACCTTTGATGCTGCGAGCAGTACCTTTTGAGGGAGTCTCGACTTCTTCTGGAGGACAGCGCAAGACGATTCATACCTTTCTCAAGAGCGGAGGGAACGTGGGTGAGTGACATCTATACCAACAATTATGTGATTGTCGCGATCTTTTTGATTCTTGGTGTGCTGTTGCCCGTGGCTACAGTCAGTTTTGTTGGTCCATTACTTCGTCCAAAGAAACCGACACGGGAGAAGCAAACTACTTATGAAAGCGGTAACATTCCTGTTGGTGACAGTTGGGTGCGTTTCAACGTGAAGTATTACATCTTTGCCCTCATGTTTGTCATCTTTGATGTAGAAACACTCTTTCTGTATCCGTGGGCCGTCGCTTACAAAGAACTGGGGCTCTTTGCCTTAGTCGAGATGGTCATATTTATATCCTTGCTCGTCGTAGGATTGATTTACGCGTGGAGAAAGAAGGTGCTGGAATGGAACTAGACCTGACAAGCATTGCGCCTGAATTGCAAGAGGAATTGAATCGCAACGTCATGTTCACGACATTGGAAACAGTGAAGGGATGGGTTCGCAGTAACTCATTGTGGCCATTAACTTTTGGCTTGGCCTGTTGCGCAATCGAGATGATGGGAACGGGTGGGGCGCGTTATGACCTCGACCGGTTTGGCGTTATTTTTCGAGCATCCCCAAGACAATCTGATGTCATGATCGTAGCCGGAACCGTCACGAAAAAGATGGCCCCACTGCTGCGCAGGCTGTATGATCAAATGCCTGAACCAAAGTGGGTGATTGCTATGGGCTCCTGTGCGACAGCGGGAGGTCCGTACGTGCGCTCGTACAGCGTTGTAAAAGGTGTAGACCAGATTGTGCCTGTCGACGTATATATTCCGGGTTGTCCGCCTAACCCTGCCGCTTTGATCTACGGAATCAATAAGCTCCAAGAAAAAATCCGTTACGAAGCGAAGACTGGGAAGCAGGTGACCAATCTATGAGCGACGAGAAACGCAAGCCGACGCCGGAGGAAAAGGCAGCAGCCGCGGCTGAAGCCCGTGCCAAGGCGGAAGCTTTGCGAAAATTAAGAGAACAGGAAGCGCAGGCTTCCCAAGAGGCGAGCCCAGTGGGGGCATCGCAAGAGCCACAAGAGGAAGTCTCTGCTCCGGAACCGAAACCAAAACCAGTGTCTGAAATGACGCCGGAAGAAAAAGCCGCAGCCAAGAAAGCAGCAGCAGCTGAAGCGATCGCCAAGGCAAAAGCTGCGAAGGAACAGGCTGAAGCTACTCCACCGCCAGCAAAGCCAGTGTCTGAAATGACGCCTGAGGAAAAAGCCGCAGCCAAGAAAGCAGCAGCGGCTGAAGCGATTGCCAAGGCAAAAGCTGCGAAGGAACAGGCTGAAGTTACTCCACCGCCAGCAAAGCCAGTGTCTGAAATGACGCCTGAGGAAAAAGCCGCAGCCAAGAAAGCAGCAGCGGCTGAAGCGATTGCCAAGGCAAAAGCGGCGAAGGAACAGGCGGAAGTTACTCCACCGCCAGCAAAGCCAGTGACTGAAATGACGCCTGAGGAAAAAGCCGCAGCCAAGAAAGCGGCTGCCGCAGAAGCACTAGCCAAGGCAAAAGCTGCGAAGGAAGCAAAAGAAGCCGCGGAAAATGGAGCAGATACAGCTGATTCCGCTCCAGATGCGGATGCCAAGGCGAAGGCCGCCGCTGCCGCAAAAGCCAAGGCTGCCGCAGCAGCGGCTGCTAAGGCAAAAGCCGCTCGTGAAGCAGGCGGCGATGAATCCGCTGATGACGATGCCAAGGCGAAGGCCGCCGCTGCCGCAAAAGCCAAAGCAGCAGCCGCAGCAGCAGCGAAGGCAAAAGCAACACAAGCAACTGGGGATGAGACCCCGGCAGAGGAAGCGCCGAAAGCGCCTTCCAAAAACCAGCCCTATCTTGATAAATACGTTTCACGAATTTCCGAAGCATTTGGACAGGAAGTCATCGAGGCTTCGTATATTAACGAGCTAGGTAAGGAAGTTCCGACTCTCACCATTCAAAATGAACGTTGGCATCAAGTTGCCCAATTTTTAAGAGATGATGAGCAATTGAGTTTTGAGTACCTGTCCGATCTTCACGGTGTCGATTACGAGGATCGCCTGGAGGTGTACTACCACTTTTATTCCTACAAAAATCGTCAAAGCCTGGCAGTAAAGGTCAAAACGAGCAGAGAAGATTCCAAAGTTGCTTCTGTAATGGACCTTTGGCATGGCGCAAATTGGAATGAAAGAGAGACTTTTGACCTTTTGGGTATTCATTTCCCGGGACATAAGGATTTACGTCGAATCCTGTTACCGGATGATTGGGTAGGGTATCCGCTGCGCAAAGATTATGTGCAATACGACGAGGAGGTTTAGCAGATGAACCATAACATCCTCACGACTCATGTTGATACCTCTTCTGAAACAGGACTTCGTACGGAAGAGATGTTATTAAACGTAGGTCCACAGCATCCGAGTACACACGGAGTATTTCGTTTGGTAGTAAAAATCGATGGGGAAACCATTAAAGAAGCGATTCCGGTGATGGGCTACCTGCATCGAGGTACAGAGAAACTGGCAGAAAACTTGACCTATACGCAAATTATTCCTTATACAGACCGTATGGACTACGTGTCCGCCATGACCAACAACTACGTTCTCTGTCACGCAGTAGAAACGATGATGGGGTTGGAGATTCCAGAACGTGCTCAGTTTTTACGATTGATCGCAATGGAGTTGAACCGGGTGGCGAGCCATTTGGTTTGGTGGGGAACGTTTCTTTTGGATATTGGTGCGATGGGGCCCTTCCTATATGCATTCCGTGATCGGGAGACGATCCTGGATTTGTTTAATGAACTGTGCGGGGCGCGGATGACCTTTAACTACATGCGCGTAGGCGGAGTGAAATGGGATGCACCTCCAGGCTGGACAGACAAAGCCAAAGAATTTGTCCAATATATGAAGAAGGAATTGAATAACTACCATCAGCTAGTGACGGGTAACGAGATTTTTATTAACCGTCTCAATGGAATCGGCAAGTTCGATACAAAAACTGCGTTGGATTACTCGCTATCAGGTGTCATGCTCCGTTCGACAGGTGTCAAATGGGACCTGCGCAAGGACGAACCGTATTGCATTTATGATCGTTTTGAATTTGATGTGCCAACAGCGACTGAGGGAGATTGCATGGCGCGCTATCATCTGCGCATGGCTGAAATTGAACAATCTCTGCGAATTCTGGAGCAGGCATTGGAGCAATTTCCGAGTGAAGGCGAAGTCATGGGCAAAGTACCACGTGTGATTCGCCCGCCTGCTGGGGAGACATATGTGCGCATCGAGTCACCGCGGGGAGAAATTGGTTGTTACATTGCCAGTCAAGGTAAGGATAAACCGTGGAGATTGAAGTTTAGACGGCCTTCGTTTACCAATCTGCAAATTCTGCCTAAGCTGTTGCAGGGGGAAAACCTCTCGAACATGGTTGCCATCCTGGGCAGTATCGACATCGTGCTCGGGGAGGTTGACTGTTGATGAATACTCTCTTGCAGCAAGCACCCTCATGGGGGACCACACTTTGGTTTATCATAGCCGCAGTATTACTGCTTGCCGTCGTGTTGGGATTCGTTACGTACGCTATTTACTTCGAGCGTAAAGTGATTGGGTGGATGCAGCTGCGCATCGGGCCGAATCGAGTAGGACCATTGGGACTTCTCCAGACGGTTGCGGATGTTGCCAAGCTGCTATTAAAGGAAGATATTCGTCCGCAACATGCTGACAAAGCGTTGTTCACTCTAGCACCAATATTGGCCTACGCCCCTGCTTTTGCCGTATTGGCGGTCATGCCTTTTACGGACAGCATTCGGTTCGCTGATCTGGGAATAGGGCTGTTGTACTACATCGCCTTGTCTGGGATCACCGTATTAGGTGTGATCACGGCTGGCTGGGCCTCGAATAATAAGTACTCGCTGATCGGGGGTCTCCGCTCCGCTGCGCAGATGATCAGCTATGAAGTTCCGCTGGTCATGTCCGTGGTGGGTGTCGTTCTATTGACGGGCAGCATGAATCTCAAAGATATTGTCAACGCGCAGCAGGATGTCTGGAATATTGTTCCGCAGTTTATCGGATTTGTTGTATTTATCATTGCTGCCCAGGCCGAGCTGAATCGTACGCCGTTTGACTTGCCGGAAGCAGAGTCGGAGCTCGTTGGCGGTTATCACGTCGAGTACTCCGGTTTCCGTTTTGCGATGTTCATGCTGGCGGAGTATGTATATATGTTCGGGATGGGTGCCTTGATTACGATTCTCTTTTTTGGTGGATGGTTGCCGATTCATCCATCGCTGGATTTCATTCCGGGAATCGTTTGGTTTATCCTTAAATTTTCTGTTTACGTCTTCCTCCAGTTTTGGATTCGCGCCACGATGCCGCGCTTACGTGTCGATCAACTGATGTCGTTTGCTTGGAAAGTGCTGTTGCCCGTGGCATTGTTCAACATCCTGCTTACAGCTGTAGTGGTTTCTTACCAAAATGGCATGTTCTAGTAGCGACTTGATCGAAAACGACTACGTCCCACTGTTTTCATAGCGCAGGCTTCGCCATAGGCTTGCTTCGTCAAAAGCTAGCTTTCGTCAAAAACGTGGTGCAGCCAAGTTCTCAAATCCTGAGGGGTGACACACATGCTAGGACTGGCCAAAGGCCTGGGGTATACATTTAAAAAGCTCACGGAGAAAAAAGTAACCCATTTCTATCCGGATGTGCCCTTTCCAATGCCGCCTCGTTTTCGCGGTATTCAGCACTTTTCTCCTGAAAAATGCATCGTCTGCAACCAATGCGCACGTATTTGTCCGACGGAGTGCATTCAACTGACAGGGAAGCCCCATCCTGATCCGGAGAAAAAGGGAAAGATTATCGATACGTATGATATCAATTTTGAGTTGTGCATTTTATGTGATCTGTGTACAGAGGTTTGTCCCACTGAAGCGATTGTGATGACAAACAACTTCGAACTGGCTGCCTATAGCCGGGACGAATTGTACAAGAACTTGAAGTGGCTCGACGACAACAATACGAACGTCAGGGAGGAGAATTAGTATGACAGGCGAATTCGTTGCCTTTTTTATCCTGTCCCTTCTGACGATCGGTGGCGCGGTGTTCATGATCAGCTTTACGCGCGTCGTTCACATGGTCATCTCATTGGGTGTTACGTTTATCAGCATTGCAGGTCTGTTTGTTTTGCTGGGAGCGGAGTTCGTCGGGGTCGCACAAATTCTGGTTTATTCAGGGGCTATCTCCATTTTGATGCTTTTTGGAATCATGCTGACCAAGCATGATGCGAACGATGAGGGAACAGGCCGGACATGGAAAAACCGTTTTATCCTGCTCTTCGTAATCGTTCTGTTCGGGTTATTGTTCTGGGGTGTGCAAAACACACCGTGGCCTGCGCCACCACCGCCTGTAGATGCTCCTGTAGACAATGCAAAAGAAATCGGTATCGAAGTATTCACCAAATTCGTCATACCATTTGAGCTATTGTCTGTTCTGTTGTTGGTCGCGTTGGTTGGTGCGATCATCATGGCGAAAAAGGAGGGGGATAACGAATGACAGTAAGCATTTCCTCCTACTTAATGGTCGCTCTGATTCTCTTTTGTGTAGGCCTGTACGGCGCATTGACGAAGCGAAATGCAGTCGTCGTCTTGATATCAATCGAGCTAATGCTGAATGCTGTAAATATTAACCTGGTCGCCTTTTCCAAATTCGGATTGTATCCATCTGTGACGGGACAAATCTTTACCTTGTTTACGATGACGGTTGCAGCTGCCGAGGTTGCCGTAGGGCTAGCGATTCTGATTGCGCTGTACCGCAACAAGGAGACCGTGAATGTAGACGAAATGGACCAAATGAAACGATAAGAGGGAAACCTGAAAAGGAGGACAAAGATGGATACTCTAATGCACTATGCCTGGCTGATCCCTCTGTTTCCGCTTCTTGCTTTCATCGTGATCGTCTCATTTGGTCGCCAATTGAAAGAAGGAGCGGCCATAGTGGGCATTACCCTGACGGCTGTTTCTTTTGGAATCGCAGTGCTCATCTTCTGGGAGAGATTCCAGGGTGGGGGAACTGATTACAATTATGTGATTGATTGGCTGCATATCGGCGATATCGTGATCAACATGGGATTTGAAGTGAATCCACTAAATGCCATGATGCTCGTCATTGTGACATTGGTCAGTCTGTTGGTCCAAATCTATTCCAAAGGCTACATGCATGGGGATGAACGCTTTCCAGTGTTTTATCAATACCTGGCGCTGTTCACGTTCTCTATGCTGGGACTAGTCATCTCGCCAAATTTGTTGCAAGTATATATTTTCTGGGAGCTGGTCGGGGTATGCTCCTTCCTGCTCGTTGGCTACTACTACTTCAAGAATGAGGCAAAAGCGGCTGCCAAAAAGGCTTTTATCGTTACACGCATCGGGGATCTGGGTCTGTTCATCGGGATATGTCTGTTGTTCTGGTGGACCGGAAGCTTCGAGTACGGGGCGATTTTTGAGAGTATCGCACTCGGACGATTGGAACCATGGATGATTACGCTCGCGGCGATCCTCATTTTCATTGGAGCCATGGGAAAATCAGGTCAATTTCCGCTTCATACGTGGTTACCTGATGCCATGGAAGGTCCAACACCTGTGTCTGCATTAATTCACGCGGCAACGATGGTCGCGGCTGGTGTTTATTTGGTCGCTGCTACCTATCCGTTGTTTATCGCATCCGATACGGCTTTGACAGTTGTGGCGTATGTAGGAGGATTCACCGCCATATTTGCAGCTTCGATCGGCCTGACCCAACGGGATATCAAGCGTGTCTTGGCTTATTCCACAGTCAGTCAGCTCGGATACATGATGCTGGCATTGGGTGTAGCCGGAGCTGCTGGTTATGTAGCAGGTTCCTTCCATTTGATGACGCACGCGTTTTTCAAAGCATTGCTCTTCCTTGGAGCAGGTAGTGTCATCCATGCCGTACATACGCAGAATGTATTCGAAATGGGTGGCTTGTGGAAAAAGATGCCGATTACCGCTTTGACTTTCTTAATCGGTTGCTTGGCGATTGCGGGGATCTTTCCGTTCGCTGGTTTCTGGTCGAAAGAAGCGATTTTGGGGGCTGTTTACGGAGCGCATCGCTACGATTTACTGTTCATCGCGCTGCTCGCAGCATTTTTTACCGCATTCTATATGTTCCGTCTGTTCTTCCTGACATTTGCAGGGAAGGCACGTGGCAAGCACGAAGCGCACGAATCTCCAGGAGTCATGACAGGCCCGCTCTTGGTCTTGGCATTGCTTGCGGTTGTTGCGGGCTTTGTGAATACACCGTACGCGCCATTACTCTCTGATTGGTTGTTGGCAACGCAAACAGGGACGGCGATCACGAGCATATTTGGGGAAGGCAGTGAGCACGCGGCAGCTTGGTTGCAGATTGTGGCACTGTTGATCTCTATTCTCGGAGTCGTGTTGGCTTATCTGATGTACGGCAAGAAATCCATCTCCTCGGACACGATTCCAGAAACAATGCCTTGGCTCTATCAGCTCTCATACAAGAAGTACTACATCGATGAGCTGTATCACAACGTCATTGTTCGTCCACTTGGCTGGATTGGATTCGTCCTGGATGTATTTGATAAGTACATTGTGGATGGTTTGGTTGGATTGACAGCAAAAATTACCCAAGGAATCGGATCCTTGCACGCAAGAGTACAAAGTGGACAGATTCAGTCCTATGGGGCAATGGTCATATTCGGTCTGTTACTATTGATCATCGCCATCAGTTTGACGGCCAAGGGAGGTGGACTCTTTGGGTAATATCCTTTTGTCATCACTGGTGTTCTCTCCGCTGCTGGCGATTATCGTCATGGCTTTTATCCCCAGTCGACATGCAGGTGTGATCAAGCAGGTCGGGATTTATGGAACGTTGCCGGCACTTATCTTGGCAGGTTGGATGTTCGGCATGTTTAATTACGAGACAGCCAATCTGCAGTTCGTAGAAAAGCACAGTTGGATTTCGATTCCGATTGGAATGGCTCAGGCAGGTACAGTCTTTGCTTTTGAGATCAACTATGAACTCGGTATAGATGGTATTTCGATGCCATTGATTTTGCTGACGGCGATTATCGGTACTCTCGCAGCAATTGCTTCGTGGCAGATCAAGAAGAGGCAGAAGGAGTATTTTATCCTGTTTCACCTGCTGTTGATCGGTATGTTGGGAGTCTTTGCTGCAGACAATCTGTTTTTGTTCTTCATTTTCTTTGAGCTGACACTTGTACCGATGTACTTCCTCATCGGGATTTGGGGATATGGAGAGCGCGAACAAGCAGCGAACAAATTCCTGTTGTATAACGGAATCGGTTCAGGGATCATGCTGCTGGCTTTCATCGTGATCTTTGTCATCATGCGGACGCTCAATATCGATGAAATAACGGCGATCCTGACAACACCAGGGCATCCGATAACCGAAATCCTTACGCCGGAAATGCGTTTTGGCATCTTCCTGGTGCTATTTATCGCTTTTGCGATCAAGCTGCCAGTATTTCCGTTCCATACGTGGATGCTACGCGTTCACGTACAGGCTCCACCTTCTATCGTCATGATTCACTCCGGTATTTTGCTGAAGATGGGGGCGTACGGTCTTTTGCGGATGGGAATCGGCTTCTTCCCAGAGCAGGCCTATGACTTCTCTACGTGGATAGCCGTTTTGGGGATTATCAACATTTTGTATGGGGCTGTGTTGGCCTTCGTACAAAAGGATTTAAAAATGGTGCTGGCTTACTCCAGTATCAGCCATATGGGTATCGTCTTGCTCGGTTTCGCATCGATGAACACGATCGGGTTTCAGGGCGCGATGTTCCAGGTGGTATCGCACGGCTTTATCTCAGCACTGCTCTTCTTCTTGATCGGTGTCATTTGGGATCGGACGCAGACATCGATGCTCGACGATTTGGGCGGTTTAGCCAAATCCATGCCGTTTGTCAGCGGCGTGTTGTTGGCAGGCGGGATGGCTTCACTCGGACTTCCGGGCATGTCCGGATTCATTAGTGAGTTCTTTGCCTTCCTCGGTCTGTTTGGTCGTTTGCCAGTAATGGCAGCAGTGGGAGCGATCGGGATTGTCCTCACCGCGGCTTATTTACTCAGAGCGATCTTGAAAACGACTTTTGGCCCTATTCCGGGTAGATGTACAGGACTTGCTGATGCACAGCCGATGGAGGTCATTCCGATGGTAGTCCTATTGGGTTGTATTATTCTCATCGGGGTTTATCCGGCAGTTCTGGGGAATCCGATGCAGCAGGCGCTGAAAACGATCGTACCTATCGTAACGGGAATAGGAGGGTAATCCATGGAGGTTAAAGATATTTTCTCATATGACTGGAGCTACCTTCTGCCCGAGTTTATCATTCTTGGCTTTGCGACCTTTTTATCACTGCTGGACCTTTTTGCGGGCAAGCGCCTTGGCAAGCAGGTCATCGGTTGGCTATCCTTCCTGGGAACGGTCATAGCGGCGATCTTTGTGTTTGTCAATATGAATGCTCTCGATAAGCCATACAGCTACATGATCGACATGATCCGGATCGATGATTACGGTAATGCGTTCAAGCTGATTTTCCTAGCAGGGACAGCTTTTGCCATTCTCATCTCGTTGTCCTATCTGAAAGCAGGAGAAGTCCAGCACAGAGGCGAGTACTACTATTTGCTGCTGACCGGGCTTCTCGGAGCTATGGTCATGGCTTCGTCGGCTGACTTGATTACCTTGTTCGTGGGACTGGAGCTATTGTCTCTCTCATCCTATGTACTGGTCGGATTGCGAAAAAAATCGCGGCTTTCCAACGAGTCGGCGTTCAAATACGTCGTTTCGGGAAGTATTGCCACGGCTGTGCTCCTGTTTGGGATGTCGTACGTATACGGACTTGCGGGAACCACACATATTTATGAAATCTCATTCCGGTTGGCTGAAGCGGGAATGGCGGGCTATCAGTTCCTCGTCTATACGGCGTTTGCATTTCTCGCAGTAGGTCTTGCATTCAAAATATCCGCAGCGCCTAACCACATGTGGGCGCCAGATGTCTATCAGGGTGCTCCTACCCCGGTCACTGCATTCCTGGCAGTTGTGTCAAAAGCAGCAGGGTTCGCGCTGATCTTTCGCGTGATGATGATCTCGTTTTTCAACGTTTCCGATGGAACGGGATCAGGACGGTTCTTTTTCGAAGAGGGAAGCCTCTATCTGGGGTTGATGGCAGCCGCCTCGATGATTATTGGGAACACGATGGCGCTCAGGCAGACAAACGTCAAGCGTATGATGGCTTATTCAGGTATTGCGCAAGCGGGCTATTTGCTCGTGCCGTTTGTACCGCCGACCTCTCTCTTTTTCAGCGAGGTAATCTTCTATCTGTTCGGTTACTTGCTGGTCAGCTTTGGGGCTTTCGCTGTGATTATGGTTGTATCTCGTGAGCAAGAGACAGAGGATTTGAAAGGATTCGCCGGATTGTATCATCGCTCACCAGTGATGGCCATTGCGATGAGCATCTTCCTCTTGTCCTTGGCAGGTATCCCGATTACGGTTGGCTTCTTCGGGAAGTTCTATCTGTTCATGGGTACATTAGTGGTAGAAAACTACTGGCTGGCGGCCATTATGATCATCACCAGCGTCATTTCCTACTACTACTACTTTGGGATTATTCGTCAAATGTACATGCGTCCTGGGACAACCGAAGCACCGATGGTTGTGCCAAAAGGTATTTGGACGTTTATTCTCATCATGGCAATCGCTACCGTATTCTTCGGTGCTTTCCCGGGTCTGGTCACCGACTATATCCAGATTCATTTCAATCCGTCCTTTGATTTTGGGAACATGCTCTCTCCCAGCGCTCAGTGATACTCGTAACTGAATAGCACTTCAGGTACAATAGAAGGGATGGCTCGTGATCGGGCCGTCCTTTTTCTATGATTCTCGGTTGGGCAATGAGGAGGTAACGAGCATGTCACAAGAAGTATATGGCTTGTTGAGCATCATTTTATCGATTGCGTTTATTGGGCTCGCTTGGTGGGCGTTGCAATCCTTCCGCTTCGATAAGATTTTGAAAAAGCCAAATGGTGCTCAGGCGAAGCTGTTGCAAATTATTCTTTCCATTGTGATTGGATATGAAGTGTCCCGCTTTTTCCTTGATTACTTGGGCTGGTCCCTGACATTCGGGAATTTGTTCAACTAAATACCCAAAGACGACGATTCGCTGGTATATCCACCCAGCTACATGTACAAAATGAGAAGTACAAAGAGATACATGTAAGCATAGGGAGAGGATATCAATGGGGAAATGGTCTGGTTGGTGCGTGCTGGCTCTATTGCTCGTGATGGGGGCCGTGTATTGGATGCCTGCAGAAGCAAAGGAAGAAAAGCCGGTTGTGACAGAAATGATGAAAGCACTAGAAGAGTCGGGCGCAACGGGTGTATCGGTTCAGGTACGTATGCGTACGGCGATGGGAGAAGGCTTGCTTCCTGAACAAGTAAAAGAGTTGGCGACGAAATGGGCACAACAACTTGAGATTCCGTTTTCCCCAAGCGAACAATCGCGTAAACACAACATACTCGCATATAGGACTACATACACACAAAACGGCGTGGATCTGAGCTACGAGGTGACAGGAGTGCCTAAAAATGGAGCATTTTCTGTATATCTAGTACTTCAGTTATCTGGAAACCGTGATTCGCTACTATATATTGGACAAGTACAGGAAACCTTCACGAATGCCCTACAAAGCGCCGACTTTATTCCGCAAATTAGCACTTGTATTCGCGGATTGTACAATGTTAAGATGGGTGTTGACCAACAGGAGGGTAAAATATTGTCGATTTTTGGTACTCTCCAGGCAACAGAATTAGAACGTTTGCAAGATGAGACGGTTGTCAGCATTTCAGGGTATACCCCTATGTGGGAATCATTCATCGCGTTAAACGGTCAAAAGATGAATCTACAGGTGGCTACGCATCGTGACAGCCATTCTGGAACATGGATTACGGTAGGTACACCAATCATCACTGTGGAATATTAGCACGCGGAGGGGTACACATTGGATAAAATTATTGTCCGTGGTGGTAAGGCATTGGCTGGAAATGTAAAAGTATCTGGCGCCAAAAATGCCGTACTCCCTATTATTGCAGCATCTATCTTGGCAGAAGAAGGGACTTGCGTCATCTCAGACGTACCAGGCCTCGACGATGTCCGGACGATATGCGACCTTTTGAAATCGATGGGAATCTCCCTTACATATGATCATGAAGTGCTGACGATCGATGCTTCCAAGCTTACGAGTGTAGAAGCGTCCTATGAACTGGTCCGCAAAATGCGCGCATCTTTCCTCGTGATGGGGCCGCTTTTAGCCAGAAAAGGACAAGCTCGTGTCGCTCTTCCGGGTGGATGTGCTATCGGTACACGCCCGATCGACCAGCACCTAAAAGGGTTTGAGGCTATGGGAGCCAAAATCGAAATCGGACAAGGGTTTATTGAAGCGACGGTAGAAGGACGATTGAAGGGTGCGAAAATCTACCTGGATATCGCTAGCGTCGGTGCAACAGAAAATATTATGATGGCCGCTGCTTTGGCAGAGGGAACCACATTGATCGAAAATGCGGCAGAAGAGCCGGAGATCGTTGATTTGGCGAACTTCCTGAACAGAATGGGAGCAAAAATCCGCGGTGCGGGTACAGGTTCAATCCGCATCGAAGGCGTGGAAAAGATGAAGGGCTGCACACATTGTGTCATTCCTGACCGCATTGAAGCAGGTACTTTCATGGTGGCTGCAGCGATTACTGGTGGGGATGTCTTTGTGGAAGGTGCGATTTGCGATCATCTCAAATCCGTGACCGCCAAGCTTCGTGAAATGGGCGTAGATATTGAGGAGCAAGAAAACGGCATTCGTGTACGCCGCACAGGCCCACTGAAAGCAGTTGACCTCAAAACGCTGCCATACCCTGGCTTCCCGACGGATATGCAGTCGCAAATGATGGCGCTTTTGCTTGTTTCAGAAGGAACGAGCATTGTGACCGAAACAGTATTTGAGAACCGCTTCATGCACGTGGAAGAGTTCCGTCGCATGAATGCAAACATCAAGATCGAAGGCCGCAGTGCCATCGTCGAAGGCGGTTCCAAGCTGACAGGCAGCAAGGTAGCAGCAACTGACTTGCGTGCGGGTGCAGCACTTGTACTGGCTGGGCTCGTATCGGAGGGAGAGACTGAGGTTTCTGCCCTGCACCATATTGACCGTGGCTACGTGAACTTTACGGAAAAGCTGCTGGCTTTGGGAGCAGATGTAGAACGCGTGGTTCCAGAAGAAAAGGCTCGTGAAAAAGCAGTTTCCGAAACCATCAAAGTAAGCTTCTCTCCTAATTTTGCTTGATAAATGCGTCAACCATATGGCAAAACGAAAGATTCTCTGCGTATGCAGGGGGTCTTTTTTTCGTTCTCTCGACTCTCTCATTCTCTCGTTCTACCGCTCTGTTGCAGGACATAGACTTTAGTAGGTTATTTAAGACTTTTCGTGTCTAGTACGTAACGGGGAGGATCTCTTGCATGAAACGCTATCTACTCATGTGGTTTATTGCTTTGCCGATCTTGCTCGTCCTCATGCCTGCTGCTCTGGTCTTTTGGTTTTCACCAGAAATAAGCCCTGTCAGTCAGCCTACTGTGGCCGTCCCGGAGCCTGCCATACCGGCGATGAAGGAATCAGCTTCCACTCTGCCGGTTAAGGTGTACCGTACAGAAAAGAAGGCCGTGGAAACATTGCCGCTAGAAACGTATATTACGGGAGTCGTAGCGGCGGAAATGCCAGCCGAGTTCGAGCTGGAGGCTTTAAAAGCACAGGCGTTAGCGGCCAGGACCTATATCGTGCGCCGTTTAAAAGAGGGCAAGTTTGATGATGTGCCATCAGGCGGTCAGGTCTTGGATACGGTGCAGCATCAAGTCTATATGGATGAAAAGCAGCGGCGTGAACGTTGGGGAGACCAGTACGAATGGAAAAACAAACGCATCCAGCAAGCAGTGAGGGCGACAGCAGGGGTTATCTTGACCTATCAGAATGAGCCAATTGACGCGACGTTTTTCTCCACCAGTAATGGTTTTACAGAGAACTCGGATGAATATTGGGAAAAGCCCATTCCTTATTTGAAGAGCGTTGCGAGTCCTTGGGATATTCAGTCTCCTCGTTATGAGGAAACGGTCGTCCTGTCCACGGTGGAGCTAGAAAAGAATTTGGGCGTCAAGCTCACGCAGGAGGCTTCTACCAGTGGTTCCTGGTATCGGATCGAATCGCGTACAACCGGAAATCGCGTAGGAACTATCAGCATTGGCGGCAAGGAATTTACTGGACGAGAGTTTCGTGAAAAGCTCAATTTGAATTCTTCCTCCTTTACGTTGGACTTGCGTGGCAATCAGGTCTTCATAACGACCAAAGGGTACGGTCATGGTGTCGGGATGAGCCAGTGGGGAGCAAATGGAATGGCCAAAAGCGGCAAAAGCGCGGAGCAAATCGTCAAACACTTCTATCAAGGAGTTAGTCTGCAAGAGTATAAAAGAGTAATCTCCGCCTAAAAGAAAAGCAAATTTTTACTTTTCCCTACTCTCTCAGGTTTATACGCCAAAATTCTGGCGATACTGAGGGATGAGGTGATGAATAAAATGGAAGATCAAAAAAATCAAAATCAACCGATTCCATTCAAGAAGGCAAGTTCTTGGAAAAAAGTTTTGGGCAAGAAATGGGCGTTTCCTGCAATCTACATCGGCACCGCAGCAATCATTCTCGCTTTTGTGATGTGGTATCAGGGCAATGTCATGGACACGGTATCCAAAATGACGAATGGCACGGATGGCGTGGCAGTGACAACTCCTACAGCTCCTGAGACGACTACACCGCAAAACGAAGAAGCGGTACCTGCTACAAGTGGCGTACAACCACTCGCTTGGCCAGTAGGAAAAGGCGTACAGTACAATGTGGGCATGAACTACTACGATGAGAAAGCCTCCAAGGAAAATCAGCAAAAAGCATTGGTAAGCTTCGACAACACCTTCTATCCGCACACAGGTATTGACCTCGTATCCACGGATGGAAAGGGCTTTGATGTCATTGCAGCTCTTGCGGGTAAAGTAGTAAAAGTGGTGAACGATCCACTTGTCGGCAACGAGATTGAGATTGAGCACGCTGGCAAAATGATTACGGTATATCAAAGTATGGAAAGCGTTACAGTCAAACCAGGCGATGAAGTGACACAAGGTCAAGTAATCGGGTCTGCTGGACGCAACACCTTTGAAAAAGACGCTGGCGCACATCTTCACTTTGAAGTTCGCATCGATAACAAGCCTGTCAATCCAGAGCAATACTTGATTCAGGCTGATACGGAAGTAAAAAATCAATAACCAATGAATGTAGAAAAACACCTGCAAACAACAACAATTGCAGGTGTTTTTTTGCATGTAGTACAAACTGTTGAAAAAAGATGCGGCCGTGCTGGCTTGTCAGGCTTGGAAACGTAGAATATGTGTCCCTACGCACCCATATATTGTATCAGACAATGTAGATACAAGGAGGCGAGTAATGTGCACGACTACATCAAAGAGCGGACCATCAAAATCGGCCGATATATTGTAGAGACAAGAAATACGGTTCGGATGATCGCTAAAGAGTTCGGTGTTTCGAAAAGTACTGTGCACAAGGACTTGACTGAGCGGCTGCCTGAGATAAATCCAGAGTTGGCGAACCAGGTTAAGGAAATTTTGGAATACCACAAAGCCATCAGACATCTTCGTGGGGGCGAAGCGACCAAAATTAAGTACAAACGACGTAGTAAAAAAGTACGAGTAGAACAGGAGGAGAGTGTGTAAGAAAGAATTTCCTTGTCCTCTCACGTAGAAGAGCCTATGATATTAGGTAGAAATGTAACTGGTAATCAGGGAGGACCTTTCATGTTTGGCAAAGATATCGGAATCGACTTGGGCACGGCCAATGTCTTGGTTTTTGTAAAAGGCAAGGGAATTGTCCTAGACGAACCATCTGTCGTGGCAATAGATAGTAAAACCAGAAAAGTTTTGGCCGTAGGAAATGAAGCCTATCGCATGGTAGGCCGCACCCCGGGAAATATCGTAGCGATCCGACCTTTGCGAGAAGGGGTTATCGCGGATTTTGAAATCACAGAGGCCATGCTGAAGCACTTCTTAAACAAAATTGGTGGAAAAAGCATGTTTGCCCGTCCGCGCATTTTGATTTGCTGCCCGACCAACATCACCTCTGTTGAGCAAAAGGCAATTCGTGAAGCGGCTGAGCGCAGCGGTGGAGCAAGAGAAGTATTTATTGAAGAAGAACCGAAAGTTGCCGCAGTTGGGGCAGGTATGGACATTTTTCAGCCGTCGGGTAATATGGTAGTGGATATCGGTGGGGGAACGACCGATGTAGCGGTATTGTCGATGGGCGATATTGTTACGTCTTCCTCCATTAAAATAGCAGGCGATACATTCGATGTGGCTATTATGCGTTACATAAAAAATAAATACAAATTGCTAATTGGAGAGCGTACGGCTGAAGATATCAAGGTTCAGATTGGAACCGTATCCGGCGGACGCCAGGACGAAATGGACATTCGGGGTCGAGACATGGTAAGCGGCTTGCCGCAAACGATTACCATTCGCTCCAATGAAGTCCAGGAAGCCCTGGCTGAGTCGGTGAGTGCAATTGTACAAGCTTCAAAATCTGTTTTAGAACGAACACCTCCGGAGCTTTCTGCCGATATAATTGATAAGGGTGTTTTCCTGACCGGTGGCGGCGCATTATTGCACGGTATTGACGAGATTCTGGCAGAGGAGCTGAAGGTTCCTGTGCTGGTAGCGGACGAGCCAATGATGTGCGTTGCAAAAGGAACAGGAATGATGCTGGACTATTTGGACAAGATGCCGGCTCACTCGAATAAGCGATTATTCAGGGGGTAAGATTTACGTGATCAGAGGCTTGTATACGTCTGCATCTGGCATGCTGGCTTTGCAAAACAGGCAAGAATCGCTGGCGAACAATTTAGCAAATATCAATACACCCGGGTTCAAGCAGGACGTGGGTGTCATGCGTGCATTTCCAGAGCAATTGCTCTCGCGCATGAATGATCATGAGGGACTGGATGTTCCGGGCATCCCTACTATGCCTGGACAGCCTGCCATTATCGGGCGTTTAAACACAGGGGTTTACATGTCGGAGGCGCTACCGAATTTTGCGCAGGGGGATATTGAAGAGACACGCAATCCGTATGATCTTGCGTTGATGGACAATATCCAGCCAGATCAGAATGGCAATGAGCGGCGGTTGTTTTACAGTGTGGCGCGGATTGATGAAGCGGATTTGGCTCAGCCTGTGCAAGAAGAGGATATTCGCTACACGCGGAATGGCAACTGGAGCGTGAATAACGCTGGTTATCTGGTGAATGCGGAAGGGTATTATGTGCTGGATAATCAGAACCAAGCAATTAGAATCAATACGAACGATGCAAGTAATGCACAGCCTAACGAAAATGCCGGCAAGAATGTAAAGATTGATGAAAAAGGCAAGCTGTGGAATGAGTACTTCGACAGTGGAAGAGGCGAAACAATACTCGATGATATGAACATTGAGCTTGGATTGAATGTTATTACAGACCCTTCTAAGCTGTTGAGGGAAGGCAATAACGTCTTTCGCTACGAAGGCGATTTTGCCATTCAGGGAATACAAGCAGCGGAACAAGACGACCAGGATGCCCTTACTAGAGGAGACTACGATGTTTCCAAAGTTAAGGGACGCTATGGAACGCAACAGGGATGGCGGGAACGCTCCAATGTAGATCCAGCGCAAACGATGACGAGCATGATGAGTGTTTTGCGAGCCTATGAAGCCAACCAAAGAGTAATTACCACGATCGATGGTACGTTGGACAAGGCTGCTAATGAAATTGGTCGAGTAAACGGATAATAGGAGGGGAAAAGGATGCAATCACTAAATATCTCTACATCAGCCATGCGTGGGATCCAGCAAGCATTGGACAACACAGCAAACAATCTTGCTAACATAGATTCTGCTGGTTATCAGCGTCGAGTCGCATCGTTCTCTGAACTACTTTCCGATTCAATGAACGAGCAGCCAGCAGAAGACAACGTGAATCGAAATTCCCCTAAAGGGATTCGAATCGGTAGCGGTGCGCACCTTGGCATGTCCAAATTGGATCTCTCGCCAGGGGCAGTCAAGGTTACTGATGTACCAACTGACTTGATGATTGAGGGCGACGGATATTTTGCTGTCAGCCGTCGAACCATGGTAAATGGAAACCTTGAAGAAAAGTTCTATTTTACTCGCGACGGGAATTTTAAATTAAGTGAGTATGGTGCTGATCCTACTGATCCTAATAAAGAATTTGTTTTAACTAATTCTAATGGAGATTTTCTCATTGGAGATAATGGGGAACCTATTACGATCCCTGATCCAACAAAGCCTTTTACCATCAATTCTGATGGTGGCATCGTAGTCGGTGATAATCCGAATCCGATCAATACCATTCAGGTTTGGAAAGTAAATAATCCAGATCAGTTGGAGCAAGTAGGTAAAAATTTGTTTGATGCTGAGCTTGACACGGCTACTAAACCAGATGCTAAATATGTCAACGCCATAAATGAAGGTATCGCTAAAATTCGCCAAGGCGCACTGGAAGGCTCCAACGTCAGCATGACAGAAGAAATGTCTCAACTGGTGAACATTCAGCGTGCGTATCAATTGAACTCACGTGCAATCGGCATCAGTGATCAAATGATGGGTATTGCCAACCAACTGAGAAGCAGATAAACCCATATCATTTCAACATGACGGAGGAGAGGAGCATGGAACAAGGGAAGAGCAAACGTTTCCCGCGTCAGACCGAAGAGGTTAAGTCAAAAGCAAGAGAGCGGGAACGGAGCGGCAAAAATTGGCGGCTGAGAGTTGCCAAGATGGTGCTGGTCCCACTCCTGCTGTTTTTCTCACTGGTCATTGGTCTAATGATCGGATACGGTGGGGTTGGCAAGAAGCCAATGTCTGATGTATTCGATCCAGGAACCTACAAACATATGTGGGATTTAATGTTTGAAGATACGTAAAAACGAAGCTGGACAAGCCCGAACCTATGGTTGGGGCTCCTATTTTTTCGAGGACTTGTTGTGGTGTTTGTCCACAGAGTATAATAGGGCGAGTGGTTGAAAAAGGAAGTGACGATTTGAATACGGAGGGATGATGTCCGTGAATCTTCCTAATTTGCTTACGATCTTTCGCATCGTGCTCATCCCTTTGTACCTGTATGTCTTTTTTTCGGAGTTTCCGTATCATGTTGAAATCGCTTTAGGCATTTTGATTTTGGCGGGAGTGACCGATGTTGCGGACGGGTACATCGCGCGGAAGCATAAGCTTGTGACCACCATCGGAATGATGTTAGATCCTCTGGCAGATAAATTAATGATGCTGGCAGTCATCGCCTCATTATTTTTGACGGATCGAATCAGTGTATGGGCCGCCCTGTTTTTCTTTGTGCGCGATCTGGCCATGATAGTAACAGGAGCTGTTTACCATTTCCGTGGCAAAAAAACTGTCCCGGCAAATGCCTATGGCAAGCTGACAACCGTGCTTTTGTATCTGGTCATTCCGCTCGTTATGTATCGTTATGAGTACAGTGAAGCGATACTTTGGTCGGTTATAGCGTTCTCATTTATTGCGAGTGCGATTTATCTGGCAAAGGCTCGATTATTGAACCGCGTGTAAGGGTTCCTGCACGTTGAAAAAGAGCACTTCCGCTTTTGGGAGGAAGTGCCCCTTTTATCTTAATCCCGCTTGTCCGTTTAACTGGGGCGGGAGTTATGTATATTGTTTCGTTGGTCAAAGGGTATTCATGCATAGACAAGTCTAGTTAAGTATGGAAATGGAGCGATACATAATGGAAATCAAAGCGCCTTTGGATATTATGCAAATTCAGGAAATTATCCCGCACCGTTACCCGTTTTTGTTGGTAGACAAAATTGAAGAGCTGGAGTTAGGGAAAAGAGCAGTTGGAATTAAAAATGTCACGGTAAATGAACCGTTTTTCCAAGGCCATTTTCCTGGTTATCCAGTCATGCCTGGTGTCCTTATTGTGGAAGCGTTGGCACAGGTTGGGGCAGTAGCGATGCTCAGCATGGAGGAACATCAAGGAAAAATCGGACTGTTTGCAGGCATTGATGAATTCCGTTTCAAAGATCAGGTGAAGCCGGGAGATACGCTGGTACTAGAGGTTGAGCTTACTCGTGTACGTGGTACCGTCGGCAAAGGGCATGGAAGAGCACTGGTAAATGGGAAAGTAGTAGCAGAGGGTGGATTAATGTTTGCCCTGACGGCAGGAAATAAGGCACATTCATGATCATCTTGAATGTGTCTTTCTTTTCGGGTAGAATGGCTAATGGGCAACTCCATGCATTGAAGGTGAAGAAATGACCAAACAGGTCGCAACCATATTAGATGTGCCATTTACGACTCGCGGTTTTCGTGAGACTGTCGATCATATAACTGAGCGCATACAAGGCGGTCAAAAGACCCACGTGGTGACAGCCAATCCGGAAATCGTTATGGTAGCGAGAGAGAATCGCGCTTTCCGTTCTATTGTAGAACAAGCCTATGTCGTTCCAGACGGAATTGGAATCGTGTACGCTGCCAAATGGACGAATCAGCCGATTTATGAGCGCGTTACCGGTGTGGAGCTTCTGGAAGCGCTCATGGCGAAAGCCGATCAGCATCAGTGGGGCGTTTATTTACTCGGCGCCAAGCCAGATGTCATTCATTTGGCAAAAGACAAACTGAGTGCCCGTTATCCGAACGCCCGAATCGTCGGATGTCGGGATGGCTATTTTCGCCCAGAGGAAGAAACTCAAATTGTACAAGAAATTGCCGAAGCGAAACCGCAGCTCCTGTTCGTCGCGCTGGGTGCGCCTAGACAAGACGAATGGATGGCGAAGTATCGCGATCAGTTAAATGCCTCCCTGATGATGGGGGTAGGCGGAAGCTTTGACGTCATTTCCGGGAAAGTGAAGCGCGCTCCCGAGATTTGGCAAAAACTGCATTTGGAATGGTTTTATCGACTTGCTTCTGAGCCTTCCCGCTGGAAGCGTCAACTGGCTATTCCTCGGTTTGTTCTAACCGTACTGAAAGAAAAATGGAGTAGCCGTTCCTAGATGCATCCGTAGAGAGGAGAACAGTCGATGTCTACACTAATCCTCGGATTTCTGACTTCGCTGATCATATCGTTTATTGCAACACCGTATGTGAAAAACCTGGCTGTAAAAGTAGGAGCAGTGGATGCCCCGAACCAGCGCAAGGTACACACGCGAATCATGCCACGTATGGGTGGCTTGGCTATTTATTTCGGTTATCTGGTTGCGTTCTTCCTATTTGTCCCGCATACAAGCATGTCGGAAATGCTGGGAATTTTCATTGGAAGTACGATTGTGATGGTCGTCGGCATGCTCGATGACAAATACCAGCTCTCGCCAAAATGGAAGCTGCTCGGACAGCTAGTCGCAACAGCGATTGTCGTCATTCCTTTTGGCTTGAAGATTGGCGTCGTGAATCTGCCGTATAGCGGAAGCATTGATTTCAGCAGTGGCTGGCTTTTCTGGCTCGCGATTCCGATCACGATGTTTTGGATTGTCGGTGTAACCAATGCAGTGAACCTGATTGACGGTCTCGATGGTTTGTCGGCAGGTGTGTCAGCGATTGCTGCAGGGACAATGGGTGTCATGGCCTTGTTGATGGATGATTACAAGGTATCGGCCTACTGTTTCGTGCTCCTTGGAGCGATCTTGGGCTTTCTCTACTTTAACTTTCATCCGGCTCGTCTGTTCATGGGTGACACCGGTTCGCTTTTCTTAGGCTTTAATCTGGCTGCCCTGTCGATCATGGGCTTTAAAGAAGCGTTGTTCGTTTCCTTTATCATTCCAATCGTCGTGCTGGGTGTACCGCTCTGGGATACGTTCTTCGCCATCGTGCGCAGGATCGTGAACAAAAAGCCGATTTCGAGCCCAGACAAAGGGCATTTGCATCACTGTTTGCTGAACATGGGTCTGTCGCACCGCTCGACTGTACTCACGATTTACTCGATCAGCATTTTCTTCGGGACGATGGCGATCCTGCTGACGAAGACGACAAAGTGGACTACGATTATTGTCATGGTCGCGCTGCTGATTGTTATTCATCTCGGAACGGAGATCGTTGGACTCGTTAGCCGTCGTCACCGCCCGCTAATTAATGCATATCGACGGATTAAAATCAAACAAACCGAGCAACAGCGTCGGACGAATTAAAAATAGCAAGAGCCCTGAGCCCTGGTATCTTTTTGATACCGGGGCTTTTTTTGACAGATTATTACGGGGAAACTCTTAACAAAAGAAGGGGTTTGTCCGATAAAGAAAGGAGAAGTATACTGCCCGGTTTTTACATGGTGTGGCTCCTGAGTCATAGGGGAAGTAATTGGAGGGATGTCTCTGTTCATGATTGGCTAGTGTGGGGGAAGTGTTGACGCGTGTTGGCGTCGAACTACGCGGGCAACACTTTTTTGCAAATAGAAATTAGCGAAGATACTGTAAGTAAATCAATACTTCGGAGGGGAAAATCAAATGGGTAAAAAAGTCTTTCGAATAATGATTGCCATAGCGTTGTTATTCACAATGCTTCCATTGTACCCAGTGCAAGTAGACGCTGCATGGGGCGACAACAATAAAAATCAGAAGAACTTCGTCTTTCCAGATGTAGTAGCGAAAGTAAACTATAAGTATGTGACGCTGCAAGGGGTTTTAAGTAATGTTTCGCCTAACGGAATTACATACTCCGTAAAAAACACGGCGGCCAATATTGAAACAACTCCATCATCACGAGGAATCACAGTATCTCAAGATGGTGCAAGAATCACCGTTGCGAATATTGAGTTGTTCGATGGCGACAATACGGTTACTTTTTATGGGAAGCAAGGTACTTCTGAAGTCATAAATACGTATGAAATCACGTACATTAGCACACCATTATTATACAACCTTCAACTTACGGGTGGAGGTAAAAAACTGCCAATCAATCCAAACGATAATACGATCGTGACGAGAGATTTTTCCACCAGTAACTATTTTACGATTGAAGGGAACTCTCCAAACGTAACTCAGGTAATCATTCGGAATGGAAGCGAATCTGTTTCAACAAGTGTATCTCCAGATGCAGATGCCTACTTTATCGTGGGGAGAGTACCACTAAAACGTGGTCTCAACAAGCTGACATTTTTATTGAAAAATGACAATCAGACTGTAGAGGTAAAACGTAACGTTGTTTATTTCGACGGTACAGGTACTTTTTATGACGTCCAAATGCAAGTTAATACAGAGAAGTACCAATTGGCAGACAATCCGACTGTAAAAACTAATGCAGATGCTGCGGCTAGGAAAGGTGCAAAGTTCAGCGGGTACGTCATTATTCCAAAAGAGCCGCGCTTGACCTCGTTTA
Organism: Brevibacillus sp. HB1.3; assembly: GCF_013186635.1. Taxonomy (NCBI): domain Bacteria; kingdom Bacillati; phylum Bacillota; class Bacilli; order Caryophanales; family Paenibacillaceae; genus Brevibacillus; species Brevibacillus sp. HB1.3. Next base: position 109,261 of record NZ_JABMIT010000002.1, on the reverse strand, counting down.
ACCCAGCGAATCCGGGAACAACTCAGATCGTTAAGGTAGACATGCTGAATACTGCAAATAGAATTACGGAGTCTGTACCTAGTATTACGAGCCAATTTATAACTCAAACTGGCACGTATGCAATCTATTCTTTTGAATCTAGTGGTACAAGCTTGTCCGACAATATGATTGTGGACAATCAACGTGTCTATGCCAAACTCTCGGCTTTTAGCCCGATAGAAACGTATAAGTCCGATCCATCGAATGCTACACCACCAGCAGTATATGATGATCCAACAGATGATGAGTTTGGATACTTATTCCAAAGTGCAAATGCTCCTTCTATTACGAAGCTAGAATATAAATTTGGAACAAGTTCTGTTTACAATGATTTGAAGGATGGCACTATTCTTAATGAGAAGCCATTCTATATTAAAATGCTTGTATCGAATGGAGCCAATAATGCAGGAATAAAAGTGGAGTCAGTGAATTCCTATGGAAATAAATCTGTCGTAATTCCATCAAGTATCACGCCTGTGGGTGCATCGGCGGAATATGTATTGAAAATTGACAGTCTTCCATTTGATGGAACTCAAACATTAACTGTCTACTATGATGCAAATACGTTTGCATCTGTAAAAGTCAATGCTGCAGCTGGACCAGTATTGAAAATGGATGGTGTATATGACGGATTAATCTTTAAGTATGACCCTAACCTGTCAAATAGTGATAAAGGTTATGCAACTAGAGAAGGTAACACAAAATATTTAATTGAGGACATTTTGAAGGAATTTTCAGGACGCTTGGACAATGTTAATGTAGTAGCTGATGACTACAAGGACTCCAATGGTAAGAAGGCTATTACATTAAAGGTTAATAATAATGAGGTAATTTTAGCGCCTACTGATGCAAGCAGTCCAAACTCATTTAAAATGACTGTGGATGGAAACCAAACTTACAAAAAAGTATCGGGTTACTTTCATGATGGTCAAAATACAGTGATTTTCAAATACAATAAAAATAATTTAGTATATGAAAAGACATTGATTGTGACCCTGTATTCGAATTCAGTCCCGGAGATTCCAGTAGCTAATACTGAGATTTATCCATATAACACAACTACACGTAAACCCGATTCACGTTTCGTAGGAAAAGATGGGGTTTATACAACCAAAGAAAACAAAATGAAGATTACAGGTACGTTTGATTTTGTGGACTTAGGGGATAAAGAATCAGAAGTAAACAGTACAATTGGTTATATTGAGGCGAATAAGTATGTATTCGTAATCGAAGGCCCTGACGGATTTGGAACGAAAACATGGGATCTTAAAACAAACACATTGATGAACGATAACAAACCGTTCGACAACAATAAGACTGACATTACCGATTTAGATGTGTACTACGATATGAAAAAGCATTACTTTACTTTCGATATTGACGAGCAGGATATTCCTACCGATGGAAGTAAAGCAGTCTATAAATTCACGGTTTACAACAATGGTGTAAATGGCGGTTCAAAAGCATCGTACCGTCTTGAAGTATCCGCACCAGGTGTTACCTACAAGATTTTACGTCCGACACCTTTGCAAAAAACTGTAAACCAAAACTATATTGAAGTGGTAATCGAATCGAAAAACTCCAGCAAGGTAACAGTTGGAAAAACAGAAGCACAAAAAATCAGCTTTGACTCTGATCTCGATGGCGACATTGATACAACGGATGCTTACCGCGCGATCTTTACCGATTTAAAACCGGGTAAGGCGAATAAGATTCCGATTACAATTACACGTGGAGCCGACACGGTAAAGGACACGATTGAAGTGTTCTATGCACCTACGAACATTCAAGGTGCGCAACATATGGCGCCAATGGATAAGATCGGGAAAGTCTTCGGGGGCAAAGTCGCACTGACATTCCCGAAAGAGACATACTTGATGCGAACTGACTATACAGTTCCAGAGAATCTGCGAGGACAAGTGTTTAAAGGTCATAACATCTTGTTTGGTATTGCAAATACTGATGACGGTGTCCTTGATCGATATGACTATCTCGAAGATCGCCCAAGAAACTTCGATGACACTGTTCAAGATTTGGGTAGACAGTTCAAGAATTCCTTTGATATGCATTTTATAAAAGCAAGTAATGTGTTCTGGATTGACGCGGGTATGGCAGATAATCCGAACACAGATGAGTATGACCCATATCAATACGGAATGCTGCCAATCATGGCGATTCCTGATCCAGACGAGATGAATCCTCGACTGTACAATTTTAACGATGTACCTAGGAACCGAGTGGTAATGCCGACAAAGCGTGGAACGTTGGAGTTGTCCTTTGACGAGCATGTCGTGCCAGATGCTTCTCATACGCTAACCGTTATGCGTTACGATCCGGAGAAATTCTATTGGGAAAATCTCGGTGGGGTAGTGAACACCAGCAAAAAGACTATTAAAGTTCCGTTTGATCGTTTCGGTTACTACGTTGTAGCAAAATTGAATGACTCCTTCCGTGATGTGGTACACCATCCGTACGCGCGCAATCATATGGAAGCCATGTTTGCAAAAGGGGTAGTACGGGCAAGAAGTTCTCTTGATTTCGCACCTGACATGGATACTACTCGTGGTGAATTCGCTGCAATGGTAGTTAGGGCATTGGAGTTGCCTCTTGTCACAGATGTGAGCAAACCTAGCTTTGACGATGTAATTATGGATTACTCGCCGACAGATCTATATGACTATCGCCATATTGAAACTGCGGCTCGACTTGGAATCGTGAAAGGGACGGATCCAAGGATCTTTAACCCGCAAGGCAAAGTAACGCGCCAAGAAGCAGCAGTAATCTTGTCCCGAGCTCTGAAATTGAAATTGGGTACGTCTGCTCCGGCTTCTAAACTAGCGCTCAAGAAACAGTTCAAGGATTTTAACTTGATCGATGATTATGCTGCGCCAGCTGTCGTGGCAGTTGCAAAAGCGAAATTGATTGCTGGTTCACCTGTAGATGTTGAGGATCTGAAAAAAGGATATGTATTTGAACCAAATGCAAACATTCTACGTGGAGATGCAGCCATCCTTATGTCACGTGTGATGGCAAATCAAAAGAAAATACCTCCAGTTCTTGAAATCAAGTTGTAAGAACCAAAAGCCTTCTTTTTGGACTGGTCCAGAAAGAAGGCTTTTTAACAACCTAATGACAATAGGAGTGGATCAAATTGAGAAAATTAACAATCCTAGCTACGGTTGCTACGCTTGCCATTGGTATTGGAACGGCTTATGCTGCTGGAAGTCCCTACGGAAAACTGGGGCCCTACGAGCAAGTTTCCATTAACATGGATAGGGAGAAAACGAATGCAAAAGGTGTTTTAATTAATGGAGAAATTTATGTTCCGGTAAGCGCCATGCAAAAAAATAATAAAAGCGCATACTATTATGATTCAGCCAATTATCAGGTACATTTATTTTTTGGCGGTGGCCAGGAAAGTAACAATACCGTCGATTACTATTATCGTGACAACGGCTACCAATATAAGTCCAAATCTGAACTGGCTGCAGAAGTCATGAAAAACATCCCTTACGACGATTCGAATTATCATTCGGGTATGATGCATCAAGATATTTTGAACATTACTTCTTTCTCAAAAGCTTTTCTGACGGTAACAGAGATGATGGACAATGCCGTTCAATCAAAAGTAAGCATTAATCGGGAACCCAATATGGAAATCATTAAGCAGGCTTTAAGATACAGAGGGTTACCATTGGAACTGATGGATGATCGGATGGAAGCATTGGCAGAAGAGCTTGGGGATCAGATCGGTCGAAGAGAAGAGCGAGATATGGAGGATGTAAGGGATCACATCCAAGATGCAATCAAATATCAAAACAAAGCATACAATGTGCTGGAGGATTGGCTGCGGAGCTCGGATGAAGATGATCTCGATGATTACAGGGACTATGTTGAAGAAGTGAAAGAAAACCTGTATGAAGCAATCGAGTTGCTGACTGGTGAAGTGATGGATGAACCAGGTCAGGTGAATGAAGACAGCTTAAAGAAGGAAGTTGAGAAGTGGCTTCTTAAGCAATAAATAATGCTGACGTAGTAACTCAATATTTCGCCATATATAATAGAAGAAAAGCTGAAGAGGTCATCGCCTCTTCAGCTTTTTTCATGGAGAAATTACTCTTCTTCTACATCGCCAACCGCGTCTACAGGAACCTCCACATATTCCTTTTCCCCCAGCACGATCTGAGCTTGTCCATTCGTCAAATCAACCATCCGTGCGACAAACTCATCCTGTACCCCCTCAGGGATTAGCACATGCGCGGTAACCTTGTCTGTAAAATCCGTACCACTCACGCGATGTTCGCCCAGACGCAGTTCGTTCTCGACCTTGCCCCACCACGTATAATCTACACTGACAGAGATGGTCTGATGCAGCGTGTGCACCACGATCTTTGCAGCCTTCAATGCAGTGACAGTTCCAGCTGTATAAGCCCGAACGAGTCCACCGGCCCCAAGCTTGATTCCGCCGAAATAGCGAGTGACGACTACGACAGTATCCTTCACGCCGTTTTTCTTGATGCATTCCAGGATCGGCTTGCCCGCAGTACCGCTAGGCTCCCCATCATCGCTTGAGCGCTGAATCTGATCGTTTTCACCGATGACAAAAGCAGAACAGTTATGGGTAGCGTCCCAGTGCTTCTTTTTGATCATCGCGATAAACGCTGTCGCTTCTTCCTCAGTGATAACCCGCTGAGCATATCCGATAAAACGGGATCGCTCAATGACGATATAGTCCTCACCGTAGCCGGCGATGGTTTTGTATTGGGTAAGCATCGTACAATCACCTCAAGAAAAGGATAGCATGCCAAAGAAATGTTGGCGAACACTGAAATGTTTTTGACACATAATCGTAGTACTCTATGTGGTGCTTGTGGAATAAAAAAGGAAAGGGAGGAGTTCCTTATGATTCCCTTATGAAAATGCTGGTATGGCATAATTTTGCGTGTGAGAAGGATAACTCTGTGATATAGTGATCTTGGGACAAACCACATATTTAATGTGGTTAATAATTTTATGCTCAATATAAAATAAAGGAGTGGAAGTCAGTGAATTTTCCATATTCGAAAAAGAAATGGATGTCTATCAGTTTGGCGGCATTATTAACAACAGCCCTTGGCGCAGGAACTTTGACAGCATCTGCGAATACAGGCTCCGATCACACTAAGGCACCTACGACTGTACAAGCGTCTACCGATAAAGTAGCAGCTGAGGCAGGCAAAGATAATACGACAACGTCTGATACTGCCGCAACAGATGAGTTGACGCTGGAAAAAGCGATTGAACAAGCTTTGAAAACCAACGTCACATTACAAAATGCTATTCTGGATGCGAAAAATGCAGATATTAACGACTCCATTATTTACAGAAGCACGGCACAAATGACAGCAGACATGCTGGAATCCTTGGACGCAGCGCAAGCAAAGTATGTGAGAAGCGCCCAAAGTGAAATGACCAAGAAGCTGAATGCTCTCGCTGTTAAGACTACAGAAGGAAAAATCAAGTTGGGCGCTCAAGATGCCTATTACAAACTGATTTTTGCTCAGGATGACTTAAATTTGAAAAAACAAAGCTTGGCCCGTGCTGAAGCACAACTAAAAGTAGCTAAGGCTGCATTTGGTGTGGGAACCAACGCAAAGACAGACGTGCTTGAAGCAGAAATGGGCGTAGCAGGTGCAAAAGCTCAATTGACGAGTGCGGAAAACAACTTGGAAATTGCTGTGATGAATCTGAACGATTTCCTTGGCGTTGATCTGCAAAAAGAATGGAAAGTCGTTTCTGCCAATAAGCAGATGGCTCCAATTTCGATTACCATGAAAGAGGCCGAAAATCAGGCTCTCTCTAAACGTTTGGAGATTACCAAAGCAGAAGAAGAGCTTAAGCTGGCAGAATTGAATGTGAAGCTGATCGCTGAGTATACAGCGGCGTCAACTCTTTCTGGTCAACAAGCTCGCAACAACGTCGAGAAATCGAAGCTTGCCATTGATGAGGCAAAACGTACCGTTTCGAAAGATGTTGCGCAGGCATACCTCAACCTAAACGCAGCTCGCGAGGCGATTGACTTCCAAAAAGCAGCAAAAGATTCCGCAGCTGAGAGCTATCGCTTGAAAAATTTGCGTTATGAAAATGGACTCGCGACGACTTTGGAAGTCATTCAATCGGAAGAAGCATTGTCTACTCGTGAGAACGAATACCAAAAAGCTATCCTGTCTTACAACTTGGCTGTCGTAAACTTTGAAAATGCATTAGGAAATTAACCTAATTCAAGCAAGATTATGAGGTTTTGAACCAAATTGGAAAAAGGTTCAGTCGTGACAGCCCGCCATATGTCCCCTATAATACGGATTGTGGCGGATGTCACTTCGTACATAATGGACAGGTGAATAACGAACCACGAAAAAAACTTTAAATTTTTTTCGAAGGCGCCGCAACTTTTGATTCGCTCAGGCGTTTAATAGGATGTCACACGAAAAACGGGGAATTGTGTAAAAAAGATTCACGAATTCTAGCACTTGTGTTACACTAGTGATTGTTGCATTTTACACAATACTGAATATACTAGAGATTTTTAACACAAAAAGCGAGGCTTTCCTGCGAAAGGAGGTGACACGCGCTTGCAGGATTCGGGCTTTAAAAAGAAAGATAGATTAACAACAAATATTCCCCAAGAACAATTTGTTTATACTAGAGGAGGAGAACACAAGGTTATGAAAAAGGTCGTTAACAGTGTATTGGCTAGTGCACTCGCACTTACTGTTGCTCCAATGGCTTTCGCAGCAGAAGAAGCAGCAACTACTACAGCTCCTAAAATGGACGCTGATATGGAAAAAACCGTAAAACGTCTGGAAGCTCTTGGCCTGGTAGCAGGTTATGGCAACGGCGAATACGGTGTAGACAAAACTATCACTCGTGCAGAGTTCGCTACTCTGGTTGTTCGCGCTCGCGGACTGGAGCAAGGTGCGAAATTGGCACAATTCAGCAATACTTACACAGATGTGAAATCTACTGATTGGTTTGCTGGTTTCGTAAACGTAGCTTCCGGCGAAGAAATCGTAAAAGGTTTCCCGGACAAATCTTTCAAACCACAAAACCAAGTTACTTATGCTGAAGCTGTAACTATGATCGTTCGTGCACTGGGTTATGAGCCATCCGTTAAGGGTGTATGGCCTAACAGCATGATCTCCAAAGCTTCCGAGCTGAACATTGCTAGAAGCATCACTACTCCTAACAATGCAGCAACTCGTGGCGACATCTTCAAAATGCTCGACAACGCTCTTCGCGTAGACCTGATGGAGCAAGTTGAATTCGGTACTGACATCCGTCATGAAATCACGAAAGAAACTCTCCTGACTAAATACCTGAAAGTTACTGTTCGTGACATGGAATGGGCTCAAGAAGCTGGCAACGACAGCGAAGACCTGCCATTGGTAACTAACGTACCAGCTATCGGTCTGGGCAAAATCAAAGCTAACGAAGTTACTTTGAATGGTAAAGACGCTGGTATCGGCAACACTACTTACAAAGTAGCTGACGGTATCAACGCTAACGATTTCGATGGTCAACACGTACAAGTGTGGATCAAAGACGACAAAGAAGACGTAATCGTTTGGATGGAAGGTTCCACAGACCAAGAAGTTATCATGGACCGCGTTGGCGAGTTCACTCTGAAAGGTAAAACTTTCGAAGATCCAAAAGATCTGAGCAACTCTGATCTGGCTGATCTGAAATTGGAGTTGGATGCTAGCGAAAAAAGCTACCGCTTCAACAAAAACACTAAAGTAACTTACAACTTCACTCGCTTCAACGATCCAGTTGATGGTTTGAAAGAAATCATCAAGGACAACGCTGAAACTCCTGGTTACACTTTCGGAGCGAAAGTTGTTCTGGACAACAATAACGAGATTGCTTACATCCACGTTATTGATGACCAAACAATCAACAAAGAAGACGAAGGCGTTAAATACGGTTCCGAAGTTATCTCCAAAATCGATACTGATAAGAAGAAAATCACGAACCGTGATAACGACAAGTTCAACGATCTGGAAGGCAAAGAAGAAGGTAAAGACTTCTTGGTATTCCTCAACGGTAAACCAGCTAAATTCAGCGATCTGAAAGAAGGCATGGTTTACAGCGTATACTACGCTGATGGCGACGAAGACAAATTGCTGGTATTCGCTACTGACACAGTAGTAGAAGGTAAAGTAGACAAAGTTGTTAGCCGTAACAACAACGACTACCGCCTGACTATCGGCGACAAAACATACCGCATTTACGAAGGTGTTACTTTCTCCGATGACGGTAACAAAGATGTTCAAGACATCGACAAAGACCACTGGGATCTGGTTGACAGCTTGGACGACGAAACAGTAAAACTGTACCTGGATGCTTCTGGTCGTGTTCGTCACATCGAAACTAAGGATGCTATCGACGATCGCAAACAAAAAGCAATCATCACTCGTGCAGCTACTTTCAACACAAGCAAAGACACTTGGGATTTCACTGTGTTGACTCAAAAAGGTAAAAAAGTAACTGTTTCCCTCGAAGCTAAAAACATCTATGACTTCGATGGCAAAAACTACGCGAGAGATGGCAAGTCCGAGTGGGATCTGGAAAACATCCTGGTACCTAGCAAAGACAAAGACACTCTGCTCTTGGAAGTAACTCTTGATGCAGATGGCAAACCATCCAAAGTTGAATTCCAAAAACCTGTTAAAGTTGAACAGGAATCCGGCAAAGCTTGGGATGACCTCGCAGATGAAGACGACGATATGGTTGGCGACTACGAAGTTACCGACAAAACAGCTGTCTTCGACATGACTGGTGAGTTGGAAAACAGCGGCAAACGCGCTGAGCTGAAAAACGCTAAAACTGCGAAGTTCAAAGACGTTGCTGACGAAAACGATCTGTCCGTAATCTACACTATCAACGACAAAGACGAAGTAGAAGCAATCTTCGTTGTTGAAGGTGACGGTTTGAATGGTGACGCTCACTACGGTCAAGTGATCGACTTTGGTCGCAAAGGCGGTAAAGACACCATCAGAGTATGGGAAAAAGAGAAAGACAGCAACAAAATCGTTGAGAAAGAATACAAACTGGATGGCGATCAAGACGATCTGAAAGATGACGACATCCGTCGTAACGACTTCATCGCATTCACATTGGATTCCAACGACGAAGTTGTTGTTGACGATGTAGTTGAAGTAGTTAACAAAAACTCTAAAGGCATGCTCGCAGAAATTACTGATGAAAAGGGCATGAAAGATGCAAACATCGACAAAATGGTCGTTGGTTTGGTTTCTGATGTAAACAAAGACACCATCACTTACAAAGATGCTGACGACAACAAGAAGAAAGCTAGCATCAAATCTGCTACAGTTTACTTCGATCTGTTCGATGACTTGGGTGAAGCAGATGGCGTTAACGAAGGCGACTACGTTGTAATGATCGACAGCGGTGACATCTCCGGTACTAAATACGACTTCGTTCTGATCGTTTCTGACGCTAAGACAGTTCGTAAAGACAAACTGGAAGATGACGCAGAAGCATTCTTGAAACAAGAACCAGTTAAGCCAGATCCAGGCGGAGATAAATGGGATGCTCTTCCAACTACTGTAGAAGGTAAATTCGTATCTGCTGGTACTTTGAAAATTTACCGTGCTTCTGTAGAACTGAACAAAGACATCAAGGCTGATGAGGTTGATGACATCATTTTCTCCATCAACGGCCAAGTAGTAACGCCTAACGTTCTGGACTTCAAAGATGGCAAAATTACCATCCAGTACCAAACTGAAGACAAAGTAACTTCTAGCGAACTCAAAGTTACTAACAAAAATGGTAAAGATTCCGACAAAGCAAAAGTAAACTTCGTAGAAGCGTAAGAATTACTTTAGCTAGTCTGAAGCAGGATTTGGGTTACTAAAGAGTTAGAGGGGACATTTCCCCTCTAACTCATATTACCCGACTATAGAGAACTTCCTATCAAACATACGGAGGGGTAGTACGTGAATAAAAAAGTGGTACTTTCTGTTCTTTCAACTACACTTGTAGCTAGCTTGGCAGCTTCTGCTTTCGCAGCACCAAAAGATGGTATTTACATTGGTGGAGACATCAAAAAATTCTATTCTACTGACGTTCTGTTCGAAATGACGCCAGCAGCTAAAACAGCTTACAACAATGAGCTGAAAACTATGGCTACTAACCTGAACAACGTAGTATTCGTTGACTACAAAGGAAACGGTGCTTCTCTGCAAGAAATGTTCGACAAGGGCAGCAAAGTTGCTCTGGGCGAGGCTCTGAAAAAAGAAGACTTCGCTGATCTCTACAAAGTAGTAAACAAAGATGGTTCTTCTACAGCAACTGAAGATGCTAGAGCAAAAGTAGATCCTACTCCTACTGGCGATCTGAAAGTTGAATCTGTAAGTGCTAATAACCTCAAAGAAGTTGTAGTAACATTCGACAAAGCTGTTGACGCTGATACAGCTGGAGACAAGGCTTATTACACCTTCACTGCAAATAAATTGGCTGTAGACAAAGTAACAGTATCTGGTAAAACAGTGGTTCTTACTCTTGCAGCTAAAGCTGAAAATCAAGCTTCCTATGAGCTGAACGTTGATGGTATTAAAGGTTTGGTGAAAACCACAAAAGAAGTCAAGTTCTTCGATAATACAACTCCAACTGTAGCAGCTGTTGCTGCAATTGGTCCAAAACAAGTAAAAGTTACATTCTCTGAGCCACTGAGTGCAAAACCAAGTTTCTCTGTTAACAACGGTGCTATTGCAGTTGTAGCAGATAACTTTGTAGAGGGTACTAAAGAAGTAATTTTGACTTTGGGAGCTCAACCAACAGCTAGCACTAACACTGTGACTGTTGAAGGTGGAGCAGATTATGCAAGTTACAAAGTAGAGAAAGTAACTAAGGACTTTACTGTTGTAGCTGACACAACTCCTCCTACAGTTTCTGTTAAAAAGGCATCTGCTAAACAAGTAGTTTTGGAATTTAGCGAAGATGTACAAAACGTCAAAGACAACAACAACGTTGTTTTCTACCACACTACTAAAGGTCATGACGGATACAAAGGTAAAATTGATGGAGTAGATGGTAAAGAAGTTACAATCTCATTCGTAAATCCACTCCCAGAAGGTCAATTCAAAATTTTTGTGGATTATGTAGTAGATAACGGTACTCAAATTTCCGACTTGTGGGGCAACAAACTTCCTGAACAAGTTATCACAGGAACGTTTGCTGCTGATACAACTCCTCCAACAGTACTCAAAGTTGAGGCTAAAACAAACAAAGAGATTCTCGTTACATTTAGCGAAGCTGTAACTGGAGCAAATATTAAGGCAAACTACACTCTGAAGGGTGTAGCTGGCAATGTAATTCCACTTAGCGGTGCTGAAGTAGTTGATGCAGCTAAGAACATCTACAAAGTAGTTACTACTGAACCATTGAACGGTGGTTCTTACTACTTGACAGTTAAAGGTATTGAAGACGCTTCTAAGAATAAACTTGTTGAGTATACCGCAACTGTTGCTGTTGCAGATACAGTAGCTCCGAACGTGAAAGACCTTGATCCAGCAACACCTGACTTTGATGCTCAATTGATCTCTAAAGCTAAAGTGAAAATTGCTTTCACTGAACCAATGGATAAAGCATCCATCGAGAATAAAAACAACTACTTGTTTAATGGAGTTAACCTCGATAGCAAAGTAACTTTAACTGCTACTGACAGCAACACTGCTGTGGTTGTCGACTTTACTAATGTAGTTGGATTCAACGGGTTCAATAAAGGTGATGCTATCAATGTAGGACGTGTACTGGATACAACAGGAAACCCAATTGCTGCAATGCAAACAAAAGTTAATTTGCCAAACAGCGTGTCCGCTCCATTGTTTGATAAAGCTGAGGTAACTGGTAAAAATACAGTTAAACTCTATTTCAAAGAACTCATCATCAATGCAAAGGCTGACGACTTTGCAGTTGATAATGGAAAAGGATATGAAGGAGTTCTCTCCATTTCCAATGATGTGGTAGAAAATAAATCCGTAATCACTCTTACTACAGCTAACGAGTTGCCAACTACAGCAGCTGATGTGAAAGTTAAAACTGTTGGAGAAGTAGATGCTAAAAACCAATACGATGCAGCTGTAGCTCTGTCTGATGTTCCTGCAGACGACAAGATCGGTCCTAATTGGCTTAAAGCGGAAACCGTTGATACAAACAACAACGGAAAAATCGATCAGTTCAAACTGACTTTCTCTGAGGCGCTGTATGTTGCATCTGTTCAAGATAGCGACTTCAAAATTGAAGGATACACTATCGCCGGTGTAGCAACTAATGGTGAAGTAGTAACGATTAAAGTCACAGAGTTGGACATCGATGATTCCGAGGCTACACCTACAGTAGCAGTAATTGGCTCTGTAGAAGACCTGAAACGTAATGCATCTGGTCCATTTGAACCACAAAAAGCTGTTGATGGTGTGAATGCACCAGATAAAGAAGCACCTGTAGTAACAGGTGTTGAGAATGGAAAAACTTACGACACCGCAGTAACACCTGATTCAGCTGATAAAGATATCAAAATTGTAGTTTTGAAAAAGGATGGAATAGAAGTACCTGGTTATACTTTGAAAACAGAAATCAAAGATAATGGCTCATATGAGCTAGTTGTAACTGACAATGCAGGTAACCCAACAACTGTGAAATTCACAGTTAATATTCAAGCTAAAGATACAAAAGCACCAGTAATTACAACTGTAAAGGATGCTAATGTCGCTGTTGCAGATGCATCAGGATGGAAAGCACCAGAAACTACTGCTACTGATGATGTAGACGGCGACATCACTGCTAAGATTGATGTTACTTATTCAAGTGACGATGCAGGAAACAAAGTAACAGATTTGGCTTCTGCTCAAGCTCACTTGGGTACTGCAAATAACACTGTAAAAGTAACTTACAATGTATCTGATAAGGCTGGAAATCCTGCTACAGCAGTTTCCGCAACTTTTACAGCAATCTAATTAAAATCACGAAACGTTACTTCATACAACTCATTACCTGAGTGAAAGAAGTGGAGAACGGCCCCTAGACAACTTTCAAAGCGGTCTAGGGGTTTTCTATTTATCCTCTCAAATAGATTGGTGCAATCTCAATCCATGAGAAGAGCCTAACCCCTCGTGTACCTAATCCTCCTTCACGAAAAGCAGCCCTATACCAACTTCCCCCATGAAGTCAGGTGAAGTCGTACTTACTAAGATGCAAGGCGGGGCTCTTTAAAAGTTGACTAAGGTTTGGTGACGAATCCATGGTGATTCAAAACTAGATAGCTGTTGTTAGGTAGTTAAGCGCTAGGCGTTTAACAACAGGCGATGCACCCGAGATCGTACAGACGAAACAGGAATAATTCAGGCTGTTAAACCTATTTTTCCCGCACTGTATAGTGGGGACCTAAGGTCAGCAAAACAAGGGAAAGACAAGGTGGAATGTTTGAAGTCTTATCAAAAGAAGTAGGTTAGCACCGGTGAGGTTGATAAGATGGCAGTCGGTTCATAGTAGTGTGGATGGCATGCCATTTGTAACCATAATGGATACACAGCCGTGGAGAGGAAAACTGGTGGAGAGCGATCGCATTCATTGAAGGTGCGCCGTGGGCAAAGTCATTACAGAACACTGTAGACCTAATACCTTTACATATAAAAAACCTCCAAACCTGATGTAAGCAACTGGTTTTGGAGGCGATGTTTAACCAATATGTTGATCACTTATACGAAGAGAACACCTTACATTTTCCCAATCAACGTACTAATCTCTCTCTCATACCCATAACGCTTGAAAAACTCAATCAAAGCCACAGCAAAAATATCTCGCTGGCTAATGTTTTTCTCTTTGCTATATTCCCGCACTAGTTGGTCTAGTGTATTTGTCATATGTACGGACTTCGTAACGAAAACGCCAGGCACCGCATATCGCGGAACTTTACCTGATTCCGAGCCAGGCACGATGAGATCGATTAGACGGCCTCTGTTGCGCTCTAGCATCTCGAGTAGGGAAAGATACTGATCAAGCTGATTCGAAGGCGTATGACCTACTCTATTCGTTATAGAAGGCCCTTCTTGTTCTTCCAGAGAGTCCATAACTTTCATTTCTGACTCGCTATACTTCCTTTCCTGTTCCTCAAGTTTCCCATATTCCTTCACATAGTTCTTCGTATCAGAACACCACTTGTATCCCTTTGCCCTCATATATGTTGCCAGTTCCCGATGATCCTGAAAGCCCATACGTTTGGCAATCGTCTTCGCATCTGCTCCCTCTTTCTGAAAGAGCGAGAGAATCGTCGACTCCATTGAAGATTTCATTAAATCCTTGCTTGGATCCCACTTCTCAGTACTTGTATGTATAGGTACATAGGCTTGTTTAAACCGATCCCACATAAAGTTCTTGCGCCGCATATATATATCTAACGTCTTGTAATTCTTATGTCCCAATTCCTTCGCTAGCTCATCTCTCGTTTTTCCCTCAACCATGCCGCGCAATATCTCATTGACACGCTCGTCATAGATTGGTTTTTTCTCTGTACGTATATCCACTCTCTACACTCCTATTTATCTCTCTTTTAAAGTGTTTGGATATTTTATACACTCACCTACAAATGGCTGATCGCATCTCGCAGCTGATCTAAATTGGTGTGTGTATAAACACTGGTTACGTTCAAAGATGAATGTCCTAGAAGTTTTTGTATTTGAACCAGATTAACATCCTTTTTGACTAGTTGACTTGCAAAGCTGTGGCGGAGGATATGAGCTGTCACTTTCTTACTCCACCCTAATCGTTTAACGGCTTCTGTAATTTCTCGATTGACGTATACCGGTGATAGTTTACCGCTTTTCTTGGTACAAAAAAATCGATTTGAATCAGAATCAGGTCGATGATGCAATACGTATTCTTTCAACATTGGCAGTAAACGGGGAGAGATTGGAATAAATCGATCCTTGTTTCCCTTACCGGCCACTACGTGAATCACCTGCTGATCCCACTTCACATCATCTAATGTCAGGTTCAGGCATTCTGATATGCGCATACCAGTCAAGAAGAGAACCATAACCACTAGTCTAATTAGCGAGTGGTCGATGGCGTTAACTAAATCGTTTACTTCCCCTTCTTCCAAGTATGTTCTTTCCTTTTGCTGCACCTTTATTTTCTCGACGGACAACGCAATATTGCGAGGAACCCATTCTTTTTTATGTGCATAGGCAAAGAATGAACGAAAAGTATGAAGGTTACGTTGTCTACTAGCAGGAGCATAGGAACGCTCGGATTTTAGATATAAAAGAAAATCTTCAATATCCGTTGCCGTTACTTCATCGACGTAAGGCTCACAGTTGTATTTGCTCTCCAGAAAACGGGTAAAGTAGGTCAAATCCTTTTTATACCCCGTTATCGTTTGTTCACTCCTGGCAATGGAGAACAAGTATTTCAGGAAAATATCTACTGCTTGGGTTAAAACCATTTGGTTCAAAACACCACCATTAATGTCACCATACTAATACAAAAAGAGTAGCCGAAATATCCGGGTAACACCTTTAGTATATCCGTAGTTTGGTTATTTAAATCCTTTAAATAGAATAGTAGCTTTCCACCATTTTCTTCTTTTTACATAATTTTTTCAAACGGCCAGAAAAATACCCCGTACACATTTCTGCGTATGGGGTATTTTCTTAACGGTTCGATTAGTTATGAGCAGTTACGTCAGCTTTAACACCGTATCCGTTCGCATCTGTCAGAGTTGCACCAGTAGTTTTAACTGTGATTGTTTTAGTTGGATCCCAGTTAGAAGAAACTTGACCAGTGTAACCAGTACCGTTAACTTGAGGAGTCAGTGAGATTTTCACTTGTTTAGCGTTACCAGCTACCAGAGATACTGCTGCATCTCCATCTGTACCACCTGTACCGTTAGTACCCAAAGTACCCAAAGTCAATGCATCTGATCCTACCAAGATTTCGAACTCAGAAGCGAGTTTAGTTGGATCGTCGATTGTTGTAGCAGTTGTGCTGTCAATGTTCTCGTTGAAAGTAAGAACGATGTCGTTACCCAGAACTTGAACAGTTTGCAGAACAGCAGCTGTGTTGTCAGCGATGTTCACTCCGAAATCAGCAGCTTTTTCCATAACATTGCCAGCTTTATCAGCTACATTGCTTACAGTCAGAGTTGCTGGTGTACCAGCTTGAGCTCCGAACGCTACAGTTTCAGCTTTCAGTTCGATAGTTACGCTATTTTTAGCGGAGCTATTGAAGTAGATGTTAGCTTTTGTGCTATCCAGTGCAACACCGTCGAGTTTGTAGTTAGCCAGATCAAGAGCAGAAGCTCCTACTTCTTCGCTAAAGTCTACAACAAACTTGTTAACACCAGTTACTGCTGCATCAGCATTAGTTTCAGTATCCAGAGTAGCAGTTGGTTTTACAGTATCAGCTGCGTTTCCTACAGTTACTGTAGTAGTAGCTGCTGCACTCAAGTTACCAAGAGCATCTTTTACTGCACCTGCTCCGATTTGTACGGTGTAAGTACCGTTTTCGATTTCAGTAGCACCAGCTACGAAATCAACCAGCAATACTTTAGGAGAACCAACTTTAGCAACAGTAGTTGCTGCGATAGCATCGAAACGAACGCCTTCAGCATTTGTGATAAGGAGTTTAGCCTCATCTACGTCTACATCTTGTCCTTGGAACTCTTCATCGAAAGTCAATTCGAGAGTTTGTTTGTCGTCTGCTACTTTAGAAGAAACGAAACGAGGACCTTGAGCATCACGGTTGAAGGTGATTGCTTGTGTATACGCATCGTTACCATTGTTGGAAGCATCTTTAATTGCATTAGCATCAACAATCAGAGTAACTTGTGCAGTTGCAGCTGTGTTGGAAGCATAGAGACCGTAGTTAGGTGCACCTGCTCCACCAAGGTTAAAGGATACATCATAAGTTTTGTTTGTGGTATCATTAGCATCTGGAGTAACTGTTACTACTGTGCCAGCAGTACCATGAGTATAAACAGTAGAACCCATCAGAATCTTGAGATCAGCTGGTTCCAGTGCAGAAGCACCACCAGCAAGTTCTTCGCTCAATACAACTTTAACTGTGTTTTGACCAGTTTGAGTCACAGAAGTAATAGCAGGTTTAGTAGTATCAACTGCTTTTACAACAGTGCCATTGTATACAGCCATTGTGTTCAGAGCTGTATCTTGTGCGCTGGAAACAAATACAGTTGCAGTTGCGCCACCAGCTATTGCTGGCAAGTTAGCAGCTGGTACTGTTACTACTGTATCACCTGCAGCAACTGTAGTATGTGTAACTGGAGTGTTGTTTACACGAACAATCGGTTGTTGTGCAGCTGCAAGTGGCTCAGAGAAAGTAATAGTCAGATCACCGTTAGCAGCAAATTTAGTTTCAGTGATTGTTGGTGCTACAGTATCAGTTACAGTGATAGTTTGAACTTCACTTGTTACTTTTTTACCTTCAACATCAGTTACACCATCAACTTGGAAAGTGAAAGCGGTGTTGTTAGCTTTTTGGTCAGCAAAAGTAATAACAACAGACTTCTTGTCTGCTCCCAGAACTGCTTTTGCTTGTGCTGGAGTAGCACCAGGTGTAGTACCATCAGCCAATACAGCAGCATTCAGTTTGTAGTTGCCTTCAGTCTCAGCGGAAGTTTTATCAACTTCTTTGTTGAAAACAACTTTAACTTGAGTTTGGTTAATAGCACTAACCCTTACAATAATTTCTAATTGTTCACCAATTCCAGCAAATCGCGTCCTACCAGTATTTTCATGGTGTCTATGTTACCCATCATTTGTAGAAAAAAGGAATATGGATGTAGCTGATTGCTAAGTAATGGAAATCCCCACAATATGGAAGTGTAGTTTTGCCTTTGGAAAGACAAATCTCTCAATGAAATCTCGAATATCATAGAATAAGAAGCTTATCGTAGAGTCGTGATAAGCTTTTTATTTTGGTCCGGGGAAAAACACCTATACAAAAATGTTAAATATTCCTATGATTTACATCGTTGTTATTACAAATTAATGGAGGCGCATATCATGAGCGAAATAACCCGTGGCAATCGTTTCAAGTCAATCATGTCAAAGGTTTTCCTAACATTTGTAGCGCTCGCACTGATTTTACCTTTCTCAGCAACAGGATCATTGGCAGCTCTTGCTCAAGAGGGAACGTTATCCGAAGCAATCGATCGAATCAACGCGATCAAAATGAGTAATAACCCGACAAGGGAAGAGGAGCAGGCAGCGATTTCACAGATGCGTGAGGCATTATCAGATCCCATCTTGGAGCTGAAGTTTGCTGATGCCTTTGATGATTTCACCGAAGAATACAAGCAAGATACCTATTCGCGTATGGTGTATCTGGTAAAATACAAACCGTTTCTCGATCAAAAGGATGTCCAAGCTGGTCTGGACTATTGCATCCAGGAAACAATTAATCTCCGAACAGCCGACGAAGAAATTCCCAAGTATGAACAAACAGCGACGATCCCTGACGCAGTAAAGGCCGGGGACGATATTACCGACCAAATCATTCGCATGATCGAAGGCAACGAGAAAAACCCACTCGTGTTGGTTAAAGCGAAAAAAGTTCTCCCGATGAAGGGCAGCGATCGCCCGGTGGAATATTTGCAGGTTGATCCAAATGGCAGAGTAATATTAGTCAAATCAAATAACACAGGGATGCCTGTGAAAGAACTCGTAAATGTATGGTTCACTGTAGACGATACGAGCACAGGACATCGAGTAGAAGTCACCATACAGCCAAAAGGCGATACCGGGGAGCCGAGCGATAATCAAATCGTCCAAGAGGAAGTGAATAAATACAACAGAGTCGCCTCGATTTCTGCAACAACAGAAGCCGGAGTAGATGTCACCGATCAAATCATTCTCTTGAAAGATGGCATGAACAAGAATCCGCATGTACAGATTCAAATTCATCAAATCGAAGGAATGGGTGGAGGAAATAAACCTGCACAATATTTGCGAGCTGATCAATCAGGTCGAATTTATTTGATTCAACAGAATACCACGAGTACGACTCTGTACGAACATGTAAAAATCAAGCTTACAGCAGGTACTGCGAGCCAGATCTTCCGAATAGACGTAAGTATTCTGCCCAAAGCTCATGATGGTGGGCTGAGTGACCGAGAAATACTCATGGCGGAAAGTGATAAGTACTACAAGAGTGCATTAATCGGGAACACGAGCAAGGTTGGGGAAGATGTTACGGATCAAATCATACGTTTAATAGAAGGAACGCAAAAAAATCCTGTGGTAGGACTCGAGATTGTGAAAGTTGAAGGTATGGGCGGAAATAATAAACCATCCAAATATTTACAGGCTGATGAGTCAGGAAGAATCAAACTCATCCAAGAAAACAACTCCAACTTTACGGTTTTTGAGCATGTCCAAATCATGTTTACTGCCGGGACAGCGACTACGATCAAGTATGTAGACGTTTTACTTCAGCCGAAAACGGGTGCGGGTCAAAAAAGTGTAATGGAAATTGCGATAGCGGAGAGCGATAAGTACTTCCGAACAGCAACGATTTCGAATACGAACATCGTCGGAGAAGATGTCACTGACCAGATTATTCGCATGAAAGAGGGAAGTGAAAAAAATCCGCATGTTTCATACAAAGTACGACAAATCGAAGGAATGGGTGGAGGAAATAAACCAGCACAATATTTGCAGCTAGATGACGCAGGAAGAATTAGGCTAGTTCAACAAAATTCCACTAATACTACACTTTACGAGCACGTGAAAATTACGTTCACAGCGGGGAATGCGAGTACCACTACACGTATCGATGTAAACATTCCACCGCAATAGATGGCAGGGGGAAAAATCCGAAATGTAAAGCGTTGGCGGGGCCTATCATATTCGTGATAGGTTCTTTTGCTATGAACAAAAAAAGAACCAACTGCACAAGACAGTTGGCCAAAAAGAAATTCCCCAAGTTATTTGTTTAGACCCTTACATTTTATCAATAGTAAACAACGTTGTAAACTTTAACTTATTATGGAAATGTTATACATGAAAATGAAATCTTCTTCGGCACGATAGCATAAAAATTTTTTCTTCATTAAATATGCAACGAAGACACGGTGAGCGCTCAAAGGTGTTGCACGGTATAGACGGACTAAGAAACGGTCCTTGTGGCTGAGCGCAAACCAGGTTCTCCGTTTTTGTCCCACCACCCATGCTTCCATTCCTTGACATCCCCTGTTGCGTACGGGTATCCTAACATAACTAACAGTACGAATGGGGCAATGAAAAGGTTGCAAAAGCCTTTTGTTCTCTGCTTGGAATGCCAAGTTTTCTATGTTGCAAAAGGATGTCACTATGCTATAGTGGATGACGAATGTTACTATATATAGATGTAGAGAAAAGTTGGGAGCGACGATATGTTATCCTTCTTGAAGAATTTAATGGGGAAAAAACCGACAACCAATGAGGTGCGGGAGCAGGTGCAGGAGGAATCGATCCTTTCCGCTGCTGATACCGAACAGTCTCATCAGGAAGCGCAGCAGGTACATGAGGATTCAACTGGCGTCATCACCACACTCTCGCTGCATGAATTGTGGGAGAAGCAGTTGGGGGCGCAAGAGAAATACTCGCTCTCCTTTATGGCTCAGGAACTGGAACCGTTGCAACCAGGGAATATTTCCTTGGCAGGGACTTCACTCGTTCCGCATGACGACGGGATTGAAGTGGTAGCATTCGTCCGAAATAGCACGGACCGTCCAATCAGCCTGAATGAGATGACGCTGGTGGTACTGTTTGGGGATCAGGAGCTGTTTACCCGCCAATCCTTTGATTTGAGTGAGCTCGGAGAAATTCCGCCGCGTTCTGCAAGACCGTGGTCGTTTGTATTTGCGAGAGAGCACTTTTTACAGGTAGAAGTTCTTCTTGTGAACTGGAAGATTGCCTTTGAGATGGCGCAGAAGAAGATGGTTCTTCCACAGCAGCTGGAACTGGAGGAATCCTGGATTAAGGCGCTGACTGATGAACAAAAAACGTCCTTAATTGAATTAGCGAAGAACCTCCCCGCTCTAAAAGAGGGAGAAGTAAATATACAGAGTGTGCAGATTCGTAAAGCCGAAAGTGGTGCTCTGAATGTGATGCTTTTGATTCGCAATGGCTCTACACAGTCGCTGTCCTTCGAAACGTTGCCGCTGGCGCTCTATGATGCAAGCGGGGATAAAGTGGCAGAAGGTCTGTTTGAACTAGGAAGCCTCACTGTAAATGCAAATACGAGCAAGCCGTGGTTGTTTATTTTCCCACCTGAGAGCATTCAAAAGGAAGAGCTGGACTTGTCCCGTTGGAAAGTGAGCGTTCCCCAAGGAGCCTAATGCAAGAAAGCAAATTTGCATGGGCTAGTCAAAAAAGTTTATCATGATAAGAGAAGCTTCGTTCGTGTCCGGACGTCTGAGGAGGTAGCCTATGTTTTCCTTTATGAAGAATTTTTTAGGTAAGGATCAACAGGATCTGAAAAAAGATATTCAAGAAGAGTCTGCTATCGATGTCGCTGAATTGAAAAACACCGAGGTCGAAATGGAAAGCAACGAGCAGCAGGAAGAGTCTGTAGGTGGAGTTGAAAAAATTCGTACGGAATTGTCCCTGAGCCCGATCTGGGAGAGCGAACTGGATTCCGAGAAAAAGTATACACTTCGCTTTTTGCAAGAAGAATTGCCAGAGATGCGTAAAGGCATGATTAGCGTAACGGGATTCAGTATGATTCCCCAGCCAAATGGCATGACGGTAGCGATGTTCTTCCGTAACTCCACGAATAAGCCAGTGCGGATCAAAAACGTTGGGTTAGCGATTTATCTTGATGATAATGCGTTTGCCAGAATCAAGGTGGATTTGTCAGATATGGGCGCAATTCCGCCGCATACCAGCCGTCCGTGGGAGGTATTGTTCCCGGAAGAGAGCTATCTGCATGAGAACTTCACCTTTAACCGTTGGAAAGTGGTTATGAAGGCTGGTAGAAATTCACATGTATGGCCTCGTAATCTAGAGCTCGATCCTGAAATGGAAAGCCGCATGACTGATCGCCAAAAGGATCGTTTAGAAGCGTTGACGCAGTCTTTGCCAATGATTCCGATTAATACCGTACAGGTTACTGGATTTGATATCGGAATGACAAAGGAAGGACATTTGGTAGCAGCGATGCTCTTCCGCAATGGGATGGGCCATGAATACCGTCCAGATGAAATCAAGCTGACGATTGCTGATGCTAATGGTGATCTGGTAGCAACAGGTGTACTCGACGCAAGCAGCATTAATGTGAAGCCGGGTTACAGCCGTCCGTGGATGATTGTATTCCCGCCAAATTTAGTGAAAAAGCCTGATGCCGACCTGAAAAGATGGACGCTTGATGTAGAATAGGGCGCAATACTTTTGAGGTTGGGAAAGAGGAGGTTGACTTATGAGTTGGTTATTGGAAAATTGGTTTGGTTCCAAGGAGAGCTTGGAGCAAGTACGCGAAGATATTCATGAGAATCTTCATAGAGAGTTTTATTTGGGTGTATCCGGATTAGAGAATCCGCAGCAATCTGCGAACCGTGTGGAATCCAAGGAATTGTTTTTGGTGCTGAACGGTCCGTGGGATGATCAATTGGACGAAGCGGAGCATGAGCTCTTGCAATACGCGCATGATGAAATGCCTCCAGTTGTTCGTAACGAAGTAGGTATCATTCCATTCTTTACACAGGTTACTAATGATGGTTTCTTGGTTCTTACCTACGTTCGTAATGCGACTGACCGCAGCATTTTGCTGCAAAGGCTTCCGTTGTCTTTGGTGACGGAGGATGGAGAGGAAGTCGCGAGAAAGACTTTTGATCTGATTACATCTGGTCCAGTGATGGAAATGTCCAGCCGTCCGATGGAATTCATGTTCCGCTGGGATGAATTCGACCGTATTCCTGAACAAGAGGTTCCATTGAAGCTGACCTTTATCAAGCCGGAAAAGCACGAAGTCGAAGAGAATCAAAACTTTAATCTGGGTCTGAGTGCAGATGAATCCAAGCAATACATGCAGCAGGCAGCAGAAAAGGCTCCGATTGTAGAGGGAGAAGTAGACTTGCAAGTCCTCGACATCAAGCCAGGTGAAGATAACGGACTGAAAGTCATCGTTGCTTTCCGTAACGGTCTGGCAAAACGTCTGGAGTTTACTGAAGTGCCGATTATCGTTCATGATAAGGATGGCGATACCGTAGCACGTGTACACTTTACCCTGGAAAACATGAAGGTAGAAGCAAATAGCCATCGTATATGGGCATTTGATATTCCGTTCTCCTCCATTAAAAAGGAAGAGGTAAATCTGGCGGAAGTTACTGCTTTTATTCCAAAAGCTCAGCAAAGAAAAAAAGAAAAAGCTCAGGTAGCACCTGAAGTGGAAGACAATAAAGGTTTGTTACAGTAAGGAGAAAACCCTTTTTGCCCATGGTGAAAAGGGTTTTGTACTTTTCTAACGTTCCAAATATTGCTAATCAGGGTTGCATGTCTCCCTTTTCATCCGCTATGCTAGGACGAGAAGATAAATACCTGAATTCCTTTTAGACTGCTGATTTTGCAGGGGAGAGAAGGAAGGACTGTTTTACATGAAAAAATCAGTGAACATATCAGTAGCGACTGCGATAAGTGTCGCACTAGTGATGGCAAACAACCAAACAATCTATGCTGCAGCACCACCAGCATCGAATGACTACTATTTAAGTAACCAGCTTCACTTGAATCAGATTAGAGCTCAACAGGCCTGGGCAGTCGTAAATAGTAATGAACAGATTATCATCGCGGTGCTAGACTCTGGTGCGGATTATAGGCATCCTGATTTGAAGGACAACCTTTTGCCGGGTGTGAATCTGGTCAATCCCGGGGGATCGGCCCAGGACGATAACGGACATGGAACAGAGGTAACTGGTGTACTGGCTGCTAGCGGGAATAACAGCATTGGTGTATCTGGTGTTTTGTGGAATGCCAAGGTTTTGCCGATTAAAGTTTTGGCCAAAAATGGTGATACTACGGTGCAGACTCTTGCTAAAGGTATCAATACTGCCTTGGATCGTGGTGCCAAAGTCATTCTGATGTCTCTCAGCAGTATGTCCTACTCCAAGGAACTGGCGAATGCTGTACAACGAGCGGAAAGAAGCGGAGCGGTTCTGATTGCAGCGAGTGGCAATGAGAGTAGCCGAGTGGCTTATCCGGCAGCTTATCCCACAGTGGTAGCGGTAGGGGCTGTAAGGAGTAACAATGAAGTGCTGTATCAAAGCAATACGGGACCTGAACTTAACCTGGTAGCGCCTGGTTTCAATGTTTATACGACCAAGCTAGGGGGGAAGTACGGTTCCTTTAGCGGTACTTCAGCAGCCGCACCACAAGTAGCAGGTGCAGCGGCTCTCATACTAGCTCGTTATCCCAAACTAAGTCCATTTGATGTAAGACAATTGCTTTATCAAACGGCTACGGATTTAGGGGAAAAGGGATGGGACCGGAAAACGGGCTACGGGTTGTTAAATGTCGACAAGGCAGTTCGAACGCCCTTATCCTATGACTTTTTAGAGCCGAATAATCAGACGTACTCAGCAAAAGCGTTCCCGATCGAATCTCAGATACGTGGAAATTTGGGACCAAAAGACACGATAGACTGGCTGAAGATGGACATCCCTTACGATGGGAAGGTCAGCTTCACAGCGTCAGTGACATCTGGTGTTTCTTCCGCGATGGCAGCTACCTTTTACCCAGAGAATCGTCCGCCGATTACGCAGTACTTCGGGAATGGAGATACGATTACTGTCCCGGTCAAAGCGGGAAATATGAATATCCGGTTAATGCGTAACGGAGGGGTCAACAACGCTTTTACCTACGTGCTGACGAGTAAGTTTACCATCAATCCGGACCGTAACGAACCGAACGATACGCAAGAGACGGCAAGGCCACTCGTAGGCAACGAAATCAGTGTAACAGGCAATTTTCACGATGAAGGGGATCAGGATTGGTTCTCCTACTATGTTCGTGAATACGGGCATTTGGATGTCACGGTTAGTCCTGATAACAAGCGTGTCGATTTATTGCTGAGTATTGGTAAACAAGAGCTCGGTAAAAAGATGGTTGTCTGGGACCCTACCTACGATAATGGAACAAAAGACAATCCGACAGAGCGCGTCCAAAAAGAAGTGTCACCAGGCAAGTATTACATCCGTGTGAGTGAGTACAATCGCAATGCGGTGAATGGCGAATATCAGCTGGATCTGGGATACACGCCAGTAAAAAAAGATTTTAATGAGCCGAATGACACCTATCAAACAGCGTCTCCGCTAAGCGGTGGGACAGTTATGTCAGGCACGATACCGACAGCTACCGATTCCGACTGGTTCCAATTTACTGTGAATAGTGAATCGTATGTGACGTTCCGAGCGCCGTACATTCCTGTCGATAGCGGCTTTCGTTTCGCGCTCTATAGCGATCGAAACTTGAACTATGCGCTTGCTTCGACGAATGAGGTAGCGGAGCTGTCGAAGCGAGGAAACGATATTATCGGTTTGCGTTTGCAGCCAGGAAAATATTATGTGCGCCTTAATAGTGGTACTTCGTTCAAATATGAATCGTACCGACTCACGGTGACGCAGCAGAAATTGATAGCGGGTTATCGCGATATTTCGGACCACTGGGCGCGCTCAGAGATCGTCAGACTTAGCTCTCGCGATATTGTAAATGGGTTTAATGATGCGTCATTCAAGCCGAATCAGGCAGTGACCCGTGCGGAGTTTGCGACGATGCTGCTTAAATCGATGCGTGCGACCGGTTCTAAGGTAGCGACTACCTATACAGGAAAAACGACCTTCCGGGATATGCCAAAGCGGCACTGGGCGTATCACAACCTAGGCGTAGCTTATCAATTGGGAATATTGAAAGGGTACCCGAAGAATGAAATGAAGCCGGATCAGCCGATATCGCGTGCAGAGATGGCGATAATGATCGCGCGGGCACGTAATGTGTTGATGTATAATCACGGTACCTCGAATTATCGGGATGTGCCAACGAGTCACTGGGCTTCTCCTGCCATCGAGGCTTTGACCTCGAGGAATTGGGTTAATGGGTACGGTTCTTCCTTTAAACCGAATGGAAGAGCAACTCGCGCCGAGGTAGTGGTAGTACTTTCAAAAGCCTATCAATTATAAGTAAAAATTTTCCTATTGACATCTCTGAAAAAAACAATTATTCTATTATCCGTAATGGATACTCTTATCCAGAGCAGGCGGAGGGACTGGCCCTATGAAGCCCGGCAACCGAGCTAGAGCGGTGCTAACCAGCAGAACGGACATCTGTTCTGGCCGATAAGAGGATGAAGGAAGCAAAAAACGCTCAAACCTTTTCCTCCTAAAAATTGGAAAAGGTTTTTTATTTGCGTTTACGTAGATAAAATCCTAACTCGGCTACCACACTATTTGTATGAGGTCAAAGGAGGTATTTTCTCATGGCTTTGCAAAAAGGTCGTCGTCTGTTTACATCCGAATCTGTAACTGAAGGACATCCGGATAAAATTTGTGACCAAATTTCCGACTCCATCTTGGATGCGATCCTGTCCAAAGATCCAAACGCTCGCGTAGCTTGCGAAACTTCCGTAACTACTGGTTTGGTTCTCGTAGCAGGTGAAATCACTACAAACACTTATGTGGATATCCAAAAGCTCGTTCGTGAAACCATTCGTGAAATCGGCTATGACCGTGCGAAATTTGGTTTTGACGCTGACACTTGCGGTGTTATTACTGCAATTGGCGAGCAGTCCGCTGACATTGCACTTGGTGTAGACCAAGCATTGGAAGCACGCGAAGGCAAAATGACTGATGCTGAGATCGAAGCAATTGGTGCTGGTGACCAAGGTTTGATGTTTGGTTTTGCTTGCAATGAAACACCTGAACTGATGCCACTTCCAATCAGCATGTCTCACCAATTGGCTCGTCGCCTGACTGAAGTACGTAAAAACGGAACACTTGCTTACCTCCGTCCTGACGGAAAAACACAAGTAACCGTTGAGTACGATGGCGACAAACCAGTTCGTATCGATACAATTGTTATTTCTACCCAACATGCTCCTGAAACAACTCTCGAGCAAATCAAGCAAGATCTGGTTGAACACGTAATCAAACCAGTTGTTCCAGCTGAACTGTTGGACGCTGAAACCAAATACTTCATCAACCCAACTGGCCGTTTCGTAATTGGCGGACCACAAGGGGATGCTGGCTTGACTGGCCGCAAAATCATCGTAGATACTTACGGCGGTTATGCTCGTCATGGCGGTGGTGCGTTCTCCGGTAAAGATCCGACGAAAGTTGACCGTTCCGGTGCTTACGCAGCTCGTTATGTAGCGAAAAACATCGTGGCTGCTGGTCTCGCAGACAAATGCGAAGTACAAGTTGCTTACGCAATTGGTGTAGCACAACCAGTTTCCATCGCAGTAGATACATTCGGCACAGGTACCATTTCCGAAGAAGCTCTGGTGAAATTGGTTCGCAAACACTTCGACCTGCGTCCTGCTGGTATCATCAAGCAGCTCGACCTGCGTCGTCCTATCTACAAACAAACAGCTGCATATGGCCACTTCGGACGCAATGACCTGAATGTTCCTTGGGAGCAAACAGACAAAGCAGAAGTTCTGAAGCAAGAGGCTGCTCAACTCTAATATTCCAAAGACATAAAAAGAGCCTGGTGTTGCTACTGGGCTCTTTTTCTTTTAGGAGCAGAGTCATCCAATTATTGGGTCAATTGTTGCACAGGAATTTGTATGACTGTGTCGAATCTCCTAGTGAGGAAGTAGAGGAGGGGTTTTTTTGCCGAACAGAAGGCTCTTCCTGATCGTATTTCTTACTTTTTTGTTTTTTATAGTGGCTATTGGGTTGTTAGGCGAATCTTTTCTGGAAAAAAAGAATAAACAAGAAGTGCAACCTTTTCCCCAAGTGGATACGTCTATAAGCATAAGTGAGACAAAAAATGCTGAGCCAAACGTCACACCAACAGAAGAAGCAGTGGTTCAAACGAAAAAGTGGTATAACAATCAGGTTGTTGTTTTGACGTACCATCATGTCACGGATCAATCGAATCAGCGGTATGTCATAGCTCCTGATCAATTTGCCCGACACATGAAATTTTTGCATGATAATGACCTGAATCCGATTTCGCTGGAGGAGTTCCTGCGATTTATGGAGACGGGTACCTTACCGACTGAGAATGCTGTTTTGATTACGTTTGACGATGGGTATGAGAGTTACTACAAAGAAGCATTTCCGATCTTACGTACATACGGCTACCCTTCAGTGAACTTCGCGATTGCGGGGCGCTTAAGAGATGTAGCTGACCGAAAACGGGAGAATATGACGCCACCACTTACGCGTCAACAAGTTAACGAAATGATTCAATCGGGACTGGTTACAATCGGGTCCCATACGTACAGTCTGCATGAAGAGGAAGAAAGAAATGAGTGGGGCGATCTTGGTCCAGAAACAGCTCCGGTCTATTTGAAGGACTTGCATCGTTTAGAGGACGAAAAAGAGTACAGGGACCGCCTCTATGTGGATTTTCGTATATCCCGCATCAGCCTAAGCGAGTGGATGAAGCAAGAGATCGACGTCATCTCGTTGCCGTTTGGGTACACAAGTCCAATCGTACTGGAGACAGCGCGTGAAGCTGGCTACCGCTATGTGTTTACATCTAATCGTGGATTCGTAAAACAGGGAACAGATCCATTTGCCATTCCACGCAATGACATGGGACTGCGAGACGTAGAAGAAGAGCACCTCCAACAGTTGTTCACGAAAGCTAAAAATGAGTTTGAAGGAGAGCAATCATGAACAAAGCGATAGACATCAGCGTGCTGGACGGGGTGATCAAGCGAACGATTGAAACCGTAGAAACGAGTAAAACCCAAATATTTGATATAGCTGAAAACGCCAGACAGCATGGCAACTCATTGAAGTTTGAATTACATGAACTTCGACAAGAGATTTCCAAAGTGATTCAAAAAGTCGATGCGCTTGAACTTGCATATCGCAAATCACGCAACAAGCTCGTCTTGGTCAGTCGCAATTTTCATATGTACACGGAGGAAGACATTCGGGTTGCGTATGAAGAGGCGAGCCGTATCCAGGTAGAACTGTCTATTTACCGCGAGCGGGAAAACAATTTGAAGCGCAGAAGAAATGATTTGGAACGTCAACTGCGTACTTTGGAAGAAACGATCGTCCGAGCAGAAAAGCTGGTTTCTCAAATGGGCGTCGTGCTTGGTTACTTGACGGGTGATTTAAGCAAGATAGGCGAGGCACTGGAATCGGCTAAGCAGCATCAGTTGATGGGCCTGAAGGTAATCCAGGCTCAGGAAGAAGAGCGCAAGCGTGTCGCGCGCGAGATTCACGACGGGCCAGCTCAATCGATGGCGAATGTCGTGTTGCGTTCGGAAATTGTAGAACGCATGCTAAAGAACGAACGTATTTTGGAAGCGCAAATGGAACTTCACGAGCTGAAGGAAATGGTACGCTTGAGCTTGGCGGATGTTCGACGTATTATTTTTGATTTGCGTCCGATGGCATTAGATGACTTAGGGCTAGTACCTACCTTGCAAAAATATATTCAGACATGCGAAGAGCGTATTCAGTCTTCCATTGATCTTGTAGTATTCGGTGTGGAGCCTCCTTTGCGCAGTTCGGTAAAGGCGGCGATTTTCCGGTTAGTTCAGGAATGCCTGAACAATGTGGAGAAGCACGCAGGCGCTACGACCGTACAAGTGAAGCTGGAATTTGTACAAGATTCGTTAAGCCTAATCGTCAAAGACGATGGGGTCGGATTCGATCTGGAAAAACGCATGGCGAATGGCAACTCTTTTGGACTCTTGGGAATGCGTGAGCGTGTACAGCTCTTAGAGGGCAGTGTCGAGCTGCAATCCGCTCCGGGAGAGGGAACCAAGGTTATATTCCAAATACCGATAAAATTGTGACGTGATACGTAAATAAGTACTGGGGGATGAACCATGGATAAGAGACAGCAAGAACTCCGCATTGTGATTGTGGATGACCATCAATTATTTCGCGAAGGCGTAAAGCGAATATTGGAAATGGAAGAAGATTTCAAGGTCGTCGGTGAAGGTGCGGACGGAGGAGAAGCCACAGTATTGGCGGAAGAGCACAAGCCGGATGTCTTGTTGATGGATATTAACATGCCAAACATAAATGGCGTTTCTGCTGCAGAAAATGTGATTTCGGTAAGCCCGTCTACTCGTGTGATTATGCTCTCGATTCATGATGATGAGGGATATGTGTATCGTACACTCCGAGCTGGAGCGTCTGGCTACTTGCTGAAGGAAATGGGAACGTCAGACCTCGTTGACGCTGTGCGTGTAGTGGCGAGTGGTGGTGCATACATACATCCGAAGGTGACAGGCAAGCTGATTGAAGAATTCCGTCGTCTGAGCGAGCAGGAAGGGACGGCAGAGCGTAGCTTCTCTGTAGATGAATCGCAAGCCATCGATCCAAAAGTGATTGAATCGCTTACCCGCCGCGAGCGGGAAGTGTTACAGCTGATGGCAGAGGGGAAGAGCAATCGTGCCATTGGGGAATTCCTGTTTATTAGTGAAAAGACGGTTAAAAATCACGTCAGCAGCATTTTGCAAAAGCTCAATGTTCAAGACCGGACACAAGCTGTTGTCATCTCCATTAAAAACGGCTGGGTGAAATTGTAGGAAGCGCTTCCGATTTGCACTCTGTTCAAGCCGTGCGGCATACCTTGGTATAGGAGGAGGTATGACCGTGATGGAAGAGCTGATTGTATGGCTTTTGGCAGCATTTGGCTGCTCCTCTTTATTGGTAATGATCGCGGAGCGCTGGACCACTCGGACGGATACCGCGAGCGAGCTCCCGCATGAGCATTATCGGTTGCTGGTGCGCAATTCGGAACAGGTGCTAGAACGTGTAGTGAGGAGTCTGCTGTTTCGCTCGTATTGGAGTGGCAGACCAATCCGAATTACCTTGATAGATGATGGGGCTGACGATGATACGAAACGGATGACAGCCGTCTTGAAACGTTATCCGTACGGCTATTGTTTGGGTGACGTACATGAGGAGATGGCGGCTGGAACCATCGTCATTGATCTGCGGGAGAATAAAGAGGGAGCATAAAAAGTTAGTGAGCGTAAATATTACGAGCTGTCGACAATAGATCGGCAGCTTTTTTATTTTTCTAGGCCCTGATTCTGGTTCCGAAATTTATTTGCTGGACCAGTCTGTCTTTTTGCACACTAAGAGCAAGAGGGCGGAGGAGTGAGCGTATGCGTGAGTATTTGCTGTATATCAAAGCTTGCGGCGGATCAATACCACAGGTGCAGACTTATGTTACGCCCAGCTTTTCTGTAGATCGTTCTTTTTGGCAGGAAAGAGAAGGATGTGTCCTTCATGTCATCGGGAAGACATCGTCACTTGCTCTGGCTTTTTCCTTGCGTGCGAAGGTAAACGGGTATTTGATGGATCAAGACAAACGGGTGCTGACTGATGGATATGTAAAAGAGTTGAGGGCGATAGCGGTAAGTAGTGTGTGCGAAGCAAGTAGCTTATATGGGCGGGAAGTAATAAGTGTACAGGACCGCCGAAAGCACGGGTGGTTTTCTTGGGAGTCAGTTGAGGAGAGTGTGGAAGTCCCGTATCAAGGTGGCAAAGAATCGGGGGAAATGCCGGATGCTCGGTTGAGCTATTCGAGTGGTCGCGAGCTACTTCGTAGGAGCTCATCACACGAGAATTCACAAGAAGCTGTATTAAGCGAGATTTTGGATGGTCGTGCTCTTCTATGGGATGAAGTGGAGTCCTTGCTGAAAAAGCGAGGGGTGGAGGTGCATGATTTGTCCGCCATTTTGCATTCATTCGTGCTTGCTAACAAAGCGGAGTGGCGACCTGGCATTCGTTTTTCGGTCACAAAAGGATGGCGGCGCGATCGGCTGGAGTTGGTATGTGAACGCTGCGGAAGTGCTGGGGCGAAGGTGGAGTTTACTTACTGTCATACGTGTGAGCAAGGTTGCGCTTATTGCACAGCTTGCTTAGGGATGGGCAGGAGTAAGTGTTGCACGCCGTATTTTTTAATGGATGTAGGTTCATCCCCTATCCGAAGCGCAGAACATTTGCAGAACGTGGCGAGATTGGAGTGGGCGGGGAAGTATTCGGCCGATCAATCACGGGCTGCTGAGCGAGCGCGTTGCTTTGTAGCCAATCCGAGACCAGGGCTGTCGGAATATTTGATTTGGGCTGTTTGTGGAGCGGGCAAAACAGAACTGTTATTCCCGTCGGTTACAGAGGCACTTGCTGCTGGAGGTCGCGTTTTGATTGCAACACCTCGAAAAGACGTCGTGTTGGAGCTGGCTCCGAGGATTCAGCGGGTTTTTCCAGGGTCTAAAGTGATTGCCGTCCACGGTTCGAGCTCGGAAAAGTGGGAAGAGAGTGACATCACGATTGCGACTACGCATCAGGTCATGCGCTACCATCGACGTTTTTTGCTGGTGGTTCTCGACGAGGCTGACGCGTTCCCTTATCATAATGATCCCATTTTGTATCGCGCTCTATCCAGAGCGGTGAAAAAGAATGGCAAGCTGCTTTATTTAAGCGCAACACCTCCGGGATATTTGCAAAAGCGGCTCGTTAGAAAAGGACGCTCAAACCTAGGCTCGTCTGGGGCGATACCGCTTTTCTCTGATACACATGTTCTGTTGCCTGGGCGCTATCATGGTGCTGCGCTTCCTGTCCCCAAGATTCTCACGGTACAAGGCTTACATAAGCGCGTTCAGACGAATCGAATCGTGGCGCCATTTATTGATGCAGTGCGTACATCTCTGAATAAAGACCGACAAGTTTTTGTTTTTGTACCGCGGGTTGATGAAATTGACAGGGTGCTATCATACCTTCGCAAGTGGCTTCCTGCTCATGTGGGGGAGATGGCTGGTGTTCATGCGGAAGACCCTATGCGGGAGGAGAAGGTACTCGCCTTTCGGGAAAAACGTTATACCGTCATGGTGACGACAACGATTCTGGAGCGGGGTGTGACCATACCAAAGAGTGACGTAGTAGTCGTAGGTGCGGAGGCGCCAGTATTTGACGAGGCATCATTGGTGCAGATAGCAGGGCGAGTTGGGCGGTCAGTCGATGATACGACAGGTAACGTTCTATTTTTACAAGCAGAACGCTCTACTTCTCCAAAGCGGGCTGTCAGGCAGATTTCACAGATGAACAGCTTGGCTCAAAGGTTGGCGGAACAAAGGGGGCATTCATGACCAGTGGGGTGTGTGTCCGTTGTGGTGGGCGTATCCTAGCATTTCAAAAGGAATCGGTCGCTCGAGAAAAAGCGCGACAGCTATCGGAACAGGCGGGCTATCCAGTCACCTATCGCATGTTAAAAGGGATTATGTTGTGTGGTGCTTGCCTTGATGCTTTACCTTTGATCGGGCATGATATTTGCCAACGGTGCGGGCGTGATAGGGAGTTGCAGGCTAGTATCGGCAACGAAGGGCTATGCAGGGATTGTGTTCATGGGGAAGATGGTCAAATATTGGTGGCAAATCGGAGTTTGCTTCGCTATGAAAAGGGAGAAAGGGATTTGCTCGGATTGTTTAAATACCGCGGTGACGAACGGCTAGCTTCATTTTACGGTACGCTTCTCGCCATTACGGTTCAGCGTTATTACAGGTCTATGGGGTTTACCTGTATCACGACGGTTCCCCTACATCCACAGCGATTGCGGGAACGCGGGTTCAATCAGGTTGACTTGCTGGCTCGTCATTTAGGAGCAGCAATCAAAATTCCTGTAAAATCGTTGCTTCTCCGGGCGAAGGACACCCCAAAGCTGAGCAAGCAAAAAGGGCGGACAGCACGTCACGAAAGTATGCGCGAAGCTTTTGTGTGGGATGGTCAGGAAATGCCTGCTGCTGCTAAAATCCTGCTCCTTGACGATATTTATACGACTGGCTCGACGTTGCGTTCATGCGCGAGGACAATCAGAGAGTATTTGGGGCCAAGCTGTGATATGTATTCCTTGACAATATACCGATAGCCAGTTTGGGAAAATTAAGCTATGATGTAGGCATACAACAGATATGGAACCGTATGAACTTTCTGAACGGAAAAGGGGTTGTCCGATATGTCTATGGGCAAGTTGGCAAACTGCTCGCGGTGTGATGCTGTATTTGTACAAGCAGTCCGTGACATTTGCCCCAAATGCTATAAAGAAGTGGAACAAGAATATGAGGCATGTGCCCAGTATTTGCGTAAGCGCGAAAATCGCGGATCGAATATTCATCAAGTGAGCGAAGCTACCGGTGTGAGCGTGAAGCAAATCACGAAGTTTATCAAGGAAGGGCGCATTTCGGTTGCCGGAAGTCCCAACCTTGGCTACCCATGTGAGCGATGCGGTTTTTTGATTCGAGCAGGCAATATTTGCGAATCTTGTCTAAAAGGCTTGAAGCATGAAATTACGCAACAACTCGAGGTAGAGCAACGATTGGACGAATTCCAACGCGCCGAACTGGCTAATGCAGCTTATCGAAGAAAGCAGAATAGTGACGAATAGTTTTGTGCAAAAAAACTAATCGTACATGATGAAATTGCCGATGATACTACTAAGAGGTGTCATCGGTTTTTTCTATGAAAAGACCGTTGGTATGAGAGGATGGTAATCAGATGCGGATTAATGAACCTAACCGTGTCGGGATGATCAATGCTTACAACAAGACAGGTAACAATCAGGTAGGCAAAAGCGGCAAAATCCCGATGGGCAAGGATGAAGTAAATATTTCCACAGAAGCGCTGGAAATGCAAAAGCAAGTAGAAGATGTCAACTCTCCGCAACGTCGGGAAAAAGTGGAGCAGTTGAAGAAGCAAGTAGAGGAAGGAAAATATCACGTCTCAAGTGAGCGGATCGCTGATAAGCTCCTGTCCTTTTGGAAAAAGCTGTAATACAGACCAAAAGAGGGCTTTTTGAACAGCCTCTTTGAATAGTTTTCGATGGAAGATGAGGAGAAGCAAGGAATGAACAGACTCTACGATCTGCTCGACAACTTGATCCAGTTGCACAAAGCCTTGTATACCTTAGCTATGCACAAGAAAGAAGTGCTGGTAAAAGGAAATGTGGATGAACTTATAGCCATTACACGCCAGGAGCAAAAACTGATCAAGGGCGTCACAGAAGCTGAAGCAGCCCGCCAGCAAGTCGTAAAAGAACTGACAGCACAGAAGGGCTTTGCGCTGCAAGAAGGCACACTGGCTGAATTGATCAAGTTGACGACCAGTGCGGAAGAGAAGATGCGACTCAACTCCTGTCGTAATGAGCTAAGCCGGATTGTGACTGAACTGCGCGATGCTAACGACCTGAATCAGCAGTTACTGGAGCAATCCCTTTCTTTTGTCAACATGACGCTCGACCTGATCACGGATACGCCCGAGGACGACTTCATCTACGGAAGGCCGACCTCGGATACGTATCGTCAGGCTAATCGAACTTTTTTCAACAAAAAAGCGTAAAGAGGTGTCGAAATGCGCTCTACTTTTCATGGAATTGAAGTCAGCAAACGCGGCTTGTTCGCTCAACAGTCCGCGCTAAATACAACGGGACACAATATCTCCAATGCGAATACGGAAGGCTACAGCCGCCAACGCGTGAATATGCAGGCTACGACTGGTTTGCCTTATGTAGGGATGCAAGCAAGTATCGAGCCAGGGTTGCTCGGTACAGGGGTTCAAGCTACTAGTATCCAGCGTCTGCGGGAA
This sequence comes from Brevibacillus sp. HB1.3, assembly GCF_013186635.1. Classification (NCBI taxonomy): domain Bacteria; kingdom Bacillati; phylum Bacillota; class Bacilli; order Caryophanales; family Paenibacillaceae; genus Brevibacillus; species Brevibacillus sp. HB1.3. The sequence continues at coordinate 73,392 of NZ_JABMIT010000002.1, read as the reverse complement.
GAGTTTTTGGATATTCAGTATCGGAATGAGTACAAACGCCAAGGATACTGGGATGGCCGCTTGGAAACATTGGAAAAATTGGAAGGCATCATGAACGAGCCTTCTGACACTGGTTTGCAAAAGGTTATGGACCAAATGTGGCAAGCATGGCAGGACCTTGCCAAGGACCCGACAGATACTTCAGCTCGCGCAGTTGTTCGGGAACGAAGCAAGGCAGTAGCGGATACATTTAATACGCTAACCAATCATATTAAGGAAGTACAAACTGATCTCAATAACGTGGTCAACGTAAAATCAATGGAGATCAATTCCTTGGGCCAACAGATTGCTAACTTGAACAATCAGATTGCAAACGTTGTCCCTCACGGCTATCAGCCAAATGATCTTTATGACCAACGTGACGTGCTTTTGGACAAGCTCTCCAAGCTGGTGGAGGTCCGTGCAACTCAGTCAACAGCTGGTATGGTTAACGTGACTATTGAAGGTCGTGAATTTGTTACTGGAATTACTTCGCAGCCGGTAGCTACTGTACAGAATCCAGCTACGGGCATGAGTGATATGACGCTGGGCGGAGCGGCGTTTGTGCCGACAACCGGCTACATGGCAGGAACCCTCCAATCTCGTGATCAGATCGTGCCGGGCATGCTGAAACGCTTGGATGTTTTGGCAGTGAATCTGACGAAGGAAATTAACGATCTGCACCGGGCAGGACGAAGCTTGAGTGATATTAACAGTGGGACTGTACAGGATCTGCCGTTCTTTGTGGATGCGAGTTCACTGGCTGCAAACCCAGCGACTAAAAATTATCCAACGAGTGCATCTGGGATTGTCATTAATCCAGAAATTACGAAAAGTTTGGATGCGATTGCTGTGGCAAAACCTGAAACTGGAAGTACTCCAGTAGGAAACAATGAGAATGCATTGGCTATTGCATCCATTAAGTTCAAAGTGCTCCAAGCAGGTGCTGGTCCAAATGATTTAGCAGAGAGTTCAACTTTGGATAACTACTATCGCTATACGATCAGTCAATTGGGCGTAGATGCTCAAGAAGCTGAACGTAACCGACTTAACTCCGAAATGCTTGTCGGTACTGTAGACAACCAGCGACAATCTGTATCAGGTGTATCCATCGACGATGAAATGGCGGAAATGGTGAAGTACCAACATGCGTACAGTGCATCTGCACGCGTCATGACAAGCATGGACGAGGTTTTGGATAAAGTCATCAACGGTATGGGCCGAGTGGGCCTCTAGTAGGAGGGATTAAATCATGGCGGTACGTGTAACGCAAAACATGTTAAATAGTAATATGCTACGGAATTTGCATAATTCCATGCGCACTATGGATAATCTTCAGCACCAGCTTTCATCTGGAAGCAAAATCGCTAAACCATCTGATGATCCAGTAGTGGCAGCACGGGGGATGTTTTATCGTTCCTCATTGATGGAGAATGATCAATATATAAGAAACGTTGACGAAGCACAATCCTGGATGGATATGACAGATGGTACGATGGATGAAGTTGGAAGTGTTTTGAAGCGGATCAAAGAGCTTCTTGTTTATTCCGGTGATGGTGCCATTTCTCCTGCTGACCTGAACACAATGGCTTCAGAAGTACGGGAATTGAAAACTCACTTAGGTACACTAGCCAATCAGCAAATTAATGGTAAGTATATCTTTGCTGGTACAGATACAAACATAGCTCCTTATGATCCCGCTGCAAATGGGGGAAAAGGTGACTTCGTCAGTACAAACAGCTCTCCAATTAATTTGGAAGTGAGCCAGAATGTTTTTGTGACCTCAAACATTAACGCACAAAACTTATTTAACTATCCTAACAATGCGAACAATATGTTTAAGGTGCTAGATAATATTATTACTGAGTTGAGCAATGGTAGAAGTGCCGCGCAATTTATCACGGGAATTGATCAGCAATTTGATAAATTATTGGCCGAGCGAGCTTCTCTCGGGGCAAGTGTAAACCGTGTCGACCTTATTGCGGAGCGTTTAAAGGGTCAAGATGTTAATATTACTGGGCTAATGTCAAAAAATGAAGATGCGGATATGGCGAAAGTCATGACAGATTTAAAAACACAGGAAAGTGTCCACAACGCAGCTTTAGGTTCAGGTGCCCGTATTATTCAGCCAACTTTGTTGGATTTCCTTCGCTAGGGAAAGATGAGGGTGAATAGCCAATGCAAATTCCCAAAATTCGAATGGAAAGCACGTTTGCTCAGCTAGGATTAAACATAAATAAGCCTATTCAAGAAATTAAGCAGCCAAAAGCAGAAATGAATTTACACCAGACTCCTGCTACACTTTCGATAGAACAAGCCCGTACGATATTGCAGATCGATTCTAGTCAGGCCCGTGCTAATATTGGCATTATGACTTCGATGCAGTTTAGCGATAGTAGTGCTGCTTATGGCAAACAAAAGGCTATGCAGGCGATTGCAGAGAAAAGTCAAGAGGGCGATCGTCTCATGCGGATCTATACGAAGGAAAACGCCATTGCTGCAATTGGTCAAGAAAAAGGATTGCGCGTGCTGGAGGGAGGCTATACTCCCCCAGCAGCCTCGACAGATGATGGTGTAAATATAAGCGCGGAATTCAAGCCGGTTGTTATAGATGTACAGCGTAACGGGATGCGTATGGATCCGGTATTACGATCACCGGAGTTGTCCTATACGCCGGGCAAGGTTGAGCCGTATATGATACAATATAATAGTCTGAAAATAGATGTGGTTGGCAGTCAACTGGATCAAATGATGTGAGTGAGGGGAAAACATGAACATGAGTCAACAGGTTGAATTGGGCAAGCTATTTTTTGAAGATGGCATCCCTGGGTTTTCCCATTTGCAATTTTTTCAACTGTTACAGGAAGAGGAAAGTCCTCTTTTTATCATTCAGTCTACCGAAGAGAAGGAAGTAGGCTTTTGGGTAGTCGATCCTTTTTCTTTTTTCCCCGAGTACGAATTTGAGCTTTCAGATGTAGCCAAAAATGCCCTGCATGTAGACGAAGAATCCCAATTAGGGGTATTCTCCATTGTTACGCTCCGTGGAAACAATGAGGCAACCGTGAACCTAAAGGCCCCGATCGTGGTGAATCTGAGCAATCGTATGGGCAGACAAGTGATTCTGCAGGAAGATACATATTCCATTCGTCAGCCGTTGTTTAAACAACAAGCTGACGATCAAAAGTAGGTGGTGTGTACATGCTGGTCCTTTCTCGAAAGAAAAACGAATCGATCATGATAGGAGACACCATCGAAATCAAGATTATCGCAGTTGATGGAGATCAGGTTAAAATAGGCATCGATGCACCGCGTAATCTGGAAGTGTATAGGAAAGAAATTTTTGATGCGATTCAGGAAGAAAATCGACTGGCGACGCAGAATCAGAGAGATTGGGTAGCGGTGAAGCAGCTTTTTCTAAAGAATGATCATGAAAGTGATAAATAGTAATAACACGATTAGAGTGACAAGATACTTGTATAATTGCAAAAAGAGTTGTCGAATGTGTTTTCGACAACTCTTTTTTGTCTAGTTTTTTAGGAATATCGCCATCCCGGCGATGGACGTGAATTCTTTTTTCTTTAGATAATCGAAGGCGAATTGAAGATATCTTGGGTTATGCTCGATTGTTTTTGCTAAAGATTGAATCAATGTAAGTATATGATTTAAATTGAAATCAGATTTGTGGAAGCCAGCGATCCCAATCAAATGCATCTTGATCAAGCTGTAATGAAGAGCTAGCATAACATAATTATCCATGAGGCTTAAGCTGTTTCCGTAGAAGGGGAAGAGGTTTTTATACATTTGATTAACTAGATAGTTTTCTAGAATGTAAAAATGGTCTTCCATGAAAGGCTTATAGTACATATCGTGAGCATGCTGATATCGTGAGGCAATGGTTTCAATGTCATCCGTATCCGTATAATTTATTCCAGCCAAGAAAGCTTCGACGCTGTTAAGATAGCGGCTGTTGGCGCCTCCTGCATGAATACGAACATCGATTAGTTCTTTTAATAAACGAATTTGTGCAGATGCCTCAATAGGAATTTGAGCTAGGGATTGGCGTAATGTGCCTGCTTGAATCAACTTTCTGTAGTTTTCGATTAACTGAGGGGTTTCAGCTATGTTTCCAGCCTCAACGATGTCCTGTAAATTTTGATAAAACAACCCTAAAATTAAGAGTCGGTCTGTAATGTCGTAACTTCGGTTCTGTATGAGTCCAATAGAAAAAATACGCAAGTCCCAAAAGTAAGATCTTATTTGATTATTGGTGTAATTATTCGGTTCAAGCTGTGAAAAGAACAGATGTTTATGGTTTTTTTCCAGTTTTATTTCGAAAAATTCCATTGGATTCGGGTTAAGTAATGCCAGTCTTGCAGCTTCAGGACAGGATAAATTCGCAGACATTTCATAGTTGTTGTTTACGCTATTGGTTACACGAGGGTATGAAGCACACGTTGTTGACAAATAGTCTTCCCCTACATTTAACTGGATCTCGCAAAGGTGATCGGCCGAGAGCATAGGGCAGCTCTTACACTCAGTCATCGTCATTTTCGCATAGCTGTTTTCGGTTGGATTGCTCCTGTTTCTTGTTAAAACTTTATCTAACTTTTTTGCGAGAGCTGGCTCCTTTACTTTTTTATATTTTTTGTAGGTTGCTTTGTCTATGGTTACGCTCCATCCAGTGCAACAGGTATCTTCGCAGGAAGAACCAATGCATTGAAACTGATCCATATAGGCAGGGACGAGGATAATTGAATTGGATTGAGACAAGTTGAGTCCTCCTTTTTTGCGGTGCTTTTTATATAAATCGGTATTTCTAGCGATGCTCATAAGATTTCGAGAAAAAAATGAAAAAAGAGAGTAAAAAGTACTAAACCGAATCAAGAAGATTTCCGATATAAATATTGTGAGGGCAAGCTGCAAGCGCGCGGTTGTAGTAAGTCCTACCTATTAACCAACAGTCACAGGGACGTGACTGTCAAACTCAAGGAGGAATTGTACATGATTATCCAACACAATATGTCTGCTATGAATACTCACCGTCAACTGGGTGTAAACGGTGGCAACCTGTCTAAAAACGTTGAGAAATTGTCTTCCGGCTACCGCATCAACCGTGCTGCTGACGATGCTGCAGGTCTCTCCATCTCTGAGCGTATGCGTGCACAAATCCGTGGTATGGAGCAAGCTTCCCGTAACTCCCAAGACGGTATCTCCCTGATTCAAGTAGCTGAGGGTGCACTGCAAACTGTGAACAACATGCTCGTTCGTATCAAAGAACTGGCTACACAATCCGCTAACGGAACTTACGATGACGCTGCTGACCGTGCTCGTCTGGATGAAGAGTTGAAAGAGCTGTCCAAAGAGGTTACTAACATTAAAGACAACACCAAATTCAACGGAATTACTTTGTTGAATGGTTCCAAATCTGTTGATATCCAAATCGGTCAAGAAGCAGGTCAAAAATTGACTTTGGCAAAAGATAAGTTCTCTATCGCTGCAGTTGATACTGCTATTCAAGGATGGGGACTTGACACTGCAGGTAAAGCTTCTAAAGTACTGGGTAGCATTGACACTGTAATTAACAAAGTATCTGCTGCTCGTTCCTACTTGGGTGCGAACCAAAACCGTTTGGAAAACACTATCAACAACCTGAACATTACTTCTGAAAACCTGACTGCAGCTGAGTCCCGTATCCGCGATGTAGATATGGCGAAAGAGCAAATGGCGTTCACAAAGAACAACATCTTGACTCAAGCTTCCCAAGCTATGCTGGCTCAAGCTAACCAATTGCCACAAGGCGTTCTGCAACTTCTCCGTTAATCAGAGAATGAATAAAAAAGCATGGAAATCCGTAAGGATGCCCATGCTTTTTTTTATTTCCATGTTTATCATATAAACGGGGGAAATTGATTAGCCGATACTAGTAATGAACAATACGGAGGTGCAAATCATGAAACTGATTGCGGCTGGACAAGAATATATCATCGAAAATAATTCTGTAATGATTGAAACGGTTTTAAATATTGTTGATCAAGTGGTTAGAGACCATTCACTGGTATTTTGCGGATTTGAGGTCAATAGAGAAGAATTTTATGATGATTTAGCTCAACTCGTTGCAGATAGAGGAGAAACTATCGAAACAATTGAAGCGATTCTCCTGACACAGGAACAATGGAGACGGGAGACATTGCATTCTGTAAAAGGGTATTTGCAAAACGCCTTGCCGTTATTAGAGACTCTTTATCAAGATTTTTATGACAGTCCTTCAGAAAGAGCATGGCAGGATTTTGGTAAATTGATTGAGAGTATTGAATGGATTAGTAAGGTGGCCGAATTTACAGATAGCCAGGCATTTTTGGACTGCCGGGAAGAGGTTCGTAATCTTGAGCTAGCCGTATCCCAACAAGACAATGGTCAAATCGGTGATATTATTCAATTTGAGATCATCCCTCGTTTTGAAAAGGCAATCGAAGCATTATCAGCAATAGATGGAGGGAAGACATTTGATATTAACTGAAAATATACAGTTACTGAAAACGTACTTTCCCCAAGTATGGCAGCAGATAACCGACAAAAAAGCTAATGACTCACTGGTACGTCTTGAGGAGACAAGGAAGCAGGTAAGTACAGTTGCAGTTCATGTTGAGTCGGGGTGGAACTATATCCACAGTAAATATGATCCGTTAGGGGAAGCGGAGAGATTTGTCAGTTCGATTCAGGAGCTTGACCCCAATCAGCATATTTTGTTTTATGGGGTTGGCTTAGGTTATCACATTCAAGAATTATTAAAGCTTCATCCTTCCCTTAGCTTTTCGATTTATGAACCAAATCCTTCTATTCTCACAAAGTTTTTATCCGTTTTCGATTTAAACAAATGGAAACCGGGCAAACAATTAGTAAATATGATGACCGAAACCACAATTGATGACTTGAAGGGAAATCTTCGCAAGTTCACTCATTTTTTAGATAAGGAAGTTAAGATTGTCATACTGAGTAGCTATGATCGAATTTATCCCGAATCGACCCGAAAGTTTGTTGAAGTATTTCGGGAGTCCATTTATGAAAATAAAGAAATCATCTCCACTCGTTTGATTTTTTCAAAAAGGGAAGCAATCAATGGACTCAAGAATCTCCCTTACATGTTAGAGACGCCAAACATTTTACATGGACACAATGAATTATTTAGAGATAAACCTGCAATCATTGTAGCAGCCGGTCCTTCTTTAAATGACGAATATGAGAATTTAAGAAAAATCAAAGAAGAGGGCTTAGCTTATATATTTTCAGTCGGTTCTGCCATTAACTCGTTAATTTCAAATGGAATTTATCCGGATGCAGCCTTCTCTTATGATGGTAGTATCATGAATGCCAAAGTTTTTGAGAAAATTATTGGTTCAAACATTACGGACATTCCATTGATCTTTGGATCGACGATTGGCTTTGAGACAGTAGAGAAATATCCAGGTAAACTCATTCATTTTTTTGTTCGTAATGACTCTATTATAGATATGTTAATAAAGTCAAAAAGCGAAGAACAACTATTGGAAGCGGAACGATTAAGAACCATTTCGAACGTTGCGATGAGTGTATTACATCAGATTGGGTGCTCACCGATTATTCTGGTGGGGCAAAATTTTGGATATCGTGGGGAAGATTATTATGCTTCCGGAATTTCCTACATTGATCCGAAGACGACTGAAGAACAAAAAGAGACCGCTTATTCCGTTAAGGATGTTTACGGGAACATGATATTGAGCAGTCGTGGCCATAATGAAATGAGGTTGGAGATGGAGGAGTTTATTTCTGCTATTCAACCAATTACGGTATGGAACGCAACAAAGGGTGGAGCTCACATTGAGGGAACTACATTCATGCCGCTCGAGGACTTGATCTCCAACCAATTGATAGGACATGGGGCCATTCATAAGGCATGGGTAGATAAACTGGAAGAAAGCCTTGATATTGATGAAACCTACCTTAAACAGCAATATCGCAATCTTAATGAGTCATGTCAAGAGTTGGGGAAAATATTCAGGCGTTTTGAAGAGCTATTGGATGAGATGAGAGCATTAACAGCCACGAAAAATATACTATTGCTGGAAAAGGCATTTAACAAATTCGATAAACTATTTGATCGGTTGCAGCAAAATCACTTTAATCTATTCGTTATTCAAAGAATGAACAGTCTGGGATTTGCAATCGTCATGAAGTTGTTCGAGGAAGTACGATATCACACGGAGCCTATTGATAAAGCTGAAAAAGTTGTGAACCAGTTTACGAAGTACATGGAAAGCTGCTTGGATGATCTTGCCGCTGTGAAGGAAGTTTTGAAAGAAACAAGTGACCGCATCTTCGCTGAGAAAAAATAGTTTTAAAAGAATGGTGGTAGTTGTGATGAACCTTAAAGGGAAGAAAATATTGGTCACAGGCTCTGACGGATTTATCGGGTCGCATTTAACAGAGCGGCTTGTTCAGGAAGGATACGATGTGAGGGCGTTCGTCAATTATAATTCTTTCAACTCCTGGGGATGGTTGGATCATTCTCCTCAGGAGATTGTATCCCAAGTAGAGATTTTCTCAGGGGATATTCGCGATCCTCACGGTGTTAAGAAAGCGATGGAGAATTGCGATGTCGTTATGCATTTGGCTGCCCTGATCGCTATACCATACTCCTACCATTCACCGGATACATATGTAGATACCAATATAAAAGGTACCTTAAACATCATGCAGGCTGCGAGAGAGTTGGAGGTTGAAAAAGTTATTCATACCTCTACCAGTGAAGTATACGGCACAGCAAAGTTCGTTCCCATAACGGAAGAGCATCCACTTCAAGGCCAATCACCTTATTCAGCCAGTAAAATAGGTGCCGATCAGATGGCTTTGTCGTTTTATAGTTCATTCGGTCTTCCTGTTTCTGTTATTCGCCCATTCAATACGTATGGTCCAAGACAATCTGCTCGTGCCGTGATTCCTACGATTATTACCCAAATCGCTGCCGGGCAAAAGACCATCAAACTGGGTTCCCTTCATCCAACACGAGACTTTAATTACGTAAAAGATACAGTCAGGGGCTTCATTTCGATGGCGCAATCGGATCGTTCTGTTGGTGAAGTGATCAATATAGGCAGCAATTATGAGGTATCGATTGGACAAACTGCTGAATTTATCGCTGAATTGATGGGACAAGACATTGAGATAGTGACGGAGGACAATCGCCTTCGTCCAGAAAAAAGTGAAGTAGAGCGTTTGTGGGCGGACAATTCGAAAGCAAAAGAATTACTTGGCTGGGAACCTGACTATAGTGGGACTGAGGGATTTAAAAGAGGCCTGGCTGAAACAATCGAATGGTTTTTAAATCCGTCTCATTTAAGCCAGTACAAAGCGGGGATATACAATCTATGAAGACGACAATCTCAGCTGAAAAGATCGTATCAATATTAAACGAAGTTATTTCTCCTGACAAAGATTTTATTGCCTTGCATGAGCCGAGTTTTCAAGGAAATGAATGGGTTTATGTAAAAGAATGTTTGGATACAGGATGGGTTTCGTCAGTTGGGAAATATGTGGACAAATTCGAGGAGATGCTTAAGGAGTTTACGGGTACAAAACGTGCCGTTGCTGTTGTTAACGGTACAGCCGCCCTGCATATATGTCTAAAACTCGTAGGCGTAGAGCGGGATGATGAGGTAATGATTCCCGCCTTGTCGTTTATTGCAACCGCCAATGCTGTTGCCTACTGTGGTGCCATTCCTCATTTTGTTGATAGCTCTGAAGAAACACTTGGTTTGGACCCAGTGAAGCTGGATGAGTACCTCCAGGAGATTGCAGTTCTTCGTAATCAAGCATGCTATAACAAGCAAACTGGCCGAAGAATAAAAGCAGTTGTACCTATGCATACATTTGGGCATCCAGTTGAATTGGATAAGCTGGTAGACGTCTGTGAGAGATATCATTTAGAACTCATTGAAGATGCAGCGGAATCATTAGGTTCGTATTATAAAGGACGCCATACCGGTAATTGGGGGCGAGTCTCTGCCCTAAGTTTTAATGGGAATAAAATCATGACAACGGGTGGCGGAGGAGCAATCATAACAAATGATGAGTCGTTGGGGCAATTGGCTAAGCATCTGACAACAACGGCGAAAAAGCCACATGCATGGGAGTTTGTTCATGATCAGGTTGGTTACAATTATCGGATGCCAAATATTAATGCTGCGCTGGGGTGTGCTCAACTTGAGCAACTACCTGCTTTTCTAGCTAAGAAAAGAGCTTTGGCACATGTCTATCAAGATAGGTTCTCGGATGTGGAAGGAGTTTCTTTTATAACCGAGCCTAACTTTTGTACCAGCAACTATTGGCTCAATGTGATCCGTTTAAAGCCGGAATGGAACCATCTGCGTGATGATATCTTGAGATTGACTAACGAGCATGGTTTGATGACGAGGCCAGTATGGCGTCTATTGAGCAGTCTTCCAATGTATGAGCAGGCACCTCGAATGGATCTGACTGTAGCTCTGAATTTAGAATCTAGTATCGTGAATATCCCAAGTAGCTCAAATTTGGGGGCACCGTATGTCGAATCGTAAAATATGTGTCGTTACTGGAACACGAGCGGAATACGGCCTTCTCTATTGGTTAATGCGTGAGATTCAGGATGACCCGGATCTACAACTTCAAATAGTTGCTACGGGGATGCATTTATCTCCTGAATTTGGACTTACGTATAAGGTAATTGAGCAAGATGGTTTTGTTATCGATGAAAAAGTAGAAATGCTTCTCTCAAGTGACACTTCTGTGGGGGTTGCAACCTCCGTTGGATTGGGAGTAATCGGTTTTGCAGGGGCTTTTGAGAGACTCAAGCCGGATATTGTTGTTGTTTTAGGAGATCGATTTGAAATTTTAGCTGCTGCTCAGGCAGCAATGGTAGCTCGTATTCCGCTTGCCCATTTACATGGTGGAGAGACCACAGAAGGTGTCATTGACGAAGCAATCAGGCATTCTGTGACCAAGATGTCTCATTTACACTTTGTTTCAACGGAAGTATATAGACAGCGAGTCATTCAAATGGGCGAGCAACCTGACCGCGTATATACCGTTGGTGCAATTGGTCTGGATAATATCAGAAAGATGAATTTAATGGATCGCAAATCATTCGAGGAATCGGTTCAGCTTCCATTAAGAGATCCAAGCTTTCTTTTGACCTATCATCCGGTAACGTTGAACCAAGGCCAATCCGAGAAAGCGATGAATGAATTGTTTCATGCGCTCGATGAGTATCCCAATGCGACGTGTATTTTTACAAAACCAAACGCAGACATGGAGGGGCGTCTTATTTCCAGAATGATCGATGAGTACGTTGAGAGACGTCCTTCCACATGCAAAGCCTTTGTGTCGCTTGGACAACTGCGGTATTTAAGTGCCATACAACATGTTGATGTAGTAATTGGAAATTCCTCTAGCGGGATACTTGAAGTTCCGTATTTTAAAAAACCAACCGTCAATATGGGAGATCGGCAAAAGGGAAGAATACAAGCTTCCACCGTTATTAATTGTTTGGAGACAAAAGAATCGATTTGCGATGCGATAAAACAGGCGCTTTCTCCAGAATTTAGAAGAGATATTGCATTTATGAACTCCCCCTATGGAGAAGGAGAAGTATCTGGCAAGATAAAGGGGCTTCTTAAAGAAGTGAATCTTTCATCATTACTAAATAAAGGATTCTATGACCTTTCTTTGGAGGTGTAGTCATGTTCAGAACATTTATCATCGCAGAAGCAGGAGTCAATCATAATGGGTCATTGGACATGGCGAAGGAATTAGTTTATCGGGCCGTAGAAGCAGGAGCCGATGCGGTGAAATTCCAGACATTTAAGGCTGAACATATTATTAGTAGGCATGCCCTGAAAGCTGAATATCAGAAGAAAAGAACAGATAATGAAGAGACTCAGCTCGAGATGGTTAAAAAGCTGGAATTGAGTCGAGAGATGCATGAAGAACTGGTCCGCTGCTGCCGAAACAATAATATTAAATTCCTGTCCACCCCATTTGATGTAGATAGTGTGGATCTACTTGCTCATGATATTCAGGTTGACCAGTTAAAAATTCCTTCAGGTGAAATTACTAACGCTCCCTTACTATTAAAGATCGCTCGGTCAAATCTCCCTGTATTCCTGTCGACAGGGATGTCAAACTTAAGCGAAGTTGAGCAAGCATTGGCTGTCCTTTCCTATGGTTATGTTGCGGATAATCAAGCACCTTCCCTTTCTAGGTTTATGGAGGTTTATTCAAGTGAGGAAGGACAACAAGTGTTGCGGGAAAAAGTTACGCTTCTTCATTGTACAACAGAGTACCCCGCGCCTTTTGAAGACGTAAATTTAAGAGCGATGGATACACTAGCAGCTGCATTTGGATTACGTGTAGGGTTTTCGGATCATACGCGTGGTATCTCTGTTCCCATTGCGGCTGTAGCTCGAGGAGCCAAGGTTATCGAAAAGCATTTTACACTTGATAGATCTTTACCTGGTCCCGATCACATGGCGTCCTTGGAGCCGGATGAGTTAAAGCAGATGATTGATTCTATTCGCCAAGTTGAAATGGCTTTAGGGAAGCCTATGAAGATTGCTACTCCAGTGGAACAAAAAAACAAATCGGTTGCACGAAAAAGCTTGGTCGCTGCAAAAACGATTAAGCAAGGTGAGGAGTTTACAATTGAAAATGTAACCTCCAAACGCCCAGGGACAGGAATTTCACCCATGTTGTACTGGGAGTGGATCGGGAAAGTGGCCGATCGGGATTACGAAGAAGATGACGTGATACAATCATGACGCCAATAATCGTATTGGGCGGCGGCGGTCATGCCAAGGTTGTCATAGAGATTTTACAATTACAGGGCGCGGAAGTGATAGGTTATACAGATCCTCAACCTAAGTCCATGATTTTTGGCATCCCTTGGATTGGGAACGACCAGATGGTAGAAAATTACTCTCCGGCGAATGTACTGTTGGTAAATGGATTAGGATCTGTTGGGGATAACACGCGAAAACGAGAGGCTTTTCTTTTCTGGAAAGAGAAAGGCTTTTCCTTTTCCAAGGTTATTCATCCATCCGCAATTGTCTCACCTCATGCAGTACTGGAAGAGGGAGTGCTGGTCATGGCCGGAGCAGTTATCCAGCCTGATACACATATTGACTGCAATTCAATTATCAATACGCGAGCTGTCATTGAACACGACACAAGGGTAGGTAAGCACGTACATATCGCTCCCGGAGTGGTATTATCAGGAAGTGTCACGGTGGAAGATGATGTACATATAGGCACGGGTGCTGCTGTTATTCAAGGAATGACGATTGGCAGAAACAGTTTGGTAGGAGCAGGTGCCGTCGTTGTAAAACATGTACAAGCTGATACAAAAGTCTCGGGAGTTCCCGCAAGAGAAATGTAGGCATAAGTTCCAAGAAAGGTGTGACGAATAATGGACTGGAGAGAGCTGCTAGTATCACCACAAACGCCTATTCTTCATACTTTAGAAATTATCGACAAAAGTGCTAGGCAGATTGCGTTGGTGGCAGATGAAAACGATAGGTTGCTAGGGACAGTAACTGATGGTGATATACGCAGGGGCTTGCTAAAAGGAAGAGCTCTGCAAGACCCGATATCTCTCATTATGAATTCATTTCCAACAGTGGCTTCTCCTTACGAAACACGTGAAAACATTTTGGCACTCATGAAGATCAAAAAGATTCATCAAATTCCCATTGTAGATGAGGATGGGAAAATTGTTCATGTAGAAGTTTTAAATGAATTATTGCGTCCAACAAAGAAAGATAACTGGGTAGTTTTGATGGCAGGAGGGTTAGGAACAAGGCTCCATCCGCTCACACATGACTGTCCGAAGCCATTGCTCCCAGTAGGGAATAAGCCATTGCTGGAAACCATTCTGCAAAGTTTTATCGATCAAGGTTTCCATCGCTTTTACATATCAGTGAAATATAAAGCAGAGATGATTCAAGAGCATTTTGGAGATGGTTCAAATTGGGGTATCTCTATCCAATATTTGCAGGAAAAAGAATCATTGGGTACAGCCGGGGCACTCAGCTTGTTACCGGAAAAACCAAGTGAACCGTTTTTTGTCATGAATGGGGATCTATTAACCAAGGTGAATTTTGAACAGCTGCTTGATTTTCATAAAACTTATCAAGCTCAAGCGACGATGTGTGTCAGGGAATATGATCATCAAATTCCTTATGGTGTAGTCAGGTTGGACCAATATCGGCTTACTTCTATTGAAGAAAAACCGACGCAGCGCTTCTTTGTCAACGCGGGTATTTACGTACTAAGCCCTAACGCAGTTGAGAATATACCTCATAACCAATACTTCGACATGCCGAGCTTGTTTGATCATCTAGTGAAGAATCAACAGCAAACGATTGCATTTCCAATCCGGGAGTATTGGCTTGATATTGGGAGAATGGCTGACTTTGAGAGAGCAAATATGGAGTTTGCGGAGGTCTTTGGATGATCAACGACAGCAAAGTGCTTGCTATTATACCTGCACGTGGTGGATCCAAAGGTGTTCCCAGGAAAAACATTCGAGAGTTATCGGGCAAACCGTTGATCGCTTGGACGATAGAAGAGGCGAAAAAATCATTATACATTGATCGAGTGATTGTTTCGACAGATGATGAAGAAATTGCAGAAGTTGCAAGGGAATGGGGATGCGAGGTTCCTTTCTTGAGACCATCGGAGTTCGCGCAAGACCATGCCCCAGGCATAGACCCCGTCCTCCATGCGATGGAAATGCTCCCCGGTTATGACTATGCGATGCTGCTTCAACCAACTTCACCACTGCGAATAGCAGAAGATATTGATGCGTGTCTTGAGCATTGTGTAAAACAAGGGGCAAACGCATGCGTATCTGTTTCCCTTACAGATAAATCCCCCTACTGGATGTACCATCTTTCAGAAACAAATGGACTCCTGCCCGTTCTTCATTCGGATCAGCCTGTATTAAGACGACAAGACGCACCTGATGTTTATGTACTTAACGGTGCTGTATATGTTGCGAGGTCAAACTGGTTACAGCAAACTCGTACATATTTACAAGCAGAGACGATAGGTTTTGTCATGCCAAAAGAACGTTCATTTGATATTGACACACAATTTGATTTTACTTTCGTTGAAACCGTAATGAACGAAAAAAAGACGCGATAAACTAAGTAAACTGTCCTAGGGTTTTTTCCGATACTTATGGTAAAGGGAACCATTAGGGGAGGTAAGGTTGTGAGTATCCAAGGGAGTAACATGGCTGGTAACGGAAAAATGCCATATGTAGAGAAGGTTGCAGGGGGAACTGGAAACCAACTTGGAGTGCAACAGAATGAAACAAAGACCCTTTCTGATACAGAGAAGCAGTTTTCTAAGGGTGATATGGAACGGCAAGTAGAGAGTTTGAACAAGTTTATGCAATCCAGCACAACTCATCTCAAATTCACATTACATGAGCAGTTAAATGAGTACTATGTTCAAGTTGTAAGTGACATCGATAATACAGTTGTGCGTGAAATTCCTTCAAAAAAAATGATGGATATGGTTGCGAAAATGCACGAAATGATCGGGTTACTCGTTGATGAGAAAAGATAGGAGGTAATTAGTTATGGGTATACGTATGACTGGAATGGCATCGGGTATGGACACGGAGAAAATGATTAAGGATTTAATGAAAGCACAGCGTGAGCCAGTTAATCGATTACAACGAAGTAAGTATTCTGTTGAGTGGAAACGGGATGCTTATCGTGATATGAATTCCCTTTTTGCTGATTTGCAAAATACAATGAAGAATCTCAGGATGTCAAGCACTTTCACCAAAAAAGCGGTTGCATCAGATAATGATAGTATTGCTTCGGCAAAGGTGGTTGGGACTCCTTCATTACCTTCTTATACGGTTGAAGTAGAATCATTGGCTAAAGCTAGTACACCAGCAAGAGCTGAGTTTTTGACAACCGTTACTGACCCTAAAGCAGCAGTTGGGGGCCCTGACTTTACATTAACAATCAAGAAAGATACAAATGGAGATGGCACAATGGAAGAGGTGCCTCTTACTTTTGCAGGTGGTACTGACTCTATTGAAAGTATTGTGAACAAAATAAATAGCTCAAAATCAGGAGTGAAAGCGAGTTTTTTCGATAAAAAGCTCGTTTTAACAGCTGAAGATGGGAAAGATTTTGATGTTGTCAGTACAAATAACAGCTTGAACTTAGATGCTAACAAAACCTATACATCAGGAACTGCAGGTGTCCCAGCAAAATTCAAGATTAATGGTGTGGAGTATACATCTGCAACTAACACATTTAAATATGACGGTATTGATTTTACACTAAAACAGACAAATGTGAATGCAGCTATTACGGTCAGTTCCAAAACAGACGAAGATTCAATATTTAACACAGTTAAAGATTTTGTAGACAAGTATAATGCCATTATTGAGACAATCAATAAGAAAATATCAGAGCCGAAATATAAGGGGTATCAACCGTTACTAGATGAGGAAAAGGATGCCTTACCAGAAAAAACGGCTGAAAAAATGGAAACAATGGCGCGCAGTGGAATTCTTTTGCGTGATCCAATTCTGTCAAGCGGTCTAAATGAACTTAGACGAGCTCTCAGTACACCTGTACAAGTAGCTGCGGACAAATCATTATCACTCTCTCAGATGGGAATTACGGGCCCACCAAGTGGGAAGAATGCTTATCAGGAAAATGGAAAACTGTATATTAATGAGACAAAACTGCGTGAATCAATCCGAAATAACGGTGAAGATGTCTTGAAACTGTTTACAAACTTTAGCAGTGCAGGTACCACTTCTGATAAATATAAAGAAAGTGGTGTAGCAGAGCGGCTATATAGTGAACTGAGTAAGGTGATGGACAAGGTAACCAAAGAGGCAGGATCCGTTAGTAGCGGTTATGATGACAGTAGCCTGGGTAAAAAACTTAAACAAACATCTGAAGAAATAGATCGCTGGGAAGATCGCCTAAAGCTAATCGAAGATCGCTACTGGAAGCAATTCTCTGCGATGGAAAAAGCAATGTCCAAAAGTCAGTCCCAAGGCTCTTGGTTCGCACAAATGTTAGGGCAACGATAATAGGGAGTGATGCAGATGTTGCAAAATGCTGCTCAGACATACCAATCTAATCAGGTAACGACCGCTACTCCTGCTGATTTGACATTGATGTTATACAATGGGGCACTTAAGTTTATTAAACAAGCCAAAGGCGCAATCGAGGAAAAGGATGTAGCAAAAGCACACGAAGCATCTCTTAAAGTGCAAAATATTTTATATGAGCTGATGTCTACTTTGAATAGTGATTATACGATCTCTAAAGACTTCATTAAGCTCTATGAATATATGCTCCACCGTACGATTGAAGCAAATATGCGTAAAGATATAGAGATTCTGAGTGAAGTGGAAAGCTTATTCCTCCAGTTCCGCGACACATGGAAAGAGGCCATGCAGCTCGCGAAATCACAAGGGTAAGGAGCAAATGATGGAAAAGACAATTGAGGAACTCTTGGAACGTTTGCTAAGAGAGACCCTTCGTTTAGAAGAGATCGTGATGCAAGATGGCTCGGAGCCCGAAGAGTGGTTGGCTATTTTGGATGAGAGGGAAAAGCTCATTGAGTTGCTGCAAGAAAAAGGGCTGGAGGATATGCTAACAGATTCCAATCGTCAACTACTCTCGCAAGTGCTTGCCATCAATCAAAGAGTGTTTCCACTGATAGAAGGACACAAGCAAGAGATCCAAAAAAAATTGAACAATGTTCAACGTAGCAGGATGGCTACAAATTCTTATCAGGATGCAGGACCAAATGGTTACGGAGCGTTTTTTGACCGAAAAAAATAGGAACAAGTTCGAATTGGTTAAAGGTGATGTTACTCAACCTTTAATGAAGTAACTAGAGTAATAAAGCATCGTAATACAAAAACAAACGTGTATTGAGGGCGACAGGTATTACCTTTATACACGTTTGTTTTATAAAAGCGGTTCTCTCCACCAACGAGTCAAGGGCTTGCTTCGCCTTAAGCCCTTGACTCTGTTGTCTTCGTAAAAGATTATTGAGTTATTTGTATAGTAAGGGAATACCGGAACTGTAATCGAAATGATAGTTACGAGTTTTTGTTTGAAAATGAATAGGATTTAACTGTAACTCATCAGATTTTTCAAAGGACTTATTTTTCATCACATAATCAAATAGAGCTAGAAAATCTGCGTCCAAGCCATGATTTGTTGATTGAAAGGTGATCCCGTCAAGCTTTTCTTCAGAAATTTCATGGTATGTACAATTCTTCAGTGATTTGCAAAACTGCTGTTTATTAATATGACTAATTAAATTGTCAGTAGTACCATGGAAAGATTGTATCTCACAGAAATTATTAAACTTCTTATAAAGAGTAGGTAAGTGAAGGATTTCTGGATCGTAATCAATTGTAGAAGCTGTGTATTTGAAAGCAATGTCTAATAGCATGTTACCTATTTTATGGCGTAAACGGCGCTCCTTATTCAAGTAAGCGGGGAGTAGCCATGATGAATTATCGATTAATAGATGAAAAAGATTAGGCGCAAATGCATTACATAAATAGCCTAGATAGGCTCCATGAGAGTGGCCATAAATAATCGTTTTTTTAGGGTTAAACTTCAAGTTATTATCTTTAAGAATTTGGATGACGTAGCAAATGGCGGTGATGTTATCCATGGCTTGCATTATTCCCATATCATTAAAATTTTCCTTACTTTCGTTTAGCTTTTCATATGCAGCCACTCCGATATGATATTTGCTTGCTATGTCTAAGAATAGCGATGGATTAAAACCTTCCTTATAGATCATTTTAATTTCATCTGGAGTAAAAACCGGTTCCATATCTTGCGGAGTAAGGTTAAATTGTGGTGATTGATCGCTTTGCATGAACTCTTGACCAAAATAATCACATTGTACTGTAACAAGGTTATATTGATCTGCAAACACTCTCCGCATTTTCTTATAGACATTCGATTTAGCATTGCCGCCAAATCCGGCTATTAGTAGCAATAGACCAGTTTCTGTATTTACTCCAGACTCTGGTTCGGAAAAGTAAAAATTAAACGTTCTTTCACTATAATTGTTGTAGATGTTAGGGTGTGCAGACCAATTCACCTGGTAATCCTTTGCCAAAATGAACACTCCTATTTATGAAAATAAAGAAAGACCGGAGTAACCCGGTCTACAGACTTAAGCTTTAATATCCAATACCTTCCCTAACGATGGATGACTTGCCTGAGCCGCTTGAATATTTTGTTGCGTCTTAGCAAAATCCTCCAACATGATGGAAGCTTGCGCTTGCGAAGTCTCCTGTACTTGCTTCGTCAAACTAATAGCAACAGCTTGCTTTAATTGTACGGCATTCACAGATGATCACCTCTTTTGTTAGAATTACTTTCTTTATCATTATCGACATTTTTTATACCAAGCTTCACTATAACCATGACTCTATTCTCTCATCTTTTTGCCACCATCTGCTATACTTTAAGAACAACTTGTTGAAAAACTAGGAAGGTGAATCACTTGTGTCCACAAAACGCCGCTCACTCGTCTTAATCGGAGCCGTCCTCCTCATCTTCATACACGCGGTCTACCTAAACGGAACCTTATCGGACCTCCTCAACGTAACCGCCGTCGAGCTAGTCGCGCTCTCCGTAGTCATGTCCTACGCAGTCAAACGCAAGCACCTCGACTTGAAAAAAATCTGGCGCCTGCTCATCCATGGCCGACAAAGCAACGTCGAAGAAACGATCAAGCGCTTCTACTACTACGCGCTCGTCCAGAAGGAACAGGGCTATATCGCGCTCGAAAAGGAGCTGCAACAAGAACCTGATTCGTTTATCCAGAGAGGATGCTTATTGGCGGTCGAGGGTGTTCCCGAAGAAGAGCTTCGCCTGATCCTGGAGAACGAGCTCAAGGGCGAGCAGTATCGCTACCAACAGTCGGCAGGGTTCTTCCGTCTGATCAGCTTGCTGGCACCGGGGATGGGGCTGGTCGGTACGCTCTTGGGGATGACGGGTGTACTGAAGTCGCTCGAAGACATGGCCTTGACCGGACACAGTCTGAGCGCAGCGGTCGTGGCGACATTGTATGGCGCGCTCTTGGCAAACTTGTTCGCGTTGCCATGCTACTACCGCCTGATGGATCTGTACGACCGGGAAATGTTTGAGAAACGTCTTTTCATCGAAGGCTGTGTCGGTCTCCAGCGCATGGAGACACCACGCTTGTTGTTTGAAAAGCTGAACTCCTTCTTGCCAGGTGACCAAAAGCTGGTGCTGATTAAAGAAGCAGGCAGCATGAAGGGCACGATTGAAAGGCAGGACCGCTATGCATGACGAACGGTTGTACGACGAAAAAGAGCTAGAAAAAAGCTGGCTGCTTAGCTACAGTGACCTGATTACACTGTTGTTCGTGATCGTGATTATAATTGCGGCGACACAGACGAAGAGCATTCAGTCACAAAAGGAAGATGTCCAAAAGGAAAAAGCGAGCTTGGAGAAGGTGCATGAGAGCCTCGACCTGCTCAACCTGCAAAAGCTGGAGCTGCAGCGCGAGGTCTACCAATTGGAGGCTCGCCAGAAGGAGCTCAAGGGCGAAAAAGGAAAAGAAGGCTCCGAAGACACCGTAAACGTGCCGAAGCGGCCAATGGGCCTGTCTGACTCAAGTGAGCGCGATATGGAGACGGTACGCAACCAGCTATCCTCCGCTTTGGCCGAGCTGAATCTCGACTACGAGGAGACCGAAGAAGGCCTGCGTATCCGTTTGCCGGAAACGATTTTGTTTACGAGTGGTTCGGCAGACTTACAGGCCCAAGGGAAGCAAGTCGTCGGGACGGTAGCAGGGGTTTTGAAGCGTTTTGAGCACAAGGTGCGAATCGAGGGCTATACAGATGATGTGCCGATATCTCGCAGTTCCTTCCAATCCAACTGGGAGCTATCTTCGGCGCGCGCGATCTCTGTCATGCGTGAAATGGTGGATGCTAACTCCTTACCAGCGTCGCGCTTTACAGTGGCTGGCTTGGGCGAGTACAAACCGCTTGTGGATAACTCCAACGCGGAGAACCGTGCGAAGAATCGCCGGGTAGAGATCGTGATTTTGGGGGAAAAATAATAATTCATTATTTTCAGATAAAAGCAGGATTTTTATATGCAGGATAGAACTATATCCCGTATATATGAATCCTGTTTTTTTGCTGCTAGATATACTTATTTTCCCATTTAATTCCCCTTACTTTCGTACTAAAGTGGCAGAATATACAGGAAAATAGTTATGCCCAGCTTGTGCACAATGGTATGTGGATAATGTGGATAACTCTGTGGAGAACGCAAAAAATCCGTAATTTCCATGTGGACATTGCTGGGGACAAAATGGGCAGATAGAGAGACACAAGGGGGATTTCGAGATGCGTATCGGGACAAATTGGTTCAAATCGCTCGCATTGGTCGTCGGTGTGGGGGTTCTCCTCGCAGGCTGTGGATCAGGTGGTCAGCAAACGTCTGGTAGTGGCGGAGCGAGTGGTGGTTCGGCTGACAAGGTTTACGTAGTGGGTACAGATGCGGCATATCCACCGTTCCAAATGCTTGAGGCTGACAAGATTAGTGGCCATGACATCGATGTGATGAACGCGATCGCGGAAGCTGGCGGATTCAAGATCGAATGGAAAAACACCGGGTGGGACCCGCTTTTTGATGGACTGGATAAAGGGACGGTTGATATTGGAATCTCGTCTATCACGATCACGGAGAAGCGCAAGGAGAAATACGATTTTTCGGACTCATACTTTGAAGCGAATCAACTCATTCTGGTAGCGGAAGATTCTCCAGTGACGAAGCTGGCAGATTTGAAGGGCAAGAAGATTGGGGTTCAAGCTGCGACCACGGGTGAAGAAGTGGTCAAGAAAGCGTTTGGAGATACGTATGAAGGCTTGAAGGGCTATGATGATATGCCATCTTCCGTCGATGACTTCTTTAATGGTCGAGTCGATGCAGTGATTGGCGACAATGGCGTTTTGTCATACTACGTTAATAAAGTAAAAGATAAGAAGTTTAAGCAGATAAAAGATGATTCCTTTGAAAAGGAGTTTTATGGAATTATCGTGAAAAAGGGCAATGCCGATGCGATTAACAAAATTAACGACGGATTGAAAAAGATAAAAGAAAATGGAAAGCTGCAGGAAATTTACACCCAGTACTTTGGCAATAAGTAGGCAGCAAAATGGCCGGGTGCGTCTTTCGACGTAGCCGGCGTTTGTTCGCAGCTTGGCTTGCTGACAGGAAGAAGGGAGGATGAGCCATTGGACTGGAGTGTCATCTACGACTACCGTGAACTGTTTATCCGAGGCATTATGAATACGATTTTACTAACGGCAGTGGCTACGGTTTGCGGAACATTTTTGGGGTTATTCATCAGCTTGGGCAAAATGTCCTCCAAGCGAATCTTACGTTGGACTTGTTCGATTTACGTAGAGCTGTTTCGGGGAACTCCGATGCTGGTCCAAATTTTGCTGATTCATTTTGCAGTGATTCCGTCGATTTGGGGTATTCTGTATCCGGGAGTGAGCAGCCCGGAAGCGATTTATTCAGGCTTCGTTGCGCTTTCACTCAATGCGGCTGCCTATATGGCGGAAATCTTTCGGGCAGGCATCCAATCCATTGATCCGGGACAAATGGAAGCGGCACGATCACTTGGCATGAACAAGGGCCTTGCGATGCGCCAAATTATACTTCCACAAGCGTTTACACGAATGCTGCCTGCGATCGGAAATGAGTTTATTGCTCTTTTGAAAGATTCATCTCTTCTGGCAGTAATCGCGACACCGGAATTAAACTACGCAGCCATGAACGTGGCGAAAAGTACATTTGAGCGCTACCCCCCGTATCTAACAGAGGCGGCGGTTTATCTGGTGCTTACGTTGTTCTTGTCCCGTGTAGTCGTAAGAGGACTCGAGAAAAAATATTCCACGCGGTAGTGAGTGAGATAGTGATGACGAAACAATAGCAAAATCCCCCTGATTCCTTAATCGGACAGGGGGATTTGTTTTTTTCACGTGTTTAACTGATCATTCTTTGAATGCGTAGCGAACGCTGGAGTCTCAGGTCTATAAATTCATCCCCTCTACGAACGAGAGGGCGCATAGGCTCATCAGTATGAATCATAATGATTTCGACGTGGTCGCCATTGTTCAAAAGCGCATGGGAGCCGACGTAAAGTAAGATAATGTAGTGGATAAAACGAGATACAATCATCGGATTTAATTGGCCTGTACAAGCTGACTCCCACAGAACATTCGCGGCTTCAAAGGGAGAGGTTCCCTTTCGATACACGCGATCTGTGCATATCGCATCAAATGTGTCTGCGACACTGATGATTTGGCATTCAAAAGGGATGCCATCTTTTTTTTGTCCGAGAGGATATCCACTTCCATCCCAACGTTCGTGGTGCATCAGGGCGCACTGTGCCAGCAAGTTGTCGGCATCGTCCATGGTGCGCAGAAGCTCGTAGCCGTATACGGTATGCTTTTTCATTATCGTATACTCTTCGTCTGTCAAACGCTCTGGCTTGGACAGCAGCTCATCGGGAATTTTCATCTTGCCGATGTCATGGAGAAGACCTGCAAGGCCCAAAAAATGAACATCACGTTGCGGCAATCCTATTATTTTTCCGATTAAAGCTGCCACGATACCTACATGCAGGGAATGGCGATACGTATAGCTTTCTGTTCCTTCATTCAAATAAATGAAGCGCAGAAATCTCATGTGATGAAGAACTTGATCGAGCATAGGGTGAACAGCGTCGCTAAATTGTTGCAGTTTGGGAGTATCCCCATTTGCGAGCTGGTTAAATAAATACTCGGTTTTTTGTACGGCCACCATATAGGCCTTTGCAGCCTCCGACTCACTCCAATGAAGGAGAGGAAAGGGCATTTCGGGTGCTTCCGAGTCTGTAGTAACGTGTACGGCTTCTACCTGGTGGGCCTCTAGTAGTCGTATATCACTAAGATGAAGGATTGCACCAGCGGGTAGTAAAAGCAGTCCGTATTCATTGTAGACGTCTTGAGCGAGCGTAGTTCCGATAAGTGAATGGGAAGGTTTTACCTCGGCCATGAGGACTCCTCCAGTGCGATGTACGACCGCGATATAGGTTGGGATGATTACGTGTCTTATTATAGCATAGGGAATCTAGTAAGTATTGGTAAAATAATGTCGGATATTGATGGTTTGTAAAAGATTTGCAAAGATTTTTTTAAGCTGAGTGGAAGGATTATTTACAGAGGTGGCGAATACGTATGTATAGACGGAAGGAGGTTGGAACCATGAAATTTAACATTCGTGGAGAAAACATTCAAGTCACCGCTGCACTTAGAGAATATGTCGAAAAGAAAGTCGGCCGTCTGGAAAAATATTTTGAAACTCCACAGCCTACAGAAGTACAAGTCACCATGCATGTACACCGAGGAGAAGGCACGATCGAGGTAACAATCCCGTTGAGTGGGGTGATTATCCGAGCGGAGGAAACGCACGAAGATATGTATGCTGCTATCGATCTGGTAGTAGAAAAGCTGGAACGTCAGATTCGCAAACACAAAACGAAGCTGATGAGGAAACTTCGAGTGGATTCGACTGGAAGAATCGCACAGCGTGAGAGTCAGCCAGTTGCAGTCATGATCCCGGATGTGGATGAGGAGGATATCGACATCGATATCGTTCGAACCAAACGCTTCGATCTGAAGCCGATGGATGCACAGGAAGCGGTCATGCAGATGGATATGCTGGGACACAGCTTCTTCGTTTTCCAAAACAGTGACACCAATGACGTCAGTGTGGTGTATCGCCGCAATGATGGGCGTTATGGATTGATTGAACCAAAATAACGAAACTTTACACATTCTCATTCGTATAAGACTAGGGAGTTGCTATTGGCAACTCCCTTTACTTGTGTAGAGGATGCTCTATTTGATAAAATATCTTTTTAGAAAGTATTATTTTCGTAGAATCGGTATCCTTTTTTATTATTGGACTCATGCCGGCTTGTGCATTTTCGTTTGGCAGTATATGGAAGGGGTGTCCTCATGCTAGGACTCGTTAAAAAGATATTCGGCGATAGCAATGAACGCGAAGTAAAGAAAATGTTTAAGCGTGTAGAAAGTATCAACGCGCTGGAACCAACGATTAAGGCACTCTCGGATGACCAATTGCGGGAGAAGACAGCTGAGTTTAAGGCTCGCTTGGCAAATGGAGAAGAGCTGGACAAAATTTTGAATGAAGCGTTTGCCGTTGTACGTGAAGCGTCGATCCGTGTACTGGGCATGCGTCACTTCGACGTCCAGATGATTGGTGGTATGGTGCTTCAGGAAGGCCGTATCTCCGAGATGAAGACGGGGGAAGGTAAAACGCTGGTTGCGACACTGGCGACATACCTGAATGCCCTGATGGGAAAAGGCGTCCACGTCGTTACCGTAAACGAATACTTGGCTGAGCGTGACTCGAACATCATGGGTAAACTGTATAACTTCCTCGGGCTGACAGTCGGTTTGAACAAGAATGGACTGAACCCAGAAGAAAAGCGGGAAGCATACGCATGTGATATTACGTATGGTACGAACAATGAGTTTGGCTTCGATTACTTGCGTGACAATATGGTTCTGTACAAGGAACAAATGGTGCAACGCCCACTCTTCTTCGCTATCATCGACGAGGTGGACAGCATTTTGATTGACGAAGCACGTACGCCGTTGATCATCTCCGGTTCTGCTAACAAATCGACAGAGCTGTACTACATCTGCTCGCATTTTGTGAAGCGCTTGGAAGAAGAAAAAGATTTCACAATCGATGAGAAGCTGAAAATCGTCAACCTCACAGATGAAGGTGTAAGCAAAGTCGAGCAGGCATTCAACATCGACAACCTGTACGATACGGCACATATCACGTTGAACCACCACATTACGGCGGCGTTGAAAGCACAAGTGCTGTTCAAGCGTGATGTCGATTATGTGGTGCAGGAAGGCGAAGTTGTGATCGTCGATGAGTTCACCGGCCGTCTGATGGTTGGACGTCGCTACAGCGATGGCTTGCATCAAGCGATTGAAGCAAAAGAAGGTCTGCGTGTTCAGAGCGAGAGCATGACACTGGCGACCATTACCTTGCAAAACTACTTCCGTATGTATGAGAAGCTGGCGGGCATGACAGGTACAGCGAAGACGGAAGAAGAAGAGTTCAAAAAGATTTACGGTCTCGATGTTGTGGTTATTCCAACGAATAAGCCAGTACAGCGTGTCGATTCACCTGACCTTGTTTTCAAAACAGAGGCAGCCAAATATCGTGCGGTTGTAAACGACATTGTTGAGCGTCACAAAAAGGGCCAACCGATCCTGGTAGGTACCATTTCCATCGAAAACTCGGAGCGCTTGTCCCAAATGCTGAAGCAAAAAGGCGTACCGCATAACGTATTGAACGCGAAGCAGCATGAGCGCGAGGCAGAAATTGTTGCACGTGCAGGTGTGTACGGAGCGGTTACCATTGCCACAAACATGGCGGGTCGTGGTACGGACATTCAGCTTGGCGAAGGTGTTGCGGAGCTGGGCGGTCTTCATATTATCGGTACAGAACGCCACGAGAGCCGTCGGATTGACAATCAGCTGCGCGGTCGTGCCGGTCGCCAGGGGGACCCGGGTTCATCCCAGTTCTTCCTCTCGATGCAAGATGAGCTCATGCGTCGTTTCGGTGCGGACAACATCATGAATATGATGGATCGTTTGGGTATGGAAGAGGATATGCCGATCGAGAGCCGCCTGGTTACTCGTGCGGTAGAATCCGCGCAGAAGCGTGTAGAGGGATCGAACTTCGATGCACGTAAAGGCGTTCTCCAGTACGACGACGTGATGAATCAGCAGCGTCTGGTTGTCTACAAACAGCGTAAAGACATCCTGGAACACGAAAACCTCAGCGATATTGCTTTGAATATGATCTACGCAGTGATGGAGCGTGCAGTGTCTCTGCATTGCCCAAAAGAAGAGGTACCAGAGGATTGGGATCTGCAAGCATTGGCCGATGCTGCCAACAATGGATTCCTCTATGAAGAAACGATTACGGCTAAAATGCTGAAAGGCATGGAAGCAGAGGAAATTCTCGAGCTGTTGAAAGCAGAAGTCGATAAGCAGTACAAACAGCGTGAAGAAGAAATCGGCGAATCGATTCGCGAGTTTGAAAAAGTCGTTATTCTGCGTGCTGTCGACAGCAAGTGGATGGATCACATCGATGCAATGGATCAGTTGCGTCAAGGGATTCACCTGCGCGCCTACGCACAAAACGATCCGCTTCGTGAGTACCAGTTCGAAGGATACGAAATGTATCAAGGAATGCTGGCTGCTGTTCAGGAAGAAGTCGCTATGTATATCATGAAGGCCGAAGTCAGCCAAAACCTGGAGCGTCAAGATGTCATTCGCGGTCAAGGAATCGATATGGACAACTTGCAAACCTCCGGACCATCCGATCGTCCAGATCCGGAGACCTCCGGTGATGCTGATCCGAAAAACCGTGCACAGCGTCGCGCTCAGGAGCAGGAACGCAAACGCCAAAATAAGAAACAATAAGCAATAACAGAACATTCTTCTCGTATCGGCAAAATCGGTACGAGGGGAATGTTTTTTTCTTGCCCATTCCTAATGCCTTGACAGTATTCGTCCTCATCTATTCTTCCTCGTCTGATATTAACGATCTATTTGTCTAACACTGGTAAATGTGATCGAACGATTCAGGTGGTAATTATCTGAAAAATAAATAGAATCGTAAGTACAACACTTTTACCAAAATTTCACGAAGACGGGGGAATGAACAAATGAGAACGTCAGTGAACGTGATGGGGATACAAACGAAGAATACGATGGAGCGCATTTCCGTTACTTTAAAAGCAGTCCTAAAGACAGGAAAAGAAAATAAAAAAGTACAGCTCATTGAAAAGGAGGAGGGAATTGAATTACCGAGAGTCATCTCAGCGCAAGATCCGGTCTTTGAGGACAAGCGACTGATGGAGGAAATTCCGGAGCCGAATTGGAATGAGGCCTTGATCGCACCGCCGAGTGGAATGGTGGATCGAACGCGTGAAAGTCCGCTAGCCAAAACCTATCGAAAAACACACAACTGGAAGCGGCAAGCTATCATCAAGCAAGCATACCAGCAAAAAGCAAGTGAAGCTCGCCGTACCCATCTCAATATGGTTGCTGCACCACAGGCGGAAAATAAACAACGACATGAAATTCGAGACCTGAGATCCTCGCCATCACCACCTGTGGTAACGTAAAAAAAGGTAGCGGCGAAGTCCCTTTTCTAAACGTGACAAGCTGCCGTATTTGCGCATCCGGCAAATTACGTTACAATAAAACATAGCTTACGTAAAGAGAAGGTGATTCGCAACATGGCATTAATCGATATTGCGGACATCAAACAAGAGATGTCTAGCATGGCTAAGCGTTTAGCGGATATCAGGGGGTCTCTTTGACCTCCCAGTAAAACAGGAACGAATCGGTGAACTGGAAGAGCGCATGCTGGCACCCGATTTTTGGGATGACAACGATGCAGCGCAGAAGACAATCAGTGAACTGAATGCAATCAAAAGCCTCGTGGAGACGATGGCCAAGCTGGATTCCCAATACGAGGATCTACAGGTAATGTTGGAACTCGTCATCGAAGAAGGGGATTCCTCCCTCATTCCAGATCTGTATGACAGTACGCAGGAGCTACGCAAGTCATTTGAGAGCTTTGAGCTGGAATTGCTTTTGAGTGATGAATACGACAAAAACAACGCCATTCTGGAGCTGCATCCGGGAGCGGGTGGTACGGAGTCCCAGGATTGGGCGTCCATGCTTCTGCGTATGTATACACGTTGGGGGGATGCGAAGGGCTTCAAGGTCGAAACATTGGACTATTTGCCTGGCGATGAAGCCGGTGTAAAAAGTGTCACTCTCCTCATTAAGGGCTACAATGCGTATGGCTACCTCAAATCAGAAAAAGGGGTTCATCGTCTTGTGCGGATATCTCCGTTTGATGCCTCTGGACGTCGTCACACATCGTTTGTGTCTTGCAACGTCCTGCCGGAGATCGAAGACGATAACGTGGTAGACATACGTACTGAAGACCTGAAAGTCGATACGTATCGTTCCAGTGGGGCGGGCGGCCAGCATATCAACACGACTGACTCCGCGGTAAGGATTACTCACTTGCCTTCTGGAATTGTGGTGACGTGTCAAACAGAACGCTCCCAGATTAAAAACCGAGAGCGTGCGATGAAGATGCTGACGGCACGACTGTTTGAGAAGAAACGGGAAGAACAAGAGAAAACGTTGGCCGCGATTCAAGGTGAACAAAAAGATATTGCATGGGGCAGCCAAATTCGTTCCTATGTCTTCCACCCATACAGTCTGGTAAAAGATCACCGGACGAATATGGAGGTAGGGAACGTTCAAGCAGTCATGGATGGTGAAATTGATTCGTTTATCGATGCCTATCTGCGCGCGCAGATTAATCGTTAAACGAAACAGTTGGCTTCAAGGCTTTTGGTATGGAGATCGACACGGTGGTTCCTTTGCCGACATCGCTGGCGATGTTGATGGTACCGCCGTGATCGCGAATAATTTTTGTGCTTACCATTAGCCCCAGGCCAGTTCCTGTTTCTTTTGTACTATAAAAAAGCTCTCCTAATCGGGGAAGTAGCTCGGCAGGGATGCCCTGTCCTTGATCGCTGATTCGGATGATCACATCAGAAGGGCGCTCTACAACCTTGATTGTGAGATTTCCACCTAACGGCATGGCTTCCATGCCGTTTTTTATGATGTTTATGAAGACTTGCTTGATTTGATATTCATCACACAATATGAGAGACGTGACCTGCGGAAAATCAGTAAGAATGGATACATTTTTAAGAAGTGCCTGCGGTTCCAAAAGCTTAATGACAGACGAAAGCAATGGCAAAAGGCCGTTGGGAGCAAATCGCAACGTTTGCGGCTTCGCCATTATCAAAAGCTCACTGGTAATCGAGGTGATCCGGTCAATTTCGGATCGCATAATTTGCAGGTATTGCTGATTGGCGAACTCGTCCCCCTCCATGAGTTGAATAAACCCTTTCAAGGCCGTAAGCGGATTGCGAATTTCATGGGCGATACCCGCGGCAAGCTCTCCTAGAACCGACAGCTTGTCAGAGTAACGAAGCAATTCCTCTGATTGCCGACGTTCTGTAATATCACGTGCCACAAAAACCGTGCTGAGAATATGACCGTTTGAACAAATGTCAGGAGTTCCCTTCACATCGAACAGCAACATTCTCCCGTCTGGATGCAGGTAATGGTACTCGGCGTCGAGTGTGATCTTCTGCTTCAACATTTGGGCAAAATCGCTCTTGGCGTTGGTTACTTGCTCAGGATGAATCAAGATCGAAAAATGCTGGTTGATCACTTGATCAATCGTGAGACCAGTTACCGCCTGAACAGAAGGGGATGCGTAGGTAATCATTCCCTCCACATTTACAATAAAGATCAAATCCATAATGTTTTCGGATATTAACCGAAAGTTCTCTTGCATCTGGTGAAGAGCCTCTTCCATCTTCTTTTGCTGCGTGATGTCTCTGGCAATGGAATAACGGCTGATGATTTCGCCGTTTTGAAAAATGGGAAAGCTGGAAGCGATAATATCCACAACCTGCCCGTTTTTATGGAGCAACTGATAATGCTTATTTTTTCTGATTCCAGTGGAGAGGATTTGTTGTTGGTTCTTACTATCGAGCCCCTCAGTAGAAGCGAGAATTTCCCAAATTTGCATACGCAGCAATTCTTGAGAGGTGAATCCTACCAATGCTTCACCTGCAGCATTTACGCCTGTGAATCTGCCCTCCATGTCGAACATGAAAACAGCGTCAGGATTGTTGTGGAAGAGAGATGTATATAACTGTATCTGCGTGTCCATACCTATCCGCCTCTCTGTTGCTACTTGCTACCCTTGAATCGTTCGCTGTAGAAAGGAAAAATCCTACTAGACCAAAGTCCGTATTCATAATTATGTTATACTTCTGAAAAGAGCAAGGTCATGAAAAAGGAGAGAAACCGTCATGTTGTATGTCGCATTTTTGCCAATCGTGAATCAAGAGTTGAATGCTCAAGTAAGACCTGCGCATCTTTCGTATATCAATGATTTGTACAAGCAGGGAAAAGTGGTCATGGCAGGACCCTTTACAGATAAGCTTGGCGGATTGGTCATTTACAAAGCGGATTCTCTGGAAGAAGCCCGCAAATTAGCTGAGGCTGATCCAGTTGTCGTGGAAGGCGCGCGGACGTTGGAGTTACGTGAATGGAGTCCATTGGAATTTCCTTTGTCCTAAATGACTGTAGTAAGAATGAGAAGTGGTAGTTGGAGGCATACTTAGCGAAGAAATCCGAATAAAGGAGGGAACAGCCTTGAAACGTATTCCACTCGTTTTGACAGCGGCTGTACTCGCATTCTCGCTAAGTGCCTGTGGTACCAGCAAGCAAACACAGCCGCCAGCACAACAACCAGCACAACAACCTGCGACTGAAACGCCGGCAGGTGAAAAACCAGCGACAGAAACACCAGCAACAGAAACACCTTCGACGACTCCATCCGGCAGCTATGATGCAGCAACTGCAGAATCCACGTTCAAAAATACTTGTTCAGGCTGCCACGGACAGACGTTGGAAGGGGCAGTTGGACCGAACTTGCAAAAGATCGGTAGCGAGTTGAACAAGGAACAGATCCTGTCCATTTTGGAAAAAGGAAAAGGAGCAATGCCTCCGGGTCTCGTCAAAGGAAAAGATGCAGAAAACATCGCTGCATGGTTAGCGGACAAAAAGTAAACAGGGCAACAAACCAGCGCTCGAGCAATCGGGCGCTTTTTTCTTGGACATAATAAAGTTTTTTCTGTTGTATTCTATATGGATTTTTATTATTATTCTTGTATAAAAATACAGATGGGAATAAAGGGGAGAGAGCATGGTTCGGGTCGGGATTGTTGGAGCAACGGGGTATGGTGGCGCGGAGTTGATCCGCCTTTTGGCTGGGCATTCGCATGTTGAGATTGCCAATTTATATTCAAGTTCATCTGAAGGAGATGGCTTGGAAAAATCGTTTCCACATGCAACTGGGCTCGGGTTGCCCACATTGTCACCAATTGATGCAGACAGCATGAGCGGTGTGAACGATTTGATCTTCCTTGCTACACCTGCGGGGGTTAGTAGCACGTTGTCCCCTAAGGTGGTCGAAAAAGGCGTGAAGGTTATTGATTTATCCGGGGATTTTCGTCTGGTAAACGGTGCGGTCTACAAAACCTGGTACAAACATGAGCCAGCCCCGTCCCAATGGATAGAAAAAGCGGTTTACGGTTTAACCGAGTGGAATCAAGAGCAAGTGGCGGGTGCCAGTCTCATCGCGAATCCTGGCTGCTATCCCACTGCTACGCTCCTCGCCTTGCTTCCGCTGATGAAGACAGGCTGGGTACAGTCGAACAGTTGGATCGTCGATGCCAAATCAGGTGTGTCCGGTGCTGGACGTGGAGTATCGCTAGGTGTTCATTACAGCGAAATTAACGAAAGTATTCATGCTTATAAAGTTGCAAGTCATCAGCATACACCAGAGATTGAACAGGAGCTGCAAAAACAGAGCGGGGAAGAGACGCTTGTTCAAT
This sequence comes from Brevibacillus sp. HB1.3, assembly GCF_013186635.1. Classification (NCBI taxonomy): domain Bacteria; kingdom Bacillati; phylum Bacillota; class Bacilli; order Caryophanales; family Paenibacillaceae; genus Brevibacillus; species Brevibacillus sp. HB1.3. Next base: position 40,617 of record NZ_JABMIT010000002.1, on the reverse strand, counting down.
TTACGCCGCATCTGGTGCCGATGACCCGCGGGATTTTAGTCACGGCTTACGGACAGCTAACGGCTGATGTCACTCAAGCGCAAATCCAGGAGCTATATGAAGCTACTTATGCGGATAAGCCTTTTGTGCGTGTACGTCCCGCAGGCAGTCACCCACATACGAAAGAAGTTTATGGCTCCAATTACTGCGATATCGCCATCCATGTTGATCAGCGCACGAAGCGTGTTATCTTGCTGTCGGTAATCGATAACATGATGAAGGGCGCAGCCGGTCAAGCTGTACAAAACATGAATGTCATGTTTGATTTGCCTGAGAAAACGGGCTTGCCGCTCGTACCTGTGTACCCGTAGAGGAGGAGAGCAGATGCAAGGAATTGTCGTGATCAAATGTGGCGGAAGCACCATGGATCAATTGCCTGACTCCTTCTTTCAGGCGATTGCTGAACTGCAGGAGCAAGGACTAGAGATCGTCATCGTCCATGGGGGCGGACCTGCCATTAACAGTATGCTCGATCGAGTTCAGATCACTCCGCAATTTGTCGATGGGCAGCGTGTTACCTGCGAGGACACGCTGCGTGTTGTAGAGATGGTCTTATGCGGCAGTATCAACAAGGCGCTGGTAAAAAGACTGACGCAGGCAGGAGCCAAGGCTTGGGGAGTTAGCGGAATCGATGGTCAGACCCTTTTGGCAACAAAAACGCCAAAGCCACTCGGGTGGGTAGGAGAAATCAAGAAGGCGGATACGACTATTCCGAAAGCGATTCTTGAGCAGGGCTACGTCCCGGTGATTGCTCCCCTTTCCGTTAGCGAAGATGGCACAGAGACATTTAATGTCAATGCGGATGTAGCCGCAGGGGCGATTGCATCAGCACTTAGCGCCGAAAAACTGATCATGGTGACAGACGTTCCGGGCATTATGCAGCCGCAGCCAGACGGAACCAAGGCAGTAGTGTCAGCCACAAGTGCAGAAGAGATACAGGAAATGATTCGGGAAGAAATTATTACTGGCGGAATGATTCCGAAGGTTCAGGCAGCTCTCGACGCTCTCGGACAAGGCGTGAAGCAGGTTGTCATCTGCCGGGGAACCGCTGAAGATCTGCTCGGTGTTTGTGCGGGGCAGGCAGTTGGGACAACAGTCCGTATGAATGTCAATTACGTTTAGGATGAGGAGGGAAATGAATATGCATACAACAACAACGCCTGTGCATCTCATGAATAACTATGCGAGATGGCCAATCAGTTTGGTAAAAGGACAAGGAAACCAGGTGTGGGATGATCAAGGTAGGCAATATCTCGATTTTACCTCGGGAATTGCCGTGACCTCGTTAGGACATGTCCCACCAAAAGTAACGGCAAAGCTGCACGAGCAGCTCGATACGTTGTGGCATTGCTCAAATCTGGTTCATGTTCCTCAGCAAGAGATTTTGGCGGAAAAGCTGAGTCGTCTGTCTGGACTGGATCAGGCTTTTTTCTGCAACAGTGGAGCAGAGGCGAATGAGGGCTTGATCAAGCTCGCTCGCCGCTATGCACAAAAAATAAAAGGGACCGATCGTTACGAAATCATCAGCTTTGAACAGTCTTTTCATGGGCGGACATTGGCTACCCTGACGGCTACTGGGCAGGAAAAGGTGAAGGACGGCTTCGCACCACTGCCGCAAGGTTTTGTCACCGTTCCTTACAACGACCTTGATGCGGTCAAGTCAGCCATTACAGACAAGACATGCGCGATCATGCTGGAGCTGGTTCAGGGAGAAGGCGGCGTGCATCCGGCAGAAGAGGCGTGGGTGAAGGCACTGCGCGAATTGTGCGATGCGCACGGATTGCTCCTGTTAATCGATGAGATACAGACTGGGATTGGTCGCACGGGTACGTGGTTTGCCTTCCAGCATTATGATGTGAAGCCTGATGCGATTTCATTGGCAAAAGGCTTAGGAAGTGGCTTCCCGATTGGAGCGGTCGTCGCAACCAAGGAAGTAGCAGAAGCGTTTGCCCCGGGTACGCATGGTACCACTTTTGGTGGGAATCCATTGGCAGCAACTGCTGGGATCGCAACGCTTACGACGATGGAAGAGGAGCAGATCTTGGAGCGGGTAGCTCATATCCATGACGTCTTGATCAAAGAGCTGGAGAAGCTCAAGGCAGAGCATCCAGACAAAGTGGTTACGGTTCGGGGAAAAGGGCTGCTTCTCGGTGTGGAGCTAACGATTCCTGCTGGTGAGCCGGTTGCGTATGCACGGGAAAAAGGAGTCATTCTGCTGATGGCTGGCCCACAAGTAGTGAGACTCTTGCCTTCGTTTGTAACCACCGACGAGGAAGTAAAGCAGGCCATTACTGTATTAAGCGAGGCACTATCGCAGGTTTAGATGAAAAAGCAAAGAATGCAACGAGTGGAAGTGGTCAAAAAACTCGTTGCATTTTTATAATCTCGAATGTATATTAATACAAAAGGTTGCATAAATTTTCGGTAAGAGCGATCAGGCCGGCGCCCATTGGAGAGGAGTGGCTTCATAGATGGATAGAGAGAAACAATCGTTAGGAACAGGGTATTTAACGCTGGAGAGCGGCGAGGTTTTTACAGGAAAGCTGTATGGCGCACCCATTAACGGATTCGGAGAAGTGGTTTTTCATACAGGAATGACGGGATACCAAGAGGTGATGACGGACCCTTCCTTTGCAGGGCAAATCGTTACCTTCACGTATCCCTTGATCGGAAACTACGGGATCAACAAAAAGGATTATGAGGCAGCCAAGCCAGCGTTGACAGGGATGATTGTCAGCGAGCTATGCACGGAGCCAAGCCATTACGAATCCAACATGACTTTGGCCCAAGCCGCAGAAGCATTTGGATTCCCGATCCTTGCGGGGATTGATACGCGAACGATTACCAAGCGCGTCCGTCAAGACGGTACCGTATTTGGTGTCATTTCCGATCAGCCTATGCAGGTAGAGGAAGTGGTGTCCCTGCGCTACAAGCACGCCAAGAAATCATTAGTTGCTAACGTATCCAGACAACAGGTGGAGCGTTATCCCGGAACAGGGGAGCATGTCGTCTTGATTGACCTCGGCATGAAGCAATCGATTTTGGATGCCCTTCTCCAGCAAGGCTGCCGTGTTACGGTCGTTCCTTTTGATACGAGTTTTGCTCAACTCAATGCTCTCGCACCAGACGGCTTGTTGTTTTCCAATGGGCCTGGCGATCCGGAGCACTTGCTTGCGTATTGCAGCGAATGGCGCAAAGCTGTGGAGCAGTACCCGACATTGGGTATTTGTTTGGGGCATCAGGTATTGGCGCTAATGTACGGCGGAAAGACAGAGAAGCTCGCATACGGTCACCGCGGTAGCAACCATCCGGTCAAGGATCTGATGACTGGCAAAGTATATATGAGTTCACAAAATCACGGGTACGTGGTCAAGGAAGAGTCTCTGGATAAACGTCAGCTAACGGTTTCTTACCGCAATGTCAATGACGGTTCAGTCGAAGGATTGCGTCACATCAGTTTGCCTGTTTTCAGTGTGCAGTTTCATCCGGAGGCACATCCGGGTCCGAGTGATACATCCCACATTTTCCACCAATTCTTGCAGTCGATGCGCGTAGTAGGAGCGAAGAGATATGCCTAAATTGCCACACATTCATAAAGTATTGGTCATCGGTTCTGGCCCGATCGTCATTGGGCAGGCAGCGGAGTTTGATTATGCAGGTGCACAGGCTTGCCTTTCCCTAAAAGAAGCTGGCGTGCAGGTCGTGCTGGTGAATAACAATCCGGCAACGATCATGACAGATGAACAAGTAGCGGACAAAGTATATCTGGAGCCGCTCACGGTGGAATCCGTGACAGCTATTATCGCAAAAGAGCGTCCCGATGGTCTCTTGCCTACGTTAGGCGGCCAAACGGGACTTAATCTTGCTGTTTCGCTGGCAGAAGCGGGCGTGCTGGAAAAGTATAGCGTGGAGCTGCTGGGTACGCCGCTGGCTGCCATTCAAAACGGGGAAGACCGTGAGCTGTTCAAGCAATTGATGCAACAAATCGGAGAGCCTGTTCCAGAGAGCGATACAGTCGAATCTGTAGAGGCAGCAATCGAGTTTGCGAACGCTATCGGCTATCCAGTAATTGTCCGTCCTGCTTATACACTCGGAGGAGCAGGTGGCGGGATCGCGGGGGATGAAACGTCCTTGCGAAAGGTTGCAGCCGGCGGGATTGCAGCTAGCCCAATCGGTCAGGTACTGATTGAGCGCAGCGTAAAAGGCTGGAAAGAAATCGAATACGAGGTAATGCGGGACGCAAACGATACCTGCATAATCGTGTGCAATATGGAAAATTTGGACCCGGTAGGTATTCATACAGGAGACAGTATTGTCGTTGCGCCTTCGCAGACGCTGACAGATCGTCAGTACCAAATGCTGCGCAGCGTATCAACGAAAGTGATTCGTTCGCTTGGGGTAGTTGGCGGTTGCAATATTCAATTTGCGCTCGATCCGCATTCTGATCGGTATGTGCTGATCGAAGTAAATCCTCGTGTCAGTCGTTCCAGTGCGTTGGCGTCCAAAGCAACAGGCTATCCAATCGCGCGGATCGCAGCCAAGCTCGCATTGGGCTACGGGCTGGATGAGGTACTCAATCCAATCACGGGCTACACGTACGCTAGCTTTGAACCAGCGTTGGACTACATCGTTGTCAAAATCCCGCGCTTCCCGTTTGACAAATTTCCACTGGCAGACCGCAAGCTGGGGACGCAAATGAAAGCGACTGGCGAGGTCATGTCGATCGCCCGCAATCTGGAAGCAGGACTTTTGAAGGCAGTTCGTTCTCTGGAACAGGGGTGCACACATTTGACTCGACCAGAGCTGGCATCATGGACGCGTGAGGAGCTTGCCCAATCCTTGCAGGACGCGACGGATATCAGACTGTTTGTTTTTGCCGAGGCGATTCGCAAAGGCTTTACAGAAAGTGAGCTGCACAATCTGACTGGTGTCGATCCGTTTTTCTTGCGGAGCTTGCGTAAAATCGTGGACTTGGAAGTAGAGCTGTCTTGTCACGACAGCAAAACAATAACCCCAGAGCTGCTGTTGGAAGCAAAACGTCGCGGGTTTGCCGATGAAACCATCGCTACACTGGTTGGTGCTACACCTGCCGAAATCAAATCACTTCGTCAAGAATCAGGCATTACGCCTACTTATAAAATTGTGGACACTTGTGCAGCAGAATTTGATGCCCAAACCCCTTACTACTATTCCGATTGGCAAGGAATAGATGAGGTCGAGTCACTGTCTGGCCGCAAAGTACTGGTACTTGGCTCTGGTCCTATACGCATTGGTCAGGGAATCGAATTTGACTACTGCTCTGTGCATGCAGCCAAAGCACTTCAGGCAAGCGGTATTGCGGCAGTCGTTGTGAACAACAACCCAGAGACGGTCAGTACTGACTATGAAACTGCCGACCATCTATATTTTGAACCGCTTCACGTTGAAGACGTGCTGCATATCGCAGAACGCGAACAGGTTGAGGGCGTCATGGTTCAATTCGGTGGTCAAACCGCGATCAATTTGGCAGCCAAGCTGGAGAACGCGGGGCTGAAAGTAATGGGTACGTCGCTTACCGCCATCGAACGCGCGGAGGACCGCGAGCTGTTCTACGCCATGCTGCGCAAGCTGGACATTCCGCATATCCCCGGTAAAGGAGTATCGTCCTTGGAGGATGCAACCGCGATAGCGGAGGAGATCGGCTTCCCTGTTTTGATGCGACCTTCGTACGTCATCGGCGGGCAAGGTATGGTAGTTGTCCACAATATCGACGAGCTGCAAGCTACCCTTCACGACTGGTTGAACCATCCGGAAATGAGCATGTTTTTCCCGCTCCTCGTGGATAAATACGTTCCAGGCAAGGAAGCAGAAGTAGACGCGGTATGCGACGGACAATCTGTTATCATCCCGGGGATTTTCCAGCATGTGGAGAGAGCGGGCATCCACTCAGGCGACAGTGTAGCCTTGTTCCCGGCTCCTCATTTGACGGATGACATCAAGCACAAAATCGCGAGCTATACAGAAGCAATCGCGAAGGAAATGGAAGCGGTCGGGTTAATCAATATCCAGTTCGTCATTGATGGCGAAACAGTTTATGTACTAGAGGTAAATCCTCGGGCATCACGGACCGTACCGATTACAAGCAAAGTGACGGGCATCCCGATGGTTCAACTGGCAGTTCGCGCACAATTGGGTGAAAAGCTGTCGGAGATGGGCTACGGTACAGGGCTTTTGCCAGAGATTCCGTTTGCAGTCGTCAAGGCACCAGTTTTCTCCACGATCAAGCTGAACGGTGTAGACCCGGTACTTGGTCCAGAGATGAAATCGACGGGCGAAGTTCTCGGCTTGGGGCATTCTTTCGAAGAGGCAGCAGGCAAAGCCTTTGCTTTCAAGGACAATTTGTACGGCGACTGGCAAAAAGGTCAGTTGGTCATGATTTCTCTGGCAGATGGAGATAAGCAGGAAGCAGTAAGAGAGCTGCTGGGAAGACTCCACGCTGACGGAGCGGAACTGGCGGCGACTCCGGGAACGGCCGAGTGGCTGACAGCCAAAGAAATTGTCGTGAAGCATATCGTGGCAGATGAAGCGGCGTGGATCGAGCTGTTGCAAAAGGAAGAAGCGGCCTTTGCTCTCGTTACTGCGACGAAAGGCAATCGTCAGGGCCGGACAGGATTTGCCCTGCGAAGCAGGATGGTACAACAAGGTGTGCCATTGTTCTCCGCTGTCGATACGTTCGAGTTATACGTGAAGTCTATTTTGAAGAAAAGAGGTGGCTCGCATGCAGCCAGTGAAGATATTGGAACACTTTCAAAACTTGCCGTTACAAAAGCATAAAGGAAAGGACTTCCTGCGCGTCGATGAATTCAACGGGGAAGAATTGATGGAGCTGCTCCATCTGTCTGCTCACGTCAAGCAATTGCAAAAGCTGGGTCAGCCATTCCAGCCTTTGCAAGGCAAGACGTTGGGCATGATCTTTGACAAGGCATCGACCCGCACGCGCGTCTCCTTTGAAGTAGGGATGCACCAGTTGGGCGGCCTGGGGATGTTCATGAGCGGAAAAGAGTTACAGCTCGGACGCGGGGAGCCGATCAGTGACACAGCAAAAGTTCTCTCTCGGTACGTGGATGCCATCATGATTCGCACCTTTTCCCACTCCTATGTAGAAGAGCTTGCCGAGCACGCGTCGATCCCGATTATCAATGGCTTGACCGATCTGTACCATCCTTGTCAGGCTTTGGCTGATCTGCTGACGATCTGGGAGCATAAAGGCAAGCTGAAAGGAATCAAGCTCGCCTATGTAGGAGACGGCAATAACGTGGCGAACTCACTGGTGCTGGGCGCAGCTCTGCTAGGTCTTGATGTGCGGGTGGCGACTCCGGTCGGCTACGAGATGGATACAAACATTGTTGCAAAAGCTACAGGGTACGCGAAACAAAGCGGTGGAAAAATGATGGTGACCACTGATCCGATAGAGGCTGTCATGGGGGCAGATGCTGTATACACGGACGTTTGGACTAGTATGGGTTTTGAAGAAGAAAATGAGGTGCGATTGAAAGCATTTGCCGACTATCAAGTAAACGAAAAATTGGTAGCAGCGGCAGACCGTGATTATCTCTTCTTGCACTGCTTGCCAGCACATCGTGGGGAGGAAGTGACAACCGGGGTCATCGACGGATCGCGCTCTGTCATTTTTGATCAGGCTGAAAATAGATTGCACGCACAAAAAGCGATCTTGGCGGCGCTGGTGTGAACATAGTTCTAGTTAAATAGAACTATCTGCAATTAAATCGAATAGACTATGAATCTATGATTGCCGAATTTTGTCACTTATGTGTAAAATAAAGGTAGGAAAGAAGCGAAGAAGTACGGACTGTATCTGGTCGCTTGGTCCGTATGGAGCCAGTAGCGAATCCAACCTTTTTCTTAATGGAAAAGGAAAGGGGAGCAGGGGCTGTACTTGGTCGCTTGGCCTCTGCATCACGGACAGTAGCGAAGCCAGCTTTCTCCACTATGCCTAAAGGGGGGAAAAGAAAATGAAAAAATGGTTCGCGGCAATTATGATGGTGGTAGCAATCGTAGCAGCTACTTCTGCAAACTTCCATATTGGATAAATAAGCGTATCGGAGAAACAAACACCGCTTGGCTGAGTGGTGTTTTTTCTTCAAGCTTGGAGGAAACAACATGCTATTGGATGTAATTGCCCTATCTTTTCTCGTAGCATTGCTGCGAGGGGGAAGAATCAAAGAATTACCTAAGTTCAACCAAATGAAACTTCTTATCGTTACCATATTGCTGCAGGCTTGTGCAGCCTTCTTCCCTACGATCGGTGGCATTTTTATATCGATCGCGTATGTGTTTATTTTGGCCTTCCTCGTTTTTAATCGAGAATTTGAAGATATGCGGATTTTTTTAATCGGCTGGTTTCTGAATGCGATTGCAATTTGGTCTAACAATGGGAAAATGCCAATCGATTTAGTTCAAGCAGCAAAGCTTCCTTATGATTTAGAGCCAGTTATAAATGGAACGAATTTCAAGCATAGTGTATTGACGGAAAGTTCAAATTTTCCGTTTTTGACGGATGTCATTTACATGCCATCTTTCATTCCTCGGATTATTAGCATCGGCGATATTTTTATTATGTTAGGTGCCTTTTTACTTGTTCAGCGATTGATGAATAAACCGATTTCATTACTACAACTTCGCGAAGGTAAAAGTTATGCGACAAAAAACTGATTTTGCGGTTTGGATAAAAGGGATTGTTGTCCAGGTTGGATTTGTCATTGCAGCAATCTATATTTTTTACACATCTTCATCTGAATGGGCTGCTCGTGAGCATTGGGGAGTAATATCTACCTATACCCTCCTGACCATTTTTTCCTGTTTTGCTCCCGTGCGTATATCTAATACGATTTTAACAGTGAACAATGCTGTCATCTTTTCGGGTATCTTGTTGTACGGAGTCTGGGTCGGAGTATGGGCTGCTGTTATTGAATCTTTAATCATTGCTTTTCTGGTAAGGTTTAATCCGCTAAAAGCTATTATTAACATTGGGCAATTGTTAATGACTATATGGACAGTAGCGTTTTTGAAGGATTGGATCGAGGGCTTTGGAACTGTTTCTCCCATTATTAGCGATTTGTTTTTGGCTGTTGTGTATTGGTTTGTGAACTTGACTTTATGTGGATTGGGTATCTCCTATTTTCATCAAATGACCTGGGCGCGAACCGTAAAGATGATGGCAAAAGGCTTTACCTCGACTTACTTGTTGCTTTTAATTCTTGCCGGTGTAGGTTCACGATTAGTAGAGTTATATGGTTCGTTAACACTAATTCCTATGATGATTGCGTTTATTACGATCAGCTACGTTTTTCATCATTACTATGACAATCTTCAAAGGCTTCAACAAAAAGTGGAAGAGGTCAAATCATTCAATCACAACTTCTTAACGACGATGGCTGCTTCCATTGACGCACGAGATCGATACACAAGTGGACATTCTCAGCGTGTAGCTTACTGGGGAAGAGAAATTGCGAGAGATATTGGTTTGACCGAACGAAAAGTGGAGGATGTTTATATCGGGGGAATCCTGCACGACATTGGAAAAATTGGCATCGAAGACGAAATTCTCAATAAAAAAGGAAAGCTCACTCCAGAAGAGTACGACAAGATCAAGCAACACACGGTCATTGGTTACGAAATCATTTTGCAAGCAGGGATGTTCAATGAATTGCTTCCCGCGATCCGCTCGCATCATGAGCGTATAGATGGAAGAGGATATCCAGATGGTTTAGCCGGGGATGAAATTCCGCTGATGGCGAGAATTTTGGCGATTTCAGACGCTTTCGATGCGATGGTTGCGGACAGGCCTTATCGAAAGGGCTTGCCTGTGGAGGAAGCGCTTCAAGAAATCAAAAGGGGCTCCGGTACCCAATTTGATCCGATATTGGCGGAGCATTTTATCGGAATCGTTCAGCGACTGCCGTGCGAAGAGTTGCAGAGCATTATCGGAATAGAGTCCATCCCACAAAAACAGTTACAGGAGGCAATCAGATGAGCTGCCCCTTGTAACTGTTTTTATTCGTTTACGACCATATGCGGATGAGTTCTCTGGTTTCTAAATGGCAGGTAAGCTTGAAGACATCTGGATTGCTTAATTTCTCCCAATCGTGAAAGCCAAAGCGATTATCTATTGATTTGATGAGCAAGGCCAGCAGGCATCCGTGACTAACAAGCACGATGTTTTTATGCACGTCTGCCAAAATCTCAGTGAGCAGCGAATTTGCCCGGTGGATAGCAGTAAGACTGGATTCGCCTCCTTCGAGCTCAAGGGTCAAGTCATCGAACGTATCGCGGAGTCGCTCGAACCAATCCTCACGTGGTACTCCGCTAAGGACACGCTCGACCAAGCGCGTGTCTTCTTCAACCACGATTCCGCGTTCCTGTGCAAGTGGATGGATGGTAGCAACCGCCCGTTGATACGGACTCGAAATGATTCGATCAATGGGGGAACCAGCGAAGAAGGTGGCAAGCTCCCGAGCTTGTACTTCTCCCTTTTCCGTGAGCAAGGCTTCGGGTTCTTGACCAGCAGCCTGACAATGACGTACCAAATAAATTGTTTTCATATTCCCTCCAACAGATTTCTCCTATGGAATTCCTCCATTCACTCATTCGCTACCCTGGATAAATTCCCCTTTTGATCACGAAAACGTTTATGCATAAACAGATGATGAGTGTGCATAAAAACAAGCCGCTCTTTATGCGAGAAGTGTATATTTTCATTGCGTATTCGTCTTTGAATGCGAATTAACAAGAAATTCACAAGAAAAATAGTTGTATTTTTATTAGTTCGTTTGTATAATTACTCGCATAAGAGAAACTTCGAAACGGGGAGAGAGAATGATGGCAAAAGAAAAAATTGTGTTGGCCTATTCAGGCGGTTTAGATACATCGGTAGCAATTAAATGGCTGCAAGATACGTATAACTACGATGTTATTGCAGTTGCATTGGATGTAGGGGAAGGGAAAGACCTCGATTTCGTACAGAAAAAAGCATTGCAGGTAGGGGCATTGAAATCGATCGTAGTGGATGCAAAAGATGCATTCGCGGAGGAATTCGTGTTGCCAGCTCTGAAGGCAAACGCGATGTACGAAGGGAAATATCCGCTAGTGTCCGCACTGTCGCGTTACCTAATTTCGCGCGTGCTGGTTGAAATCGCGGAAAAAGAAGGTGCGGTAGCTGTCGCACACGGTTGCACAGGAAAAGGAAACGACCAGGTACGTTTCGATGTTTCCTTTACAGCGCTGAACCCGGATATCAAAATCGTGGCGCCGGTTCGTGAATGGGGCTGGACGCGTGACGAAGAGATCGAATATGCGAAAAAGAACAATATTCCGATCCCAATTGATCTGGACAATCCATACAGCATTGACCAAAACCTGTGGGGCAGAAGCTGCGAGTGCGGTGTTCTGGAGGATCCATGGGCAGCTCCTCCAGAAGGTGCATACGATCTGACGAAGTCAATCATGGATGCTCCAGACGAAGCAGAAGAAATCGAAATCACTTTCGTGCAAGGGAAGCCAACTGCATTGAACGGCGAAGAGCTCCCACTGGCTGAGCTGATCCTCAAGCTGAACAAGATCGCTGGAAATCATGGTGTAGGCCGAATCGACCATGTGGAAAACCGTTTAGTGGGCATCAAATCTCGTGAAGTTTACGAGACACCGGCTGCGACTACTTTGATTTTGGCGCACCGTGAGCTGGAATTCTTGACCCAACCACGTGAGGTCGCTCAATTCAAACCGATTGTCGAGCAAAAACTGGCGCAAGTGATCTACGAGGGGCTTTGGTATTCGCCAATTCGCAATGCTGTCCAGGCCTTCATTGAAGAAACGCAAAAACACGTAACGGGTGTCGTACGCGTGAAGCTGCACAAAGGACATGCGATCGTTGTAGGCCGTACCTCTGCATCGTCTCTCTACAGCCATGAGCTGGCGACTTACAATGCAGGTGACCAATTCGACCACAAAGCAGCACTCGGTTTCATCAAGCTGTGGGGTCTGCCAACAAAGGTATACGCACAGGTAAACGAGGGTGTACTGCACGAGAATAAAAACACGGCCATTAAGATTTTGGATGAAAAGGATGCGATCAAGCAATGAAACTCTGGGGAGGACGCTTCACGAAGCCGACAAATCAACTCGTAGAAGAGTATACCGCTTCTATTTCTTTCGACCAGAAAATGTGGCGACAGGACATCGTTGGAAGCCTGGCTCATGTTGCCATGTTGGGCAAGTGCGGCATCCTGCCGATGGAGGAAGTAAGACAGATCATTGCTGGCTTGAAAAAAGTAAAAGAGAAAATTGAGCGCGGGCAAGCGGAGTTTCTCGTTGCGCACGAAGATGTGCATATGAATATTGAAAAGATGCTGATTGAAGAGATCGGTCCGGTGGGGGGCAAACTCCACACTGGACGCAGCCGTAATGATCAGGTTGCGTTGGATATGCACTTGTACCTCAGAGAAAAGCTGATGGAGATTATCCAATTGGCGATGTATTTGCAAGAGGCATTGTTGGAACAAGCAGGCCAGCATCTCGATACCGTCATGCCAGGCTATACACATTTGCAACGTGCGCAACCGGTATTGTTTGGTTATCACCTAATGGCGTATGTGTCCATGCTGCAACGCGATATCGAACGGATGACCGAGACGTGGAAGCGTGTGAATGTGTTGCCGCTTGGAGCAGGTGCTCTCGCAGGTACAACATTCCCGATCGACCGCACATTTGTAGCGGAATTGCTGCAATTTGACGGTATCTATCAAAATAGCATGGATGCAGTGAGTGATCGTGATTTCATTGTGGAATTTTTGGCGGACGCTTCTTTGGTCATGACCCATCTTTCCCGTCTGTGCGAAGAGCTCGTCATCTGGAGCAGTCAGGAATTTTCTTTTGTGGAGCTAGACGATGCTTTTTGCACGGGGTCCAGTATCATGCCGCAAAAGAAAAATCCTGATGTGGCAGAGCTGGTTCGCGGAAAAACAGGGCGTGTTTACGGCAATCTTTTTGGATTGTTGACCGTATTGAAAGGTTTGCCGCTGGCGTACAACAAGGACATGCAAGAAGATAAAGAAGGCATGTTCGATACGGTAGCTACCATTCATGGTGCGCTAGCGTTGCTCACACCGATGATTAAGACGATGCAAGTCAAAGCAGATCGTATGCGTCAAGCAGTTACCAACGACTTTTCCAATGCGACAGATTTGGCAGATTACTTGGTTCGCAAAGACATGCCGTTCCGTCAGGCGCATGAAGTTGTAGGGAGAACCGTTTTGTACTGCATCGAGCAGCAAAAATATCTTCTCGATCTGACCTTGGAAGAATTCCAGAGCTTCTCAGAGGCTATTGGAGCAGATGTGTATGAAGCACTAGCTGTTGAGACCGTCGTCAATGCGCGCAACGTGCTGGGTGGGACCGCTCGTAATCAGGTAGAAGTCCAAATCGATTGGTACCGCAAGCAACTAGTAGATACACATGCTTGGGTGGATAAAAACAGCCAAAAGGTCATGATTGAATCTCTGATCGATGTTGGTTCACCTGCATAAAAACGTACATGTATAAAAAGGAAAAACCCCATAGGCTTGGGGTTTTTTTGCGTTCTATCCTTATCTACCGACTATTTTCGAATCAAAGCCAACTGCGGTTGCGTACGCGAGAGGCAGCTCCATACGGGCTGTCTTTAAAGGATCTACGACCTGACAGATGCGCAAATCTCCCGCAGCCGAGAGCAGGAAGGTGGCTTCCGCCTTTTCTACGCCGAGCTCTTCGTGTAGAAATTGTACCATGTTGATGACCGCTCGATCCGCAGCCTTGTCCAGCTCTTTTTCTGACGCAATTGTGATCAAATGCTCTTGGTTGACTGCCATCGGTAACGGCCATTGTTTTCCTTTTATCACATCGAGCTTTACGGTTACTTCCCCTGCGATTTCCACACCACATACAGCAACTTCACCGTCAGCCATTGCAGCATGAAGGTCACCCAGGGCAAACAATGCGCCGGGAACATTTACGGGTAAAAGCAATGTAGTACCTTCGCGCATTTGCTTGCAGTCCATGTTACCGCCGTGATCGCCTGGCGTACCGCATGAAATGGCTTCTTTGGCAGGAGCTGTTCCAATTACGCCAATCATGGGACTGATCGGAACCTGAAGCTTGTCCGACAAGACAGCTTTTCCATCTTGTATCGGAATCATTTTGATCACATTTTCCTGTAGATCGAAACCCATTACACCCAGTTCTGGCCCTGTAACCATTACGCCCTGGTTTTTAATCTCAATTTTCTGAATATGGACAACCAAAATATCGCCTGGTTCTGTTCCTTCTATATAAATAGGGCCGGAAGCAGGGTTGATCCGATTCCAATCAAGCTCTTGAAACACCGTGTCAGCCGATTGGATTTGGTCCTCGAAGCAATCGCAGGTTTCAAACGTTACGATACTGCCTGCTTCTACCTGCAAGACCGGCCGATTTTCAGGAGACATGGCATAAATTACGTCCTGTTTTTTTACTCTGTACATGGTTGCAGTCCTCCCATCCATTTTACATATATTTCTTTATCATAGCATGAAATGCATACGTGTTTAGCGCCGATTCATGGAGGAAATAATTGTATAAAGGGATCGAAGGCCTAAAGAGAGCAGGGAGCAATCATGCAAGAGAGCTACAAGATCAATCCCCGGCAACTATTGATGCTCGTTACCCTTGTTACCATTGGGGATTCCGTTCTCGTCCTGCCTGGCATGACGGCTGCACTCGCTAAACAGGATGCATGGATATCCGTCCTGATCGGGCTTGTGGTGGGACTGCTCAATATTGTCTTACTCATAGCTGTGGGGAAGCTTTATCGGGATCAGAGCTTCTTTACCTTCGTTGATCAAACCGTTGGGAGAGTATTAGGAACGATCATTACCCTCTCGTTTATTTGCTATACGGTGTTTTCAGCAGGGGCGCATGTGATGGAAATCGGCGACTTTGTTGGCACGCATCTATTAGTCTCGACTCCAAGATTCGCGATACAGCTATTATTTGTCATTGTGATTATGTTTGGTGTGAGTTTGGGACTGCAAACAGTCGCAGAATCGGCAGAAATCTATTTTGTCTGGTTCTTTTTCTTTTTTGGTTTACTCATGATTACCCTGCTGCCACAGGCGGACATGTCGAGAATTCAACCTGTATTTGAGAATGGGTGGAAGCCTATTTTGCAGGGATCTACTGCGGCATTCGCCTTTCCTTTTTCAGAGCTGGTCATTTTTATGGCGGTTCTTCCTTTTGTCTCACCCATCCAAAAACGGATGAGATCTTTTTTTCTGGGGACGTTGCTTGGAGGCATTGTGTTGTTCATCATCATGCTGATGTGCATCCTTGTTTTGGGGGCAGAACAGACTGCGCGGCATTTTTATCCAACCTATGTTCTCATCAAACAGCTAAAGCTCGGGGATTTCATTCAGCGGCTAGAGGCGATTATCGCAGTAATCTGGTTTATCGCGGTGAGCGTCAAAATTACATTGTATTGCCTGTTTTTCCATTTGGGCATCCGTCACGTCTTTCGAATCGACAACTTCAGGGTTCTCATCCTTCCGTACATCGTTTTGCTCATGGTAATGTCTATGATTTTCTCGCCCAATATGGTTGTCTATGGTGACATCATTGCGAAGTACTGGCCATTCTATGATGTTACCTATAGCATCGGTGTACCGTTGGTGCTGTTATGCGGAAATGTTATTCGGAAAAAAAGGTAACAAACGCCGTACTCCCATTCTGGAATACGGCGTTTGTTTGTGTTTACAAAGACATGCGAAGAATCTGTGCCACATCGTCACTCGTCAATGTTTTAAACTGACCGATCGGTCCAAACGGAGTAGCTTTTTCGGCCATGAGCTGCAAGTGCTCGTCGGTGATGTCGTAATCAGCCAATCGGGTCGGGGCACCGATACGCGCAAAGAAAGCTTCCGTAGCGGCGATCCCTTCCAAGGCGATCTCATCGTCTGTCTTGCCGGAAGGATCGACATTCCATACCTCTGTTGCAAAGCGCACGAAGCGAGCGACGTTTTCACGGTACACATAGCGCATCCATTTCGGGAAGATGATTGCCAGACCGCCACCGTGCGGGATGTCGTAAACAGCACTGACAGCATGCTCAATGGAGTGGGTTGCCCAGTCTGTTGTGACGCCAACCGGGAGAGTGCCGTTCAATGCCATTGTTCCGCAGTACAGGATGTTGGCGCGGGCATCGTAGTCTTCCGGATTGGTGAGGACGCGTTCTGCATTTTCGATGACGGTCTTCATGATCGACTCGGCAAAACGTGTTTGCAGTGGAATTTCGGCTGTATGCGTGAAATACTGCTCGAATACATGAGACAAAATGTCGCTGATTCCGTAGATCGTTTGGTCGCGAGGTACGCTAAACGTATGCTCAGGATCCAAAATCGAAAACGCCGGAAACGTCGTGCCAGCTCCATGTTTTTCTTGTGTCTCCCAGTTGGTAATGACACTTCCCCGATTCATTTCAGAACCAGTAGCAGCAAGTGTCAGTACGGTACCGAGGGGCAGAGCCTCTTGTGCGACCGCTTTGCGCGTATAAAAATCCCAAACATCTCCCTCGTAAGGCACACCAATCGCGACTGCTTTGGCCGCGTCGATTACACTACCACCACCTACCGCGAGGATCCAATTGACCCCCTCTTGGCGGCATAACTCAATTCCTTTGTTCACGGTACTCAGACGTGGATTTGGCTCCACTCCGGGCAACTCATGCACGCGGCAGCCCGCAGACTGGAGGAGAAAAATCACTTTGTCGTAGAGACCAGTACGCTTTATACTGCCACCACCATATACCAAAAGAACGGTGGGACCTAGCAGTCTTGCCTTTTCCTCGAGCTGGGCCAATTGACCCCGTCCAAAAATCAGCTGTGTCGGGTTATGGTAAACAAAATTTTCCACGTTGATAACCAGCTCCTTTTTTCTGATGACCTCTTGTCACAATCATTGTAGCCAACTGTTTTCCATGATGCTAGGCGGGAATGTGCAATCTTATTTTCTCCCTAATTCGTGACAGTTGTTAACAATCGAAGCTGTTTCGACAAGAAATGAGAGATTTAGTGGATACCATCCGTGAAACGTGGTGGTATAATGGATAAGATGGGAAATCCCGCTGTTTTTCAGCAAGGTATGGCAGCGGTTGCTAGTGGGTAGAGGGGTTTTGTCGATTTTACCGTTAACAAAAAATCAGGATCAAGATACATAGACAAGGATCTGACGAAGTAGGATGTGATTGGCTTGATCGAAATGTTCGATGTATGGAAAACATACCCGAATGGAACCAATGCTTTGAAAGGTATTAACATTCGGATTGAGAAAGGTGAATTTGTGTACGTAGTAGGCCCCAGTGGTGCGGGTAAATCTACGTTTATCAAACTGATGTACCGTGAAGAGAAGCCGACGAAAGGACAAATCTTTTTGGGTGGCTTCAATGTCAGCAGAATCAAAGAGCGCCAAATACCATTAGTCCGCCGCAGCATCGGTGTCGTGTTCCAAGACTTCAAGCTGCTGCCGACGTTGACCGTTTTCGAAAATGTCGCATTTGCGATGGAGGTAATCGAGAGCAATCCGAAACAAATCAAGCCGCGCGTGATGGATGTTTTGGGTCTCGTAAAGCTCAAGCATAAAGCCAAAATGCTACCAAGCGAGCTGTCCGGTGGTGAGCAGCAACGGGTTGCCTTGGCGCGCGCATTGGTGAATAGTCCGGGAATTATTATCGCGGACGAGCCAACGGGGAACCTGGACCCAGAGACTTCTTGGGAAATCATGAAGCTCTTTGAAGAAATTAATCAGCGTGGAACGACAGTCGTTATGGCTACCCACAATAGAGAAATTGTAAACACCATGAGAAAACGGGTGGTTGCGATCGAAGCAGGCCAAATTGCCCGTGATGAGCAGAGAGGGGAATACGGTTATGAAGATTAGGACGCTAGGGCGCCATGTCCGTGAAGGGGTCAAAAACCTCGGGCGGAACGGCTGGATGTCGTTCGCTTCAATTAGTGCCGTGACCATTACTCTCTTTATCTTGGGAGTTTTCCTCATTCTGGCGATGAACGTCAATTACTTTGCGCAAACCGTGGAAAAGCAGGTAGAAATCCGCGTCTTCATGGACTTGCTGGCAACAAAAGAAAACATCACACAGGTTGAGAATAACATCAAGAAGCTTCCGCAAGTGGAGTCTGTGTCATTTGTTCCAAAAGACGAGGGACTAAAGAAATTTAAAGAGAGCCTTGGTGAAAAAGCGTATTTGTTTGAAGGATTGGAGGAAAGCAATCCTCTGCCAGATGCGTTTACCGTAAAAACGAAGCAACCGCAAGACACTGCTGCTGTTGCTGCTCAAATTAAAAATATCCAGTATGTCAAAAGCCTAACCTATGGAGAAGGCACTGTGGAAAAGCTGTTCTCCTTGACAGGAGCAGTTCGTAATGTCGGGATTGCCTTTATTATTGGACTTGGTTTTACTGCGATGTTCTTGATTGCCAACACGATTAAGCTGACAATTGTGGCACGTCGCAGAGAGATTGAAATCATGAAGCTGGTTGGTGCCACGAACTGGTTTATCCGTTGGCCATTCTTTGTGGAAGGGCTCATGATGGGTGTGGCAGGGGCATTGATTCCGACCATTATGTTAATGGTTGGGTATTACTACCTCCTGGATGCCATTCACTCCAGTTTTGAAGCTTCCCAACTGTTTAAACTGTTGCCGCTATTCCCGCTCGTGTATCAAGTGGCGTTGGCTTTACTGGCGATTGGTGCATTCATCGGGATTTGGGGAAGTTTGGTGTCCGTACGTCGCTTCTTGCGAGTTTAATAATTTGAAGAGCGTGGGAGGAGTATCATGAGAAAGAGAATCCTGCTAGCACTCGTAATCACTGGGCTTGTAGTCGGTACGGTGCTCCCGACAAATGTGAGCTTGGCAGCGCCTAGTAAGGCCTCTTTGGACAAGATTAATCGAGAGCTAAAAGAGATCCAAAAGAAGAAGAAAAGCCAGCAGCAGCAAATGAAGAAGACAGAAGAACAGATCAATGTCGTGCAAAAAGAGAAAAAGGGTTTGGAAACGCAATTGATGCAAATCGATTTGCGTCGCAACGATACACAGAATAAGCTGGACAAGCTTGAGCAGCAAATGGATGATACCAAGGAAAAAGCAGCAAACGCGCAGGATAAGCTGGATGAGGCAAAGGATCGCGTGGCGAAAAGGGATGCCTTGCTCAGAACACGTGTGACTTCCATGTATGAACGCGGTACGGTCTCCTATTTGGATGTTCTTCTGGGTTCCTCTGATTTTGGGGACTTTTTGACGCGTATGCAGGCCTTGCAGCTTATTTTGGAGCAGGACACGCGTATTTTAGAGGACAACATCCGTGATAAGGAAACCATCGAGACCAAAAAGAAAGAAATTGATCATCAGCTGACCGTGTACGCTGGGATGTTCGATGAAGCTGAGGAGCTCAAAGTCGAATTGGACAAGCAGTACAAGCAAAGTCTAGTGGTCAAGGCTGAACTGGATAAAAAAGAGTCTGCTCTTGAAGTGGATTTGGAGCAGTATGGGCAGGAGCTTTTGGCTATCACCAAACAAGAATCAGCCAAATACGCGGAGCGAGTACGTGCGCTGAGCGCATCCAGTACAGGCTACAAGGGTGGAAAGTTTGGTTTGCCTGTCGCAAATGGGCAATTCCGCTTCACTTCAGGCTTCGGAGTGCGGTCAGACCCGTTTACAGGCCGTTCAGCTGGGCATAATGGTGTAGATATGGCAGCACGGAAGGGAACGCCAATTTTGGCTGCGGCTGACGGAATTGTTCTCTTTGCAGGATATAACGGCGGCTTCGGGAATACAGTAATGATCAAGCATAACGCAGAATATACCACTCTGTACGGTCATATTCGCGAGGGTGGTATCAAGGTTTCTGTTGGGCAATCCGTATCGAGAGGTCAAAAGATCGCAGAGGTAGGATCAACAGGTCGCTCAACCGGAAATCACGTGCACTTTACCGTCTATAAAAACGACGTAGCAGTTAACCCAATGCCGTACTTGAAGTAGACCCTCGTGCGACCAGACAAATATTGTGAACGGAACATGCATACACTAGCAGCATATCTTTTTCCGGTAGCACAAAGGATGGTGACGTAACAGTGAGATGGAAAGGACGTACCGTAATCGCGCTTGTACTCATCTCCATGGTAGCCAGTAGTTTTGTTACGATGGCGATCATGAAGACTTCGGCTAGCGCCAGTTCGAGTCAAGGTGGGGCTTTAACAGCATCCAGCATGGCGCTGTTTTCTGGAAGCGGAGATTATCCGAAAGAGTTCCAGAAGCTGTACGAGGCGTTTTCAGCAATCAAGAAAGATTACATCCAAAATGTCACCACTGAGCAGTTAGTAGAGGGTGCAATTGGCGGAATGGTCGGGTCGCTTGAAGATCCGTATAGTGATTACATGGACCCTCGCTCTGCTGAGGAGTTCACATCTACCCTACACTCGACTTTCCAAGGGATCGGGACAGAGGTAACGATGCAAAATGGTCGGGTAACGGTTGTTTCCCCATTCAAAAACTCCCCAGCGGAGCGTGCGGGGCTGCGTCCAAACGACCAAATTTTGAGCGTAAATGAGGAATCCCTTGAAGGATTGGACCTGCATCAGGCAGTGACGAAGATTCGTGGTCCAAAAGGAACGAAGGCGGTTCTCAAAGTAGTGAGAGCCGGAGTACCAGAGCCTCTTACCATTGTGTGTGTACGTGACGATATTCCGATTGAGACGGTAAACAGTCAGATTATAGAGAAGAACGGTGTTAAAGTAGGGGTAATCAACCTTACCCAATTCTCGACAGACACAGCTAAGCACTTCAAAGAACAGCTGGCTGCTCTTGAGCAGAAGGGGATTGGCGGTCTGGTAATTGACGTTCGAGGCAATCCGGGCGGGTATTTGCTGGCTGTAAAGGAAATCGGCGAAATCCTCGTACCGAATAAAGGCAAGATCGTACAAATCGAGTATGGAAATGGCGGACAGCAAAAAGAAGAGTATTTCTCGACGACAGAAGCTGCCAAGCCTTATCCAATCTCGGTACTGATTAATGGCGGAAGCGCCAGTGCATCTGAGATTCTCGCGGGTGCTCTGCGGGATAGCGGCAGCTACAAGCTGGTCGGTGAGAAGACCTTTGGTAAAGGAACCGTTCAGAGTACCATGGAAATGAACGACAAGAGCCAATTGAAGCTGACGATTGCCAAGTGGATCACACCGAGTGGGGATTGGGTCCATAAAAAAGGAATTAAGCCAGACTTTGAAGTCAAGCAACCTGACTATTTCAATGCAACTCTGCTGCCGGCAGATAAGGTATTGCAGCGCGACATGGCTGGTACTGACGTGAAAAACCTGCAGCTCATCCTGAAAGGCTTGAATCTGTCCCCAGGACGAGAAGATGGCTATTTCGATGAAAAGACAGAGGAAGCAATCAAGCAGTTCCAAACCTCCAGCAAACTTGAGGTAACTGGCAAAGTAGACGCGAAGACACGCTCTTCGCTGGAAGAAAGTCTCCGTAAAACGATGACGAAGCCAGAAAATGATCTGCAATTGCAAAAAGCTCTGGATGTAGTCACGGGCAAGTAATGAATAATCAAGAAAATGGAAGCAGGTAATTCCCTGCTACCTGTAGAAATGATAACCACGGCAAATCAAATGCCGTGGTTTTTCTTTCTTTTAGTTGAGGTGAGGCAATTGGCGATACAGGCAGATATGCTTACCATTGCATATGGCTTTGCCGCGTTTTTTATCAATCCTGTCTTCTATCTCTTTCTGGTTTTTATTTATTTGCATTATCGCAGACAGATGAATCTGGAAAGACAGCTTTTTTCTGCACGCATTCAGTCCCCCTTGCTCTCAACGATTCGGGCTGTAGGGATGGGCTTGGTGGGAGGCTTGCTGATTTCTCTTCTTAGTGCAGGACTTGGCGTGGTCGTGCAAGCACAGGATTTGTGGATACTATGGGGATTGGCGCTCATCTTGGCGCTGATTCGTTTACGATTTCTCTGTTTCGCATATGCTGCCGGGATTTTGGCGATTTTACACGCGATCACACTGGTTATTCCACCGGTTACGGATGTTCCAGGATTGAGCTATATCTGGGAAATGATTCGTCAGGCGAAACCATTGCCATTGCTTGCGTTAGTTGCGATCATGCATTTAATTGAAGCGATGCTCGTACGCTGGAATGGCGGGCGGGATGCTTCTCCACTGTTCGTGGAAGGGCAGCGTGGTCGGATTGTCGGTGCCTATTTGCTTCATTCTTTTTGGCTGACGCCAGCCGTGCTGTTCGTACAGATGGAGCCAGGTGCTATCAGTGGTGCGTTGTATCCGGGGTGGCCGTTCTTTTCGCCCGAGGCTGCTTCATTCGGACTGATGCTTCTGCCGACAGTGACGGGATTCTCTGATATGACGCAAACGATGACTCCGTATAGAAAAGCAACGCAGGTTGCAAAAAATTTGACGCTATATGCGCTCATTTTGTTGGGATTGTGTGCTCTGACTGTATGGTTTTATCCGTTGATCATGCTGACCGCGATCTTTGCACTATTCGGTCATGAGGCGCTGTTTTTCTGGAGTCAGTATCAAGAAAGAAAGCGTTCGCCTTATTTCATCCAGTCTTCGCGTGGTGTAAAAGTAATGGGTGTCATTCCGGGAACGAGAGCAGAGGAAATCGGCATTACGCCCGGTGAGATTATCGTGAAAGTAAATGGCATTTCGGTGCGGGCAAAAGAAGATTTATATCCAGCACTACAAGTCAATCCTGCTTTTTGTAAAATGGAAGTACTCACGCATGAAGGTGAGCTGAAGTTCGTACAGTGTGCGGTCTATGCGGGCAATCATCACCAACTGGGGATCATTGTGGTTCCAGATGCAAATACCCGTGCATTTGTAGATTTGAAACGCTCCAGTGTAGTCGAGCTGATCAAGCAAAAACTGGAGAAGCTGAATGTAGGAGCATAAGGATAGTTGGGAGAAGGTATGCAGGCAAACGTGCATACCTTCTTTTTTTCGAGATAAGCTTGTCCATTGGGAAACTTACCGGTGGCTGTTGCGTCTCAATGTAGGAGGAAAAAAGAGGGAGTGGGTTCGGTGTTGAAGGTAAAAAGAACGGTCTCGTGGTTTTTGTCGGGTACATTAGCTGCTGCCACGGTTTTTGCCGCACCCTTATCAGGAGCAGGCGCAACGACAGCTGTGACCGTAGCACAGGCACAATCCGTTGTGGCTGTACCGATGCATGTGACGAAAGGTGTCCAAAAGCTAGTCAAGCTTTTGCCGGAGCTGTCTTCGCGCTTTGTCGTTTACGGTGGCGATGTAGATGGACCTGGTGTTAGCGGGGTAGTGGTCACGTTTGCACAGTCTGCCGCAGAAGCTGAATCGTCCATGGATGATGCGATTTTTGACGGACAGACAGGGGAGTTGCTCAGACTGAATCTTACCCCGAAAGCAGCAACAAAGCCTGCCTACCCGACTGAGCAGCAAGCCAAAGCACGTGCGCTGGCTTTTATCGCTGGATTGCAGGGGACTGGCACAGGAAACACCTATCAAGCGAGAGAGGTTTATAAAAATAAGGATTTACTGACGGTTCGACTGGTGCGAGTCCTGAATAATGTGGTGCTCGATGACGATTACGATTGTCTCGTCAGTTTTGATACATCGGGAAGAATCGTTTGGTTTTCTACGTTTGATGGCAGGCTATACGAAAAAGTAAGTCCCTCTTCACTCCCATCTCCGCAGCGTGTCATCTCCTCCGAACAAGCTGTACGAAAGTGGCAAGAAAGTCGGCCGTTAGAGCTTGTTTATTTATTGCCCATTCATAATCAAAGCGAACAGGTAGAAGCAAAGCTCGCTTATGTCCTGAAAAATGGAGTCATAACGCAACAACATACAGGTAGTGCCTTGGATGCCTTCAGTGGCAAACGATTGGTCACAGCGAATTCCCGAACGACAACCAACCCGGCACAGAACATCAATGTGACTGGAACAGGTGAGAAGTGGGTAGCGCAAACAGAGGCACAAGCGCGTGATTTGTTACGCATATTGTTTAGAATCGAAACAGAAAAGCTGCCGCTGTCCACCTACGAGGCGAGTTACGATAATGGTCCAGCCCTTCGTTATTTCATATGGGGAAATTTTGGTGAGGGGGTTCCCGATGCTGACAAGATATCTCGAATGGCTACCTTTCC
Organism: Brevibacillus sp. HB1.3; assembly: GCF_013186635.1. Classification (NCBI taxonomy): domain Bacteria; kingdom Bacillati; phylum Bacillota; class Bacilli; order Caryophanales; family Paenibacillaceae; genus Brevibacillus; species Brevibacillus sp. HB1.3. The sequence continues at coordinate 16,303 of NZ_JABMIT010000002.1, read as the reverse complement.
TGAGGGAAGCAGTAATGGCGAGCAGCATCATCTTCTCGTGACGGATGCAAAGACTGGTGAACTGCTTGCATTTTCCACAAAGGTGAACAATCCGCAATGGTCTCATGTGAAAACGGATAAGAAGCGGGATCGGATGGAAGCGGATAAGCTTTTGAAAAGACTGACTCCGTCTGGAAGCAATCAGATCCAAATAACGGAGGATAGAGATGAAAGGTACACTTCGATCATAGCGGATCCCCTTGTGAACGGCATTCCAGTTTATGGGGTCAATCAGAGTGTGGAGAACGGGATGTATACGATTCGGATCGATTCATGGACGGGTACATGGGATCAGGTGAGCATAAACAAACCGGCCAGTGTCAAATACCCGGCCCGTTCCCAAGCCCTTAAAGAACAAGTGGCCATGACCCGATTATTGCAAACCTATCCACTCGAGCTGACCTATATCCACCAGCCAAATTATAAGAAAAACACGATTACCTGGAAGCTCGGCTATGACCTTTCGTTTCGCCAAACTCGCTCGCATTGCTTCTGCGGGGGAGAATCTAAAGTAGATGATACATTTTATGTGGATGCGATAACCGGAAAAGTGATCGTAAACGAATAGGAACTTGTAAAGAAAAAGCCGCCTTCTCCGATTTCGAAGATGTGCGGCTTTTTGTATACGATTCTAGGCAGTTGCTTCGAATCCTGTGATTTGATTGAGAGCGACTTTCTTATCATCCTGGAGGACGAATTCGACGACTCCGTTTTTCATGCTGACAGCTTTGACCACTCCAGAAAAAGGAGTATTGGAAGTGGTGCCGTCGGGGTTTGTCTGAGACTGGTTGTACGTGATGTTGTAGCCGATCATTTGCGCGTAGGCAAGGGAGTTGCCCATTGCTCTGTTTTCAGGTTTCACTGTCATGCCTACGATTTCTTCGGCTTTTACGGTTGATCCATTATCCAGTTGGAATTGTGCGGTACCGTTTTTGGTGGTAAAGCCAGTGATGACGCCATTCAAGATTTCATCAACCTTGGAAATGTCGTTTTTGGTATCTGGATTGCCATCCCGGTCGACTTCCTTTGTTACTTTATAGGAAATCTCACGACCGATCATTTCCATGTACTTCACGCTGTTGTCGAGCGTATTGCCGGCCAGACCTTGCGATTCCAATCCGGAGACGTCTGCCAGCGGAATCGGTGTCGATTCGCCTGCGATACGGAAGTAGATTTTGCCTTGATCCATGTAGACGGCATCAAGTACGCCTTCTTTCTTCTCCGTCTTCGTTTCTCCCGTCATCTCGTCTTTTGTAGTGAGGGAATACGAAGCTGTACGACCTACCAGCTTTTCGTACTTATCCAAAGTGACCATGCTGTTGTTCGATTGCTCCATCAGCGTGGTCATTTTTGTAATTTTTTCTACCATGGTCAGCATACTTGTTTGCTGGATGAACTGAGAGTTGTCCATGGGGGACATAGGGTCCTGATGCTTTAACTGCTCCAGCATGAGCTTCATAAAGGCGTTTTGGTCGAGCTCGGTGGAGAATTCTTTTTTGCCTTTATAGCTCATATGCGGTTGTATATAAGGGTTATTTTTGACGGTTGTTCCGTTATCTGACATGTCAATCCTCCCTGAAGGTGGCGAGTCTATCTGCGTATGTTTGTACTTCCTTCATCTTATATCGGAAAAATCGGTGGAAAGATGAAGACAAACGTTTGTTCGAATTTTGGGCTTAAACTAGCCGGAATTGTGTTATAATGGAAGTAGAAACAGTCATGCTATGAGGAGATGAACGAGGGAATGGAGCGTTTTGAATTGGTATCGGAGTTTCAACCGTCCGGGGACCAGCCAACCGCCATTGCCGAGCTGGTGGCAGGGTTACAGGCTGGCAAGCGACACCAGACATTGCTGGGTGCGACGGGAACGGGAAAGACTTATACGGCTGCCCAAGTAATTGCTCAGGTGAACAGGCCAACGCTCGTGATGGCACACAACAAAACTCTGGCCGCTCAGCTTTGTGCAGAGTTTAAGGAGTTTTTCCCGAACAACGCGGTGGAATACTTCGTCAGCTACTACGATTACTATCAACCCGAAGCATACATTCCCCAATCGGATACGTTTATTGAAAAAGACTCGAGCATCAACGAGGAGATCGACAAGCTCCGTCACTCGGCTACCAGTGCGCTGTTTGAACGCCGAGATGTGATCATCGTTGCCTCCGTCTCCTGCATTTACGGATTGGGTTCGCCCGAGGAGTATCGGGAGCTGCTCTTGTCTTTACGTGTTGGTATGGAAACAGGACGGGACGAGATATTGCATCGTCTGGTCGATATCCAGTACACACGCAACGATATCAACTTCACGCGCGGTACGTTTCGTGTGCGGGGTGACGTCGTGGAGATTTTCCCTGCCTCAGAGAGTGAGCAGGCGATTCGCGTTGAGTTTTTTGGAGATGAAATTGAGCGGATTACTTCGATTGACGTACTGACCGGCGAGATTTTGGGACAGCGTGATCACATTGCCATCTTCCCTAAATCTCACTATGTGACACGCGAGGAGAAAATGAAGCTGGCTGTCCAAAGCATTGAGGCCGAGCTGGAAGAAAGACTGAAAGAATTCCGTGATGCGGGCAAGCTCCTGGAAGCACAGCGACTGGAGCAGCGCACACGGTACGATATTGAGATGATGATGGAGATGGGATTTTGCTCCGGAATCGAAAACTACTCGCGCCATCTGACGGGACTGCCTGCCGGGCATGCTCCGTATACCTTGCTGGATTACTTCCCAGAAGATTTTATCGTCATGATGGATGAATCGCATATGACCTTGCCGCAGGTGCGGGGGATGTATAACGGTGACCGCGCACGGAAGGATGTACTGGTCGAACACGGATTCCGTCTGCCCTCTGCACGCGATAACCGCCCACTTAAGTTCGAGGAGTTTGAAGCAAAGCTGAAACAAGCGATCTACATTTCGGCTACGCCTGGTCCTTATGAGCTGGAGCACAGCCCGGAAATGGTGCAGCAGGTGATTCGTCCGACAGGCTTGATTGATCCAACGGTTACGGTACGTCCGATCAAAGGACAGATTGACGATTTGATTGGCGAGATTCAAGCCACGATTGCGAAAAATGAGCGAGTTCTCGTCACGACTCTGACGAAGAAAATGTCTGAGGATTTGACGGACTATCTGAAAGAAATCGGAATCAAGGTCCGCTATCTTCACTCGGATATTAAAACGATTGAGCGGATGCAGATTTTACGCTCATTGCGTTTAGGTGAGTTTGATGTGCTGGTCGGGATCAACCTCTTGCGGGAAGGTCTAGACTTGCCGGAAGTATCACTCGTGGCGATTTTGGATGCAGACAAGGAAGGCTTCCTTCGCAATGAGCGCTCGTTGATTCAGACAATTGGTCGGGCTGCGCGGAACGCTGAGGGACGCGTTATCATGTACGCGGACAAAATGACAGATTCGATGGCCTCTGCGATTCGAGAGACAGAACGTCGTCGTTCCATTCAGATGGCTTACAATGAAGAGCACGGCATCACGCCGCAAACTGTGAAAAAGTCTGTCCGCGAAGTGATCGAGGCTACCAAGGTAGCAGAAGAAAAAGCGGATTACTTGCCACATGCAGACTTCAAAAAAATGCCGAAGAAGGATCGCGTGGCTGTCATAGAACGTATGGAAGAAGAAATGAAAGAAGCGGCACGCAACCTCATGTTCGAGCGTGCGGCCGAATTGCGTGATTTGATTCTTGAGCTGAAGGCGGAACTCTAAGGAGAGGTTTTTTTCATGCCATTAGAACATATTGTCGTAAAGGGTGCACGTGCCCACAATTTGAAAAATGTTGATGTAGTCATTCCGAGGGACAAATTCGTCGTTCTGACGGGTTTGTCTGGCTCGGGTAAGTCTTCGCTTGCTTTTGACACAATTTACGCAGAGGGACAACGGCGTTATGTTGAGTCTCTGTCTGCATACGCCCGTCAATTTCTCGGGCAAATGGACAAGCCGGACGTGGACTCGATTGAGGGGCTTTCCCCTGCAATCTCGATTGACCAGAAAACGACGAGCCGCAACCCGCGCTCTACGGTAGGAACGGTTACGGAAATCTACGACTATTTGCGCCTTTTGTATGCGCGTGTCGGTCGAGCGGTTTGCCCGGAGCATGGCATCGAGATCCAATCCCAGACCATTGAACAAATGGTCGATCGACTATTGGAGTATCCTGAGCGCACGAAAATGCAGATTCTAGCTCCTATGGTGCAAGGACGAAAGGGAGAGCACGTCAAGCTGCTGGAGGACATCCGCAAGCAAGGCTTTGTCCGCGTTCGGGTCAATGGTGAAATTACCGATTTATCCGAAGACATCAAGCTGGAAAAGAACAAGAAGCATAACATTGAGGTTGTCGTTGACCGGGTCGTCGTGAAGCCGGATGTACAGGCGCGTCTCGCAGACTCCTTGGAAACGGCACTTCGTTTAGCAGATGGCAAGGTCATCGTCGATGTGATGGAGCAAGAAGAGCTGCTGTTCAGTGAAAAGCATGCTTGTCCGGTATGCGGATTTTCCATTGGAGACCTGGAGCCGCGGATTTTCTCCTTTAATAGCCCATTTGGTGCTTGTTCAGAGTGCGACGGATTAGGTGTCAAACTGGAGGTCGACCCGGATATGGTCGTTCCGGATGCGACGAAGACACTCGATGAAGGGGCGATTGGCGCATGGGAGCCGAAGACCTCGACGTACTATCAACAATTGTTGGAATCAGCATGTCGCCACTTTAACATTCGGATGGATGTGCCATATGAGGAGCTTACGGCAGCGCACCGACAAATCTTGATGTACGGTAGTGAAGGCGAAAAAATTCACTTCCGTTATGAGAACGAGTTCGGGCAAGTACGCGAGGCAGTCGTACCGTTCGAGGGTGTCGTCATCAACCTGCAACGACGTCATCTGGAGACCAGCTCGGATTACATCCGCGAGCAAATTGAAGGATTTATGAGCCAAAAGGCGTGTCCTGTCTGCAAAGGCCAACGTTTGCGTCAGGAGAGCTTGGCGGTTAAGGTCGGGGAGCGTAGCATTTCCGAGCTGACTACCCTGTCGATTCTCGATGCGCATCAGTTTGTCGATGGCCTGGAACTGACAGAGCGGGAAACAAAGATCGCGAACCTGATCGTAAAAGAAATCAAGGCAAGACTGAACTTCTTGATTGATGTCGGACTGGATTACTTGACGCTGAACCGTGCGGCGGGAACACTGTCCGGGGGAGAAGCGCAGCGGATTCGACTGGCTACGCAGATCGGTTCTAGTCTGATGGGTGTTCTCTACATTTTGGATGAGCCGAGTATCGGATTGCATCAGCGGGATAACGCGCGTCTGATCAAGACGCTGGAGCATATGACCAAGCTGGGGAATACATTGATCGTCGTCGAGCATGACGAAGATACGATGATGGCCTGCGATTACATTATCGATATTGGCCCGGGAGCCGGCATACATGGCGGTCAAATCGTAGCGGCAGGAACTCCGGATGAAGTCATGGAGGACCCTAACTCTTTGACGGGTGCCTATTTGAGTGGGCGCAAATTCATCCCTGTTCCGATGGAGCGTCGCAAGCCTTCGGACAAATGGATCAAGATCGAGGGCGCGAAGGAAAATAACCTGAAAAACGTCACTGCGAAGCTTCCTCTTGGCGTTTTTGTTGCCGTAACAGGTGTATCTGGCTCAGGAAAAAGTACGCTGATCAATGAAATTTTGCAAAAGACACTGGCACGCGATTTGAATAAGGCAAAGGTGAAGCCAGGTGAGCATCGTCGCATCCTGGGACTGGAGCATTTGGACAAGGTGATCGACATCGACCAATCTCCAATTGGACGTACACCACGTTCCAATCCGGCGACATATACAGGTGTCTTTGATGATATTCGCGACCTGTTTGCTTCCACCAACGAAGCCAAAGTGCGCGGCTATAAAAAAGGTCGCTTTAGCTTTAACGTCAAGGGTGGCCGTTGTGAAGCGTGCAGTGGTGACGGGATCATTAAAATCGAGATGCACTTTTTGCCGGATGTGTACGTGCCTTGCGAAGTTTGCCATGGCAAGCGCTACAACCGCGAGACGCTCGATGTGAAATACAAAGGCAAGAGCATTGCTGATGTTTTGGAAATGACGATCGAGGATGGTGTAGAGTTTTTCCGCAATCTGCCGAAGATTGAGCGCAAGCTCCAGACCATCGTAGACGTAGGATTGGGATATATGAAGCTTGGGCAGCCTGCCACCACCCTCTCTGGCGGGGAAGCACAACGCGTCAAGCTAGCCTCTGAGCTGTATCGACGCAGCACAGGACGAACTCTGTACATTTTGGATGAGCCGACAACCGGTCTGCATACAGACGATATCGATCGTTTGCTGAAAGTACTGCAGCGATTGGTGGAAAACGGAGATACGGTGCTGGTCATCGAGCACAATCTGGATGTCATCAAAACGGTGGATTACATCGTGGATTTGGGACCAGAGGGTGGTACCCGTGGCGGAGAAATTGTCGGAACGGGTACACCAGAGGAAGTGGCAAAAATGGAGGGCTCCTACACGGGTATCTATTTGAAGCCGATTTTGGAACGCGATAAAGAACGGACGAATGCCAAGCTAGAGCAATTCGTTTCAAAGTAATCGAGAGACTGCCTCCCTGATTCAGGGGGGCATCTTTTCTACGTGAGCGCAAAGGGGGAGAAAAGATGGATTACGTGAAGGATTCTATTCCCGCACTACCTGCTGAGCTGGTGGCAGAAGCACAGAAGCGCTTTGATGGACAAGATCCTGCACACGATTGGCAGCATAATTTGCGTGTGATGGCGATGTGTGAGCGGATTGGCCGCGAGGAAGGGGCAGATATGGAAGTGCTACGCCTCGCTGCTTTGCTGCATGACATCGGGAGAGCAGAAGAACGGCAAACAGGAGAGTGCCATGCCGAAATCAGCGCAAGACTAGCAGGGGAATGGCTCGCCGAACGCAGTATGACGGAGGCCTTCATCTCACGTGTGCAGTCTGCGATTCTCGCCCATCGTTTTCGCAAAGAACGACCTCCACATACCCTGGAAGAAAAGGTCTTGTTTGATGCCGACAAGCTGGATTCGATTGGGGCTATTGGAGTAGCGCGGGTTTTTGCTTATACTGGGGTTATTGGGCAACCCATACAATCGGATGACCCCAATCAGCATACGCCTTATAAGGAATACACGTGGAAGCTGCAGCGCATCAAAGACATGCTCTTCACCAAGACTGCCCAGAAAGTCGCCGAAGACAGACATCGATTCATGACAACGTTTTTTGAACAATGGGAATGGGAAGTAAAAGGGATTCGCTAATTGTTGCGCGAAGTCCAGACTGTATAGGGGGAATGCACCATGAGCCGCTGGATAATCAAAATGCTTTTAAATGGGGCTGCGCTGCTTTTGATCAGCAATTGGTTCCATTCCATTTATGTCGCGAATTTCACAGTAGCACTATGGGCTATATTGATTCTGGGGATGGTCAACACAGTGATTCGGCCGATTCTGCTGTTTTTTACTTTTCCCTTGCAAGTATTGACGATCGGTTTGTTCTGGTTTGTCATTAATGCCGTGACGTTTGCATTGACTGCCTACTTTATTGATGGATTTGAAGTGGGACCATGGCCTGATAACATTGGCACGGTCATCGTGGCAGCAGCACTGATGAGTATTTTTGGCTACCTCATTGAAGTTGTGGTAGGGACGAGAAAAGAAAAGAGGTAGTATGTTCGAAAAAGCCCCGTATTCTCTCAAACGAGTAGCGGGGTTTTTGGTTAATCAGGATGCTCGGTCTTATGAGGTTGTCGTAAGCACAAAGGTTTCGATACAATAGAGACACAACCATAGGGACGGAAAATCCCATGTGAGGGGGAAGCTTCATGCGTAAGACGAATGTGAGCCATTTAGTGGATCATTTCAATATGACGATCTTGAGCGGGGAAGAGGGCTTGGGTCGTGAGATTACCGTAACGGATTTGAGTCGTCCGGGACTGCAGTTAGCCGGTTACTATTCGTACTTTGTGGAAGAGCGGATTCAATTGTTCGGTTTGACGGAAATCAACTTTTTTCAAACCCTGACGCCAGAGGAACGGCTGGAACGGATGAATTTTCTCATGCAAAGTCAGGTTCCTTGCTTCTGTGTGACCCGTAATCAGATGGTGCCTGAAGAGATGATTGATGTTTCCAATCGGTTGGGGGTACCTGTACTTCAGTCCCCTCTGGCAACGACGACGTTGGTCGGGAAAGTAACCAACTTCCTGGAGAATCGTCTTGCACCAACGACGACGATACATGGGGTACTCACAGACATTTACGGCGTCGGTGTTTTGATTATGGGATCGAGCGGAATCGGGAAGAGTGAAGCTGCACTTGAGCTTGTAAAGCGCGGGCACCGACTCGTAGCAGATGACGCAGTGGAGATTAAGCAGACACAGGGGGGGCAGCTAAGCGGTAGCGCTCCTGAGCTGATTCAACATCTCTTGGAAATCCGCGGTGTGGGGATTATCAACATTATGACGATGTTTGGTGCAGGTGCCGTGCGCAATGTGAAAAACATCGAGATGGTTGTCCAGCTAGAGTTGTGGGAGCCACATAAAATGTACGAGCGGTTGGGGCTCGATGAGGAAACATTGAAGATCATGGATACGGAAATTCCGATTATTACCGTTCCTGTTCGACCAGGACGAAACTTGGCAGTCATCATTGAGGTTGCAGCGATGAACTTCCGTCTGAAACGGATGGGTTACAACGCAGCGATGCACTTCACGCGGAAACAGTCGAATGCCATTTTAGAAGATGCCGATTCTGACTTGTAGGAGAAAGAGACGCATATGAGGAAGACAACACGTTATCCCGTAAATGGGGTAAACCCGCTTTGGCACATGTATCGAACGGTAAGCTTCTGGAAAGTCATGAAAAATTTTATCGTCATCCAACTCTCCAGATATACGCCGATTGTTTCATGGAAGAACTGGATGTTTCGCACATTTTTGCGTATGGAAGTAGGGCAGCATAGTGCGGTTGCGTTGATGGTGATGATGGATATCATGTTTCCCGAGAAAATCAAGATCGGTCGTAATTGCGTGATCGGTTACAATACGACCATACTCGCCCATGAATATTTAATAGATGAATACCGTTTGGGGGAAGTGATTATTGAGGATGCTGTCCTAGTGGGGGCCAACACTACCATTTTGCCTGGGGTAACGATTGGAAAAGGCGCCATTGTCGCAGCGGGAACGGTTGTTCATAAAGATGTCCCGCCTGGTGCTTTTGTAGGTGGGAATCCCATGCAGCTCATTCGAATGAAAGCTTCAGAGGAAGAAGTCATGTAGTGTCACTTCCATTATGATCAGCCGTCAGGTGCTTATCCTGGCGGTTTTTTGTTTTGTGTTAAATTTTCCGACTATTCTTATCTTGGTTGACCTAAGATTCTCGACGTGGTAATCTTCTTCATAACACTTTAGTTTGTTACCATATTAGCAGAGTAAAGCGAATGTGATGGAGGGAACAAAGATGGCAAAGCCGTTGGGATTTGAAAAGCCGCTCGGGATGCGGGACATACTGCCGGAATCACTGGCGAAGCAACGGCACTTGGAGCGGGAACTGCGGCAGTGTATCGAGAGATGGGGCTATGACGAAATATCCACACCCTCTCTGGAATACTTCGATACGGTAGGAGCCGCAAGTGCGACGCTGACAGATCGGATGTTTCGCCTCTTGGATAAACAAGGTCACACCGTTGTCCTGCGGCCGGACATGACGACGCCAATTGCAAGAGTTGTTTCCTCCCTTTATAAAGATGTTCCATTGCCGATTCGGCTGTATTATCAGGCGAATGTGTTTCGGGCACAAGAAAAGGAAGCGGGACGGAATGCGGAGTTTTCTCAAACCGGGATCGAGCTGATCGGAGATGCGTCTGTCGACGCGGATGCGGAAGCCATTGCGCTTGCGGTAGTGTGCTTGCGGGCAGCTGGTGTGGAAACGTTTCGGATTGCCATTGGGCATGTCGACTTTGTAGACGGTCTTTTGGAGGAAGAGATTGAGGATGAGCCTATTCGCAATCAATTCCGCCAGTTTTTGTACGAGCGGGACTTCGTTGGCTTCCGGCAGCTACTCGCGACAGTAGATATTTCGACAGCAGCAAAAAGCCGATTGGAAGCCTTGCTACGGTTGCAAGGGGGAAAAGGGAAAATCGAGGTCGCCCGCAAACTGGCAGGCAACGGAAAGGCAGGGAGGGCAGTCGAGACGATTGCTTCCTTGTGGGAGTCGTTAGAAGCCTACGGGGTGACAGAAGATTTGTTGATCGATTTCAATCTGATCATCAACTTGAACTACTATACAGGCGTCGTTTTTGAAGGATACGCTGCTGACTTGGGCTCCCCGCTATTGGGCGGAGGACGCTACGATCAATTACTCTCCCAATTTGGGCGGGCTGCATCCGCTACAGGCTTTGCGATCAAGATGGATCGGCTACTTCAGGTCACTCCTTCCGTAAAAAGGCAAGCACCTGCGCGCGTTTTGCTTGTTTACACGGAGGATTGCCGCGGCACCGCTTTGGCAGAGGCACAGCTATTACGTGAAGACGGGCTCGTAGTAGTGACACGTCTCGTCTCCAAGATAGATGATACACAGGTTGGACAAGATGCGGGATTTACCAAGGTTATTTGCATGACACAACAGGAGGAGTAGGAGATGGCACTCACGAAAAACGACCAAAAACTGACGATCGCCATGCCAAAAGGGCGGATTTTTGAAGAGGCCGTCTACTTTCTTCAGCAGGCTGGCTTGCAGGTCACTGCGGATCTACAAGATTCGCGCAAACTGATCATCCCTGTGGAAAATGCCAAGCTCGAATTCATTATGGCGAAGCCAACCGATGTTCCTACTTATGTCGAGTATGGGGTGGCTGATGTTGGCGTGGTCGGCAAGGACGTTTTATTGGAAGAAGAACGAGATGTTTACGAGCTGTTGGATTTGCATATTGGCTATTGTCGCATGATGGTAGCGGGTCTGCCAGACTGGAAACCGACGGAAGCCCTGCGTGTTGCGACGAAATATCCGAAGATTGCGTCACGTTATTTTCGAGAGCAGGGACAGCAGGTTGAGGTAATCAAGCTGAATGGGTCAGTGGAGCTTGCGCCGATGATTGGGCTGGCTGACCGTATAGTGGATATTGTTTCGACAGGGAGGACATTGCGGGAAAATGGCTTGGTCGAACTGGAGAGCATTTGTGAAATTACGACGAGGCTCATTGCCAATCGAGCCAGCTATCGGATGAAAAGTGAAGCGGTGGATGAGATCGCTGGAAAATTTCTGGAGGTCATTCCTCGCGGGAACTAGTGGAGAAGGGGAGACAGCTATGCGTATCATGTCAGCCAGCCAGTATGACGGGAAACGATCGGTAGACGCTGGGACGAGAGAACAGCAAGAAGCAGTGAAGGCGATCCTCACCTCGGTTCGCCAGCAAGGCGACGAGGCGTTGCGCTATTACACAGAGCGATTTGATCGTGTGCTTCTACAAAACTTCCGTGTGAGCGAAGGAGAATTTGCAGAAGCATGTGAGCTCGTTTCTTCACAAGTCAAAGCGGCATTGGAAGAAGCAGCCGAAAACATTCGGGTGTACCATGAGCGGCAAGTACGCCAGTCCTGGTTTACCACCAAAGAAAGTGGCACATTGCTGGGCCAACTGATACGGCCATTGCAGCGCGTAGGGTTGTATGTTCCAGGCGGGACGGCAGCTTATCCATCTAGTGTATTGATGAATGCCATCCCTGCCAAAATCGCAGGTGTTCCTGAAGTCGTCATTACAACACCACCAGGAGCGGATGGAAAAATCAATCCGGCGATACTCGTTGCAGCTCAAATTGCAGGAGTAAGTGAGATATACAAGGTAGGCGGAGCGCAGGCGATTGCAGCATTGACCTACGGGACGGAGCAAATCAAGTCGGTCGATAAAATCGTTGGACCCGGTAATATTTTCGTCGCACTGGCAAAGCGAGAAGTATTCGGATTGGTCAGTATCGACATGGTGGCAGGGCCTAGCGAAATTGCGGTGATCGCAGATGAAACAGCCAACCCACGCTACGTCGCGGCAGACCTGCTGTCTCAAGCCGAGCATGATCCGATGTCAGCCGCTATATTGGTTACGACATCGCAAACGTTGGCGGAGCAGGTGTCACAGGAAGTAGAGAGACAGCTTGCCGATCTTCCACGCAAATCGATTGCAGAAGCGGCAATACGCGACTACGGGGCTATTTTACTCGTCGCCGATTTGGAAGAAGGTTTTGCTGTCATTAACCGCATCGCACCCGAGCATTTGGAAGTCATGATAGCGGAGCCGTTTGAGCATCTCGGAAAAGTGGAAAATGCAGGTGCGATTTTCCTCGGCCCATACAGCTCAGAGCCGGTTGGCGATTATTTTGCTGGTACCAATCATGTGATTCCTACGAATGGAACAGCGAGATTTTCCTCGCCATTATCCGTCGATGATTTTATCAAGAAGTCGAGTGTTGTTTCCTACAGTAAGCGAGATTTGCGGGAAAATGGACATAAAATTGTGGCGCTGGCAGAGCAGGAAGGATTGTCTGGGCACGGTCGAGCGATCCTTGCGCGTTTGCGAGATTTTGAGACCGAAGAGCAGGAGAGTGAAAAGAGATGAGTGAAGGGAAACAACGTGTAGCACAGATCGAACGCAATACGAATGAGACGCAGATCGCGCTTTCCTTTGCAGTAGACGGTGCGGGTGAAAGCAAGCAAAACTCGGGTGTACCATTTTTAGATCATATGCTAGACCTGTTTACCCGACACGGACATTTTGACCTGACTGTAAAGGCAAAGGGAGATATCGAAATCGATTATCACCACACAGTAGAGGATATCGGGATTTGTCTTGGGAATGCACTGCGGGAAGCGTTGGGAGACAAAAGAGGCATCAAGCGTTATGGAAATGCGTTTGTCCCGATGGATGACGCGCTCGCACAGGTCGTCATTGATATCAGTAACCGTCCTCATCTGGAATATCGCGCTACGTACCCGACGAATATGGTTGGTCAGTTTCCGACGGAGCTGGTGCACGAATTTTTATGGAAACTCGCACTGGAGGCGCGGATCAATCTTCATGTGATCCTGCACTACGGTCACAATACGCACCACATGATCGAGGCGATTTTCAAAGCACTGGGCCGTGCACTGGATGAAGCGACGACGATCGATCCGCGTGTAAAAGGGGTTCCGTCAACAAAAGGGGTTTTGTAACATGATCGGCATCATCGATTACGGCATGGGGAATTTGTACAGCTTGAGCAAGGCGCTGGAAAGATTGGGCTATTCGTACGAGTTCGTCTCACAAGCAGAGCGTCTGCAAGAATATAGCGGGTTGATTTTGCCGGGAGTCGGGGCGTTCGGAGATGCTATCGCCAATATACGTGAGCTCGGATTAGAGCAAGCAATCAAGGGATACGCAGCAACAGGTCGTCCGATTTTGGGTATTTGTCTCGGCATGCAGCTTTTATTCGAGCAAAGTGCGGAGCATGGCGAGCATACGGGCTTGGGACTGCTCGGTGGTGAGGTCGTTCGTTTTCGCGGGGATTACAAGGTACCGCACATGGGCTGGAACCAACTTATGATTAAGCAAAAGCAATCGTTACTAAACGGTGTGCAGGATGGCGATTACGTTTATTTTGTCCATTCGTATCATGTCTTGTGTCAGTCTGATGTTTTGCTGGCGACGAGTGACTATAACCAGGAGGTCACAGCCATTGTAAATCGTGACAACGTATACGGTATGCAGTTTCACCCGGAAAAAAGCGGAGAGACAGGAATGCTGCTGCTGCGCAACTTTGCCGTTCAATGCGAGGGGGTTTTGACATGAGCTTTATTGTTTATCCGGCGATCGATATTCGCGGGGGCAAGTGTGTTCGACTTTTCCAAGGAGATTACGGACAAGAGACAGTGTACGCCGATTCACCGCTCGCGATGGCGAAACGCTGGGTAGAGCAAGGTGCATCCTGGGTTCATCTCGTAGATTTGGACGGAGCAAAGGAAGGCAAGCCTGCAAATGCAGCGATCATCAAGGAGATAGCGCGCTCGATCCCTGTACCCGTGCAGGTTGGAGGCGGCATTCGGACAGAAGAGCAGATCGCGGACTATTTGGAAGCGGGCGTCGCGCGAGTGATTGTCGGGACTGCTGCAATCGAAGACGAGCCTTTTACGAAGCGAATTCTTCAAAACGATGGAGACAAAATTGCGATTGGTCTGGACTGCCGGAATGGGCTGGTGGCCACCAGAGGTTGGTTGACCACGACAGATGTGCAAGCGACAGAGCTTGCCAAGCGGTTGGTTACGTATGGCGCCGAGACGTTTATTTACACCGATATCGCCCGTGATGGCACAATGACAGGACCGAATGTAGAAGAAATTGCAGCCTTGGCGATGGCAACAGGAAAATCGGTGATAGCTTCGGGAGGTGTCAGCCAACTGGACGACGTGTTGACGCTGGCTGCCCATGCTTCGGACGGAGTCTCAGGAGCCATTGTTGGCAAAGCACTCTACACGGACGCTTTTACATTGGAAGAAGCGCTCCAGCGTATGGAGGGGCGTGACTCCTATGCTGGCTAAACGAATCATCCCGTGTCTCGATGTAAAAGACGGACGGGTGGTAAAAGGCGTGCAGTTCGTCGGACTTCGCGATGCAGGCGACCCGGTTGAACTGGCAAAAAAGTATAGCGACGAGAGAGCAGACGAGCTGATCTTTCTCGATATTTCTGCGTCCCATGAAGGGCGCAAGACGATGGTAGATGTCATCGAAAAAACGGCCGCAAACATTACGATTCCTTTCACGGTTGGCGGTGGCATTAACAGTGTCGACGATATGAAAAGGATTTTGCGTGCGGGTGCGGACAAAATCTCGTTGAATACAGCGGCTGTTTTGCGTCCGGAATTGATTCGCGAGGGAGCGACAGTCTTTGGCTCACAATGTATCGTCGTGGCGATTGATGCGAGACGTGTCGGGGAAGATCGCTGGGAAGTGTATACCCATGGTGGACGGAATGCGACGGGTACGGACGTCATCCGCTGGGCAAAGGAGGCAGAAGCGCTGGGAGCGGGTGAAATTCTTTTGACCAGCATGGACGACGATGGGGAAAAGAAAGGCTTTGGCCTCGAATTGACCAAGCGGGTATCAGAGGCGGTTGGAATCCCGGTCATTGCTTCTGGTGGAGCGGGCTTGAGGGAGCATTTTTACGATGTGCTGACGCAAGGAAAGGCAGATGCCGCGCTCGCCGCTTCCATTTTTCACTATGACGAGACATCGATTCAATCAGTCAAAGAGTATTTGCAAACCAAAGGAGTTGTCATACGACCATGACAGGAGCAGAAGCGTTTGCCGTGGAAAAATTGCGTTTTGACGAAAAGGGTTTGATCCCTGTCATCGTGCAGGATGCCGGAAGCAAGACGGTCTTGACGCTTGCCTATATGAATGAAGAATCGCTACAAAAGTCATTGGCGACCAAAGAAACATGGTTTTGGAGCCGTTCTCGACAACAATTGTGGCACAAGGGTGAGACCTCGGGTCATACACAGCGGATCGTCTCTATGCGGTATGATTGCGACGGAGATGCACTGGTTGTGATGGTCGAACCGAATGGGCCTGCGTGTCATACGGGAGCGTATAGCTGTTTCTCGCAGGAGGTTCTCACCGATACAGATGATGAGCCAGTACAAGTAGATCGGTTTGCCATCTTAAGTGAGCTAGAGGAACTAATTGCTGAGCGGGAGGCAGAGCGCCCGGAAGGCTCCTACACCACCTACTTGTTCGAAAAAGGCGTAGATAAAATCCTGAAAAAGGTCGGGGAAGAGGCTGCCGAGGTCATTATTGCAGCGAAAAATCGAAGTCGTGAGGAACTGCGGTATGAGGCATCTGATCTGATCTTCCATTTGATGGTTTTGTTGCGCGAGCAAAAGCTGCCACTGGATGAAGTACTGACGGAGCTTCAGAGACGTCGTTAAAAGATAGCTCAAGCATGAATGTAGTAGAGATTTTTGATAGAAAGAGCGGGATGTTTTTCTCGCTCTTTTTCCTTTCGTATCGCGATATTTTAGCTATTTTTCTCTTTTTGATAAAAAAACTTTTAAAATTACTCTTGATTTAGAATTTTATATGTGATAGATTATTCCTTGTCGCCAAGAACGACGACAAAATACGAGAAAAGAAAACGAGATTCGATAAAAAACTTCTTGACTCGCTAATAACGAACGTGATAAGATGTAAAACGTTCGACAA